>JAZLCJ010000024.1:0-25287 GCA_045614185.1 Christensenellaceae bacterium | reverse complement strand
AACTTACCCCCCGCCACAATCTCGTAGCTGTGACCACCGATGGCACGGCGGTTTTGGGTTTGGGCGATATCGGCCCCGAAGCCGGCATGCCTGTTATGGAAGGCAAATGCGTGCTTTTCAAAGAATTCGGTGGGGTAGATGCTCTTCCACTTTGCGTTCGCAGTAAAAACGTAGATGAAATTGTAAATGCAATCAAACTTTTTGCTGGTAGCTTTGGTGGTATCAACTTAGAAGATATTTCAGCACCACGCTGTTTTGAGATTGAAAAAAGGCTCAAAGAAGACCCTGAAATAGATATTCCTATATTTCATGACGACCAACACGGAACAGCCGTTGTGTGCGTTGCAGCGTGCATTAACGCCCTTAAACTCGTTGGTAAAAAGTGGGAAGACGTTAGCATTGTTTTCAGTGGCGCAGGCGCTGCAGGCGAAGCAATTGCAAAACTTATGATTTCTATGGGCGCAAAAGACGTTGTTATGTGCGATAGCCGTGGTATTATTTATAAGGGCAGAAAAGAAGGTATGAACCCCGCTAAAGAAGAAATTGCTGAATTTACTAATAAACTTGGCAAAAAAGGTACTCTTGCTGATGCAGTTAAGGGTGCGGATATTTTCGTTGGCGTAAGTCAACCTGGCGTTTTAACTCAAGATATGGTTCGCTCTATGAATAAGGGTGCAATCGTTATGCCTATGGCTAACCCCACACCTGAAATTATGCCCGATTTGGCGTTAGAGGCTGGTGCGGCTGTTGTTGGTACTGGTAGAAGTGACTTCCCCAACCAAATCAACAACGTTCTTGCTTTCCCTGGCATCTTCCGTGGTGCGCTTGATTGTAGAGCACTTGATATTAACGAAGAAATGAAGATTGCTGCAGCAACTGCAATTGCATCTTTAATTTCTGATGAAGAATTAGCCCCCGATTATATTATCCCTGCACCGTTTGATAAGCGCGTTGCTTTCACCGTTGCTAAGGCTGTAAAAGAGGCTGCTATTAAGTCAGGCTTAAACAGAATCTAATTTTAAGAGCAAATAAACTGCGTTATGCATCGTTACTGTTTCGTGTTTGGATTTCGATAACCAAAAAGGTTAATCTCACCCCAAACACTTTACGAGCCTTGCCTAACTTGTTTCTTTACACTTAAAAAGTAACATTATAAAATGAGTTTTTTTGAAAACGTTTATCAAGTTGTAAAACAAATCCCTTACGGTATGGTTATGACTTACGGCGATATTGCTGAAATTTTAGGCAACCGCAGAATGTCAAGACAGGTGGGTTGGGCACTTCACGTAAACCCTTCGCCCGAAACCATACCGTGTTATAGGGTTGTCAATAGGTTTGGTCAGGTCAGTAAAGCGTTCGCTTTCGGTGGGGCAAACCGTCAAAGACAACTTTTAGAGCAAGAAGGCATAACTTTTGATGAAAAAGGTTGTGTAAATTCTTGCTTTTTTGTTAAAAAACATATATAATATCTAATGCTTGATGAAAATTTTTGTTATTAAGTGGCGTTTTCAATCAAGCAAATAAAAGTCGGGGTGTAGCGCAGTTGGGGCGACGCGTTAAGCAAACAGTCCAGTGAACTGTTTGTAGCCAAAGCCCGCGAGTGCCCTTATGGCACGAGAGTGGAAGCGCCTTGGGCGCTACCATAAACAATAGCAAGTAGAAAAATTGAATTGTATATTAGAAAAGATGGAACGGGGTGTAGCGCAGTTGGTAGCGCGCTTGGTTCGGGACCAAGAGGTCGCATGTTCAAATCATGTCACTCCGACCAACAAAAAAGTCTTAAAATCACTAATGATTTTAAGACTTTTCTTTTTTAAACTTTTTAACAACTTTATTCATCAGGTCAACAAAAGGTCAACAACAAACTTTATTCTTCTATATCGGGTAAGATTGCGGGGGAGTATTTGTGTGTAGTTAAAGAAAGCATTGTGTAACTTTTCATAACGCCGTTGTGGGTTTTAAGTAGTGCTAACTTTTTGTCGAGCGCCTCTACCGATGCTGCACACACTTTTATCATGCAATCATATTCGCCAGTTATGGCAAAGCATTCCAAGATGTCAGGGTCGTTATCGGCATATTCTAAGAAAGGTTTGGTGTGTTCAATAGATTTTAATACGATAAGAACGAACGCAGTAAGTGGCTTTCCAACCTTTTTGCTGTCGGTAATAATAGTGGTGTTTTTAATAACGCCACTTTTTTTAAGTGCGGTAATTCTTTTATTTACGCTCGGTACGGAAAAATGCACTTGTTTTGCTAACTTCGTTGCGGTAATATCCGCGTTTTTTGAGAGAATTTCTAAAATTTTGATGTCGGTTTTATCCATAATGAACCACCTTTTATATTTTAACTATATTATAAGATTTATTTTCAAAAAAATCAAATAATTTTATAAATTTGATAAAATTTTAAGTAAAATAACAAATAACTTAAAAAATTATTTTAAGATATTGGCAGTTTTGTGTTGTGGTTTAGTTTTTTTAACTAAACAATGAAAAAACTTTAAAATAATGAGTTGCAAGTTAAAATAAAAGGTGCTACAATCTTGTTGCTAAGAAGATTTAGGGGCAAAAAGGAGAGCGAAAAATGATTGGGTTTGAAAAATTAAATCAAAAAGCAAAAAACATTGACCAAGGCGCAATTAGAATTATGTTCGATAAAGCGTCAAAAATGCAAGGTGTTATTAGTATGGGTATAGGTGAGCCTAACCAAAACACTAATCTTGCAATTTGCAAAGCGTGTGCAGATGCGCTCATGTCGGGCAATACGCATTATGCACCTAACGCGGGCAGAATGGAACTTCGCCGTAAAATTTCCGAAAGGGGCTTTATTGCTAAAAACTTTTTTGACCCTGAAACGGAAATTATGGTAACCAACGGCGGTATGGGTGCTTTCGCTCTTATAATGCAAGTATTGTTAGAACCTGGTGATGAAGTTCTTATCCAAGATCCGCAATACTTAAACTTTGAAAAGACTGTGTCATACTGTGGTGGTGTAGCCGTGCCTGTTCCCACTAAGTTTGAAGATGGTTTTTGTATTAAGGCTGAAGAAATTCGCAAGCGTTATAAAAAAGGCAAGACCAAATTATTGATAATCAATTACCCTAACAACCCCACGGGTGAAGTTATTGATGAAGAAGAACTTAAGAAAATTGCTAAACTTTGTGTTGAATTAGACCTTTTAGTTTTATCAGATGAAGTTTACGGCGAACTTTTATACGACGGGGTTAAGCCTTTGTCAATTTCTCAATTCCCTAATATGAAAGAACGCACGATAGTTGTAAATTCTTTCTCTAAAGCATACGCAATGACTGGTTGGCGTATAGGTTACGTTGCTGGACCGCGCGGAATTATTGATAGAATGACTAAAGTTCAAGAATATTTCAACTCTTGTATAAACACCCCCGCGCAACTTGCTGCGGCTTTTGCGCTTGACCACCCTGAATTTATTGAAGAAGTAAGAAGTGAGTTTGCAGAAAGAAGAAAAATTGCAATCCAAGGTTTTTCATCAATAGACGGAATAGTACCCAACAACCCTAAAGGTGCGTTCTATTTATTTCCGTCGTTAAAAGGAACGGGTATGGACAGCACCACTTTCTGTAATAAATTGTTAGAAGATGCAAAGGTGGTTTGCGTGCCTGGTAACGCTTTTGGTGAGTGTGGCGAAGGTTACATGAGAGTAAGTTACTCTGGCGACAGAGATAGCATTGAAAAAGCAATAGAAAGAATAAGAACTTTCTGCAAAAACAACATATAATTTTTAAACCGAAAAGGATAGTGCAAAAGTGCTATCCTTTTTTATTAAAAACTAATACGGGGTTAGATTTTCTTGACAAAAATAGGGGTAGGTGTTATCATTACTTATTGAAAATAAGTAAATGGACAAAAATAATAATGGCTAAGAGTATAACGAAAGATTTTACACAAGGGAATATTGCAAAACAGTTGTTGCTGTTTGCGTTGCCGTTTATGGCGTCGAATGCGTTGCAAGTTTTATACAGCACGATAGATATGATAGTTGTTGGCAAGTACGTAGGGACTTACGGACTTTCTGCAGTATCGCAATCAAGCCAAATTTTAAACTTTGCAACAATGGTGTGCTTAGGTTTTTCTAACGCAGGGCAAGTTCTTTTAGGTCAAGCGTTAGGTGCTGGAAAGCGCAAAGAAATGAACGAAATAATAGGTACTCTTTTTGCTTTTATTTGCATGCTTGCACTTGGTTTTTCAACCATAATATTAGTTGGACAAACGCTTATTTTAAATTTAATCAACATGCCCCAAGAGTCTTACGCTATGGCGCAAGAATATATGAGTATATGTGCAGGTGGTTTTGTGTTTACGGCGGGTTATAACCTTGTTTCAGCAATACTCCGCGGTATGGGCGACTCTAAAAGGCCGTTTTTATTCATAGGTATTGCGTCCGTAGTAAACCTTATTTTAGACTTGTTGTTTACTGGTCTTTGGGGTTGGGGCGTTGCAGGGGCTGCTTGGGCAACCATTATCGGTCAAGCAGTATCCTTTATATTTTCAATTCTTTACTTAATGAAGAAGAAAGCGCAGTTCGGCTTTGACTTCAAGTTGGAAAGTTTTATTCCCAAGGGAAAGTATATCAAAATGATAACCTCTGTTGGAACGCCTATGGCAATTCAATCGGGTTTTATAAATATTTCAATGCTTTTTGTAAACTCGATGATAAATGAAGTTGGCGTAGTTGCATCTGCAACCTTTGGCGCTGGATGTAGAATTGACGATATCGTAAATAAGATTTGCTTAGGTATTCAATACGCCGCCGTTCCTATGATAAGCCAAAATATCGGTGCTAAAAACGTTAAACGCGTAAAGAAAATAGTGTACTGCGCATGGATGTATTCAGTTGCGCTTACAATATTCTTTATGATACTTTATATAGCGTTCGGCAAGCAAATGTTTATGTTGTTTGACGAAAACCCTGCCGTTCACGAAATGAGTGGCGAATTTATAAGGGCAATATTAGTAATGTTCCCCGCGTTTGCGCTTATGCGTGGTAGCGGTGCGCTTATTCAAGGTATGGGTTTTGCAAAGTTCGGCATGGTGCTTTCAATTCTTGACGGAGTGCTTTTGCGTATAGGCTTAAGTTGGCTTTTTGGTATAGCGTTAGGCTGGGGTTTCTTCGGTTTTGTATTAGGTTACGGTTTAGCACCGTACGGGTACGCGATACCAAGTGTAATTTACTTCCTTTCTGGCAAATGGAAAAAACGCAAAGTTTTGGCGGAAGATATTTAAGGAGAAAGTATGGAATACAAAGAGTGTAAGTTTGGCAAGGTAAGAACTTACCGTGAAGTTTGGGAAAGTTTTGTGCCTAGCCACAAAGATTTTTATGAAAACCCCACGGCTTTCAACATTGAACCTTTTAAGATTTTCGGTAATCTTTACTACGTTGGTGATAAAATGGTGTGCATGCACCTTATTGATACTGGCGCAGGCTTAATTTTATTCGACAGCGGTTTTTCTAATAATTACGACAGTTTAATTAGTTCTATTGAAAAACTTGGGTTTAATCCCAAAGATATAAAGATAGTTATACATTCTCACGGACACTTTGACCATTTTGGTGGTGGGGATAGGCTTAGGGATAGATACGGCGCAACCATTTATATGAGTGAAGTTGACACTAATCTCATTAAAGAAATGCCTGAGCGCGCGCTTATGTGTTTAGCACCCGATACTAACGAGCCCATTTGTTACCCCGATAAAACTATTAAAGACGGGGAAGTTATTAAACTTGGTAACACCAAAATCACTTGTAAGTTAGCACCTGGGCATACGCATGGCACTATGGCGTTTTTCTTTGACGCGGTAGACGGCGAAAAAACTTTAAGAGTAGGTTACTGGGGCGGTGTTGGATTTTTAACTTTGTATAAGGAATATTTACAACTACATAAATTCCCCTTAAACACCGTGCAAATAATGAAAGAAAGTATTGAAAAGATGCGCTCTGAAAATGTGGATATAGTAATCGGCAATCACCCCGCGCAAAACTGCACGCTTGAAAAAAGAGCGTTTATGTTAGAAAACCCTGATAAAAACCCGTTTATCAATTCTAACGCTTGGGGAATATTTTTAGATGCACTACAAGAACGCCTTTTGGTTTTTGAAAGTAAAGGTTACTAAAAAACGGTAACGGTTGCAAAATTTTGCATCTTTTTATGAAAAATAATATTTATTAAATAAGAAAAAGGAGAAAATAGATGGATTGGAATGCTTTTTTTAATTCCATTGCAAGTTGGGCGTTAAATACAGGTGTAAAAATTATTATTGCACTAATTGTGTTGGCAATTTCTTTTAGGATTATTACCGCTGTAACCCGTCGCATAGAAAAGAAATCTGTGGAAAAGAAAGCAGATAAAACTATAATGAAAACGCTTATGTACGTTTTGCGCATAGCGTTAAAGATTGCGGTGGTTATTTGCTTAGTTGCATATCTTGGCATAGATACAAGCGGACTTACCGCGCTTATTACTTCTTTCGGTGTATGTATCGGCTTAGCAGTAAACGGTGCCGTTGCAAACATGGCAGGTGGCGTAATGATTATTCTTACACGCCCCTTTAAGATTGATGATTATATTGAAGCGCAAGGACATTCTGGCACGGTCGTTGATATTCACCTTACTAATACCAAATTACTAACCCCCGATAACAAGGTTATCTATATTCCAAACGGCGCGCTTGCCAACGGTGATATCGTAAACTATTCGGAAAAGGATACACGCCGTGTAGACTTTATGTTTTCTATCGGTTACGGTGATGATTTTGAAAAGGCAAAACAAATCGTTAAAGATATTTGTGATAAACACGAACTCGTTTTCAAAACCCCTGCACCTTTCGTAAGGGTAAAAGAACACGGTTCTTCAAGCATAAATATCGTAACGCGTGTTTGGACGAAAAGTGCTGATTATTGGACTGTTTACTTTGATATTATGGAACAAGTTAAAACAGAGTTTGATAAGGCTGGTATTGAAATACCCTTTAACCAACTTGACGTTCACGTTAAAAAAGACTAAAAAAGAAAGCGAACAATCTTGTTCGCTTTTATTTTTTAAATTAAACAATCATAAAAGGTGAAAAACGCATTATATACTGTCAAGGTAAACCTTGACAAGTATTTGTTTTTTTGTTATACTAAATTAGAAGAATAAAATGGGGTTATGTAGCATGCGAAAAAGACATAGTTTTATCCGTGCAGATAGAACCATTATCAATGAAAAAGTAAAAGAGGCTTTTTCTTCAGTATTGCCTATAACGGCAATAGTTTTGGTATTGTGTTTTTCTATTGCGCCAATTGAAAGCGGTGTGTTCCTATCGTTTATTGTAGGGGCTCTTTTCGTTATAGTCGGAATGGGTCTTTTTACGCTTGGCGCGGATACGGCTATGACACCTATCGGGCAGTACGTTGGTACTACGGTTATGCGCTCTAAAAAGATTTGGATAATCGTGCCCATTTGCTTTATTTTGGGCGTGCTCATAACTATTTCTGAGCCCGATCTTTCAGTTTTGGCAACCCAACTTTCCGCATCGGTTGATAAGTGGACGCTTATCCTTGCCGTTGGTGCGGGCGTTGGCGTATTTTTAGCAATAGCGTTTTTAAGAATAGTTTTAAGGGTAAAATTATCACACCTTTTAATCTTTTGTTATTTGGTGGTGTTCGTTTTATCTTATTTTGTTCCCCAAGCGTTTATTCCGCTTGCGTTTGATAGCGGTGGGGTAACTACTGGACCTATGAGCGTGCCGTTTATAATTGCAATCGGTACTGGTGTTGCGGCAATGCGTAGTGATAAGGGCGCGGAAACAGACGGCTTTGGTTTAACGGCGCTTTGTTCTGTTGGCCCTATTATTGCCGTAATGATTTTAGGCGTAATACTTCAGCCGGAGAAAATTGAACCCGTACAAAACACACTCGTAAACGTAGTTGATTCTAAAGAGTTGTTGTCGGTATATGCGCACGCACTTCCGCATTATATGCAAGAAGTTGGCATTGCACTTCTCCCTATAATTGCATTCTTCTTTATCTTTAGAATTTTTGGTAGTAAGATAAGCAAAAGCGATTTTATTAGAATTTTAATAGGTGTTTTTTATACTTACGTTGGCTTGGTTTTCTTCCTTATGGGTGTAAACGTTGGGTTCTTGCCTGTTGGTAGTTATTTAGGCAGAGCGATTGGTGAACTTTCATACAACTGGATAATTATACCTATCGGTATGGTAATAGGTTACTTCGTTGTAGCGGCTGAACCTGCAGTTCACGTTTTAACTAACCAAGTATTTGAAATCACTTCAGGCGCAATCCCCAAAAAGGCGCTCCGCACAAGTTTAATGATTGGTGTTGCGGTATCCGTTGGGCTTGCTATGACAAGAATAATTTTCCACATACCCATTATGTATTTTTTAATCCCCGGGTATTTAATAGCGATAGTGTTAACTTTCTTCGTGCCAGATATATTTACGGCAATCGCATTTGACTCCGGTGGGGTAGCGTCGGGTGCAATGACGGCAAGTTTCTTACTTCCGCTTGCACTTGGTGTATGCGGTGCGGTTGGTGGAAATATCGCAACTGAAGGTTTTGGTGTAGTTGCAATGGTTGCTATGACACCGCTTATCACTATTCAAATTTTAGGTCTTGTATACAAGATTAAGATGGATAAACTCAAGAAACTTGAGCAACAAAAAGAACACGCTCAAGAAGAAATTATCGGTTAAGGAGGTAAATATGCAAGGGTTTAAATATTTAACGCTAATAACGAAAAGAGAATATTCCGAGCAATATTTAGAATTTTTCCGCCGTTTAGGTGTAAAAGGTGTTTTAAGCACTTTTTGTAACGGCACGGCAACCGATTTAACACTTAACCATTTGGGTGTAGAAAAGACGGAAAAAATCATGTTTGAAACTATCGTTAAAGAAGAACAAGTTGGCGAATTGGTTAAGGGCATGATGATTGAAATGAATATTAGCGCGGCGGGTAACGGCATAGCAATGTTTTTACCATTAGACAGCGTAGGCGGTATGTCTTCACTCAAATATTTTACGGGTGAAGTTGAAATTGAAAAGAAAGAGGAGAACAATAAAATGGAAAGTAAATCTGTTCTTATTATAACCGTAGTTGATAAAGGTAACACCGATATAGTTATGGATGCAGCGCGTTCTGCAGGTGCAGGTGGCGGTACGGTAATTAAAGCAAAGGGGACTGGTGCTGAACTTGCAAAATTCTTCGGTGTGTCAATAAGCGAAGAAAAAGAAATGATTTACATTGTGGCATCTCGTGATAATAAAGATGCAATCATGCGCGCCGTTATGGAAAAGGCGGGTAGAAATACTGATGCTCACGGCGTAATCTTCTCTCTTCCTGTAGATAGCGTTATAGGTATTAAAGCATTTGAGGAAGTATAATCAAGGTGAGCGAGTTTACTAATTACAAAACCGAACTTGAAAAGCGTGGTGAAATAACTTTTATCCCAAGCGGAAACAGTATGTGGCCTACCTTAAAAGACCGCGCGCAGAGTGTGGTTGTAAGAAAGAAAACGGATAGGCTTAAACAGTTTGACGTTGCGCTTTTTGAAAAGGACGGCGTTATCGTTTTGCATAGGGTTTTAGCCGTGTTAGACGGCGGTTATCAAACCTGTGGTGATAGTCAGTTTAAGTGTGAAATTGTTGAAGAACAAAGCGTTTTTGGCGTAATGGCGGGTTTTTATAAAGACAGTAAATTTATATCCGCTGATAATGAAAAGTATCTTAAGTTCGTTCAAAATTGGTATAAAAGAAAAAATCTAAGAAGATTTAAGGTTAAGTATTTTTACTTCACTTTAAGAGTAAAGAATTTTTTTAGAAGAAAGGTTAAAAAAGGCAAATAATATGTATGATTTAGTATCTTTAGGTAAGTCTGCAAAAAAGGCGGGGGCATCACTTATTAAACTTACGGACGAAGTTAGAAGTAAAGCGCTTATTTCGGTGGCAAAGGCTCTCCGTGATAATAAAGAATATTTGATTAAAGAAAATTTAGAAGATATTAAGTTGGCAACCCAAAAGGGGGCAACCGATGCGTTTATTGATAGACTTACCCTAAATGATAAGGTTATTGAAGGTATGGCTGTTGGCTTAGAACAAGTTGCAAACCTTGATTGTCCTTTGGGAAAAACCGTTTACGAATATGAAAATAAAGAACAAGGAATAAGCGTTGAAAAAAAGACCGCTCCGTTTGGCGTAATCGGTATTATTTACGAATCACGCCCCAACGTAACGGCAGATGCGTTTGCGCTTTGCTTTAAAACTGCAAATGCAGTAATCTTAAAGGGCGGTAGTGATTCACTTCGTTCAAACACCGCAATCGCAACGGTTATTAAAAAAGCATTGGTGGAAAATGGTATTGATGAAAATGCAATAAGCGTAATTCAAGACACTTCACGCCAAACCACAGCGGAATTTATGCGCCTTAATAAATACGTGGATCTTCTTATTCCAAGGGGTAGCGCGTCTTTAATTAAAGCGGCGGTGGAAAATTCTACCATACCTATCATTGAAACGGGTTCTGGAAACTGCCACGTGTTCGTTGACCAAAGCGCGGATAGAGAAATGGCTGCACAAGTTATTTTTAATGCAAAAACTCAGCGCTATAGCGTATGTAACGCTTGCGAATCTTTGGTTATTCACGTTGATGCCTTAGATACACTTCCCTTAATTGCTGAAAAATTACAAGAAAAGCAAGTGGTTATAAGAGCAGATGAGCGTGCTTATATGGTTATTGAAGATTATCCCTATATTGAAAAGGCTACGGAAGAAGACTTTTACACAGAATACGGCGGACCTATTATTTCAGTTAAGACAGTAGATAGTTTAGATCAAGCAATAGAACATATCAACGAGCATAGCACCCACCACTCGGAATCAATCATTACTAAGTGTGATGAAAACGCTCAAAGATTTTTAGAAGAAATTGATTCTTCTTCGGTTTATCACAATGCATCAACTCGCTTTACCGATGGCTTTGTGTTCGGCTTGGGTGCGGAAATAGGTATTAGTACACAAAAAATGCATGCGCGCGGACCTATGGGGCTCAACGCTTTGGTTACTTGGAAGTATATAATTAAAGGAAACGGCGCAGTAAGAAAATAAGGTGGTATTATGAAAAAATTTATTAAGATTATAAGCGTGGTGCTTTGTTTGTGTTTTACTATGGCAATCTTTCCCGCTTGTGACAACAATGCTAACGGTAACGAGCATGAGTGCTTAAAGTTTAAAGAAACAGATAACGGTGCACAATATATCGTTGAAGAAAAAGAATTTTGTGAGTGCTCTGAAGTAATTATTCCGTCTTACATAGGAGAAAAAAGAGTTTCCGCTATAGGTGAAAAAGCATTTTATAAAAGTATTGAATTAACAAACATTTCAATTCCCCGTACAATAACAAGCATAGGTGAAAGCGCTTTTGTGGACTGTATTAACCTTAAAAATTTAAAAATACCTGGAACTATAACAACTTGGGGTGCATATTGTTTTGCGAACATGGGTGTTGAAAATTTAACTTTAGAAAACGGGTTAAAAGAAATAGGCGCATTCGCTTTCTATTATTGTGAAAGTTTAACAGAAGTTACCGTTCCTAATAGTGTAAAAACTATCGGTTCAAGCGCGTTTGGCGGTTGTGTAAGCGTTGTTAAAGCAACCATTGGCTCGGGCGTAACTTCTATCGAAAGTAACGCTTTTGCGTACTGCAGTATTTTGGAAGAAATTTATTATAACGGCACAGTTGAAAACTGGAACAAGATTGAAAAGGGCAGTTGCTGGAACTTAAACGTACCTGCAACCAGCGTTGTTTGTACGGATGGCTTTGTAAGTATTCAATAAAAAAACTATTGTTATTTTAATAAAAAGGCAAGATGATATTCTTGTCTTTTTTATTTTTTGTAAAAAATGACTGTGTGAAAATAATTTACAAATTTTGGGGTAATATTACGCTTTTATCAAAAAATTTTGATAAAAATTAACATTTTTAGTTTAACAATATCAAAATAAAAAATTTTAAAAAAACTTTTAAAAAAGTGTCGTAAAACGGTTGACAATAGCATTTTTTAATTATATAATGCAGGCGTAATTTGAAGAAAAAAAGGAGGCAGTAAAATGAGTAAGTTTTTAAGATCTTATGCAAAGATGTTTGAAAAGGCAAACGTTTTAATCATGATTAACGAATCAGAATTTTAATTAAACATTTTGCAGTATTAAAGGGAACTCTTAACTATAGCGTATAGTTAGGGGCTTTTTTCTTTTTAAATACATATTTGCTACGCAATACTGTGTCAAGCATCACCTTGACTTGATTACGTACGGCAAGTACGCGCACTTCGTCAAGGCTCGCGTTTCCTTGTCTTGCTTGCAACTATGTCTTTAAAATATTATTATATTTGCTACGCATTTCTGCGTTAACACCCTAGACAATATGCATGCTATTGCCGTCGGGTGTTGCCTTGAACTGCTTGCAACTATGTCTTTAAAATATTATTATATTTGCCGTCGGGTGTTTCTTTGAACTGCTTGTTTCTTTGCGCTTAAAAATAAAAGAACGGCGCATTTTTGCGTTTGTGCTTTTAACTTTATCGCGTTAAAAATTGCTTATTTTTTTAAGAAAAAATTCTCAATATATAATGTATAAAAATGTAAAGAAAATAATTTTATGCATAAATATGTCAATATGCAAATAAAAACGAATAAAAGTGTAAAATATGCAATAATAAATAAATATTCATAAAAAATATTCATAAATTATTCAAAAAAAGCGTGTTAAACGTTTGACATTAGATTTTGATAGAGTTATAATAGTTGCCGTAAATAAAAATATCTGTTTTTACGGAGGCTTTTTGAGATGAAAAAAGAAGATATTAAGAAAGTTGTTTTAGCGTACTCAGGCGGTTTGGATACTTCAATCATTATCCCTTGGCTTAAAGAAAATTACAACAATTGTGAAGTTATTGCAGTTGCTGGTAACGTTGGTCAAGCAGACGAACTTGACGGTTTAGAAGAAAAGGCTATTAAGACTGGTGCATCTAAGTGTTACGTTTTAGACTTAACTGATGATTACGTTGATAATTATATTATTCCTTGCGTAAAGGCTGGCGCTATTTATGAAGAATACTTACTTGGTACTTCACACGCTCGTCCTTGTATCGCAAAGGCACTTGCTGAAATCGCTATTAAAGAAGGTGCTGACGCTATTGCTCACGGTTGTACTGGTAAGGGTAATGACCAAGTTCGTTTTGAACTTACCTTAAAGCACTTCTGCCCGGATATGGCAATTATTGCTCCGTGGCGTGAATGGTCAATTAAATCTCGTGAAGAAGAAATTGACTATGCAGAAGCACACAACGTTCCCTTAAAGATTAACAGAGAAACTAACTACTCTAAAGATAAAAACTTGTGGCACTTATCACACGAAGGTTTGGATTTGGAAGACACGGGCAACGAACCTACTTATGAAAAGAAAGGTTTCTTAGAAATGGGTGTTTCTCCCATAAACGCTCCTGATAAGCCCACTTACGTAGAAATTGATTTTGAAAAGGGTGCTCCCGTAGCACTTGACGGTCAAAAGATGAGCGCGAAAGAAATCATCTTGAAACTCAACGTTTTAGGTGGTCAAAACGGTATTGGTATTTTGGATATCGTAGAAAACCGTTTAGTTGGTATGAAGTGCCGTGGCGTATATGAAACCCCCGGTGGTGCAATTTTATACAAGGCACACACCGTTCTTGAACAAATTTGTCTTGATAAGTACACCGCACATGAAAAGCAAAAACTCGCTATCACTTACGGTGAACTTGTTTATAACGGACAATGGTATACACCCTTGCGTGAAGCGCTTGCAGCATTCGTAGACAAAACTCAAGAAAAAGTTACCGGTAAAGTTCGTTTGAAACTCTACAAAGGCAACATGATTAACGCAGGCGTATGGAGTCCTTACACTCTTTACAGCGAAGAAATTGCTACTTTTGGTGAAAGTGATTACAACCAAAAAGATGCAGAAGGCTTTATCAACCTCTTTGGTCTTCCCATTAAAGTTCAAGCAATGGTAGACGCAAAACAAAAATAAGGCTTAAAATATAATTCGTCCTGCACGGAAAATCCGCGCAGGACAATTTTCATTAAAACGGAGAACGATTATGGCAAAAATGTGGGCGGGGCGCACGGATGGCGTTACCGATAAAATCGCGGACGATTTTAACTCATCAATAAAATTCGATAGCAGAATGTATAAGCAAGATATTCTCGGCAGTATGGCGCACGCAAGTATGCTTGGCGTTAAAAATATTATTTCTCAAGCCGAGGCTGACGCGCTTATCGCTGGT
The DNA here is from genome assembly GCA_045614185.1 of Christensenellaceae bacterium. Lineage (GTDB taxonomy): Bacteria > Bacillota > Clostridia > Christensenellales > Borkfalkiaceae > UBA1259. The sequence continues at coordinate 10,936 of JAZLCJ010000024.1, read as the reverse complement.
TTAGAAGGAATATTAGGCGATATTGAAAGTGGAAAACTCGCAATCGATTTTTCTTGTGAAGATATTCATATGTTCGTTGAACAAGAACTCACCGCAAGAATAGGGGACTTGGGTAAAAAACTTCACACGGCAAGAAGTCGTAACGACCAAGTTGCACTTGATACAAGAATGTATTTAAGAGACCGCGCTAACCTTATTATCGATAAGATTAAAGAACTTTTATCTGCCATCGTGTTAAAAGCGGAAGAACACAAAACTTCTATTATGCCTGGGTATACCCATCTTCAACGCGCGCAACCCATAACTTTTGGTCATCACTTAATGGCTTACGCCATGATGCTTATCCGTGATATTGATAGATTTACCGACCTTTTAGGTCGTATAAACATTAGCCCTATCGGCTGTTGTGCTCTCGCTGGTACAACTTATGATACCGATAGATATTACGAGGCTAAAAAACTTGGTTTTGACGGTATTGCATTAAACAGTATAGACGGCGTTTCCGATAGAGATTTTTGTGTGGAATTTGCAAGCAACTGTTCAATTTTAATGATGCATTTATCACGCTTTGCTGAAGAAATAATTCTTTGGTCAAGTTGGGAATTTAAGTTTGTTGAACTTTCCGATGCTTACACCACAGGTTCATCAATCATGCCACAAAAGAAGAATTCAGATATGGCAGAACTCGTTCGTGGTAAAACGGGCAGAGTATACGGCGACTTAATAGGGCTTTTAACTATGCTTAAAGGCTTGCCCCTTGCTTATAATAAAGATATGCAAGAAGATAAAGAGGCTGTGTTTGATTGTGCTGATACTGTGGATATGTGTTTAGACGTATTTGCACCTATGGTTGCCACTATGAAAGTTATTCCTGAAAATATGCTTTTAGCAGCGCAAAAGGGCTTTATAAACGCAACCGACCTTGCCGATTATTTGGTTAAAAAAGGCTTACCTTTTAGATCAGCGTATAAGATTTGTGGTCAAATCGTTGGCGACAGCATAAAAGCGGGCAAGGTTTTAGAAACCATGACAATAGAAGAATACAAGGCGTATAGCGACTTGTTTGATAAAGATTTATATGAAGAAATCAGCCTTGCAACTTGCGTAGCAAAGCGTATATCAGAAGGCGGAACTTCACCCAAATCAGTTGAAAAACAAATAGAATTCGTTAAAGGAAAAATTGAAAATGCATAAAGTGTTTATCGACGGAAGTGCAGGCACTACGGGGTTAAAAATTGTTGATAGATTATCGGCAAGGCGCGATATTGAACTTATAACTTTATCAGAAGAATTAAGAAAGGACTTAAAAGCAAGAAAAGACGCGCTTAACTCTTGCGACCTTGCTTTCCTTTGTCTTCCCGACGCTGCCGCAATCGAGGCTGTTTCGTTAATAGAAAACCCCGCGGTTAAAGTTATAGATACTTCTACAGCGCATAGGGTAAACAGCGATTGGGCTTACGGCTTTGCTGAACTTAAAGGTTATAGAGAAAAAATTCAAACTTCTAAGCGCATAGCAAACCCAGGTTGCCATGCAAGTGGGTTTATAGCACTCGTTAAACCGCTTATCGATGCGGGCGTACTTGAAACTGATGCATATCTCACTTCATTTTCAATCACGGGTTATACTGGTGGCGGAAAGAAGATGATTGCTGAATACGAAGAAAATAAACCTGAACTTTATCTTGCACCCCGTCAATACGGTTTAACCCAAACGCATAAGCACTTACCCGAAATGAGCGCTGTGTGTGGACTTAAAAACTTACCCGTTTTTTGTCCGATAGTATCCGACTTTGATAGGGGTATGGAAGTTACCGTGCCATTATTTAAGAAAGATATTAAAGTAAGTATTGATGAAATTAAAAACATCTATAAAGCGTATTATACTGGTAAATTAGTTAAGTTTAAGGATAATGCGGACGAGGGCGGATTTTTATCTTCAAACACTATGAAGAATAGAGATGATTTAGAAATTTCAGTATTCGGTAACCAAGATAGAATACTTCTCGTTTCAAGATTTGATAATTTAGGCAAAGGCGCATCTGGCGCTGCAATTCAAAATATGAACATACTTCTCGGCGTAGAGGAAACTTTAGGACTTAATATAGGAGAATAAAATGAAGATTATAAGTGGTGGCGTATGCGCCTCAAAAGGATATAAGGCAAACGGAATTCATTGCGGAATTCGTCATAACCGCACAAAAAGGGATATCGCTTTAATTTATAGTGAAGTTCCTGCAACGGCGGCGGCTGTTTATACAACTAACCTCGTTAAAGGCGCACCTTTAGCGGTTACTAAAAAACATATTGAAGACGGTATTGCCCAAGCGGTTATTTGCAATAGCGGAAACGCCAACACTTGCAACGCTAACGGCGTGGAAATTGCTGAAAAGATGAGTGAACTTATCGCAAAAGAACTCTCTATTAAAGCGGAAGATATCGTTGTTGCATCAACGGGCGTTATCGGTCAACCCTTAAATATTGAACCTATTGCAAAGGGTATCCCCGAACTTGCAAAGGGCTTGTCAACTGACGGAAGTTTACTTGCGGCTGAAGGCATTATGACTACTGATATTGCCGTAAAGGAAGTTGCCGTTGAATTTACCGTTGGTGGTAAAACTTGTCATATCGGCGGTATCGCTAAGGGTAGCGGAATGATTCACCCCAACATGGCAACCATGCTCGTTTTCATTACTTCTGACGTAAAAATCTCTGCTCAAATGCTCCAAAAAGCACTCAGTAGCGATATTCAAAACACCTTTAATATGATTAGCGTTGACGGTGATACTTCTACTAACGATATGGTAGTAGTTCTTGCAAACGGCATGGCAGAAAACGCTGAAATCACTTGTGAAGGCGAAGATTTTGCTGAATTTATGAAAGCACTCAACACCGTAAACGTAACCCTTTGCAGAATGATTGCTGGCGACGGTGAAGGCGCAACTAAACTTTTAGAGTGTGCCGTGTCAAATGCAAAAGACTTACAAACGGCAAAAACGGTTGCAAAAAGCGTTATTTGTTCATCACTCACAAAGGCTGCAATGTTTGGCGCTGATGCAAACTGGGGTAGAGTTTTATGCGCTATCGGTTATAGCGGTGCTCAAGTAGACGTAAACAAAATTGACGTAGCGTTTAAGTCAAACAAGGGCGTTATCGAAGTTTGCAAAAACGGTGCAGGCGTAGCCTTCTCTGAAGAAAAAGCAAAAGAAATTTTACTTGAAAAAGAAATTATAATCGCAGTAAACCTTAACGACGGCGAGTATTCTTCTAAAGCGTGGGGCTGTGATTTAACTTATGATTACGTTAAGATTAACGGAGATTATAGAACCTAATATGTCGGTCAAAATTCTTATGAGCGACGGTTTAGTGGCTCAATCAACTGAATATTACGTAAAGGCGTTGGAAAGTGCGGGGGCAGAAGTAATACACGACTATCTTCAAGAAGTAGATTTGAGTTGTGACGGCTTGCTTATTTCTGGCGGTGTTGATATCAATCCCAAATATTACGGGGAAGAAATTAACGGCTCGGTAAATATTGACGACAAGCGTGATGATATGGAATTCAAACTTTTTAACGCTTACTTAAGGGCTGGTAAGCCGATTTTTGGTATTTGCCGTGGTTGTCAGTTTATAAATATAGCGCTTGGCGGAAGTTTAATTCAGCACATAGATTGTCATGAACGCCATACTGACGGAAAGTTCCACACGGTAACGGTGGAAAAGGAAAGTATTATTGGCGATATTCACGGCAAAGAATTTATTACTAACAGTTTTCATCATCAAGCGGTAAATAAACTTGGGCAAGGCTTAAAGGCGGTTGCTTGGAGTGAAAACGGTAGTATTATAGAGGGGATAGAGCACGAAAGTTTGCCTATTTTTGCCGTTCAATGGCACCCCGAAAGAATGGTGGAAACGGCAACTAATTTTATTGGCGACGCAAAAAATGCGGGCGCTATTAGAGAAGAAATGTTATTTAAAAAATTCGTAGATATTTGTAGAGAGAAAAAAGGAGAATAGGTATGGATAAAGAATTTTCAAACGCGCAACGCGCCGAAGTGTTAACCCAAGCGTTGCCTTACATAAGAAGATATAGTGGAGAAATCGTAGTTATTAAATACGGTGGTAACGCTATGATTAACGAAGATTTGAAAGAACAAGTTATGCAAGATATCGTTCTTCTTTGGCTTACGGGTGTTAAAATCGTACTCGTTCACGGCGGTGGTCCGGAAATTAGTGAGATGATGAACAAACTCGGCAAAAAGGCAGAGTTTGTTGACGGACTTCGCGTAACCGATAAAGAAACCGTTGACGTAGTTCAAATGGTTTTGGCTGGTAAAATCAGTAAGACTTTGGTTAACCATATCCAAGTTAAAGGTGGTAAGGCTATGGGTATTTCCGGTATGGACGGACATCTTATCGAAGCCAAGATTAAAGATGAAAGATTAGGCTTTGTAGGGGATATCACCAACGTAAATATCGAACCCGTAACCGACCTTTTAGAAAAGGGCTATATCCCCGTAGTTTCAACCGTTGGTTGCGATGATAAGGGTAACGCTTATAATATCAACGCAGACACCGCAGCAGCTCGTATTGCAGGCGCACTCGGTGCAAGAAGACTTATTATGATGACCGATATTGCAGGGCTTTTGAAAGATAAAAACGATCCTTCAACTCTTATTCCTGAAATTACCGTTCACGAAGCAAAAGAATTGCTTGCCGACGGTACTATACAAGGCGGTATGATTCCTAAAATTCAATGTTGTGTAGACGCTATTACTCACGGTGTTAAAAACGTTATCATAATGGACGGAAGAATTCCGCACTCAATCTTAATGGAACTTTTCACCGATGAAGGTGCGGGCACTATGGTTATAGGTGACTAATATGAGTTTTATAGAGTTAGATAAACAATTCGTGGCGAATACTTACGCGCGTTTCCCTGTGGAAATCACAAGCGGAAAAGGTTCACTTATGTATTCGCCTGACGGAAAAGAATATATAGACATGGGTTCAGGTATCGGCGTTACCGCATTCGGTATTGCTGATGATGAATGGGTAAAGGCTGTAACCGAACAACTTGGCAAAGTTCAACACACTTCAAACCTTTATTATACCGAGCCTTGCGCTCGTTTAGCGCAAATTATCTGCCAAAGAACGGGCATGAAAAAGGTATTTTTCGGCAATTCTGGGGCGGAGGCTAACGAATGTGCAATTAAGGTTGCAAGAAAGTATGGCGCAGATAAAAAAGGCGCTGAATATAGTACTATCGTAACTTTGAAAAACAGTTTTCACGGCAGAACTTTAACTACCCTTTCAGCAACTGGTCAAGACAAGTTCCACGAACTTTTCAATCCCTTGACGCCTGGTTTTGTTTACGCAACTGCAAACGATTTAGAAAGCGTAAAAAACGCCGTTAAAGATAATAAAGTATGCGCTATCATGATTGAGTGCGTACAAGGTGAAGGCGGTGTTATAGCGCTTGATAAAGACTTCGTTTTAGGCGTAAAAGATATTTGTGAAAAAGAAGATATTCTTCTCGTTGTAGATGAAGTTCAAACGGGTAACGGTAGAACGGGCTCTCTTTACGCGTATATGAATTACGGCATTGAACCAGACGTTTTCACAACGGCTAAAGGTTTGGGCGGTGGACTTCCTATCGGTTGTTGCGTTATGAACGAAAAAACTCAAAGCCTTTTAGGGTTTGGCGACCATGGTTCAACTTTTGGTGGTAACCCCGTATGCTCTGCTGGTGCAGTAAATATTTTAGAACGCATTGACGATAAGTTTTTAGAAGAAGTTAAGGCTAAAAGCGAATTCGTGTTTAATGAACTTAGCGGTGCTAAAGGCGTTGAATCGGTTAGCGGTTTAGGACTTATGATAGGTATCAAAACCGTTCGCCCTGCAAAAGAAATAATTGCCGAGTGTATTGAAAAGGGCGTGTTATGTCTTTCTGCAAAAGATAAAGTTAGACTTCTTCCTGCGCTCAATATTCCTATGGAAGTTTTGAAAAAGGCAATTGAAATTATAAAAGACGCTTGTGCAAAATAATAAGGAGATTACTATGAATTTTAAAGGTAGAAGTTTTTTGAAACTTCTTGATTTTACCCCTGAAGAAATTACTTATTTAATAGACCTTTCAGCAAAGTTGAAAGATGAAAAAAAGAAAGGTATTCCGCATAGATTATGCGTTGGCAAAAATATTGCGCTCCTCTTTGAAAAAACCAGTACTCGTACTCGTTGCAGTTTTGAAGTAGCCGCAGCCGATTTAGGTATGCACCCCGTGTATTTGGACCCTAAAAGTTCACAAATGGGCAAAAAAGAAAGTATCCCTGATACCGCGCGTGTTTTGGGTAGAATGTTCGATGGTATTGAATACCGCGGTTTTGACCAAAGCATAGTTGAAGAACTTGCCGAGTACGCTGGCGTTCCCGTTTGGAACGGCTTAACCACCGAATTTCACCCCACGCAAATTCTTGCTGACTTTTTGACAATCAAAGAACATTTTGGTTCGTTAAAGGGTAAAAAACTTGTATTTATGGGTGATGCTGCCAATAATATGGGCAACTCTTTGATGGTTGGTTGCGCAAAAATGGGCATGCACTTCGTTGCGTGCGCACCTGAAAATTACTTCCCTAATAAAGAATTGATTGCAGAGTGTCAAGAAATTGCTAAACAAACCGGCGCTGTTTTAGAATTTATTACCGATCCTATTCTTGCAACCAAAAATGCTGACGTTATCTATACTGACGTTTGGGTATCTATGGGTGAACCTGAAAGCGTTTGGTCATATAAAACTAAAGATTTAATGCCTTACCAAGTTAATAAAAAGCTTATGGACAATGCTGGCGCACAATGTAAATTTATGCATTGTTTACCCGCTTTTCATGACTTGAAAACTGAAGTTGGCAAAGATGTTTTTGATAAGTTTGGAATTTCTGAAATGGAAGTTACCAACGAAGTGTTTGAAAGCGCTCAGTCAATTGTATTTGATGAGGCTGAAAATAGAATGCATACTATCAAAGCAGTAATGCTCGCCACTCTCGTTTAAGGGTTTATCTACGGCGTAATACTGCGTTAACACCCTTGCCAATATGCGTGCTATTGTCTTCGGGCGTTGCCTTGTCTTACTTGTATCTAACCCCTTAAACTTTTTAGGCTTTATCTACGGCGTAATACTGCGTTAACACCCTTGCTAATATGCGTGCTGTTGTCTTCGGGCGTTGCAGGTCGTTACTGCTTAGTGTTTTGACTTCGATAACCAGACGGTTAATCTCACCCAAAACACTTAGCGAGCCTTGAACTGCTTGCTTTTAAGTGCTTTAGTAATAATTTAAGCCCATGGGGAACTCCTCGTGGGTTTTTGATTTATATGCTTGATTTAAATCATAATTAGTGTTAAAATAAATATATACTTAAAGAAAAACTCTTTTGGAGATTAATATGAAAAACAAATTTGTTAAAATATTAGCGGTTGTTTTAGCGTTGGGGCTTACGGTTTCCGTTTCAGCGTGCAATAACGATGGCGGTAATACCGAACCCGCACATACTCATGAATATTCTGCGTTAAAATCTAACGCAACTTCACATTGGTATGAATGTTCTTGTGGTGCAAAGGTTGATTTAGAGGAGCATAAAGGCGGAACGCTTACTTGCACAGCGCAAGCAGAATGTGAAGTTTGTGATACTCTTTATGGAAAATTAGACCATTCTTACACTATTTTAAAAAGTGATGCAAACAAGCATTGGTATGAATGTTCTTGTGGCGCAAAGAGTGATGAAAAACTTCACTCTATCGGTGGAACTCAATTTACCGCTGGTAATCAATATGAATACAGTACTGCGTTAGCAGAACTTTTTGAAAGCAATAAATTAAAGTGGCTTAACGGTAAGCCTGAAGATGCAAGTAAATATGCTGAGGCTGGTTTTTTCTGTGAAACTTGCGGTTGTGCTGTAAAAATTAGCGTTTCTGGGGAGCATAATCTTGATGGAATAACTGGCTACCAAGTAACTAAACCCACTTGTGAAACCGATGGTGAAATTTACGAGATTTGTGCAGATTGCGGTAAAAAAATTGTTGTTAAAGTTTTAGAAAAGCTTGGACACAGTTATAATTATGAAGTAATCGGCGCTACTGAAGAACTTCCTGGCGTAGCAAAGGGTACTTGTACTCGCGCAGGCTGTAATCATACCGTAGAAGTTAAGGGTAGTTGTGCTGAATATGTTGCAAGAACTTGCGGAACGGACGGCAAGCATATTTATAAATACGTTGATGAAAAAACGGGCTTTGAAGTAGTTGCAAGAAAACACTTCTTCCTTGAAAGAACTGGCAATCATATTGACCCTGCAACCGCAGTTAAGGTTGAGTTTAATGAAGATGGTTATAAGTATGAGTGCTATTTCTGTACTCAATGTAAAAATTACGTAATTATTAGCAAAGTAGCAATAAATTAAAAAATTAGGCTTAAAATATAAAAAATACGCCTATATTTTCTTGACAAAAAGTATTAGTGTTGGTATACTATTTAAGCATTTAACGAACTGCCAATAGGGCAAAGGAGGGTTGAAAGAGCATGTCAATCGTTAGAGTTGGTGAAAACGAAAATATCGATAGCGCATTGAGAAGATTTAAGAGAAAGTGTTCTCGTGATGGCATTATCGGTGATTTACGCAAGAAAGAACATTACGAAAAACCTTCCGTAAAAAAGAAGAAAAAATCTGAAGCAGCAAGAAAACGCAGCATTAAAGGTTAACAAACAAAAGACTACTGATTTTAATCGGTAGTCTTTATTTTTTATTTGCAAAATATATCGAAAGGTGTTAAATTTCATCGAAAAAAGGGGAACGTTATGGCGGAACAAAATAAATCATTAAAACAATATTGCAAAGAGGCTAAAAAACGCTTAAAACAAGGCTTTTGGCAAAATTATAAAAAGAATCTTGACCAAGAACTTATACGTGCAAAAGAAAGTGGTGTTTCAGAATCTAAGGTAAAAGAATATTATTCGTGTAAAATTATTGAAGATATTCGCAATACGGAAGAAGAATTTGAGCAGTTTTATAGCAAGGTAAAAATTTTACTTGATACTGAGGGTGAAGTTTCTAACGCAATCGGTAGGCTTACTGATAAAGATTATTTTGATTCACTTGATTATGACGCAAAACAAAGATATACACTTTCTTTGTCGGAAAAATACTTGCAAGCGGTTGAAAGATATCGTAAAGAAAAAGCAGTAAAGTTTTAGGCTAAATTTATACAAATCTATTGCAAATCAGCTGTTGGTTTAGTATAATATCTATGAAGATATATTTTGGAGTTATTTATGAAAGAATATTTTACAAAGTTAGTAAACGAACGCCAATCTTGCCGTAATTTTAACGATGTGCCTTTAGATAAAGAGTTGGTTGTAGAGATTGCTAAGCAAGCCGCTCTCGCGCCGTCAGCGTGCAATTCTCAGCCGTGGAAGATGTACATAGTTACCGAGCCTGAAAGACTTGAAAAAACTGCAAAGGCTTTGGGGTCAAAAGGGCATAATAAGTTCTTGACAAAAGCAAAGGCGTTTATAGTTCTTGCTGATAAACAGGCAACCTTAAAAGAAGGGGTTAGGTTTGATAGAAATCACTTCGTTAAATATGACGTTGGTCAATTGTGCGCATATATTACTTTAACCGCAAAAAGTATGGGTGTTGAAACCTGTATTATCGGCATGGTTAACCAAGATTTAATTGGAGATGCCGTAGGTCTAAAGGGATCAGAGCATTGTAATATTGCCGTTGCTCTCGGTTATTCGGATAGCCCATTAAGAACAAAAACGCGCAAAAAATACGATGACGTTATTGAAATTTTGTAACATTTTATAATTTAATAGAGCCCAACGAAAACCGTTGGGCTCTATTAAATTAAGTTTTAATTTATAAATTTAGTATTTTCATTAAAACCAAGGCTTATAAGTAATGCGGTGTTTACTCTTTGCATCGTTGTAGGGGATAATTCACCAATACGGTCTTTTAGTCTGCGCTTATCAAGTGTTCGTATTTGTTCTAATAGTATTACGGAATCTTTCACTAAGCCAAATTCGTTTGCGCTCAGTTCTATATGGGTTGGAAGTTTAGCCTTGTTAATTTTGCTTGTAACAGCTGCCGCAATAATCGTTGGGCTATACTTGTTTCCCGTATCATTTTGAACTATTAAAATTGGGCGAATTCCACCTTGTTCACTGCCGACTACTGGGCTTAGATCGGCATAATATAATTCTCCTCTCTTTATCATTTCGGTCTCCGACGTTTCAAGTAATTTCCCATTATTAGTTTATGTATTTTTTGTGCATAATGGTTACTTGGACGTGTCATAATTTTGCCCTTTTGCATGTTGTTCTATACTCTAAAATTAAATTATATTCTCTAAACCTTGCTGTATATTTGACACTTTTTTTCTTTTGTAGTAAAATATTTAAGTAAGCAAATTAATTTAATCATTTGCTTCCTTAGTTAAATGGATAAATCTCGCTTACGCTCGATGGCGTTCGCAAGTAAAACTTGCTCGGCTCAACAGGCTGTATATCCATTTAACTTTATAATTCTTAATTTAATCATTTGCTTCCTTAGTTAAATGGATATAACAGCCCCCTCCTAAGGGTGTGCTATTCCTAATATGAACCCATCAAAACGGGGCAAAACAATGCGAAAACTGCTTAAAATCGTGCATTTTGGCGATACGGCAGTAGGCTAAAATAAAATTTGGTGACCTATTTGGTGACCACGGCGAAAAAAATTCGCCAAAGTGGGTATTGCTATATCCTACGAAAAACTGAATATGTGTCCGTAGTTAAATGGATATAACCGCGCCCTCCTAAGGCGCTATTGTGAGTTCGATTCTCGCCGGGCATACCAAAAAACGACCGATTTCTCGGTCGTTTTTGCATTGTAGCGCGTTATTTATTCT
>JAZLCJ010000023.1:0-143169 GCA_045614185.1 Christensenellaceae bacterium | reverse complement strand
AGATGCGTTCTTTCTAATAGTGGTCTTATAAATATCTGATGCAAACGCACTTGAAGACGCCAATAATTGAGAATCCGCCGTGCTCATTGCAGCCGCAACGATTGCAGAGAGTAAAAGTCCGCCCAAAAGCGCAAGTGCACCGATACCGAACAATTTTCTAATCATAGTGATAAACACTAAGTTTTTACTTTCAGCAGCGAGTGAGTTGCCAAGATATTCGTGACCGATAAGTGCAACCGCTGTTGCCATAACCAAGATAATGAAAAGCCAGAAAATACCGATAATTTGTGACTTTTTCATTTCTTTTTCCGAACGGATAGACATATAACGAACGAGTATATGAGGCATACCAAAGTATCCTAAGCCCCAACCTAAACCGGTTAAAATATTAGCGATGCTTTCCCAGTCAAACGAGCCGGTAGAAAGTAAACTATAATAATTTTCAGGTGTAACTACTTCGCCAACAGCACCGCTTGTATTGAGTGCAAAAAGCGCAACGATAGGAACTATCATAAGTGCCGCAAGCATAATTAAACCTTGGATAAAGTCCGTCCAACAAACAGCGTTAAAACCGCCGAGTAAGGTATAACCAACGATAATTACCGCAGCGATAATCATTGCAACGTTTTTATCTACGCCTAAAACCGTATTAAAAAGGTCCCCGCAAGCAGCAAGGCTTGACGCAGTATAAACACAGTAAGCAATAACGAAAATTACCGCACAAGAAATACGGAGCACAGGGCTTTTTGCCAAAAATCTATTTGACAAAAATTCCGGAATAGTAATTGCGTCCCCCGCCTTAATTGCATATCTACGAAGTTTAGGCGCAACAAAAATCCACGCGCAAACCGTGCCGATAAATAAACCGATTGAAATCCAAACTTGACCTAAACCGTAAAGGAAAATAGAACCCGGAAGCCCCATCAAAACCCATGCGGACATATCTGATGCGCCCGCTGAGAACGCAGCGACTAAGCCGTTCATATTTCTTCCGCCAAGGAAGTAATCTTTTTCGCCTTTGTCTTTACTCTTAACAAAGAAGTAAACGCCAACACCAAGCACGGCAACGAAGTAAAGAACGAAAGCAATAATTTCTAAAGTACGTTCATTCATAACTGACTTTTCTCCTAAAGAACATAATACTTTACCATTTTATACTAAAATTAGAAAAAAGTCAATGCATGCCACTCTGTTATACGCATTTTTTTATTCAATATGTAAATAACAACTATCAAATTAATTTATCTTGCCGTTTTTGACAATAAAAGTTTAGTTTTGCCAAATTATTCTAAATAAGCGTTTTTACTTTGCTCTATAATTACACTACTTAAAACTGATAAGGGGGTAAATATGAAACGCGTTTATGCTTGTATTTTTGCATTTGTTTTTTCACTTTCAATTTTCAGCATTAAAACAAAACCCGTTTACGCGGAGTCTCTTTTTGCGCGCGTAATTACAGAAGACACCCCCTTTTATCAAACTGAAACTTCCACCCAACCGTTATTTTTCTTGCCGTATACTTACTATGTAAAAATCTTAAAAATAGATAAAAATTTTACCCACGTAGAGTGTTATGGCGACGGCGACACCGCTACAATCGACGGGTTTGTTCCAACCGATATGCTATTTTTTGACGACTTAAGCGTTCAAAACCCTTTCGTTGTATTGCAACTAACCACGATTGATACTGCAGTTTTATACGATGACGCTTTGCTTTTTGAACAATCGCAATATATTTTTGCAAACAGAAAATTAAACTATTACGGTTCGATTGAAACGCAAAACGGAAAAGCCTATTTCGTAAGTTACAACGACCGCTTAGGCTATATAAAAGAAAGCGACGTTTACCCCTTTTCTATTCCAAACCACCCCAACGAATTAACCTTTTTAACACCTGACACCCCCACACCGCCACAGACAGAAACCCCAACGCAACAAAACGCCAACGACTTTTTCGGTATAAGAGTTGCAATTATAATATGTATTCTGTTCGCTGGTGTAGTTGCGCTATTTTTTGCGCTGTCAAAACGCCCCGATAAAAAGATTGCGTCTACTTATTACGACGATAACGATTACGAATAATTTAAGCGGATAAACGCACGCTTTCCCTTGTAACTTTTGCAGTTTTGGGCTTTTTATAAATACTTTTTTTACAATAACTTTTTTCATGCGCAATAGTTCTTTTAAGAAGTTCCTTAAAAAAATCAATTTTAAGGCAAAAACTTTCAAACCACTCGTCAGTAGTGCCATCCTTTTCAAAAAGTTCACTAACTACTTCAATAAGTTTAGTTTGCTTTCTAAAGTATGCCCTACTTTCAAAATCAAACCCTTCAAAATATTCTTTTGGTTTACGCTTAAAATACTTATATTCGATTAAATCAATCTGTTCAAAGTCAAGTTTAGAAAGAACTTCTTCAATCCTAATCTTAAGTGCAAAAAGTGCGTCTTTTTGTTCGGTATACTCAACTATTCTTTCACATTGAGTAAGCGCTAAAGAATAATCGTTCATAGACGACAAAGCCCTTTTTTCTACAATTTCATCAATTTGACTTGCAATAGCATCCAAATTCATATACGCGTAAAGCGCGGTTTTAGCATAATAAACGTTCATTTTTTTACTCCTTGTTTGCCCAAATATAAAGCATAATTTGTTAGCGCCATTATACTTTTGTAAAAATACATAAGTCAATATTTTATGTCATTAAAACGAACATTTGTTCGTATTTTATAGTTGAATAATACCCCTCAAATATGACACTTTTTGACATAATGAAAAGGAAAAGTTTGGTTAAACGCATAATTTTTACAAAAAATTAAAAAGAAAAATAAACCTTCTTGTCGATAAAGATAACGGGGTATATTTTTTTGACTTTAATTGTCGAAAAGCAAACTTTTTTCTATCTTTTTTTGATTTGTTTGACATTTTTATCAAAAAAATCAAAAATATATAAAATTATGTTAAAGCGTGATGTAAAAATACAATACTTACTAAAAATTTTGTTCGTACGCACGCGCGTGTTTAAATTTTATATAGAAAAATGTTTAAATGTATTGTAAATTTATCTTTTATGTGATAAAATATATGTTATGAAAAAATTGAGTTTAATTAACGGTAAAAAATCTTTAATATTCTTGCTCATTCTTACCCTGACCTTGTCTGCGGTAAGTTTTGGGCTTTTTTCTTTTATTAAGCCGGTAAGCGCGGCAAGCACCCAAATCCATCTTCCACAAACGGATTTAGAATATAAGGCTTTAAGCGCGCCTATCGACGCTGTACACAGTAACGACTATACCGCCATCGTACACGACGGTTCGTTACTTGTTTACACTAACGGAGAGTATAAAAAACCCGTTACTAACTTCACTTCAATTAAGCAAGTTAAAAAACTCAACAACGCAACCGTAATCGTTTCTGATAACGGCAGTTTATACACCATAGCGATAAATAACCTATCTACCAAACGCGCTATGACCGACACCAACAATAACGTTATCGGCGGTAACTATTTTGACTTGAGTTCAAAATATCTTGTAACCGCTTACGGCACGGACGGTGCAATTTATGCAAAATCAATAAATAGTTACACTTACCTTTCAAAACTTGCGCTTGACGGAGATAAACCCGTTGCTATAAATGAAAACGGTCAAATCTTTTTCGTAAACAACGGCATCTATATGGTTGATGCAACCGCATCGCAAGATACCGCGGTTAAAATTTCCGACCATATCCCCAACAAGATGATTGCAAATAACCATTGCGTTTATTATCTTGTAAACGGTAGCAATAACGTTTATAAATTAGAACTTTCAAGCGGGCACATGTATGAACTTAAAGCAAATACGCCCGATTATGATTTAGGCAACCTTGTTACCCCCAGCGGTATTTCTTTCTACAACTCAAACTTGATTATTACCGACAGCACTCAAAACTCCGTTCAAGAATTTGCAATAGTAGATAATGAATTATCTTTTAGGGGTTTTGCCGTTGCAATGGATAAAACCGCTTACAACAGAATTTCTTCTTCTGCCGTTGACGTGGAAAAACAAGGCAACACGGTTGCAGTTTTAGATGACTACAAAATTACCGTCATAAAAAATTCTGAATTAGATACTTATTTGCCAAGCAATTTCTATAACTTCATAATGGGTAAAGACGTTGAAAAAAATATTCAATATTTCACGCTTGGCACTTCTAAAATTCTTTACTCCACAACCGCAACTAAAGTTCAAATGCTTACCCTATCAAACGGCGCGCAAACGCCTATCAATATTCCCGTTTCAGGTGTCTTGGTAGACGATATGTGCTATCAAAGCGGAACTTTCTACATGTTAGCGCACACAAGCACTTCTTCAATCGTATACGCTATTGACGAAAGTGATAACAGCGTAAGATTAAAAGAATTGATTACCCAATCTAACTCAAGCCACTTCAGCGCAATAGTTGTTGACGTAATGGATAACATTTACTTAGCCGACCAAAGTGGTGTTAAAAAGTATTCAACTAACGATGATGGCGAATATAAGTTAGAATTTGGGCTTGCCGTAACTGGTGTTCAAAAAATGCAAACCGACCTTGGCGGTAAAATTTTTATGTTATCAAACGGTGCGGTTAGAGTATTTGACGGTTCTTCAACAATAAAAACGGCAACCCCCACCCCGTATATTAGCGGTGATGCGTTAACTTCTTTTGCACTTAACTATGAAAAGAGTGAAGTTTTCCTTTTGTATAAAGGTAAAGAATATTTATGCACTAACCCGTCAATCGGTAACGACGCGCTCGATAAAGCAAGCGTTTCCGACAGCGTTTATATAACGAGCGGAACTAACGCAGATATTGACGACTTAACGCTTGTTAAAATTAGAGATGGCGCAAACGTATACTCCGTTACCAAAACCGAACAAGACCTTGAATATAAAGGCTTAAGCACGATAGAAAACGAGTACGTTTACGTGTGCGACGTTCGTTTTAGCAACACGCTTACTATGTGTGCAATATACGGAAATAAAGGCTTAGCACTTGTAAACAAAGCCGATATGGAAAAGTTTGACGCACATCAATCTGCCGTAACTGATAAAGTGGTTGTTTCAACCGACGTAAACGCATACTTTATGCCATTAGTTACTAAAGACGGTGAGTTTAAACTTAGCGGAGACGGTGTAAGACTTGCTAAAAACACCCCCGTTTCCCCTACCGCGTTAATAACCGTTTTAGGTAGAGATTTCTATTACGCAACGGTAACCATTGGCGATGCTGAACGCACTTGCTATATCCCCGTAGATTTTACGGCAATAAGCGTTGCTGAAGAAGAACAACCTGAAAATTATATTATTGAAAAGGTTAAAGAAGTTACTCTTTACGAAGATTCTTCACTCACCACCGCAATTACGACTATTGCAAACGGTAGCAAAGTAAAAATTCTTTCTTGTGAAAACGGCGTTGCATTTATCAAAGTTGATATAAACGGTGAAACTTTAACGGGTTACATAAGTGAAAAAGCGATAGACGATCAACCCCAAATTGCCGTTAGAGATATGCTTTTAATAATAGGCGCAACTGCTGTTGTTGCAGGCACTTTGACTTACTTTATTACCCGAAAGAAAAAGCGTTAATAATTAATAAAATAAAAAAGCCACCCAAAAATTTGGGTGGCTTTTTTGTTACACATAAAGTTTAATCACTATAAACGGTAGTGTATTCTTCCCTTTCAGTTATGGCTTTAAGAAGTTCAAATTCTTCATCAACGTCAAAATTTTCCGCATTTTCATAAGCGGCAAGTTTAGATATAGAAACTTCGTACGCGGTCATGGTTTTTATTTCATCATCAGTAATGCGCTTTTGATATTCTCTACTTTGAATTCTACCACTTATTGCAATCTTTTCGCCAACGGCAAGATTTTTAGCAAAGCGCGCGTTTCTTCCCCAAGCGATACACGGAATATAATCCGACTTATTATAAGAACGGTTTACGGCAATCAAAACGTCGGCAATTTCACGATTAAACGGCGTTGTACGATAAATGGGTGGCTTACATATATATCCCGTTAAAACTATACTATTTGGGTTTCTAATAGGCATATTTTCAAGCAATTCCCTAACGAAAACGGTAAGCATAAGTTTGCTTTTTCCGTCCACCAACTTATTATAACTTCTAAATTGCCCAAGTGCGTTAATGGTAACGCCAACCCTTAAAGCGCCGTCGGAAATAAGTCGTTCAGATACGGTAACGGGCAAAATATCCCCCTGCCCTGAAAGCCTTTTAACAAGCACGTTCATCTCGTAAAAACCTTCACCATACACTTCGTGTGAAAACTCCGCCTCAGTAACGATTTCACCGCTGATGAATACCCTGTTGTTTTTTTCTTGCATAATGTTCATATATAAATTTCCTCCAAAGAATTTCTTACGAATTTTTCACTTGAGTTCCGTCTGCCCTTATTTGATAGTTATCTTTATAAATAAGTTCAGATATCGGCACAAATGTATATTCTTCACTCAATAAATAGTCTATAATTTTAGGTAGCGCCTCCGCCGTGTGCTTGCCTTGGTTATGAAAGAGTACGATAGACCCACTTTTAACCTTTTGCGTTACCCTTTTATAAATTTCATTTGCGGATAAATCTTTCCAATCTAAACTGTCAACGTCCCATTGAATAGTATATAATCCAAGTGATGCGGCAGTATTTAATAAAAGGTCGTTATACTCGCCAAAAGGTGCGCGGAAAACTTCAACCTTCTTTCCCGTAATATCTTCAATCGCCTTAACGGAAGTATTTAGTTCACTTTCTATTTTTTCTTTTGAGAGTTTACTCATGTGCGGGTGCGTTGACGAGTGCGTGCCTATTTCATGCCCAGCATCACTAATTTTTTTAATATATTCGGGGTGTTTTTTAGTCCAAAATTCCACGCAAAAAAAGGTACAAGTTACGCCTTTATCTTTCATAATTTCAAGAAGTTTATCGGTATAATCTACACCCCAAGCGCAGTCAAACGATATGGATAATTTTTTATCAACTCTATCCACGCTATAAATAGGCAGTTCTTTAGTTTTTGCAATAACTTGCCGTGTTCCACCGCAAAAGATAATAATAAAGACCATTATTCCCGCTAAAATGGTGCAAGTTGTAGTTAAAACTATTCGTTTTTTTACCGCTGTAATAAGCATTATAAAATACCGCCTATAAAAAATTTTGTCTTTCTTTGTCAAAATAAATGTAATTTTCGCTGTTAATAAAAATATGCCCGTCAATAGTTAATTATGACGGGCATAAAAAAGCCCTTGGCTTTTCTTGCCAAGGGCTTTACTTTATTAATTAAATTATTAGTTAAAAACTATTTAACGATGCGGAACCAATGGAAGTCCCCAGAACCGTTACCTCTGCGTTCGTCATGATCTCTAAGCATCTTTGCACAAGTTTCAGCACTAGCCATTGTGCTGGGTTTTTGGTAAGTGTCTTCAGAAGGGCTCTTGCTGTATGCCTTGTTAATTACCCAGTCTGTAGTTACCGTAAAGACTGCGCGTTCAATACCTTTTATCATAAACGCATACGGATAAATATGGTGAACCGTGCTTGGAATAGTTACAACTGTAATAGATGTGTCCTGGAATGCTCTTGTATAAATTTCTTCAAGACCTTCGGGCAGAACAACAGATTTAATTGCAACGCCGTTAAAAGCTTCTTGACCGATAAACTTAACGGGCGCGTTTTCCATCTTGGTAGGGATAATTACGTTTTCAACAAAAACGCCTTCTTCAAAACCTAAAATAGTGCAGAAACCAGTTTTCTTGTTGATAGCATATCTTAAACCCTTGGTGTAAACTTCTTCTGCAGAACAGAATTTACAAATATGGTCGATATAATCGTGTGCAGGAGTGCCTGCTTCATAAGTTTCTGTACCCTTTTCACCACATTCACAAGTGTAGTAATACTTTGCAGCAGTAGTACAAGTTGCAGCTTGAGCAAGCGTTTGTTCACTTACACTTTTAACGGTAAAAGAATGTTGATGTCCAGTATCACCACAAGCAAAAAGTGATGAAACAGCAACAAGGCTCAATGCTAATGCAATAATTTTAACGATAACTTTTTTCATTTAACATTATCTCCTATTATCATTTAAGTTATTTTAACATAATTACAATGGTCGGTCAATGCACAATTTTAATATTTGGCTATCATTTTAGCACAATTTTACGAAAAAACGGCAAGAACGAATCGTTCTTGCCGTAAAAGTATGAATTTTATTATTTATCAACGCGGAACCAAGTTTTATTTGCTCCACCATCTTGATGACGGTCGTTATAATCTTTGAAGTGAGTTGCAGCCGCCGTAGAACTGCCGGTAATTGACGTTGGAACTCTTTGGTCGTCAGAAGGATTAGAAATAATAAACTTGTTCCAATACCAACCTTCTTTAACTGTAAACGTTACGTTAATAATACTCTTTGTATAGAACGCTTCACCGTAAATTGCTTTTACCGTGCTTGGAATAGTTACAACCGTAAGAGCGGAATTTCTAAAAGCACCAGTCATAATCGATTCAAGCCCTTCAGGTAAAGTAATGTTTGTAAAAGTTGCATTTTCAAATGCACTTGCATTAATAGTTTTAACGGGCTTATTTTCAATCTTAGTAGGTATAATTACGTGCTTGGGAACTTCCACACCTTCTTCAAACCCTAAAATCGTGCAAGTATTATTTTTACCAATAATATATTTTAAGCCTTCAGTATATTGTTCAACATCACCACAAGAACACTTATGGTCGATATAATCGTGAACGTGTGCGGGTGCACCACCTTCCCCACCATCACTGCCAGTATCGCCACATGCGAAAAGGGTGAACAATGCTAAAAGGCTCAACGCTAAAGCAATAATTTTGAATAATAATTTTTTCATCTTTATCCCCTTATAACATTTATATAATTATTTTAACATATTTAAACGCTTTGTCAATTGTGTTTTTTAATTTCTATTTGTGTTTTTTATACTTTTTAATTATAAACAAAGAACGAACGGTAAAACCGTTCGTTCTTTTATTCTAAATTATTTATTCAAAAACACGGAAGAAAGAGTAAGTTTTTTCTTTTCTACATTCCCCAGCCCAGTCATCCGCAGCCTGAGCGCCTATAAACTTTTCAGGTTTATAACATTCATCAATATCTTTACCAGCGGTGATGAACTTATTTCTATACCAGTGATAAGGGTTTACAAAATATATTTTGTCAAATTTATCACAACCGAAAAACGCAGTTGAGCCAACATATTCTACTGTTGACGGAATAGTAATTTGACCTAAATTATCACAATTTTGAAAGGCATCCATTTCAATTCTCTTCAAGCCTTCCGGAAGGGTTATAGACTTAATATCGCTATTTTGAAAAGCCCCTGTAGAAACAATTACAACGGGTTTATTTTCCACTTTTTGCGGAACTATAATATCAACTTCTGTTGCCGTGCCTTTACCCCTTAAAACCGCTTGTCCGCTTTTGTTAATAAAGAAGTTTAAACCTTCAGTATAAACTTCCGCCTTGCCACAAGCAGAGCAAACGTTGTCGATATAATTACAGCATGCAGGACCCATTTCAAAAGTATCAGTTCCCTTTTCACCAGCCTTATTAGAAAAATAATACTTAGCAGGAGTTGTACACGTTGCCGCTTGGGCAAGGTAATTTTCACTTACTCTTCTATAGGTGTAGTCGCCACTATCGCCACCGCCAGACGCAGTATCACCGCAAGCAAATAGTGAAGTTGCGGCAACAAGACTTAATGCTAAAGCAATAATCTTAACAAATATCTTTTTCATTATTCATTTCCCCTATGTTTAATTTTTTTCATTATATCACGCACAACCATCTTTGCCAATACATTATTTTAATATTTTACCATATTTTTAGCACAATTTTACGAAAAGTAAAAAGCAAATGAAAAGTACTTTTCATTTGCTTTAATTTAATTAAAGTTAAATTATTTTACAACACGATACCAAGTTTGGTTAGCACCGTTATTTGCTCTATCAGAGTCAGAAAGCTTCTTTGCCATAGTCGCAGCATTTCCCATCGTTGAAGAATCAACAGCATCTTCTGAACTCGGTGAAGTTTTGTAATGGCGTGAACAGAACCAACCTTCGGTTAAATCAAAATTAATAGAACCAATGTTTTTGGTGTTAAACGCTTCAATATGAATTTGTTCTACAGTTGCAGGAATAGTTATTGCTTGAAGTTTACTATCCTTAAAGGCATAACTATAAATAAAACGAAGACCATAAGGAAGTCTAATAAACTTAAAGGTTGAACCGTTAAATGCGTTTGCACCGATTGCAACAACGGGTTTGCCGTCAATCTTTTGCGGAATATAAACGGTTTCAGGCACTTCAACGCCTTCTTCAAAACCCAAAATAGTAATACCGTCAGTAATTTCTTTATATCTTAAGCCTTCAGTATATTGTTCAACGTCACCACAAGAACACTTATGGTCGATATAATCGTGAACGTGTGCGGGTGCACCGCCTTCTCCACCACCACCGCCAGCACCAGTATCACCGCAAGCGGTAAGTGAGAATAAAGAACAAACGGTTAAAGCCATTGCAATAATTGTTGTTAAAAATTTTTTCATATGTTTCTCCCTTTGCTAATTATATTTGTATTTTATCATATAAACAGCCACAAATCAACCTTTATTTAAAAAATTATTGCTAAAAATGAAAAAACCTTGCAAAAAGCAAGGTTTTTTATGTTTTTATTAAAATTAGTTACCAGTGTATCCCCAAACGATAGTTGCATTACATTGATTTGACCAACCGTTATCCCAACTTGCGGGTTTTGCAGTTACTCTACAATAAATGGTTGCTTCTTTATTTACACTTGCAAAAACAGTACTATCCATTGCAGTTACGCTTGCAGGAATAACTATTTTATTAAGCTTAGCAAGTGATGAAAATGCTTGACCGCTAATGGTAACCAAACCTTCGTTTAAGAACGCTTGTTCTAAAGTAGAGTTTTGGAAAGCGCCGTATTCAACAGTTTTGATATTCTTTGAGAATTTAATGGTTTTAATGCTGGTGTTTTCAAACGCTCTTTCGCCGATAGCAACAACGGGAAGTCCGTCAATTTTTTCAGGAATAACGATATCAGCGCCAACTGCAGTACCAATGCCAATAACTATCCAACCAGTATCTTCGGCGTTAACTTCATAATTTAAGCCTTGAGTTGACCCTTCTGCTTGACCGCAAATAGTACAAGCATAATTATCAAAATCATGTGCGTTTTCATCTTTTTCACCACTTGTGAAAGTTTCAGTTCCCTTTTCACCACAAGTGCAAGATTTGTAATAGGTTGCAGGTGCTTTGCACGTTGCACTTGATGCAAGATATTGACTTGCTACCTTTTCTTGGTCAAAAGCGTGGGTATGATCACTCCCAGTTTCACCGCATGCGGTAAGTGAAAAAAGCATTGAAACACAAAGAATCGCCGTAGTTAAAATTGTAAAAAGTTTTTTCATATTTTTCTCCTTAATATATTTTCTTTATAAATTAACAACCACCGTTCCAAGAAACGATTGCATTGTTATTTCCTTTCCAGTCTGCGTGCCATTTAGTAGGTTGCCCAGTGTGTTCCAAAATGATGTCTTCAAGTTTTAAGCAACCATCAAACACTTTTGCGCCAACCATTTTAACACTATCCGCAATATTAACGTCAGTAAGGTTTAAGCAATTACTGAATGCGCCAACACTAATTGAAGTTATATTTGAGGGGATATTAACTTTTTCAACAGAGTTATCTGCAAAAGCATATGGACCGATAGCAGTTGCAGAAGTTTCAAGATTGAAACTATCACAACCAACGATTATTACGTTGCTAAGACGGTCGATTAAGCACCCGTTTTCAACGCGGAAATATCCGTTGCCAACGTGTGAAGTAATATCGATAACTTCATCAAGCACGGTTATTGCTTTGGGGTTAACGATAGAGCAATTGTAATCAATTTCTACAAAATTAATATCAGTTGATACGGGTTTTGCAAGATAAATGTAAGGATTTGCAAAAGAACCAAGGTAGTAAAAACCATTCTTTTCCGTATACTTTAAGTTTTCACAATCTTCAAAAGCATCATGATTGATAATTCTGCAACGAATATCAATATCAATCTTTAAAATTGAGCGAGAAGTTAGTGCACAAAGATAAAAATACGGGTTAGTTTCATTACCCAAATATCTTGCGTTGCCGTAAACGTTATAACTTAAACGAATACAACTAACGAAAGCGCTTTCACCAATTTCAATAAGAGTTGACGGAATACGCGCTTTTTCCATCATAACGCAGTCGTAAAAAGCACGCGCGCCAATAGTTTTAACGCCGTCTGCAATATGTAAAACCTTAATACCCCTTTCATCTTCAAACGCGCTTTCCGCAATATCCGTTACGGGAAGATTTTCATGCGTTGCAGGAATATAAAGTTCACTTAAATCCGTTGCGGTGCCTTTACCAAGCACGGTATAACCCGTACCAAACGCGTTTAAAGTGTATTCCAATCCTTCAGTATAATAATCACATCCGCATATTGTACAAACGTAATTTTCATAAGCGTGGTTGCATTTTTGTTCTCCGCTTGAAGTATCATCACACGCGGTAAAAAGCGTAAACGACATAATCAAACTTAAACATAATGCTAAAATTTTAACAAAGTTATTTTTCATACATCCTAACCCTTAAAGTTTATCTATAATATAATATCACTTTTTACATAAAAAATCAAGTGTATTTTAGCACAGTTTACACACCTTTAAATTATGCAATTTTTCCCAATAAAAAAAGTCGGCTCAAAAACCGACTTTTTTATATTTTTATGTTAAGGAAAAACTTTAACCCATTAAAACTTCACTAATAACGTCCAACACTTTTTTATAGCATCCACCGCAACCCGTGGTGCAGTGGGTAACTTCTTGAACGTCTTTGAAAACCTTTTCAACGTCTTCAAGTTTAGTGTGAGTTTCTAATGCTGTTGCTATATCGTGATAAGTAACTTTTGCACAGTTGCAAACGGTATAATTTTCTTTCATCTCTTCACCTATTAGTCTTCTTTTTCAAACTGATCTTTGCCTACCGCACACAAGGGGCAAGCATAATCTTCAGGAAGTGCGTCAAACTTTACGCCTTCTGCATCTTCATCATAAACGTATCCGCAAACTTTACAAACGTATTTCATTTTTACTCTCCGAATTACTTAAAATATCTCTTTAATAAGCCTTCAAACGCTTTGCCGTGACGAGCTTCGTCTCTAGCCATTTCGTGAACGGTGTCGTGAATAGCGTCAAGGTTAAGTTCTTTAGCCTTTTTAGCAAGAATAAACTTACCTTCGGTTGCGCCGTTTTCAGCATCGATACGCATTTCTAAGTTCTTCTTAGTAGAATCGGTTACAACTTCGCCCAAAAGTTCAGCGAATTTTGCAGCGTGTTCTGCTTCTTCATAAGCAGCCTTTTCCCAGTAAAGACCGATTTCAGGATAACCTTCACGGTGAGCAACTCTTGCCATAGCAAGGTACATACCAACTTCTGTGCATTCGCCTTGGAAGTTCATGCGAAGTCCTTCAATAATTTCTTGGTCAACGCCTTGTGCAACGCCTACAACGTGTTCAGCAGCCCAAGCGCGTTCTTGTGCTTGTTCTTTGAACTTAGTAGCAGGTGCCATGCAAGTGGGGCATCTTTCGGGAGCAGCGTCCCCTTCGTGTACGTAACCGCAAATTGTGCAAACAAATTTTTTCATAACAGATCTCCTTTCGGCTTATTAAGCCCTTAATTTTTAATTTTATTTTTTACCCTTTAGGGTTATTAACTTTTTTTATACGCACTTGGTGCATTTTCCGTAATAGATACACTTTTCACCCGTTACCGTAAGCCCTATCTCTTTAATTTCTTTAGGCGTTTCAGCAGGCTTAAACAAATCAATTATCGCACCGCAGTCGCTACAGATAAAGTGTGAATGTCTTGAAGTATCTCCATCGTAATGAAGGCGCTTATCTTGGGTTTCCAAAGTGATAATGTCGCCCTCGTCTGCAAGAAGTTTAAGGTTCCTATAAACCGTGCCTAAACTGATGTTTGGCTCAATTTCTCTTGCACTGTTGTAAATCATATCGGCTGTAGGGTGATCACATCTGCCTTTAATAATGTCGTATATAATTTCTCTTTGTCTTGAGTAACGCATTAGCCTTAAACCTCCTTTCAAAATCGTTATCAGTAATGATTACTATTATCAGTATAATTGATAACCTTAATTTTGTCAAGAGTTTTTTCAAAATTTTTTTAATTTTTTTTAAATTTTTTTTAGAGTAATAAAAAACGACAGTTTTTCGCTGTCGTTTTTATCTATATATATTATATATAATAATGTTTTAGTCTAAATTTTCAAGTTCACTAAGCCAAATTTTGCTTACCGCATCACTCGGCATACGATAGCTACCACGCGGAGAAAGTGAAAGTTCAGTTACCTTAACCCCGTCAGGCAAGCATGAACGCTTAAACTGTTGCATAAAAAATCTTCTTACAAAAGTTTTAAGCCATTTTAGAATTGTTTGCTTATCAAACTCGCCTTCAAAGGTGTTAACCGCTGCATAATAAGTTTTAGCGGGAGTAAAGCCCCTTTTAACAATATTATATAAGAAGAAGTCGTGCAAAGTATAAGGGCCAACTATATCTTCAGTTACTTGACCTATGGCGTTATTCTTTGACGGAATAAGTTCAGGGCTTACGGGCGTATCTAAAATATCTTTTAACACCGCCTTAAATTTACCCCTTCCCTTTTCCGCCGTATAGTTAACCAAATGACGAACGAGAGTTTTAGGAATAGAACCGTTTACTGCATACATGCTCATATGGTCCCCGTTATAGGTTGCCCAACCGAGTGCAAGTTCAGAAAGGTCGCCAGTACCAACCACGATACCGTTGCAAAAATTTGCATAGTCCATTAAAACTTGAGTGCGTTCTCTCGCTTGAGAGTTTTCATAAGCGGCGTCGTGCAAATCTTCCGGGTGGTCAATATCTTTTAAGTGGCGTTTAACCGCCTTGGCAATTTCTATCTTTTTTAAGGTTGCGCCAAACGCCTTTGATAAAGTTACGCTGTTATCAAAAGTTCTTGAACTTGTACCAAAACACGGCATGGTTATAGCGATTATATCTTTACTTGATTTACCTAAAAGTTGCATGGTTTTTGATGCAATAATAAGTGCAAGCGTAGAATCTAACCCGCCAGATATACCTATAACTACTTTATCTGCGTGTATATGTTCTATTCTCTTTTTTAAACCTTGCGCTGCAATTTCTATTAAAAATTCTTCTTCACCTTGTTTAATAAAGGGGAATTTTTCATAAGCACGGGTAAAACTATCATTAGTATTAACTGAAAAACTTACCCTTGCATATTCTTTTTCAAGTTCTACCTGATAAACAAAATTTTTGTTGCGTTCAAAATCTAATTGACCAAGGTCAACTTCCGCTATGCAAGAAGTGTTTTCAAAAGGTTTTCTTTCAGCTAAAACATAACCGTTTTCACAAATAAAACCTTGACCAGAAAATACCATATCAGTAGTAGATTCTCCGTAACCTGCGTTAGC
The DNA here is from genome assembly GCA_045614185.1 of Christensenellaceae bacterium. Lineage (GTDB taxonomy): Bacteria > Bacillota > Clostridia > Christensenellales > Borkfalkiaceae > UBA1259. Next base: position 127,573 of record JAZLCJ010000023.1, on the reverse strand, counting down.
AAAAGCGTAAGCACACGCGCATTTCTTCGATTGACTATTTACCGCTAAAAGTCTATCTTTATTCGCGCCTGAAAATTCCGCTACTGCTGAAAGATTTACTATTAATCTTGCACCGTTATAAGATAAATAAGTTGACGGCGCAACGAGTGAATTTATATCTTCACCTACTTCAACGCCTATTTTAAGACTTTGATTTTTTTCATCAGCAAAGATTATATTTTTACCAAACGGAACGATATCATTACCTATTCTTACTGAAGAAACCCCTTCCTCGGCAGGGGTAAAATAACGCTTTTGATTTACAGCGTCGTTATCAGGCATATTAGTTTTAGGAACAACGCCTAAAATTTTACCGTTAGATATGGCTATGGCTGAGTTATAAATCAACCCGTCCTTAACGATAGGCGCGCCAACGAAAGTTATTATATTTAAGCCTTTGGTTTCAAGAGCAATTTGTTGCAAAGCATTACTTGCGCTATCTAACAAAGTTTTAGATAAAAACAAATCCCCCAAAGTGCTACTCGTTAAACACAGTTCGGGAAAAACTGCAACTTGCACCCCGTCTTCACTCGCCTTTTTAACTTGTTCAATAATTTGTTTAGCGTTAAATTCAATATCGGCAACCTTAATTTCAGGCGAAAAAGTGCCAACCTTAACAAATCCAAAATCCATTATTTTCTCCTTTTTTGTAAATACAGCCTTTTAACAATTCTTATTTTATCACTATTTTACGCATTTTGCAATAATTTTACAAAATAAAAAACGGCAATTTTCACATTTTTTGCAAAAATTACCGTTTTTATATTCTTGATTTAAAAAATAGCCTTAATTAATGAAATTTTAAGACATAGAAGCAAGTTAGGCAAGGCTCGCGAAGCGTTTTGGATGAGATAGACCGTCTGGTCATTGAAGTCAAAACGCAAAGCAGTAACGCAGCATAACGCCGCTTATTCGCCGTAGCCATCAGGGTTACGCATTTGCCAACGCAACGCATCAGCACACATATCGTCCAAAGTTTTTTCCGCCTTAAAGCCTAAAACTTCATACGCATACGAGGGGTCTGCATAACACTCGTCAATATCGCCCGGGCGACGAGGCATAATTTTATACGGAATAGGTTTACCTGACGCCTTTTCAAACGCCTTCACCATATCAAGCACACTATATCCCTTTCCCGTACCAAGGTTAACAACTAGCAAACCAGGATTTTGGTTAAGTTTATTAACCGCAAGCACGTGCCCTTTTGCAAGGTCAACCACGTGTATATAATCTCTTACACCCGTGCCGTCGGGGGTGTCATAATCGTTGCCGAAAACCCCCAAATATTCACGCTTGCCAACTGCAACTTGCGTAATATAAGGGCACAAATTGTTGGGTATACCTTTGGGGTCTTCCCCGATTAAACCCGATTCATGCGCGCCAACGGGGTTAAAATATCTAAGTATTGCAATATTAAAAGAATTATCAGCAGTATAAAGGTCTTTTAAGATATATTCTATAAACAACTTCGTACTGCCGTAAGGATTAGAAGTCGAAAGCGGAAAATCTTCTTTAATAGGTACGCTTTTGGGCTTACCGTAAACGGTTGCTGAAGATGAGAAAACAAGGTTTTTTACACCGTGATCACGCATGGCAAACGCAAGGGTTAACATACCTTGAATATTATTGTCGTAATACTCTAAAGGTTTTGCACAACTTTCCCCAACCGCTTTATAACCCGCAAAGTTAATGACAGCGTCAATCTTGTTTTCGGTAAAAATCTTATCTAAAATTTCTCTATCACGAACGTCGCCTTGGTAAAACTTAACCGTTTTCCCCGTGATTTTTTCCACGCGTTTAACAGCCTCTAACTTACTGTTAGAAAGGTTGTCTACGCACACCACGGCGTGCCCTGCGTTCAACAATTCTACTGTAGTGTGCGAACCGATATAGCCCGCACCACCCGTTACAAGTACGTTCATACTATTCACCTTTAACGATTTTTTTGTATGCGTCGAAGTATCTGTTACCTAAAATATAAATTGATTCTCTGTTAAAATGGAAATGTTCTTTTCCGTTAATAACTTCATTACTCAAAAGGTCTTTACCTTGACAGAACGCACCTTTGCCTAAATCTTTGGCAACATCTGCTTGTGCTTTTTCAGTAATGCCTGCGCGTGGTTGTCTTTCCCACCACTCTTTTACGTATCCACCGCAAATAAACGGAATATCTCCAAATCTTGCACGCACGTCTTTAACAAGAGTTGTAACGTTTTTATAATGCACGTCGTAAAGTTCTTCTTCAGTATAATTTGAACTTCTATTAGTATCCATTTCGCCTTGGTGCCAAAGAAGTGCAACCACCCTGTTTTCAGGGTTCATCAAGAGCGCGCTTTCAACCATATCTACCATACGAACGTAAAGTCCGCCGTCAAGCGTCCAGTGTCCCGAACAAAAGCCCGTGCCACCGCGCGCGGTATCAACGATTAAAACCTTTCTGCCTTCTTCTAAAAATTCTTCTTTATAGCGTTTTGCAAAAGGAAGGGCTAAAACGCCACGGCGAAAACCTTCCGCGTGTCTTTCATCAGCAAAGTCGATTTTATACTCGGCTGAATAACGAAGTTTTGCAGCGTCGCGTTCAAACTCATTACCATCATCACGAAGGAATGACCCTTTCATCATCATCAAGTCAGCATCAACTGACCAAAGCATAGTGGTAGGTCCAATACCGCAACCAGATGCATTTGATTGACCTGCTAAAATAATAATGTCATACTTGTCGTTAGTGGGGTTTACAATCATAATCTTCTCCTTTTACACTCTGTTTTTGTAATAATAAAAATATCTGCACTCTTTGTTAGAGTTATAAAGTTTTCTATCCCTATCACACTTTTTGCCAAAGTGTCTTTCAAAATTCATTGCCGAAGTTATAACGAACAACGACCAGTTATCAAGTTCACGATAAACTTTGCCGAGCGACTTATAACACTCTTCCGCCTCTTTTCTATCGTAAACGCGCTCTCCATACGGCGGATTGCTAATAATAGTTCCGTTAGAAAGGTCGGTTTTGAAGTTCTTTACGTCGCACACGCAAAATTGAATTTTATCTTTAAGCCCCGCCCTTTCCGCGTGGTGTTGAGCAAGTTTAATTGCCTTTGGATCTATATCCGATGCCATAAAATCTAACTTACGGTCGCGTTTTTCTTTGTCCTTTGCCTCACTAAAAGCCAAGTCGTAAAGTTTTTGGTCAAAGTTAACCCAGTCGTTAAAAGCAAACTTTCTACCCACGCCACCAGCGATATCCAGCGCAATTCTCGCCGCCTCTATAGCGATAGTTCCCGAACCGCAAAAAAGGTCTGCAAACGGGCGTTCTCTATAAAAATCGCTAAGTAAAACGAGTGCTGATGCAAGCGTTTCTTTAATAGGCGCAATGCCAACCATATCACGATAACCGCGCTTGTGAAGTCCTGCACCGCTTGTGTTTATATTTAGCGTTACTTGGTCTTTAAAAATTGAAAATTCTAAGTGATATTCCGCACCGTTTTCATAAAGCCTATTCAATCCGTATTTAGAGCAAAGCCTATCCACTATTGCCTTTTTTATAATGCTTTGACAAGAAGATATTGCAAACAATTTACTCTTGACGCACTTGCCGTTTACGGTTACGCGTGCGTTTTCTGGAAAATAATCTTCCCACCTAATAGCCTTTACACCTTCATAAAGGGTGTCAAAATCTTCCGCGCCAAATTCGGCAACGGTAATATACACCCTATCAGCCGTGCGTAAAAAGATATTTAAGCGTGCGATATCTAAAGGCGTTCCGCTGAGTTTAAGCGCACCGTTTACAGCAGGCGCATCATCGTAACCTAAGCGTTTAAGTTCGCTTTTTAATACTTTTTCAACACCTGAAGCGCAAGTCAAACTGATATTAAGTTTATCGGGAAGAAGATAAGTTTTATTCATTACCTTTTTATTTTAAACAATTCTAAGTATAATTGCAAGCGATTTGTTAAGATTTAAATATATTTTATATAATTAAATTTATATATTCATACGCGCGCGTATATTTGACAAAAAACAACCTTTTTAGTAAAATATAATAGGAGAAATTCGTTGTGAAAAAAATTAAGCAAAAAATGAGCGTGGTAAGAACGCCTCAACAAGAAAAATTATTCTTTAAGGCTGATATCTTTGTATATATTGGTCTTGCCTTAATAATCCTTTGCCTTTTTGCTGTTTTTTTCTTCCCTAAGTCCTGCGTTAAAGACGGCGGTTCAACCTTTAGCGTTTACCATGGCGACAGCGTTGTTTTAACCTTTGACTGTGAAAGTGATAAGCCTTTAACTGTAAGCGAAGAATTTTCACACTTAGTAGAAAGTGAAGTAAAGGGCGATGAATATATAATAACCGTATACACATCTCTCGATAAAAACGGTTTTAACAAAATAGTTTTTAATAGCACGGAAAACAGCGCAAAGGTAATAGAAAGCACTTGCTCAGCGTCTAAGGACTGCGTTTACGCGCCCAAACTAACTTCAGCGGGTTCAATCTACTGCGCACCGCATATGCTTAAAATAGTTAAAGGTAGCGGACTTACTCCGCCGGTGGTGGGTTAAGATGAAGAATTTAACTTTAAGAAAAATTACCTACACCGCAATTTTAACGGCACTTGCAACGCTTGCTTTTATGTTAGAAAGCCTTTTCCCCCCGATTATTTTACCGGGTGCAAGAATGGGCGTATCTAACGCGTTTATTTTGATTTGCACGCTGTTAGTAGGCTATAAATACGGCTTTTGCTGTTTAATACTTAAAATTTTAATAGGCAGTTTATTTTCGGGCAATATTTCGTCTATGATGTATTCGCTCCCTGCGGGGTTAATATCACTCGTGATAGAATGTATACTTTTATTCATTGTAAAAAAAGTAAGTATTCCTGCGGTGTCGGTTGCGGGGGCGGTAATAAATTCCACCGTGCAAAACTTGGTTTTTTGTTCAGTTACGGGTGTACCAGAATATCTTTTCTATTTACCCTATCTTAGTTTAATTGCAATTTTATCGGGTTTAGTGATAGGCTTTACGGTATACCTTGCGGTTAAAAAATTGCCACAAAAATTATTTCTAACCGCTATATAATACGCGTGCACGCGCGCGCAATCTTAAAATTGTACTAATAAAAGTTATTAAACATAAAATTGTGCTTTTATATGACAAGCGCAAAATGTTATAATATAATTACAAAATGACAAGGAGAAAAACATTGAGCACACGAAAAGGCAAAAATTATCCTTACGGCATACACGTTAAGGATATGAAAGAACTTTGTTCGGAAAGCCAAATTGTTAAGATGCCCGCACCCAAAAAGGTGTATATAAGCATGTCTCAACATATCGGTGCGCCCGCTATCCCTGTTGTTCAAGTTGGTGACACCGTTACCAAAAGACAACTTATCGGTCAAGCGAGTGGCGTAATTTCCGCAAACGTTTACTCTTCTATTTGTGGTACTGTTACAGCAATAGAAGATATCGTTATAGGCAACGGACAAAAGATGAAGTACGTCGTTATTGAAAACGATGGTAGAGATGAAGAAATTTTCTTTGAAAACATTAGCGACTTCGAACCCAAAACCATTATCGAAAGAATTAGGCTTGCAGGTATCGTAGGTCTTGGTGGTGCAGGTTTCCCCACCGCGGTTAAACTCTCACCCGCAACCCAACTCGATACGCTTGTTATCAACGGTGCGGAATGCGAACCTTACCTTAACTGCGACTATCGTTTAATGATTGAAAATACTGAAGATATTTATAGAGGTATCAAATACTGCGCTATGGCTCTCGGTATTAGAAAAATCGTTATCGGTATCGAGGCTAATAAGCCCAAAGCAATCGAGGCGTTTGCAAAGTATCACGACTTGGACGTTGTAGTTCTTAAAAAACAATACCCGATGGGTAGTGAAAAACACCTTATCTACTGCACTACAGGTAGAAAAGTTCCTTGCGGAAAAATGCCTTTCGACGTAGGTTGTTGCGTTCAAAACATTAAAACCGTTATCGCAATCAAGCACGCTATTGAAGACAATAAGGCGTTATCTTCAACCGTTTTAACCGTGAGTGGTTACGGTATTCAAAACCCCATGAACTTACGCGTTCAAATCGGTACCCCCTTAGAAGACATCATAGAATTCTGCGGTGGCACTAAAGGTGAAACGGTAAAACTTATTGCAGGTGGTCCTATGATGGGTAGAGCGATGATGAACACCACCGCTTATACCAGAAAAACTGACTCTGGCTTTTTATTCTTAACCGATAAAGAGGCAACGGTTTCAGAACCCACCAACTGTATTAACTGTGCGGTTTGCGCTAAACATTGTCCTATGAGACTTATGCCTATGTACATTGAAAGTTTTGCGCTCGCTGGTGATTATGCAAGTGCTGAACAATACGGCGCTATGAACTGTATCGAATGTGGTTCTTGTGCATATAACTGCCCCGCTAAACGCTCATTAGTACAAAGCATTCAAATGGCAAAAGCAAAAATAAAGGAGATGAAACAAAATGGCAGATAAATTATTGAAGTTTTCTTCTTCTCCCCACGTAAAAGCAGTTAGAACTACCAAACAAATTATGCGCCACGTGTGCATAGCGTTGCTCCCTGCGTGCGTTGCAGGCGTAGTTTTCTTTGGTCTTAACGCTTTACTTTTAATTGCACTTTCACTCACTTCTGCAATCTTATCAGAAGTAGTTTACCACTTAATCTGCGGTAAAAAACTTAAAGAAATCTACGCTGGTTTTGATTTTACCAGCGCGGTAACGGGGCTTTTAATCGCATTATCCGTTGGCGTACAAACTCCTTGGTACGCAATCATCTTAGCAAACGTTTTCGCTATCGTAGTGGTAAAAATGATTTTCGGCGGAACGGGTAAAAACCTTGTTAACCCCGCCGTTACCGGTAGAATTTTTGCGTTTATGTCCTTCCTTAGCCTTATGTCTAACGGTTGGGTTAATCCTAACTTTGGTTCACTCTCTGGCGCAAGTTCAATAAACGCTGAAACTAACGCAACACTTTTAACCGACTTCCTTAAAGGCAACGCCCCCGCCCTTTCAAACCTTGATTTGCTTTTGGGTACTGGACTTGCTGGTTGTATCGGTGAAACTTGTAAAGTTGCACTTCTTATCGGCGGAATTTATCTTGCGGTATTAGGTATTATCAATATCGGTTACCCCGCAATTTACATAGCGGTTACAGGTTTATTCACCGTTTGCTTAAACGGTTTTGACTTTAACTGTTTCTTGCCCGCAATTTTATCTGGTGGTTTAATGCTTGGCGCTATCTTTATGGCAACCGATTACACCACTTCACCCAACACCCCGCTTGGCAATATTATTTACTTTATCCTTTTAGGTCTTTTGACCGCTGGTCTTCGTCAAGCAACGGGCATTGAAGTTGTTTCTTTCGTAATTCTACTTATGAACCTTTTCGTACCCCTTATCGATAAGTTCGTTCGTCCTAAGCCTTTCGGCTATCAAAAGCAAAAAGGAGGAAAGAAGTAATTATGTTTAAGAGCATTTGGTTTAAGTGTATTTCTTGCTTACTTGCAATCCTTCTCGTATCGGGCGCAAGCATCACGGTTTTAAGCAACGTTCTCTACGTTACCCCCGAAGTGCGCACCCAAAGAGGGATCATTAAGGTTTACGGCGAATTAGTTGATTACGAAACTATCTTCGATATCGATAACGCTCAATTTAACGACGATACTTTAACTGAAGAAGAAAAAGCCGTAATCATTACTGACGACGGCAGAATTAACAAAATCTTTATCGTTGGTGATAAACAAAGTGAAAAATATGAACTTTTATTCCAAAGCATTGGTTATAAAGGTTTCAAAAACGGTACTGTTACCGTTTGGTCAAGAGTTGTTTGTGAAAACGGAACTTACACCTTAGAACAAGTAATTTTGAGTTCTAACACAAGTCAATCACTTATCAATAACCTTGACGGCAAGTTCTTCTCTAAATATCACGTAAACGATTTATTACAAAACTTTAAGGATAAGTTGTTCACCACCGATAAGACTGCTGACGGTCAAATCAACTTCAACCCGTCGTCCGGTGCAACTTACTCTGCAACCGCATCAAACAACGCTGTAAACTGCGTAGTTAAGTATATTGAATTTATCGGAGGTAACGCATAATGAAAACTAATTTCAAAAAGATTGCTACCGATGGTATTCTTACTAACAACCCCACGTTGAAACTCGTTCTTGGTACTTGCCCCACTTTGGCACTTACCACCATGGCTATGAACGGCATTTACATGGGACTTGCAGTTACCTTCGTATTGATTTGTTCTAACGTGATAATCTCTCTCCTTAGAAAGGTTATCCCCAACCAAGTTCGTATCCCCGCGTTCGTATTGATTATAGCGACCTTCGTTACAATCTTAAGAATAGTGATGGATAAACTTTTACCCGACCTTTATGAAAGTTTAGGTCTTTACCTTCCCCTTATCGTAGTTAACTGCGTAATCTTGGCAAGAGCGGAAAGTTTCGCAAGCAAAAACGGAATTATCGCATCAGCTGCTGACGGCTTGTTTATGGGTATCGGCTTTGCTTTGGCACTTACCCTTATGGGTGCGTTTAGAGAAATTTTGGGTGCAGGTAAAATCTTTGGCGTTGAACTTTGGGCGTTTAGAATTGAATTCTTTGCATCAAGCGCAGGCGCGTTCTTTACTTACGGTTTATTTATCGCAATGTTCGCTTTCATCTCTTCTTTAATCTCTAAGAAGAAAGCGTTAAAAATGGCAAAAGCTCAAAAAGCAGAAGTTGCTACTGAAGAAGTTAAGGAGGATAAATAATTATGGCAGACTTTATTATGATTATAGTTTCGGCTATGTTTATCAACAACTTCGTAGTAGTTCAATTCTTGGGTATCTGCCCCTTCCTTGGCGTTTCTAAAGATTTTAAGAGCGCACTCGGTATGGGTCTTGCAGTTACCTTCGTTATGGCGATTACTTGTTTAATAACTTACCCCATTTACGTTTATATCTTAGTACCGCTTCAAATCGAATTTATGGAAATTATCGTCTTTATCTTCGTTATTGCGTCTATCGTACAAATGATTGAAATGGCGTTAAAGAAGTTCTCTCCCACACTTTACAATGCAATGGGTATTTATCTTCCCCTTATCACCACCAACTGCGCGGTGTTAGGTGTTGCTGAACTCGTTATCGACCACGCTCAAATCGCTGCGCTTATCGGCATTGCTGAAGGTGCTATGAATATGGGTTACGCCGTTTTATACGGTATCTTTGCTGGTCTTGGCTTTACCCTTGCTATCGTTGTTATGAGTGGTTTAAGAGAAAAGGTTGCTCGTCTTCCTATTGCAAAACCGCTTAAGGGTTTCCCGATTGCAATGATTACCGCTTGCTTTATTGCAATGGCATTCTACGTGTTCGCTATTATTTAGGAGGTATAGATTATGATGAATTTATTACTTGACAATCCGTCTTTATCACAAACACTTCCTATCGTACTTGCAATCGTTGCCGTACTCGCAGTAGTTTTTGCGGTACTTATCGTACTCGTTTCAAAACTTTGTTTCGTTAAAGAAGATGAAAGAATTCCTGCCGTTGCTGAAAACCTTGCAGGCGCTAACTGTGGTGGCTGTGGCTACGCAGGTTGTGCGGATTACGCTAAAGCACTTGTTGAAGGCAAGGCTGATTTAGGTGCTTGCGGTGCAACCCCTAACGAAGGCAAAGAACAAATCGCAAAGATTTTAGGCATCCCCTTTTCTGCTGCGGAAGAAACTTTTGCAGTAGTAAAATGTGCTGGTGGTATCAATGCTAAAAACAAGTTCGACTATATCGGAAACAAGGGCTGTGACGCCCAAATCGCTTACCTTGGCGGTGCTAAAGTTTGCCCCGAAGGTTGTCTTGGTGACGGCACTTGCGCGGCTGCATGTAGCGAAGGCGGAATTAAAGTTGTTGACGGCGTTGCCGTTATCAATAAAGCACTTTGTCAATCTTGTGGCGCTTGCGTAAGAAAATGCCCCAAAAACCTTATTGAAATTATTCCCAAAAAAGCGGTCATCTTTGTTGCTTGTTCAACAAAATGCCGTGGCAAGGACGTTATGGGTGCTTGCTCAGTTGGTTGTATCGGCTGTGGTTTATGCGCTAAAAACTGTCCTCAAGGTGCAATTACAATGGTAAACAACTTGCCCGTTATCGACTATACTAAGTGTAACGGTTGCAAAACTTGCGTTGCAAAATGCCCCAGAAAAACCATTAAAGAAATTTAATAAGTTTATAAATAAAACCCCGCGGTTAAAACTAACCGCGGGGTTTTTGTTTTATTTTCTTTCTTCTTTTATAACACAGTCGATAAAGGCTTTTTCTACACTTGAAATAAACTGCTCTTTACGATAAAATAAGCACACTTTTCTTTTGTAAGCATCTTTTATATTGACGGGTAAAAATTCAACTTCTTGAGTTTCTTTTCTTGCCATATATGACGGAACGATAGTTACGCCTATGCCTTGCTTAACCAAATCAAGTGCCGATTCAACCGATTGGCAAGTTATTTCACTTTTATTCACTTTATACTCGCATAAAACTTTATCACACAACTTTGTCCACTCGCTTGATGCGCCACCGTTTATATAAGTTAATGATGAAAAAATTTCTTTTAAGTCTTTTGTTTTAAGGCTTATTTTTTTAGGCACAGCAAGTAAAACGCCTTCATCAAATAATTCTACCCTTTCAAATTCTTTAGTATGATTGGATAATATTCCTATAACAAGGTCAAGGTCGCCATCGTTAAGGCGTCTATTAAGTTCGCCCGAATGTTTTTCTACAACCACTACCTTTGCCTTTGGCATTTTAGCCATAAAATCAGCCATAATCTTAGGTAAAACGAACGGATAGCGCGAAGGAGTTATACCTACCCTTATATTGAAACTTTGCGTTTGTTTAATTTCATCAAGTTGTTTGTTTAGTTGGCGGTCCATGTCTAAAAAGCGTTTTCCAGCCTCATAAAAGCACTCGCCCGCCTTAGTTAATCTTATAGGCAATTTACTTCTATCAAATAATTGAACACCCAAATCCGTTTCAATTTTCTTTAAGTACTTACTAAAAGTCGGCTGAGAAATTTGTAATTTTTCTGCCGCTTGCGTTATTCCACCACATTCTAAAACAGCATTTACGTATTCATACTTTTTCAAGTAAGACATATACACCTCTTTTGCGATATAGCAATTTTTCTATTACGCATTGCTTTTTTACTATAAAATTATATAATAAAAATTTATTTTTGTCAAGAAAATAAAAAAAACACCACAAGCACATGCTTACGGCGTTTTTTATAATTCATAACTAAATAAATAAATTTATTATAGTAAGTACCAAAATTAAAGAAAAAAAGCAAATGTTTATAATTGTTGAACTTTTAATCGATTTCCTATGTGCTTCTGAATTTAACTCAATTAACCCTTTAATTGAGTTAAATTCTTTTTTACTTTCTACCTTGACTTTGTCAATAATAGAATTAACGTTCTTTATTCCCGCTTCGACATTTTCAAAACCCGCATTATTTTCAGTTTTAACTTCATCAATAGCAGAATTAACGCACTCTATTCCCGCTTCGACATTTTTAAAACCCGCATTATTTTCAGTTTTAACTTCATCAATAGCAGAATTAACGCACTCTATTCTCGCTTCGACATTTTTAAAATAAGTTTTATTTTCTGCCTTGACTTCGTCAATAATAGAATTGATCTTTTTTAATTCCAACTCAACGAATTCAAACGTAGAATGCAGTTTTTTATAATCTTGTAAAACACTCTCTAGATTTTCTTCAATTTTATTGTGTGTGTTTTCTATCGATTCAAGCACTGCGACGTTTTTAGATATGGTAGAATTTATATTTTGCACTTCTAAAATTGTTCCATCAATCTTTAATACAGCTTTTTCAAGCTTTTCTTGTGTTTCAGATACGCTTTTAACGTCATTTACACATTCATCAAGATTTTTTAATACTTCATCCATTTTATCGTAATTTAGCATCGATTTTCTCCTTAATCTTTAACAGCTCGTCTATAAAACTAGTCAACAAATATTGTTCAGCCTGTTCGTTTTTTGTATTATCATAAATCCAGCGAGCATCTTTTGGTATATAACGCAACCACTTGCTTACTAAAGCGTTTTTCATTTCGGGTTCTTCAAGAACTTCATACGTTTCCACAAATAATTGCAAGCGAGTTCCTTCTGACATTTGTTTTACCCCTTCAAAACTCATGTCAAGACGTCTTTCACCGTCAAACTCATTAAACTCGCCCAACCTTAACCTTGTAATACCTGACACGTAATTTAATGCATCAATTTTTTCATAAGATTCCAACAAACGTGCTATTCTCAACTTGGTCTCTTTGGGGTGTCTTTTTATCGCCAAAATCCAATCTACAGCACTTGCGTTGTTGTCTATCAATCGAACGTATACTGGGTCATTTGAAAAATATTCTGCTAATTGTTTCATGAAATTAGCTGAATCAGTAAATGCCGAACACCAATCATAAAGCGTTTTCATTGATTTAATTCTTTCTATAACAAAGTTATCATAAGACCATTGTAACAATTTTTCAAGTCTAGATTCGAAATCTTTTTTCTTTGGCATTTTAGCGCGAGATTCATAACGCTCTATATGGTTTGTTAATCGTTGGTATTTGTACTCATCGGAATAATCTGTTTTCTTTAAATGGGTAAAAATTGGATTGGATATATTAGATTCATAAACGACGTTCCACATTTCAATTTCACCAAGCAAGAATAAACGATATAACGCTCGTTCAATAATTATGCTGGCGTTTGTAGAAATTACAAATTCCCACTTAGTGAGTATCTTACCATCTACATACTTTTCAATTTTTTCGTCCTTCCCTAAAACACTAATTAAATGCTTGTCTTTAATGTTTTTTAGTAGTGCATCGCAAATTGTTTGACAATCTGAAAAATCTTCACCTTTTTCATTCTTTAAGCAAATACCTTCGTAAATATATTTTACAACCAACTTCTCTATTGAAACGTCAAGATTAGCATTTTGTATAAAATAGAAATTTGTCCCTAGTTCAACTAGGCGATTCATATTTCTTGCAATTTCGTTTATTTTTATTCCTGCCGATGAAAAAAAGAAATCGTAATCCTCTTTTCTTTCTTTCTTAAAATATATATAGCAATCCGAGTGTTTGCCATCACGACCGGCACGCCCTATTTGTTGGTAAAGGCTTTCCATAGAAGACGGCAACCCATAATGTATAGTTTTCCTAATATCTTTGATATCGATTCCCATACCAAAAGCTTTAGTTGCGAAAATAATTCTCAAAGTTGTATCATTTTTGAAGTCCGCCAAAATAGAATCTCGCTCAGCTTCCTCAAGATCATTACCGCCTGAAAAGAAATTAACAACATTTTTACGACCGTATTTTTTTCCTAAATAATCAAAGTAATAACTTAGCGATATACAAGCTGAAGCAGTTTCATCATTCATTCTGCCTCTTTTTGTTTTTGTAAATACAATCGTTTTCTTTTTATTTTCACCCACAATAGTTGGCAATAAATTATCTTTTAACTCTTGAAAAATAGTTCTTTCATCTTCATCATTTTTCTCATGCTTTTCTTCATGATTATCTTCATTGGAAAACATTTGCACGTGAATTTGAAGATTAGATCGTCTCATATCACTAGCAAAAATTGATTTAGTGTGTTTGTGCTTAAAATAATAAAATTCATTTTCAATATCCCTAAACACACTATGTGAAGCTGTACCTGTTAAAGCCATCAAAAAAGTATCTTGCGGCAAAAGTCGCCCAAGATTATGTGATAAACATAAGTATGAAGTTCTAAAGTCATGCCCCCACTCTGATAAACAATGAGCTTCATCAATAACAATAAAACCTATCTTAAGATTTAATCTTCTATCGTTAAAAGCCCCCAAAAACCTTTCATTAAAGAACCTTTCCGGCGCGACAAGTGTAATTAAAGACTTTCCTTTTCTAAAAAGCTCAATTTGTTCTGTATGTGTAGAATTTATAAATGTTGCATGATTGATGCCCAACTTATCACGCAAATGTTCAAATTGGTCAACCATTAAAATTTTAAGCGGCGATATCACAACCGTCATTGACGGGATCAATAATGCTGCAATTTGATAACAAAGAGATTTGCCCGCCCCAGTTGGCAAAACACCTATAACACAACGATTGTTTAACGCTTCAATAATAATTTCAAGCTGATTTGTTCTAAAATCTTGATATTCTATAATAGATAAGTTTCTTAAAACGTATCTTAAATTATCCGCGTGTGTATTTTCATTTAAGTTGTATTCTATAGGTGAATATGCAACTTGAAAATAATTTTTACCCAACAAATTAACTATACCGTGTTCATTTCGAATTTGAGAGTGCGTACTATATTCAAAAAAATCATTGCGCACGTAATAAATATCATTTGTTGGCGCCTTGCAATAAACCTTAGTTAAAGACAAATCAATTTTAATACCATTAAGCTGGAACAAGGTGTTAGACTCATCGCAAAGAATAATGTCAACGTGTGGGCGTGAAAATTGTAAGTTTTGCAGCGCGGCAAGGTTTTCTACCCAAAGATAAAAGTCGTTTATAATTGCCTGTATTTGCTCTTTTGTAATATCAACGTCAGCAGCAATATTTAATTTTAAAAAATGTGCGTCTAAACATATTCTTCCTGTTCCATATAGGTATAATAAAAGAGTTTGCAACCTAATAGCAAAAGAATATGGAATATATTTCTTGCCTATAGGTTGTTCTTCCCTTAAATAACGCAATTTCTTACCATTTCCTTCAAAAACACCGTCAAGCAATTCTTTTACTTTTTGGTCATCATTTAATATTGAAGTAGGTATTCTAATCAGTTTAACGTTATTTCTTGCAAACAATTCATCGCGAAAAGTGTCTTTTGCCCTTTGCCCACCATAATTATGTTGCACGCCGTCTATTTCAATAACGGTATTATAAATGGGCGAATAGAAATCCACTTGTCCAAGTTTTTCAGCCCTGTCAAACCAATCTAAATTATTAAATATTTTACTTACTGGATATTCGGGAATAAAAGAACCGCCCAAGGCAAAATGTTTTAATAACGTATTATAGTAAAAATCCAAAGCAGGATTAGATTGATTTCCACCTTTAATAATTCCAGTCCAATTCAAATTAGAAAAATCGCGACTATATTTGAATACTTTTTCATCTTCAGGCTCGCCAAATATATCTCTTAAATATAATGATGGAATTGTCGGGCATCCACGCATAAAAATATTTTTCAATACAGCAAAAATCGGATGTGCCCACGTTTTTGGCTCATCTATATTTTGAATTATAAAATTTGGATTACAATAATTGTATGATGCAGATACCTGAACCATAATCCCCTCTTTTTACCGTATTTTTATCAATTATAACATATATTATCAATTATATCAAGAAATTTAAATAATTGTAAAATCATGCATTTGATATCAACCTAAAATTCATACACATCAAAAAAATGGCGCAGTGAATATTTTCACTGCGCCACAATATATCGTCATTACTAAAAGTATTACCTTTTATTAGATTGCTCTGATGCTTTCTACGGGTGATTTTCTTGCTGCTTTGGTTACAGGGAAAATCGTAGCAAGTATTGCAATTAGCAATGATACTAAGAGAATGAACAATACGTTAATAAATCTGTAATTTAAGAACGAAATTGAAATTACCGTCTCTATTGCAACTGCATTTAGTACTGAACAGAACACACCGCTAAGTATTGCTGATAAAATAAAGCAAATGGTTGTAATGATAAGCGCTTCGATAATAAATATCTTAAACACGTCAAGTCCCCTTGCACCAACCGCACGCAAGATACCGATTTCGTTCTTCTTATCTTCAATACCAACTGAAATGAAGTTAAAGAGCATAAGCGCTGCGAATACGCCAACGATACTACCAACAACCAAGAACCAAGTTTGCAATTCATCAAAGATATCTGCAACTTCAACTGCAAGTTCGTAAATATCGTTTTTCATTACGTAATTTACTCCATTAACACGTTTTTCAAGCATAAACATTGATTGGTCATGAGCGTTATCAGTACGCGTTAAAACGTAGCCGTAAATATCGTTTTTAGCAACGGGAAGATATGCTGAATCATATTTATCCACTTCATTCACGTTAGACATGCTGAGCGAAGTGGGTGGCATTGCGTATTTATCACGCATAGAATCTGACATCAACACCTTGCCTTCATAAGACTTGCCTTGAGGAAGAATAAATACACCAGCAACTTTTAAGGTTTGCGTTTGTTTTACACAGTTACGCAAAGTCCAATGGTCTCTAAAGAGTTCCATTTCTCTACCAACAATATTCTTATAACTAAACTTGCTGTCGCCAACCATTGTTTTATATATAGTAGCATATTCTTCAACAGTTGTTGTACCCATGCTCGTGTTATAAGTTTTAAGAGCGCTTAAAAGTTTTTCATCAACGTCGTTTCTTTCAAGAACACCTTTATAATATTCCGTCATATGATTTTTTAACACGTTAGTTACAGGAATATAAATAGATGCCCCAGTAACGTTAAAGGGTTGCTCATTACCTTTTCTATCTAAAAGTGTAATTGCGTGTTTGTATTGAGAAAGTGATCTGGGCGTATATGCGCTTTCATCTTCACCAAGCGCAGGATACGGCATACCGTCAACGGGATCACCTGAAATTAATTCCGTTCCGTATAAAATATCATATTTTACTTTTAATTGATTAAACTTATAAGTTTCATAGAATTCTTCTGAAACAAAACCTACGGTATGGAAACTATACGCAATATAGTCTTCCATCTCCGCTTTTAATGCTGCAACTTGTTTAGAGTCAAGTTGAATATAAGGATTATAAAGGTCCTTAAATTTCTCAGGGATTTCACCAACGTCATAAATACCAGTTACCTTAAACGGCAATGCTGCGTTTGCAGTACCGACATAAATAGTGGCGCCAAGCATTTCTTCAGGCTTTTTAAATGCGTAAGTTTCGCCTTGAATATTGAGCGGTTTTGCTTGAGTATATAATTCATAAATATATTCCGGAACAGCAATTTCATTAGCCTCTGTAGGATATTTACCCGTGATTAACTCAAAGCCGTTCTCTAAAAGATATTGTTCCCCACAAGCAGTAAACCCACAAAGTGATCTGTTGGCAAAATATCTATTATAAAGAGTGTTAGATATTTGAATTTTATTTAAGGTAAGCGTTGCATCTCTATAAGTACCAGTAGTAAGCCCCGTGTAATCATAATAACCGAGATCAAATACACCTGTAAATTTCAAACCTAAATCATTATTGTTTAATTTATCAAGTTCTTCTTGAGTAAAGCCTGCTCTAAGTTTTGTTTGTTCAACCGTGGACACAACTTGGTTACCGTTACTCTTTATAAGTACCGTACTTTCAGTTGCCTCGTATTGCTTTTCCAAAACTACGCTCTTGTAAGTAGAATCAACCATCGCCATTGATACAGAATATGCGGGGTCATAAAGCATAAGCGTTGACAACACGCCGAAAAGCGTAAACGCTATAACCGACAATAAGATGGTAAACACAAGTCTAATGGGTCTATGTTTTAGCCCTGTGCTAGCCATTTTTATTGCGTGGCTCATAGGAAGTTTAGATTTAATAAACTTTGCGTCGTTAGCGCTATATTCGCGCGTTTCAACCTTTTCGGTTTTCTTAAATCCAACCTTTTTAGCATCATCAGTAATGTTAAGCGTTTTCTTGATTTCCGGCATTTCTTTTTTGCCAGCGGTAATAACCGTTTCACCACCACGCTCTCTCATTACTGCAACGATTTCTTTAATTTCTTCGTCAGTAACCTTTTTCCAATCCTTAACGGTAATAAGTTCATCAGTAATAATGTTTACGTTTTTATCTACCGCACCGATAACCGTTTCCGTTTTGGTCTTATCCGCAATAATATTACCGTCTTTAAGTTCGATAATTCTATCGCCGTATTCTTCAGCAAAAGATCTGTCGTGAGAAACTACTATTACAAGTCGGGTTTCAGATAACTTTTTAAGCGTATCTAAAATTTGCTTACCCGTGTTAGAGTCAAGCGCGCCAGTAGGTTCGTCCGCCATAATGATTTCAGGGTCTTTAATGAGCGCTCTTGCAATAGCAACTCTTTGCATTTGACCACCTGAAAGGGTGTTTGGCTTTCTTTTTGCAAGTCCATCGAGTTCTACTTGTTTCAATATAGCGTCAACAGCCTCTTTATCGTTGGGCTTGTTTTGAAGTCTTAATGCAATTGCAATGTTTTCTTCAACAGTAAACTCATGTAAAAGGTTGTAATCTTGGAATACAAACCCGATAAAAGTGTTTCTGTAACTATCGAAGTCTGATACAGTAAAATCTTTACTACTTCTGCCCTTTACGATGATTTCACCGCTGGTGGGCTTGTCTAAACCACCAATTACGTTAAGCAAGGTAGATTTACCCGAACCGCTTCGGCCAAGTAAGAATACCATACCCTTTTCAGGGAAGTCGATTGACACGCTGTTAAGCGCGCAAACACCACTTGCCCCTTTGGTAGAATAGACTTTTACCAAATCCTTAATTGATAACATCAATTCCTCCTTAATGTATGTAAATTTTTATATTTTTTATATTAAATTTCTTTTTTGTTTATGATTTTTCCGTCAAAATCTTTTAAGATAAGCGCCTTACCGTCAAGTACAAGATAACTGTTTGCCGTATCGTTTTTGGGTAGAGAAGTTGAACCTGGGTTTGCAACCGTAACCCCGTTATTTTGTTCGATAAAACCAGTATGGAAGTGTCCGTAAACGATAGCATCAACCTTGGTTTTTGGCATATTATCTTTGTTGAAAACATGTCCGTGTGTCAAGAACACGGTTTTATCTTCCGCGCCGATAAGTAAGTTTTCAAAAAACTCAAATTCGCTTATCATAGTATCAACCGCGCTGTCGCAGTTGCCTTTAATAACTATTAAATTATCTTTTACCCCATTCAAAGTTTCCGCCACCTTTAAAGGCGCGTAATCTTTGGGGAGCGGATTTCTTGGCCCGTGGTTATAAATATCGCCTAAAAGAATTAACTTATTAGCTTTTTCTTCTTTGAACTTTTCAACCACTTTTTCAGCATAATAACTTGAACCGTGTATGTCTGATGCTATTAAATATTTCATTTTTGTTTCTCCAAATGTGTTTAAGTGCTAAGATACGAGCAAGACAAGGCTCGTGAAGTGTTTTGGGTGAAATAAACCTTTTTGGTTATTGAAGTCAAAACACGAAACAGTAAACGAAGTATTGCGAAGTATATTAACGCTTAAACGAACCGTGGATATCAGACGCTATTAAATATTTCATACAAATATTGTACACCCCTAAAAATTTTGTCAAATACTTTCGGGTAGATTTAGGTTATTCCTAAAATTTACTCTTTTTCGATTAAGTCAAAAACAACTTCACGCGCAAGTAACAACCCCGCTGTTGCAGGAACGAAAATCATACTTGGCGGAACGGTTCTTCCCGTTGCCTTTTTTTCAGCAAACTCGCTTTGAGTTTTATCCAAATAATTAGGCTCGTCAGAGAAAACTACTTTTACGCCTTTGATGTTTCTAGCCTTTAATTCTCGACGCATAACGCGCGCAAGCGGACAACCTGAAGTCTTTTCAATGTTTACAACTTTCAAGCGCGTGGGGTCGGTTTTTCCGCCCGTTCCCATGCAAGAAATAACTTTTACGCCCGCATTAAAAGCCCTTTCAATAAGTTCAATCTTTGCTGAAACGGTATCTACCGCATCAACTATATAGTCATATTTTGCTAAATCGAACTCATCAGCGTTTTCAGGGAGATAAAACACTTTATGGCACTCTATTTCTAACTTAGGATTGATTGACAAAAGGCGCTCTTTAGCAACCTCAACCTTATCTTTAGAAAGCGTAGAAGTGGTTGCTATAATTTGACGGTTTAAGTTTGACTTTGCCACCGTATCGTTATCAAAAAGCGCAATTTTGCCAACACCCGACCTTGCCAGCGCCTCAATGACGTAGCCACCAACTCCGCCTATGCCGAACACGGCAACAGACGAAGACTGCAAAATATCGAGTTTTTCTTGCCCTATAAGCAGTTTTACCCTGTCAAACGATTGCATTATAAAAGATAAATTCCTTTCTTTGCGTTTTCTTCTATGCACTCTTCAGCCCAAACTGACGCTTGAACTTCACCGATGTGCGCTTTGTTAAGGAAGAACATACAAAGTCTTGACTGACCTATACCGCCACCGATAGTAAGCGGAAGTTCGCCATTAACAATACCTTGGCAATAAGGATTATGTAACTTGTCAAGCTCGCCTTTCTTCTTTAATTGTTTAACCAAACTCTTTTCGTCTACCCTTATGCCCATTGAAGAAATTTCCAAAGCAATACCTAAAACGTCATACCAAAGCAAAAGGTCGCCGTTAAGTTTCCAATCGTCGTAGTCAGCCGCTCTGCCGTCGTGCGGAGCACCGTCTGATAAGTTCCAACCGATTTGATAAATGAAAACCGCGCGGTGTTTTTTAGCAATTTCTTTTTCCCTATCCTTTCTTGAAAGTTCAGGATATAACTGTTCCAACTCTTTAGTTGAAACAAAGGTAACTTCATCAGGTAAATCATGCGTAAGAGAGGGATATTTTTTGTTTACCGCAACGCTTAATTTTTTAAGTGCTTTATAGATAGCTTTTACCGTCTTTTTAAGGTAAGAAAGTTTTCTATTTCCTTTGGTAATAATTTTTTCCCAATCCCATTGATCAACGTAAACCGAGTGGATAGCGTCTAAATCTTCATCACGGCGGATAGCGTTCATATCGGTGTAAAGCCCTGTTTCAGGCTCAAAACCGTACTTTGCGAGCGCCATTCTCTTCCATTTTGCGAGAGATTGAACTATTTCCACTTCCTTTTTCAAGGTTAAAACGTCAAACCTAACCGCACGTTCATAGCCGTTAAGGTTATCGTTTAACCCTGTTTCCGGCTGAACGAAAAGCGGTGCGGATACACGCGTAAGTTTTAACGCCTTTGCAAGATCTCTTTCAAAGGTGTCTTTTATAAACTTGATAGCAATTTCCGTATCAAGTAAGTTAAGCGTGGATTTATACATTGTTATTTAATTGCTCCTTCATAAAGAGGATATTTTTCAATAAGTTTTTTAACTTCTGCACGAACGTAGTCGAAGCATTCTTCTTTCTTGTTGATAACTTCGGTGATGAGTTCTGCAATCTTTTCACAATCTGCTTCCTTAAAGCCACGGGTGGTTACGCTGGGAGTACCGATACGAACGCCACTGGTTACAAACGGTTTTTGCTTATCGAAAGGAATTGCGTTTTTGTTTAAGGTAATATTAACTTCATCAAGTAAGTGTTCAAGTTCTTTACCAGTAATATCTTTATCAGAAAGGTCTAAAAGCATCAAGTGGTTATCAGTACCGCCTGAAACTAACTTAACACCGAGTGATAAGAACTTTTCACTCATAGCCTTAGCGTTCTTCAAGATTTGAGTTTGATATTCTTTAAATTCGGGCTTTAACGCTTCGCCGAAAGCAATTGCTTTTGCAGCGATAATGTGCATTAAAGGACCACCTTGTGTTCCGGGGAATACAGCCTTATCAATAGCCTTTGCGTATTCTTCTTTACACAAAATCATACCGCCTCTGGGACCTCTTAAAGTCTTGTGAGTGGTGGTGGTTACAAAGTCTGCATAAGGTACGGGGCTGGGATGAAGACCAGTTGCAACAAGACCTGCAATGTGCGCGATGTCAACCATCATATAACAACCTGCTTTGTCGCAAATTTCTCTAATTCTCTTAAAGTCTAAAATTCTGGGATATGCACTTGCACCACATACGAAAATTTTGGGTTTAACTTCCAAAACTTGTTGTTCTAAATCATCATAATCAATTGCACCAGTTTCTTCTTTTACACCGTAACCAACAGCGTTAAAATACTTACCAGAAACAGCAACGGGGCTACCGTGGGTTAAGTGACCGCCGTGTGCAAGGCTCATACCCATAATGGTATCACCGGGTTGTAAAACGGCAAAGTATACTGCAAAGTTAGCGTTTGCACCGCTGTGGGGTTGAACGTTTGCGTGTTCAGCACCGAAAAGTTGTTTTGCACGTTCAATTGCAAGTTTTTCTACGATATCAACGTATTGGCAACCACCGTAATATCTGTGTTCGGGGTAACCTTCTGCATACTTATTGGTAAGCATACTACCAGCAGCAATCATAACATTTTCAGAAACAAAGTTTTCACTTGCGATAAGTTCAATGTTATTTCTTTGTCTGTTAAGTTCTTTTTGCAAACCTTCGTAAACTTCAGGGTCTGCGAGTTTGATGGAAGTTAAATCAATCATTTTATATTTCTCCTTTTGTTTTTGCCGAATTAATTTTTATAAATATTTAATTATCATAGATGCAAGATTATCTTTAGTAGAAAGTCCAACTGACTTTTCTTTCAACTCACCGTTCTTAAACACAACGAGTGTTGGAATAGACATAATGCCGTATCTCATAGCAAGTTCACCAACTTGGTCAACGTCTACTTTGATAACTTGAACCTTTTCACCTACTTCTCCAGCAAATTCATGAAGAATAGGTGCTTGCATTTTGCAAGGTCCACACCAGGTTGCGTAAAAATCAACGAGAGTGGGTTTATCATCACTAATTATTGTATCAAATTCTTCTATTGTGAAAACTTCTTTTACTTCAGACATTTTCTTCTCCTTCTATTTTCTTTTCAATAACGATTATCTCAGGGCTAAATTTAACCGAATTTTTAATTTTTTTATCAATAAACGCTAAAATAGTATACCACAAAACTATGGAAGTTACGCTTAAGATAAGCATAAAAATTTCTTGACCGATAAATGCGTAAGTTATAACTGCGGAAAGCCCCATTAAGATAAGCGGAACTAAAAACGCCAAGATAGCGCCTAAAAGTTTTGTATTATCTTTGTTTTCAATGATAACCTGATCCCCCACGACTGCGCCCAACTTATTTTTGGCGCGGAAGTCTATGCTGGAGGCGTTCTTTGGAAACAAACACATTCCACACTTACTACACTCGTCTTTTTTGTCTACCTTTACTACGGCGTACTTGCCGTCAATTTTGGTAACTACCCCTATTTCTTTCATAGTTCTTTAAGCCTTTTCAAGAAAACTCTTTACTTCGCTAAACGCAACGGTTTCTTCCGTTCCGTCAGCCATTTTCTTAATCTTAACCTTACCTTCAGCAAGTTCGTTTGAGCCGATAACCGCAACGAATTCCGCGCCGATTTTATCCGCGTACTTAAATTGCGCTTTAATACCTCTGCCCATGTGATCACAATCACACGCGATACCGCTGTTTCTCAAAGTTGAAACGAGTTCAAACGCTTTAACTGATTCAGCCTCACCCATAGGCGCAAAATAAATTTTAACTTTGTTGGGGTTTTCAATTTTTACGCCCGTATTTTCTAAGAGCAATAAAATTCTTTCAATACCAACGGCAAAACCGATACCAGGAGTATCCGTTCCACCTAATTCTTTAATAAGTCCGTCGTATCTACCGCCACCGCAAACAGTACCTTGCGCGCCGATATTTTCAGAAACGAATTCAAAAACCGTTCTGGTATAATAATCAAGACCGCGAACGATATTGGGGTTGATTTTATATTCAACGCCTACCGCGTCAAGAAGTTTTTTAACCGTTTGTAAATGGTTAGAGCAATCACCACAAATATAATCTAAAATTTTGGGTGCACCTTGGGTAATCTTCTTGCAGTCGTCATTCTTGCAATCAAGAATTCTAAGCGGATTTTTGTTAAGTCTATCCTTACAGAGCGGACAGAGTTTATCATAATTTTCGTTTAAGTATGCCTTTAGAGCATTTTCATACTCTTTTCTACAAGTTTTACAGCCGATGCTGTTGATATAAAGGGTAATATTTTTTACGCCCGCCTTTTCTAAAAAGGTCTTTGCTAAAAGTATAGTTTCAGCATCGATATCGGGTGAATATGAACCTAAAAATTCCACGCCGAATTGATGGAATTCTCTAAGTCTGCCCGCTTGCGGTCTTTCATATCTAAAACAAGGTGTGATATAGAAAAACTTTGCGGGGAGCGCTGAGTTCACAAGTCCGTTTTCAACGAACGCGCGCGCAATACCTGCCGTGCCTTCAGGCTTCAAGGTAATACTTCTATCCCCTTTATCTAAAAAGGTGTACATTTCTTTATTAACGATATCAGTTGTTTCACCTACGCCACGAAGAAAAACTTCAGTATGTTCAAAGGTTGGCGTTCTAATTTCTTGCGCGCCGAAAACCCTTGCGGTTTCCCTTGCCACGCCTTCAATAAACTGCCACTTATAACTATCTTGAGGTAAAACGTCTTTTGTTCCTTTGGGTATATTTATCATTTTACAAAGTCCTTAGAGTATATATTTTTTTAAATCTTTAGTTTTGGTGTCGCCACCGAGTTTATTGATAACAAAGTTTTTATCAATAACAACTTCTTTTTCGACGTCGCCACACGCCTCGAAAGAAATTTCTTCAATAAGGTTTTCCATAACCGTATGAAGTCTTCTTGCACCGATATCTTCACGCGTTGCGTTCATATCTTCTGAAATGCGCGCAATTTCGCTTATCGCTTCATCAGTAAACTTTAAGTCCACGCCGTCAACCTTCAAAAGTGTTGCGTATTGCAAAGTGATTGCGTTTTGGGGTGTGGTTAAAATTTTAATAAAGTCTTCTCTTGTTAAACTGTTAAGTTCTACGAGAATAGGAAATCTACCTTGAAGTTCGGGGATAAGGTCGCTTACCTTTGAAACGTGGAAAGCACCCGCCGCGATAAATAAAATGTAATCGGTTTTAATAGCGCCGTACTTGGTCATAACGGTAGAACCTT
Source organism: Christensenellaceae bacterium (assembly GCA_045614185.1). Lineage (GTDB taxonomy): Bacteria > Bacillota > Clostridia > Christensenellales > Borkfalkiaceae > UBA1259. The sequence continues at coordinate 102,622 of JAZLCJ010000023.1, read as the reverse complement.
CAACGATAGGTAAAATATCGCGTTGAACACCTTCTCTTGAAACGTCTTGTCCACCGCCCTTAGAGCCTTTTGCGGCAATCTTATCAATTTCATCAATAAAGATAATACCTTCGTTTTCTGCACGACGGATTGCCTCTTCATTAACAGAATCGTTATCGATAAGTTTATCAGCCTCTTCTTGTAAAAGAAGTTTTCTTGCCTCTTTTACAGAAAGTTTTCTTTTCTTTTTCTTTTGGGGCATCATGTCGCCAAAGATTGAACCGAGTGAAATTTCCGCTCCCCCTGGAACAAGTTCCATAGGCTTAGGATTGTCCACGATTTCAACTTCGATAACTTCGTTATCATAGTAGCCTTTCTTTAACCCTTCTAAAATATTCTTTTCAAAAATATCTTGAGGGGTTTCGCCTCTATCTAAACGGCGAACTTCCGCTAAAATTTTAACGAGTTTAGCGTCAACTACTGCGCCTGCCTTTTCAGTAACCTTGTTAAAGCGTTCTTCTTTAACGAGTCTAACAGAACATTCCACAAGGTCGCGAATCATTGATTCAACGTCTCTACCAACGTAACCTACTTCAGTATACTTAGTAGCCTCAACCTTTACGAAAGGTGCTGAAACTAATTTTGCAAGTCTTCTTGCAATTTCCGTTTTACCTACGCCCGTAGGTCCTTTCATAATGATGTTCTTGGGCGTAATTTCTTCCATTTCCGTAGCGGAAAGTTGACTTCTTCTATATCTATTTCTAAGCGCAATGGCAACCGCCTTTTTTGCGCCGTCTTGTCCGATAATATATTTATCGAGTTCAGTAACTATTTGTTTAGGGCTTAAATTCATTTTTCTCCCCCTTATAACACTTCACAAGTGATGTTGTCGTTAGTGAAAACGCAAATTTCGCTTGCGATTTTGAGTGATTTTTTAACGATTTCTTCAGCCGAATAATCGGTTTCTTGACGGAGAGCGCGTGCCGCTGCAAGCGCGTAATTGCCACCGCTACCGATAGCGCAAACACCACCGTCCGGTTCGATAACTTCACCAGTACCAGAAACGATTAAAAGTGTGTCTTTATCAGCAGTAATCATCATCGCCTCTAACTTTCTTGCCTTGTCCGTTCTCCAAAGTTCGGCAAGTTCAACCGCACTTCTCATCAAATTGCCAGAGTATTTGTTGAGCATTTCTTCAAAGCGTTCTGAAAGTGAAAATGCGTCTGCAACAGACCCTGCAAAGCCTAAAATAACCTTACCGTCGTAAATTCTTCTAACCTTTACGGCGTTGTTCTTAAAAATAACCGATTGTGAAAGGGTAACTTGACCGTCGCCCGCAATCGCTGTTTTTCCGTCCTTTTTAACGGCACAAATGGTAGTGCCCATAAATTGATTACTCAATTCCTATATCCTCCTTAAAACGAGAAATTTCTGCTAAACTTCTTTCAGCCTGAGCGCGCTTTCTTTCCGCCTTGTCCCTTATAATTCTATCCATAGGCGGAAGTATACCAAAGTTTGCGTTCATAGGTTGGAAGTCTTTATTTTCAGTAGTAATGTATTTTGCAAGTGAGCCGAGTACGGTTTTATCGCTAACCGTTTCGACCTTTTTGCCATTTAATTTATTGCTTAAGTACAATGCGGACATTAACCCGCTTGCAGCGCTTTCCACATACCCTTCAACACCAGTAATTTGACCTGCAAAGTAAACCTTTTCATATTCTTTTAGAGAGTAATCAGGGTTCAACACTTTGGGTGAATTTATAAAGGTGTTTCTGTGCATTACGCCGTATCTAAAATATTCAGCGTTCTTTAACGCGGGGATAAGTGAAAATACTCTTTTTTGTTCGCCCCACAAAAGATTTGTTTGAAAGCCGACCATATTATACATAATTCCATCGGCATCTTCTTTTCTAAGTTGCAAACAAGCGTAAGCCCATCTACCCGTCTTGGGGTCGGTAAGCCCAACTGGTTTTAACGGCCCGAAACGGAGCGTATCAAGACCGCGTTCTGCCATAACTTCAACGGGCATACAGCCTTCGAACACGGCAGAGTTTTCAAACCCGTGAAGTTCCGCCCTTTTAGCGCTACGGAGCGCGTCCATAAACGCCAAATATTCTTCTTTATTCATAGGGCAGTTGATATGGTCGCCGTTGCCTTTATCGTATCTATCGCCAAAGAAAGCGTTTTCCATATCTATGCTGTCAAACTCTATAATAGGTGCGGATGCATCGTAAAATGAAAGTCCGTCCCCTACTAATTTTTTTATGTTTTGAGAAAGTTTTTCAGTAGTTAAAGGTCCACTTGCAATAATCGTGTATTCATCAGTATCGATATCAGTAACTTCTTCGCTGATATGCTCGATGTTTTTTTCTTCCCTTAACTTGCTTGTAATATATTCCGCAAACTTTTCTCTATCAACCGCTAAAGCGTTGCCTGCGGGAACTCTGGTTTTATCCGCCGCCTCTATAACGAGCGAACCGAGCAAGCGCATTTCTTCTTTAAGTAACCCTGCCGCGTTGCCGTAAATATCGTTGCTCTTTAGAGAGTTAGAACAAACTAATTCCGCATACTTATCACTTTTATGCGCGGGGGTTTTTTGTAAGGGTTTAATGTCGTACAGCGCAACTTTTACACCCCTTTTTGCTAATTGATAAGCGGCTTCCGCACCGGCAAGACCGCCGCCGATTATTTTAACCTTTTGCATTTTGTCCGTTTTTACATTTTTTATTTGAGCACTTAACTACGCCGTCAACTTCAATAAGGTAGTGTCCGCACTCTTCACATTTTTTACCCGTAGGAATATCCCAACTCATAAACTTACAATTAGGATAACCCGAACAACCGTAGAAAGTTTTACCGCCACGGCTGGTCATCTTTTTAGTTTCTCTACCACACTCTGGGCAAACGCCAACGCTTTCAGTCATGCTAACCGTATGCTTACAAGTGGGATAATTTGAACAAGCAAGGAATTTACCAAACTTACCTTCCCTTTCAACCATCATACCGCCACACTTGGGGCAAATCTTATCGGTAGGAATAGTTACCTTTTCATTTACCGCCTTGATGTTTTGGCAAGCGGGATAATTAGAGCAAGCGTAATAGTTGCCGTATCGACCGCTGTTGATAATCATAGGAGCACCGCACTTTTCACACAACACTTCGGTAAGTTTTGCATTTTGCAATCTTTTATTAAAGGGCGTGTAAAAATCTGCAATAAGTTTATGCCAATCTTTTCCACCTTCACCGATATCGTCAAGCGCAGTTTCCATTCTTGCGGTGAAAGATATTTCCATAATGTCAGTAAAATACTTAACTAAGAAGTCGATAAGGTCGTAACTAATATCGTTGGGAACAAGATATTTCTTTTCCTTTCTAACGTACTCACGCTTTTTGTCTGAAAGTTTAGCCATAATGGTTGCGTAAGTAGACGGTCTACCAATGCCCTTATCTTCCATACTCTTAATGAGCGACGCTTCGGTATAGCGTACGGGGGGTTTGGTAAATTTTTGTTCTTTGTTAAGTTTAAGAAGATTTAACAATTCGCCGTCGCTAAGTACGGGAAGAAGTGCGTTTCCACCCTCTTCATCTTCTTCCTTTTTAGTATCGTCGTAAACTGCAAGATAACCCTTAAACAACAAGGTTTTACCGCTCGTTTTGAAAGTGTATTCGTCTGCAACTACGTCAACTGAAACGCTGTCGTATTTTGCTTCAGCCATTTGTGATGCAATAAAGCGTTCGTAAATAAGTTTATATAATTTGAATTGATTTTTATCGAGTATTCCTTGAACGCTTTCAGGCGTTTTGTTGATATCGATAGGTCTAATCGCTTCGTGCGCGTCTTGAGCGTCCTTTTTAGAACGGTATATATTGGGCTTTGACGGAACGAATTCACTTCCGTAAGTCTTTTCAATAAATTCGCGCGCATCCTTTTGCGCTTCGGCAGAAATTCTAACCGAGTCCGTTCTCATATAAGTAATAAGCGCAACGTTGCCTTTGGGCGTTTCAACACCTTCGTAAAGTCTTTGTGCTATTTGCATTACTTGCGGAGCGGTAAGGTTAAGCCTAATAGAACCGTCTTGTTGCAAGGTTGAAGTGATATAAGGTGCGGGCGCGTGTGATTTTTGAACGGCTTTTTTAACGCTCTTTACAAAGAATTGAGCGTTTTTGAGTACGCTTTCAACACCATCTGCCTCTTCTTGTGAAGACGGCTTATACTTCTTTCCACCCTTTTCAACAAGAAGAACTTTGAAAGCACTCTTGCCATTCGGCTGAACTTCTGCTTTTAAGTTCCAATATTCTTGGGGCTTAAAGTTCATAATTTCACGCTCTCTATCAACGACCATTTTGAGCGCAACCGACTGAACTCTACCAGCGGATAAGTTTTCGTTAAGTCTTGAACTTGCCGCGGGTGAAATGCTATAACCAACTATTCTATCAAGAACACGGCGCGCTTGTTGAGCGTCAACCAAATTCTTATCAATCTTTCTGGGGTTTGCAAGCGCGTTCTTTACGGCTTTTTCAGAAATTTCGTTAAACTCAATTCTGTTTAGCGCGTCTTCTTCAAGCCCTAAAACTTCCGCTAAGTGCCAAGATATTGCCTCACCTTCTCTATCCGGGTCGGTTGCAAGATATACTTTATCGGCTTTTTTAGCCAAAGTTTCAAGTCTTTTAATGTCTTGCTTTTTTTCAGGCGCAATTACGTAATGCGGTTCAAAATTGTTAGCAATACTTATACCCATATAGTTAACGGGCAAATCTCTAACGTGTCCTTTAGACGCGTCTACCTTATAATCGCCCTTTAAGAATTTTTCAATGGTTTTTGCTTTGTGTGGAGATTCCACGATAATAAGTTGCATTTAATCCTCCAAATCATTACGGGTAAGCCCGTAAACGTTTCCACTCTTAACTACTATTCCTTTAATCTCAAGCACGGAAAGGAGTGGGGTTACTTCAAACACCTGCTTTGAAAGCGCGGTGCATAATTTTTCTATGTGTAATGAACCGTCCTTTAAAAGTGAAACTATTTGTTTTTCACTATTCGTTAGTTCAATCTTTTCTTTTTTTGCGGTTTTTCCGTAAAAATCTAAAATATCTTGAGGTGTATCGGTAAGCAGAGCACCTTTCTTGATAAGTTCGTTACACCCTGCTCCGCTTGGGATATCTACGCTATACGGAATTGCAAATAAGTCCTTACTAAAATCGTTTGCGTATTCCGCCGTGTAAAGCGTTCCGCTGTTTTTACCACCGCTAACTATAAGCACGCCTTTAGAAAGCCCTGCTATTAACCTATTTCTTACGGGAAAGTGAAAGGGTTTTGGAAATGTTTCAGGCGGATATTCGCTTAAAACTAATCCCTTTTGTTCCACGCGGGAAATGAGTTCTGCGTGGCTCTTTGGGTAAATGTTATCAAGACCACCTGCAATAATAGACACGGCTAGACCGTCGTTATCAAGTGCCGTATTAAGCACGGTTTTATCAACACCCTCTGCTATACCCGTTATCAAAGTAAAACCCGCGCCTACAAGTTCACTTGCGTATCTTTGGGTAATCTTTAACGATATAGGTAAACTCTTTCTACTGCCGACTATACCAAAAGTTTCATTGTCCAAAACGGATAAGTCGCCCTTGTAATACAAAACGAGTGGCGGACAAGTAATATTTAACAACTCGCTTGGATAATCTTCAGAAAAATAAGTGGTTATAAAAATATTTTTCTTTTCAAGTTGTGAAAATATATTTTCAATATATTCTTCTTTTGCCGAATTTTTGATGGTACGATATTCATTTTCACCCACCGTGGATGAAATATACCTTTCGCACTCTATAATATAATTTTCAATTTCTAATTCTTCGGGCGCGTCTAAAAGCAGTTGATACTTAAACTTATATTCAAGCCCTAAAAAACTATCTAAAAATACGGCAAGTTTTTCTATTTTAGAATAATTTTTCATCTTATAACATTCCATCGGAATGACGGTAACTTATCGCTTCCAAAATATGTTCGGGGCGAATATCATCATAAAGCGCCATATCGGCAATAGTCCTTGCGACCTTTATAATACGACTTCTTGCGCGTGGTGATAAATGCAAAGTGTCGTACGCATTCTTTAACATTTGTTCACATTCTTTAGAAAGTTTGCAATACTTCTTTATGTGTTTTTCACCCATATCGCTGTTGGTTAAAATTCCATCGTCCTTAAAGCGTTCTTTTTGGATAAGGCGTGTTCTGTTTACCCTTACCCTAATATCTTTTGAACTCTCTGCAAGTTCATCATCGGTAAGTTCAGCATATTTTACGCTATCTACTTCCACTTGAATATCAATTCTATCAAGTAACGGACCAGAAATTTTAGCCTTATACTTTGCAATCATAGCGGGTGAACAAGTGCACACTTTATCCGCGCTACCATAATTCCCACACGGGCATGGGTTCATTGAACCGCAAAGCATAAAGTTTGCAGGGTATTCAACCGAACCCGTTGCGCGTGAAACGGTAATTACACCGTCTTCTAAAGGTTGGCGCAATGATTCTAAAGTAGGGCGCTTATACTCTGGCATTTCATCAAGGAAAAGTACGCCGTTATGCGCAAGTGAAATTTCACCAGGTCTTAAATTGTGGTTACCACCAGTCATAGCAATAGTTGTTGCCGTGTGGTGTGGACTTCTAAACGGACGCGCAAAAACAATACCGTCAGAATCTTTAAGCATACCTGCAACCGAGTGAATTTTAGTAGTTTCTAAAGCCTCTGAAAAAGTCATATCGGGCATAATGGTAGGTATGCACTTTGCAAGCATAGTTTTACCCGTACCAGGCGCGCCCACAAACAACACGTTATGACCGCCAGAAACAGCAACTTCCAACGCGCGTTTAGCAACCTTTTGACCTTTAACGAAAGCCATATCGCTATCGTAACAATTTTGAACTACTGAAGTTACGTATTCTTTATGCTTAATAGGTTCTAATACTTTAAGCCCTGAAAAATGGTCTACTACTTCTTTTAAGTTTTCCGCGGTGATTACTTCTATCCCGTGCACGTAAGACGCTTCAACTTCGTTAGCCTTAGGCAAAACGAACTTGGTGTATCCGTCTGAAAGGGCTGCGATAAGCGTGGGAAGTACGCCGTTAATTCTTCTTAATCCACCGTCTAAAGAAAGTTCACCCATAAACACAACGCCGTCAGTTTCAGCAACGAGTTGACCGCTTGATTGAAGCAAGCCTATTGCAAGCGCAAGGTCTAATGAAGAACCTTCCTTTTTAATATCTGCAGGTGCAAGGTTAATTGTAATCTTTCTTGTAGGAACAGCAAAACCGCTGTTCTTTAACGCTGAACGAATACGCTCTTTAGATTCTTTAACGGCGGTATCAGCAAGCCCCACCACGTCAAACGCAGGAAGCCCGTTGTTAATGTCAGTTTCAACTTCAACAGCAACGCCTTTTATACCTTGCAATGCAAAACCTAAAATCTTAGAAATCATTTTCTTATTTTAGAGTGAAAACCCTTCCCCTTTTTTTTCGTAAAAATCTTTCTCTATATATAATGTATATAGTATATCGAGTTAATTATATATTATTTTTTTGTAAAAGTAAAACGAATAAAAGCATAAAAAAAGAACTTACTGAAAAATCAGTAAGTTCTTTACGTTTTTTTAGAAAACTATTTTTTAATTTCTTTAACCTTAGCAGCCTTACCAGTACGAGCACGTAAGTAGTAGAGTTTTGCTCTGCGAACTTTACCGTGTCTTACAACTTGAATGTCTGCAACCTTGGGTGAGTGGATGGGGAAAGTCTTTTCAACGCCTACACCGAAAGAAAGTCTTCTTACGGTAAAGGTTTCGCTGATACCGCCGTGCTTTCTTGCAATAACGATACCTTCAAATGCTTGCAATCTTTCTCTATCGCCTTCGATAACCTTGATCATTACTCTTACGGTATCGCCAACGCTGAATTCAGGAATGCTGGTCTTTACGTTTTCTTGATTGATAGCCTCAATAATTTTGTTCATTTGCTTTTACCTCCGATTAAATTAACGTTCATTGTCATTTTTAATATTCTTTTACGCAAGAGGAACGTCCAAAGCGTCTATTATAATAACATATTTTTAAGTTTAACGCAAGCGTTTTTACATAGAAAATGCATCAATTATATGATTTATTTCACCATTTTCTATTTCTATCACGTCAAACCTGCAAGGCGCATCAAGTTTTTTCTCTCTTTGCAGATATTCCGATGCAACCCTATAATATTTTTCTTGTTTTCTTTGAGTAACCGCTTCGCTCGGCGCACCAAATTCATCGCCAGACCTTGTCTTAACTTCAACGAATACGATATACTCGCTATCCTTTGCGATTAAATCAATTTCTCCACAATAGGTTTTATAGTTGGTTTTAAGTATGGTATAGCCTTTCTTTTTTAAGTATTCTCCTGCTCGTTTTTCCCCGGCTCTACCCAAAAGTTTTTTATAAAAGTTTTTCTGTGCAATTTGCAAGGTCCAATCTCCTTGATTTTGTCTATATGAACTTTAGTTCCATATCCCTTATGCTTTTCAAAAGCGTATTCAGGATATTCTTTAGCAAATTTAACCATAAGGTTATCCCTATAAACTTTTGCCAAAATTGACGCGCAACCTATCGTATGGCTCTTAGCGTCGCCTTTAATTAAGTATTCCGCATCGATATTTAAACTCGTATCAACACCATCTACAAGCGTTATATCGGGCTTAATTTCTAACCCTTCAACCGCCATTGTCATACACTTTTTTACAGCGTTTAAGATGTTTATTTCATCAATTTCTTCTTGCCAAATTTCAGCAATATTATAGCAAACCGCCTTTTCTTTAATGAGTTCGGCTAAAGCGTTGCGTTTTTTTTCGCTTAATTTTTTGCTGTCGTCAACGCCCTCTATAATTTCATCTTTAGGCATAATAACCGCGCAACAAACTACGGGGCCTGCAAGCGGACCTCTGCCCACTTCGTCTACACCCGCAACCCATTTTGCGCCGTTTTGATAATGCTTTCTTTCGTAATCTAACTTATCCATATCAGTCGAGAATAATTTTACCTATTCTTCCCTTTCTAAAATCGTCTACGATAGCGGTTGCACACCTTTCGTAATCATATTCACCGCCACGGCGTAAAAACCCTCTACGAACGCATATGTCATCGTATAGTTCTATGGTCGGGCGTTCCAAATTTTCAATACCGTATTTATTTTTTAATGCCTCGGGGTAAGTTTCTTTAAGTTCGTTAAGAAGTTCAAAGGCAAGGTCGCTAAAGTCAATGTTAGCGTCGTTCATACTGCCGATATACGCCAAGTGTTTAGCAAGCGTTTGGTTTTCAAACGCAGGGGGCATAGTGCCTGGGGTATCTAAAAGTTCAAGTTCTCTAAGTCTTACCCATTGTTTACCTTTGGTTACACCTGCTTTATTGCCCGTAATAGCCTTTTTACCACCACAAAGGGCGTTTATAATGGTTGATTTACCCGTGTTAGGAATACCAGCAACCATAACCCTTATAGGCTTAAACACGCCTTTTAATTTGTTTCTTTCCAACTTGTCTTTTAATAGCGAAAAAATGCGCGAATAAAGTAAGTCGACTGCGCGCTTATCCATAGCACTTACAGCAACCGTTTCTTTACCGTCCTTAGCAAATTCCGCAACCGTTCTTTTAACGTCATTAGCGTCAACAAGGTCGGTTTTATTCAATACGTAAAGAACTTTTTTGTTATTAAAAAGTTTATCGAGTTTGGGGTTTAAAGACGCCCTTGGTGCGCGTGCGTCCAAAACGATCATAACGCCGTCAACAGCCTTTACGTTTTCTTCCATCATGCGCATTGCTGCGGTCATATGCCCCGGAAACCATTGTAAGTGTTTCATTTCTACTCTCCTTTCTCTAAAAGGTCGGGGCGATTTTTCTTAGTAATTTCCTTAGATTTTTGCGCGCGCCACTCATCAATTTTACCGTGATGACCACTCGTTAAAACTTCAGGAACTCTTAAGCCCATAAACTCTTGCGGACGGGTATAATGCGGATATTCAAGCATACCGCTTGCAAAACTTTCTTGTTCTAAAGATTCACTCTTTATAACGCCGTCAATATACCTTGCAACCGCGTCTACAACCGCCATTGCAGGGATTTCACCACCCGTCAAAACAAAGTCGCCAATGGATAATTCTTCATCAATAAATAGGTCGATTACCCTTTGGTCCACACCTTCATAATGACCGCAAAGGAGCAAAATTCTATCAAGTTTGCTAAACTCTATAACAACTTCTTGCTTAAACACTCTACCACGGGGCGAAAGGAAAATTCTTCTTGCCTCGTGGTTGGGATCAACCGCCTTAATTGCATCGGCAATAGGTTGAGGCATCATAACCATACCCGCGCCACCGCCAAAAGGCGTATCATCACACTTTTTGTGTTTATCAAGCGTGTAATCTCTTATATCAACGATATTAATTTCAAGTTTACCGCTGTCTACCGCCCTACCGATTATACTGGTTTTTAAGGGCGCAAACATTTCTGGGAAAAGCGTTAAAACGTCAATCTTCATAGCAAGATACCTCGTCAAGTCGCTCTTTAATTACGGTAATTTGTTTACTTTCAATATCGACCTTTTTCACAACTGCATTGAGGAAGGGAAAGCGCATAACTCTACCGTCTATACACTTTACCGTAAACACGTCCGTACGCGCAGAGAAAATATCGGTAACTTCACCTATAGTTTGACCTTGCTCGGTAACGATATTACAGCCGATAATATCAACTATAAAATATCTGCCTTCTTCAAGCGGAAGGGCGTTTTCTCTGGTAACGCACAAAAACTTACCACGGAAAGTTTCCGCAGTATTTCTGTCGGGAATACCCGACAACGACAAAAAGACCGTATCTCCGCCTATAACGGCTTTCAAAACACGGTAAGTTTTATCGTCAATGATAACTTCTTTAAGATTTTTAAAACGGTTAATATCGTCAGTTAAAGGCTGAACTTTTACTTCACCTTTAATACCTTGCGGTTTAACGATAAGTCCTATTTTTAAGTTTTGTTGCATTTTTCAAAAAGGTAGAAAAACGGGGAAATTAAATTTTTTCCCCGCGTTCCTTAATTTCAATATTATACTTTTTGTTTTCTTTTACTGAACCTGCACGAACAAGGGTACGGAGCGCCTTTGCAATTTTGCCTTGACGACCGATAACCTTACCCATATCGCTATCAGAAAGAGTAATGGTAACGTTAACAGTCTTGCCAACTTCCTGAATATCGTATTCGATTTCTTCAGGCTTTTCAGCAAAACGGGTAACTACGTATTTAATAAGTTCTAACATAGTTTCTCCTTAAAAACGGAATTACTTGCTGGACTTACGAACCTTCGTTTTAGCGGGCGAAAGTTTTTCGGGCTTGGGAATAACGCCTTGGTTTACGAGAATGTTCTTAACGGTATCGGTAGGTTGAACGCCGTTAGCAAGCCACTTCTTTGCCTTTTCAGCATCGATAACGATTTCTGCGGGGTTAGCGGTGGGGTTATAGTGACCAACTTTGTCAATATAAGCGCCATCACGTGCGTTTCTTGAATCGGTTACAACGATACGGTAGAAGGGTGACTTCTTATCGCCCATTCTGGTTAATCTCATTTTTACTGCCATTTTTTTGTTCTCCTTAAGTTTGATTTATATATTTTTAATTTTTTTTTATTTTTTTGTGTTTTAACGATGCATAACGCCGCTTAGAAACCTCTAAACATCTTGTTGTTTTTCATCTGTTTCATCATCACTTTCGTCTGTTCAAACTGCTTTAACAAACGGTTTACTTCTTGAATGGAAGTACCACTACCCTTTGCTATGCGGTTCTTTCTTGACGAGTTGATGACTGACGGGTTTTCACGCTCATACATGGTCATTGACTGAATAATTGCTTTTGTGCGGAGCATTTTCTTTTCGTCAATGTCTGCCTCGCTAATTTTCATTTTACCCATGCCCATTCCAGGGAGCATTCCAAGAATTTCTTTAATGCCACCCATCTTGTTCATGGTTTCAAATTGAGAGAGATAATCGTCTAAAGTAAAAGAATTTTCTCTAAACTTTTTCTGCATCTTTTGGGCTTGTTCTTCAGTAACCGCCTCTTGCGCCTTTTCGATAAGCGACAAAACGTCACCCATACCCAAAATACGGTTTGCCATTCTATCGGGATAGAAAGGCTCTAAATCACCAAGTTTTTCACCAACAGAACAGAATTTAATAGGCTTACCTGTAACCGCTTTCATTGAAAGGGTTGCACCGCCACGGGTGTCACCGTCAAGTTTAGTTAAAACTAAACCAGTAACTTCCAAGCGCTTATTGAAAGTGTCAGCCACTTCAACTGCAACTTGACCCGTCATTGAGTCAACAACAAGAAGAATTTCAGATGGATTTACTTCCGCCTTGATATCTTCAAGTTCTTGCATTAACTGTTCGTCTATTTGTAATCGACCAGCCGTGTCAATAATAACCGTGTCAAAACCAAAAGATTTTGCGTGCGCCACGCCTTCTTTTGCAATTTTTACAGGGTTGCCTTGACCTTTTTCAAAAACGGTACAGCCAGCCTTTTCACCAACCACTTTTAATTGATTGATTGCCGCGGGGCGATAAACGTCACAAGCGACCAAAAGGGGTTTTCTGCCCTGTTTTTTAAGCATCATACCAAGTTTACCCACCAAGGTGGTTTTACCAGCACCTTGAAGACCTGACATCATAATAACTGTGGGCGGATTTGATGCAAAGTTAAGTTTTGAACCCGTAGAACCCATCAATGCGATAAGTTCTTCATTAACGATTTTAATAACTTGTTGGGTGGGGTTAAGATTTTTAATAATCTCTTGACCAACCGCGCGTTCGCTAACCTTAGCAACGAACTCTTTAACTACAGAGATGTTTACGTCCGCCTCTAAAAGCGCAATACGCACTTCACGCATGGCGGTTTTAATTTCCAACTCGGTAAGTCTACCGTGCTTTGTAAGTTTGGAAAAGATATGATTTAATTTTTCGGAAAGACCTGAAAAAAGTGCCATTATCTTAACAAAATCTCCATTAACGCTTTGCGGGTTTTTTCATCTTGAGTGTTATCAACAACTTCTTTAAGCAATCTGTTTTTCTCTCTCAACGAGAGCACCTTTTCATATTCATCAAGTTTACTTTTAACCTTTTTAACAGCGTTGTATACGCTCTGCCTTGAACCGCCTTCTTGCTCTGCAATTTCCGACAAAGACAAGTCGAACAGATAATGTGAAGAAAACAATTCCCTTTGCTTATCGGTTAAAAGTTCTTTATAAATTTCAAAAAGTTCTATATACTCTAAATCTTTTTCCATAATAAAAATGAAAGGTGTAAACCTTTTTTGCTTTACACCTTGATATTATATAGATTTTTACACGCTCTGTCAAGCGTTTTTACCTAACATTATATATTTTAAATATAAAAAGCGACCGTTTTTACAGTCGCTTTAATTTTTATTAATCTACTTTTTCTAAAACCATAGTAACATCGTCATCACTAAAGGTAAGCGTATTGCCGTCTAAAGCAAATTCTTGAGGATCTCCGTCGATAGAGATGGTTACAACATTTCCTTTTTGTTCCCAAGTGCCTTCTTGAACGTTCTGCCCACAAGCCATTTACGACTTTTTCTTCATTATACTATTGATTTTGGCTATTGTCAATACTGATTTTTAAAGAATAAAGGCGAAATTTTTTCGCCTTTTCTTATTAGTTTTTATTAAGTTGATTAAAACATGCTTTCAACAAACTCTTTAGCGTCAAAATCTTCAATATCATCAATTTTTTCACCCGTGCCTACAAAACAAACAGGGACTTCTAACTCATACGACAATGAAATTATAAAGCCACCTTTTGCCGTGCCGTCAAGTTTGGTTAAAATTATACCGTCGATACCGACTGCCTCGTTAAACACTTCCACTTGATTATACGCATTTTGCCCCGTGGTTGCGTCAAGAGCGATAAGTTTATAATAGTTTGCGCTTTCATATTCACGCTTAACAACCCTATCCATCTTCTTTAATTCTTCCATAAGGTTGGCTTTTACGTGAAGACGCCCTGCGGTATCAATAATTAAAACGTCGGTTTTTTTAGCCTTTGCAGACTCGATTGCATCAAACACAACGGCTGATGCATCTGCTCCTTCAGCATGCTTTATAATGCGAACTTTTGCCCTTTCCGCCCAAACTGAAAGTTGGTCTGCAGCAGCCGCACGGAAGGTATCCGCCGCCGCAATGGTAACGCTTTTGCCTTCTTTTACAAACTTGTTTGCAAGTTTACCGATAGTGGTGGTTTTACCAACACCGTTTACACCTACTACCATAATAACCGCGGGTGAAGCAACCTTTAAAGCATCGGCATAATCGAGCGTTTCAAACAATTCTTTTTTAAGAAGTTCAATAACGTATTCTTTGTCTTTGCATTTTTCTTTAATGGCAACGTCACGAATTTCATCAACTATTTCCATAGTAGTTTTAACGGAAACGTCAGCGGAAATTAAAATATCTTCCAACTCTTCATAAAATTCATCACCGATTTTATCTTTCGCAAAAAGTTCGTTTAATTTTTTTGAAATACCGTCACGAGTTTTAGTTAAAACGGCTTTTAATTTACTGAATAATCCCATAAAATTCCTTTTAAGGTTTAGTGTTTATTTGTTTAATCGTAGTCTTAAAGAGTTTCGCCCGTTATATCCGACACGTCCGAAAGTTTAACCGATACCATCTTAGAAACGCCTTTTTCTTGCATGGTTACGCCGAAAAGTGCGTCTGCCATTTCCATAGTGGGTTTTCTGTGAGTGATAACGATAAATTGAGTTTCTTCACTAAACTTTTGAAGATATCTTGCAAATCTATCTACGTTTGCTTCGTCAAGTGCTGCTTCGATTTCGTCAAGCACGCAGAACGGCATAGGACGGAGTTTTAAGATAGAGAACAAAATTGCAATTGCAGTAAGCGCCTTTTCACCACCAGAAAGAAGCGAAAGTTTTTGAAGTTTCTTTCCCGGAGGTTCTGCAACGATTTCAATGCCTGCCTCAAGTCTATCTTCAACGTCGGTGTAGTCGATTTCTAACATCGCTCTACCGCCACCGAACAATTCTTTGAATATTCTTTGGAAGTTTTCATTAATCTTGGTAAAGCCCTCGTCAAACTGAGTAAGCATTTCAGCCTTAATCTTATCGATAGCCTCTTTCAAGTCTTTTTCAGCCTTTTCTAAGTCTTCCTTTTGAGTGGTCATTTCTTCATAACGCTCTTTTAACGCCTTACAATCTTCAATTGCAGTTGCGTTAATAGCACCGAGAGAAGAACGCTTTCTTCTAAGGCGATTTATTTCCGCCTCGCCCGCAACGGCATCGTAACCATCTTCACGATGCTTAACGGCAGTTTCATAAGTTTCTTGATAATCTTCCCAAATGCTTTGTTGTAAGTATTCAAGGTCAGAGTCAATTTTAGCAAGCGCAATTTCTTCCGCGTGTTTCTTTTCTGAAATGTCGGTTATCGCTTGTGATAATTGCTTTTTCTTTTCGTCGTTTTTGTTTAAGCGGTCACGAAGTTCAAGTTTATTGTTTTCGATATTGTCAATCTTATCTCTAATACCGTTGATATAATCTTGTTCTTCTTTAGTAAGCGCAATCTTTTCTTGGTCACGGCGTAATTCTTCAATAATACCTTCCGCACCTTCGTTACTCTTCTTTAAGTCTATATTAGATTGCTCTGCATCGCTGATAACTGAGCCAAGACGCTTATTTTCGCCTTCCAATCTACTGATTTCCGCTTTTAATTCAGTAATTTTTACTTGGAGTGCAGTAGATTCTTCAGCAATTTGATTGCGTTCTTTTTTAAGCGCATCATATTCGGCTTGATGCTTATCTGCGCTTAATTTTGCGGTTTGTTTATCCGTTTCAAGCTTATCGCCCCCGCTTTGAACAGCCATAAAGTCAGCGTCAAGTTTACTAATTCTTTCGTTAACCTTTTCAATAAGGTCGGTGGTGGACTCAATTTCCCTGCCGATTTCCATAAGCGCTTTTTCGGCAGAACCTTGTTTTTCACGCTCAACCAAAATTTGTTGACGCTTTTCGTTATAAAGGTCGTTGAGCATAGAAAGTTCATCTAAAGCCCTATCACGCTTTCTTTCGAGTTCGGCTTTAGATTCTTTAATTTTATCCATTTCCGCCTTTTTAATGCGGAGTTGCTCAGCATTTTCTTCAATCTTTCTATCGCTTGAAAGTAAGCCTACGGTATCAGTTCTTCTTGAACCGCCCGTCATAGCACCTTGCGTATTGAAAACGTCGCCGTCGAGAGTTACCATCTTGAACGCAAAACGGTATTTATCCGCAATTTTAGTTGCGTTTTCTAAGGTGTCAACAATTAAAGTATTGCCCAAAAGGTTAGAAATAACGTTTTCATACTGTTTATCGTATGAAACAAGTTTATTTGCAACGCCAAGCGCTCCCCTTTCACTAAGCGCGTTTGTTACGGCAACGCTTTGCTCTCTGGGTTTAACAGAAGTGATGGGAAGGAAGGTCATTCTACCAAGTTTATTGACCTTTAAATATTCAATAAGATATCTCGCGTCGTCAGGGGTTGCGGTAACCACGTTTTGTGCAGACGCTGAAAGCGCGGTTTCTAAAGCGATATCAAACTTTTTATCGCTCTTGATAAGTTCAGCAACAACGCCCTTAATACGCTTTTTCAACTCAGCGTTTTCTTTTGCTTTGTTTAAAAGATTTTTTACAGCGGGTGCATAGCCGTCGTAATTATCTTTTAACGCTTTATAGAAGTTGTCTTTAGTAATCAAAGTGGTAACTACTGAATTGAGCGAATAAATTGCGTTATCCGCCTTTGCAACTTCTTCATTTCCACTTCTAACTTCGTCTTCTTTAGCCTCAATTCTATTCTTCAAGTCAAAAACAGAGCGGTCAAGTTCGTTAATGTTTTTATCCGCGCGTTCTTTTTCGTTAAACAAGCCCTCTCTCTTAACAGATGCATCGTCAAGGCGATTAGTAAGTTCTTCACGCTTAGCGATAAGGTTGTCCTTTTCGATAGACATTGCGCCCTTATTCATCTTGATATCTGAGAGTGATTCGATTGACTCAATAATCTTTTGTCTATTAGATTCTGCAAGTTCTTCACCGAGAGTGATTTGTTCAGTAATAGTCAAAAGTTTTTTGCTTAAAGTTTCAGCCTTTGCAGACAATTTTTCAAGTTGCTCTTGATCTTTTGTCAACTGAACGTAATTAGCGTCGAATGCGCCCTTGCTTTCTTTAATAAGTTCGATATTTTCAGCAATTTCTTTTTCAGCGCGTTCAATTTGCCCTGAAAGATAAGAAATTTTTTGTTCGTAAAGTTGTTTTGCACCCGAACTATGTTCCATTTGCACGCGCTTTTCTAAAAGTTCGTCGTTCAAACTCTTAAGGCGCAAGTCAGCGTCGCTGATATCAGAGAAAATTTTATCATACTCCGCTTGAGCGTTAGAAAATTCTTCTTGGCGAAGTGCGTTTTCTTCATCTAAGCCCTTAATTCTCGTGTATATTTTACCCTTTGCACTTTCTACGCCGTCAACTTTTGCAATATAGGTGTTGAGTTCGTGGAACTTTAAACTTTCAGAAAGTTCGTTGAACTCTTTAGCCTTTTGCGCTTGGCGTTCTAACGGTGCCAATTGATTTTCAATTTCAGATAAAATATCAGTATAGCGCACCAAGTTTTCATGAGTACGCTCTAACTTTCTTTGAGATTCGTTCTTTCTTGTTTTGAACTTGGCAATACCCGTTGCTTCTTCAAAGATAAGGCGTCTATCTTCAGGTTTTGCAGACATAATTTCTTCAACTCTGCCTTGACCGATAATGGTGTAGCCCTCTTTACCGATACCGCATTCATGAAGAAGTTCAACGATATCGCGAAGACGTGCGGGTTGCTTGTTTATGTAATATTCACTTTCACCACTACGGAAAAGTTTACGCGTGATTATAACTTCGTTATAGTCGATACTGAACATTCTGCTTGAATTATCAAAGTACAACGAAACTTCACAGTAAGATAAACTCTTTCTGCCTTGCGTACCGCTAAATATTACGTCTTGCATACTTGAACCACGCAAAGATTTAGCCGATTGCTCACCAAGCACCCAGCGAATTGCGTCGGCTACGTTACTTTTACCACAGCCGTTCGGTCCAACGATACCGGTTATTCCGTTGCCGAACTTAATTTCCGCTTTATCGGCAAACGATTTAAATCCGTAAATTTCAACTTTTTCGAAATTCACTACTTGTTACCACCCTGTTTAAGTATTTTTAAGGCTTTTGCGGCCGCTTGCGCCTCCGCTATTTTTTTGCTTGCGCCCTCGCCTTCGGCAATAATTTTACCGTTAAGGAGCGCTGCCACTCTAAATTCCGGAGAATGATCCGGACCTTTTTTCCAAAGTAGTTCGTAACCGACACTACCTATCTTTGTCTTTTGCACGAATTCTTGAAATTCGTTTTTAGCCTCGCCATTATTTTCCGTTTTTCTATTCTTTGCGTTTTCCAAATAATCAGCGATAATAGTTCTTTCAATAAACTTTTTAACTTCTTTTAATCCGCCGTCAAAATACATACCCGCAACGACAGCCTCGTATATACTCGACCAAGTTTTATCTTCGGGAGTAATGCGGTTTTTAAGCCCTCTTCCCAGCAACAAATGTTCGTCAAGCCCGAGTTTTTTAACCGAATGCATAAGGGGTGTTTTTGAAACTATTTCCGCTCTAATTTGCGTTAAGTCCCCCTCGTCGCCCTTGGCGTTTTTATAAAGGTATTCGGTTACGACAAATTCCATTATGGAATCTCCAAAAAACTCTAAAAGTTCGTTATCCTTTTGCCCGTTTTCATACCCGTAAGACGAGTGAGTGAAACATTGTCTAAGCAAAATTTTATCTTTAAACGAATACCCTAACTTTTCTTCAACGGTAGAAGTATCAAAAATCATCTATTTACACCTCTGGGGTATATAATGCCAACTTTTCAGTAATTTTATCTGAGATGTTAAAGCCAGCGTATTCAACCGCTTGGAAAACCGTGTTCATAATGGTTTCCGCAGTAGAAGATCCGTGCGCTTTAATAACGGGTTTATTTACGCCGATAAAGAGCGCGCCACCCTTGTTTTGATAATCGAGTTTATTTCTAATCGTGCCGAAAGTATCTTTCAAGAACAAACCACCTATTTTAGCCTTAGTGCTTGAATAAATGCCTTTCTTGATAATCTTCATAACTACGCCTACTGCGCCTTCGATAGATTTTAATGCGATATTACCTGCAAAACCATCGGTTACAACGATGTCTTGCTTGCCGTTTAATATATCTCTACCCTCGATATTGCCAACGAAGTTGATGCCTTTTAAGTTCTTCAAGATGGGGAAAACTTCATGGTTCAACATGTTTCCCTTTTCATCTTCCGTACCGTTAGAAAGAAGTGCAACTCTGGGGTTTTCAATGCCTTGAGCCTCTGCATAAGCGGTACCCATAAGTGCAAACTGAACAAGGTTAATCGGTTTACAGTCCGCATTAGCGCCACAGTCTAAAAGGTAAACCTTTTGATTGTCGTCCGCGGTGGGAAGTGTCGGGCATAACGCGGGGCGATTTACCCCTTTAATTCTGCCGAGCTTTAAGGTTGCGCCAACCAACACCGCACCCGTTGAACCTGCAGAAACGAACGCTTTCATCTCATCGTTTTCTTTAAGTTCTTTGAACGCTACGCAAAGTGAACTGTCGGGCTTTTTTCTAATAGCCACGGTGGGTTCTTCTTCACAAGTTATAACTTCGGGCGCGTGGATAATCTCTACCCTTTTCGCGTCGAACTTATACTTTTTAAGTTCTTCCTTTATAACGTCTTCCTTACCGACTAACACCACGGTAAAACCTTCTTTTGCGTTTACCGCGTCGATTGCGCCTTGAATAATTTGTTCGGGAGAATTATCTCCACCAAAAGCATCAACTAAAATTTTCATAAAAATATCCTCTTAGTTTTCTAAAGTACCAACCGTTCTGGGGAAAGGCAACACGTCACGAATGTTAGATATACCAGTAAGGTACATAATCATTCTTTCAAAGCCTAAGCCAAAGCCAGAGTGAACAACACCACCGTATTTTCTTAAGTCAAGGTATGACTTGTAGTCGTCTTTATTAAGTCCGCATTCAGCCATTCTTTGTTCTAAGATTTCCATTCTTTCTTCACGCTGACTTCCGCCGATAAGTTCGCCGATACCAGGAACTAAAAGGTCAGATGCTGCAACCGTCTTGCCGTCGTCGTTAAGGCGCATATAGAAAGCCTTAATTTCCTTGGGATAATCGGTTAAGAATACAGGCTTTTTGAAAACTTGTTCGGTAATATATCTTTCGTGTTCGCTCTGCAGATCACAACCCCAGTATACGGGTGCGTCGAACTGATCTTTAACCTTTTCTAAAATTTCAATAGCCTCAGTATAAGTCAAACGCTTAAATTCATTGTTCTTAACGTTGTTAAGTCTTTCAATAAGACCTTTATCGATAAAGTTGTTTAAGAATTCAATTTCTTCCTTGCAAGTTTCCATAACTCTGTTGATGATGTACTTAACCATATCTTCAGCACAGTCCATATCGTCTGAAAGGTCTGCAAAAGCAAGTTCCGGTTCAATCATCCAAAATTCCGCTGCGTGGCGAACGGTGTTAGAGTGTTCTGCTCTAAAGGTAGGTCCAAATGTGTAAACGTTTGCGTAAGCCATGGCAAAGTTTTCAACGTCAAGTTGACCTGATACGGTAAGGCTTGCCTTTTTACCAAAGAAGTCTTGCTTATAATCGGTTGCACCTTCTTCCATAGGCACGTTGTCAAGGTCAAGCGTGGTTACTTGGAACATTGCGCCAGCGCCTTCACAGTCACTACCAGTAATAATGGGCGTATGCACGTAAACAAAACCGCGTTCGTTAAAGAAAGAGTGGATTGCAAAAGCCGCTTCACTTCTAATCTTAAACACAGCGTTAAAGGTGTTTGTACGGGGGCGCAAATGAGGCATAGTGCGCAAGAATTCTAAAGTATGTCTTTTCTTTTGCAAAGGATATTCGGGTGAAGAAGTTCCAAGCACGGTTACTTCATCCGCGTTAATTTCAAACGGTTGCTTGTTTTCAGGCGTTAAAATGAGCGTGCCCTTTACCATCAAGCAAGCGCCTACGTTTTGCTTTGCAATTTCATCATAGTTATTTACTTTGTTTCTATCAAAAACAATTTGGCAGTTCTTAAAATAAGAACCGTCGTTAAGTTCAATAAAACCAAAAGACTTGCTATCGCGAATAGTCTTAGCCCAACCGCATACGGTAACGGTTTTTCCACCAAATTCCGCGGGGTTAACAAAAATTTTCTTCAAAACTGTTCTTTTCATAATTCACCTGCATTTTTGCTTTTTAAAATTACTTTATTATTATAACATCTTTTAAAGGCTTTTTCAAGAATTTTAAGGCGTAGATGTAACTTTTTATTACATAAAAACAAAAAAATCCTCAACATTACCCGTTGAAGATTTTTTATCTTTCATATTTTCTTGTTATTAGTCGTCTTTTTGCATTTCTTCCACGAGTTTTGGCGGACGCTCGTCTTTAAGCGCCATAATGTAGTTGCCGTACTGCTCGTCAGTAAGTTTTACAACTTTATTCTTGTTTTTTTTGCGTTTTGCCATAAAATTATCCTCCAAAAAAGAATACTTTTATTATGCTCAACGCTTAAATTTTTATACTAAAAAAGTTTTTTACTCACTCTTAGGTGTCAACTTTATTTTTTTGAAAGTTTTGTCCTTAGAAAAATCGCGTTCTTTGGTGTATTCCCCACCAAGCGCCTCTATTGCAAAGCGAAGTTCTTCAAAATCAGCATAAGTCAACTTTTCTTTTTCGATTGCAGTTAAAAGGAAAGGCAACGCTCTATCATCGCCGTACTTTGCAAGATACGCCGCGTAAAGGGGAATATTTTCTTGGTGCTTTGCAAATTCCGCAATCAAAATATCAAAAACTCTATCGTCCTTTTTGCAGTTTGCAATAACGTCGGTAAGGCAAGCCTTTCTAACTTCGTCAACTTCGTTAAACTGCGAAAGTATTTCTTCTTTTACTTGCTCTGCCATAGTGCTTAATCTTTCGGTTGCAAGTTCTCTAATATTTTCGCTGTAATCCCACAAGATAAACTCCAAGTAACGCTTTGCGGGTTTAACAGATTCCATATCCGCAAGCATGTTGATTATATAGAGAATAAATTCTTCGTTTTTGTCCCCGTTAAGCGCATTAACTAAGGCGTCTTCGTTTGCGGGATTTGAAGTAATTGCCTCACACAAAAAGTCGGAAATAGGCACGTCCTTTTCAAGATGAGTTTCTAAACAATTAAGCAATTCTTCACCTGAAAAACCCTTATAAAATTCGTTAGGGGTTTTGCCGTCTAATTCCTTTAATTTTTCATCGCCAAACTTAACGTAAAGTTCGGGTATTTTATTCTCAATTTCTTCAGGTTTTACCTTGCCGATATTAGAGTAAACAAAGTCTTCAATATACTTGTCAAAAAGGCTGTCTAAGTCAATAATTTTCACCATTTTTTATTCTCCTTTTAGCATGTTTTTTAATGCGGTAAGTTTATCTTTAGTAACCGAAAAAATTCTTAAAACGCTAAAGTCGTCAGAGTATTTTTTGAACTTACATTCAGACAAAATAAGCCCTGCAATTTCTTCGTTAGTAGCGTCGGAATCGGTTATTTCACCTTTAAATTTTTTGTAAATTTTATCACAATTTTTAGCAATTTTATCTAAACTTTCCACGTCGAAAAACGCCATTTTAGACATGCAAAGCGCGTATGCAGAAAGATACAATCCGCCAAAAATTTTATCCCTTTCACAAAGCAATTTTCTCGGTTTAACCTTGAGGTAAAATCCGCCCGCAACCACGCCGAATTTTTCTTTTACACCGTTTACGAGCGTTACGTAGATAAGCACGCGCTTTAACTCTTCTCTACCCTCTGGATTAAGCATTGCCTTAAAAATTACGCCCTTAGAATACGGTGTAAAAGCAGACGACAGCACGAATGCACAATCGCGCATAAATTCGCTATCGGTCGATTTTAACCCCCACTCTAAAATCTCTTTCCACTCTTTTTTCTTGATGGCAGACGAGAATTTTTCGGGTGTTTTTATTAGGGTTTTAACCTTCTTTTTCCACTCTAAAGTGAGCGTTTCGGGTATATCTTTTACATACTTAAACGGTGTTAAATTTAAGTAATCCCCACCGCCGTCAATCATATTTTTTACATAATTTAAGTAAAAGTTTATAGCGTAATCTTCGGGGTCTATTAAGTGCGCTTTAGTAAGTTCTCTTTCCGCGCTTCTCAAGTCGCCAAGGTTAGATAGCGCAAGCCCATAGAAAAAACGCATAGCATGCTCGAACGGTCTATCTTCAAGAATAGTTTTTAAGCACTCGCTTGCAGTCTTATGGTCTTCCCGCTCAATGGCGCAAGTGGCAATTTTATAAGCCTCGCCCGTTTCCCCTTTTCTAACTTCCAACGCCTTACGGTAATAATGTTCACTATTGTCGAAGTCTTCTTTCATATCGTAAACGGTTGAAAGGTTACAAAAAGCCGTAACCGTAGGTCCGTTTTTTTCTAAAGATTGTCTACAAACTTCTTCCGCCTCGTCAAGACGGTCGCTCATAAAATAACACACGGCAAGTTCGCCAGCCGTCTCTTCATCACGGCGTTCTAACGGTATCTTTTCTAAAAAAGACGCGCCCTCTTCAAACCCGCCCAAAGCGATTGCGTGCTTTGCTTGTTTAATTTCAAAAGTATAGTCCGCTTTATCGAATGGATAAACTATTCTATAAGCCGTTTTCTTTATTTCTTCACCCGAAAAAAAGTCAATGATTTCCTGACTTAAACCTTCTTTACTGATAAAGCCATCCACCGATAATTTTTTGTGAAAATAGTAACTTGACGCCCAGTAATTATCAAGGTAAAAATAGTTTATGGCAAGTTCTTCATAAGCAACTGACTGCCTATCTTTAGGTGCTTTATCCATAAACTCAAACCAATATTTATTTGAAAGTTCTAATGCTGACATATCCGCGTAAACGTCGCCTATCGCAGAGATAACTTCCAAGTTATCGGGCTCTAAAGCCTTTGCTGAAAACAAGAATTTAAGAGCACCTAAATAATCTTCCTTTTCGCAAAGCGCACTTGCGCGTTTAAGATACCTTGAAACGCCTTTGTCAAACTGTAATACGCCGTCCATTTTTACTTAAAAAACCCATCGATATCAGTTTTTGTAAATTCGTAAATTTTATCACAAAATTGACAGTCTACTTTAACCGTTCCTTCTTTTGCAATTATATCTTCAAGTTCAGCCTTTCCCAACGAAATAAGCACTTTTTCAATATATTCTCTACTGCATAAGCACTTATATTCGGGGTGATATTCGGTATACTTTACTTCGCCGATAAACTTATCAATAATGCCTTCCGCACCGATTTCTTGAACGAGCGTAGACACGTTTCCAAGTTGACTTATTACGTCTTCCGCCATAACCAAAGCACCTTCGCTTGCACCAGGCATTGCTTGTAAAATTACACCGCCCGCACCTATACAAGTTCCGTCCGTGCCTATTTTTACACCCAACGCAATAGCCGTGGGTTGTTGTTCACTATAAGCGTAATAAGCCGCAAAATCTTCAGCAATTTCACCACTAATAAGTTCACTACTACCCGAATACGGGTCTTTAAGCCCCATACTGCGAACGACTGTAAGTCTACCGTTTTTACCAACTAAACCGCCTACGTCAAGTTTACCGTCCGCACGAAGTGGCAAATCTGCTTGTGGGTTATCTATAAACCCACGCATAGCAAGATCGCCATTACCGCAAACGGTAATTTTACCGCCGATACCATCACCGTGCACGGTAACTGAAAGTTTATCTTTTTGATTCTTTAAGTTGCTTGACATAAAAGTGCAAACGGTAAGAGTTCTTCCAAGCGCCGCCGCACAAACGGGCGTAAGTTTATGAATTCTTATCGCCTCGTTAACCATATCGGTAGTGTCTAAAACCGACATAGAAATTTCATCATTAAAAATCAATGCTTTAAGTAATTTGTTCAAAATTTTGCCCTCCGTTGTTATTTTTTTATAACAACAACAGTTTTTATTAGTGTTAAAAAACGCCTTTTTCTCGGCGTTTTTTATGTTTTTATAAAATTGTTTTTATGGTTTAATAAATGTTAAACATTAAACTGCTTTAGATAACTATTTTAAGACAAAGTTGCAAGTCAGACGTGGAAAATGAGTATTTTATGCAGGGCGCGTACGGAAAGTACGTAACCAAATAAAAACGCAAATTTTACGCGTATCACGTAGCAAATATGTCTTAAAATTATTTCTTCTTATTTTTGTTGCGCTTAGCCAACGCCCTCTTAGCCTCTTCAATACGCTTTTCTCTTTCTTTCAACGCAGCAGAGAACATTTCTTGTTCTTCAACGCTCTTTTGATACTTAGCGTCGTTCTTATGTTCTTCAACGTAGCGTTCGTGGTCTTCGTACAATGCTTGTTTACTTTCACGAAGTTTTTCTAAGTCCGCACGGCTGAAAGATTCGGGAAGTTCCGCAATGGTAAGTTCATCGTCAGTAATAGGTTTAATAGGACGAGAACTGAGTTGACTTTGTGATGCAAGTGCAACTTGTTCTCTATATTGACGGAGTGAATCTGATTCGCTTTCTTTAATCTTTTCGTAAATACCTCTGTTCTTTTTAGCGCCTTTAACTTTATCGTTAATAAACTTATCGTAAGCCCATTGGCAATAATCAGTCCAAATGAGTAATACGTAAGAAATACTAAACAATGCAAACACTACGACACCCGCTATAAAGAAAATACCTTCAAAGAAGAAAAGCACGAAAGGAATAGCGCAAAGCAAGATAAAGAATAAGTTTTGAGGCAACATTGCTAAAGTGAACATAAAAGTATTCTTAAAGAGTTGCCTAAAAGTCAATTCGTAAGTTACCGCCATGGTTATCATGTGCAAGGTCATAATAGAGAAAAAAGCAAGTAATCCGTAACATAAAACCTTACAAATAATAAATAACCATTCAAGTTCGGGAGAAGATAACATTACCAAATCAAGTATTGAAACGGAAATATTAGTAAGGTAAAAAATAACAGAGAACACAATCGCAATTGCAATCATTGACTTTGCGTTCTTTTTTATTCCCAACCAAAAATCGTTTGCAACGAAAATACCTTCCGTCCAAACCATATTTCTAATAACGTAAGCCCCGCCCGCAACACCAAGCGCTGCGATAACCGCCGCCAAAGGCATAAACGCATAAGCAAGAACGTTTACACTAAGCACAATATTTTCATGCATACCTTGAACGCTTATAGGTGCTTGATAAGCCACACCAAACGGTTGCATGAAAGGATAGGTTGCACCAAAGTTGCTTAAGCCGATATATCTAAATACTAAGATTGCAATTACGGGTAAGCAAAAAAGCAACACGAGAAGATTTATGATAATTAATTTACTAAATCTACCCTTTAAGATATCCCAAAAAAGTTCCCATCTGTTAGACGGTAAGGACGCTCTTGCATAACCATCCGACTTTTCAGAGCCGAACGCCATTCTATCCCAAATACTGCGTTTTTTCTTAACTTGAGCCATTATATCATTCTCCCAACGCTTTTAGTTAAAGCGTGCTTTTGTTTTGTAAGTAAAAGTTTACGCAACTTTACCATTATAGTTTACATTAAAATTAAATATTTTACAAACAAAATTCATACTTTTACTAAAAAAAACTTTACTTTTTTACTTAACTTTGTTAAACTATCCGTATATTATGTTTATATAGGAGATATTGACTATGAAAAAGTACAACGTTGCGGTTGTTGGTGCAACTGGTATGGTAGGTAGAAAGTTTTTAGAAGTTTTATCAGAAAGAAACCTTCCGGTAGAAAATTATTATTTGTTCGCATCTGCTAAATCCGCAGGGACGACCGTTGACTTCATGGGTAAACCCCACACCATCATTGAACTTAAAGAAGAAAACTTAGAAGGCAAGAATATCGATATTGCTCTTTTCTCTGCCGGTGGTGACGTAAGTAAAGAATTTGCACCTATTTTTGCTAAACACGGTATTTTGGTTATCGATAACTCAAGCGCTTGGAGACGCGATCCGGAAGTTCCGCTCGTAGTTCCCGAATGTAACGCTGACGATATCCTTTGGCATAAAAATATTATAGCAAACCCCAACTGTTCAACCATTCAAGCAATGGTTGCTTTGAAACCCTTACATCAAGCGTTTAAGATTAAGCGCGTTATCTACTCAACTTATCAAGCGGTTTCAGGCGCAGGCGTTAAAGGTTTTAACGACCTTAAGGGCGGTATTTGTGGCGAAGCGCCCCAAAAATTCCCCTATCCTATCTTTGGCAACTGTATTCCCCACATTGACGTGTTCTTGGAAAACGGTTATACCAAAGAAGAAGACAAAATGATTTTTGAAACCAAGAAAATTCTTGGCGACCAAGATATTAAGGTTACCGCTACTTGCGTTCGCGTACCCGTTTACTACGGTCATAGCGAATCTATTAACCTTGAATTTGAAAAGCCCTGCACGGTTGAACAAGTAAAAGAAGTTTTATCTAAGGCTGAAGGCGTTGTTTTACAAGACGACGGTGCAAACCTTATCTATCCTATGCCCCTTACCGCTGAAAACAAAGACGAAGTGTTTATCGGTAGAATTAGAAAGGATGAAACCATTGAAAACGGTATTAACCTTTGGTGCGTTGCAGATAACATTAGAAAAGGCGCTGCAACCAACGCTGTTCAAATTGCTCAAAAGGCTATTGAAATCGGTGCTATTAAGGGTAAAATTCAATAATTTGAGGATTAAATATGAATAAAGTTATATTCAAAGGCACGTGTACGGCGGCTATTACCCCGTTCACTAAATACGGCGTTGATTTCGACGCACTCGAAAGACAAATCGAATATCAAATCGGGAACCAAATCGACGCTATCTGCATTTTAGGTACTACGGGTGAAGCGCCCACTATTACCGACGACGAATACGAAAGAATTGCTAAATTTTCTTTCGATAAAATTGCAGGCAGAGTTAAGTTTATTTTAGGTTCTGGCAGTAACTGCACTAAAAAGGCTATCGAAAAGAGCCAACTCGCACAAAAAATTGGTGCAGACGGTCTTTTAGTGGTTA
Organism: Christensenellaceae bacterium; assembly: GCA_045614185.1. GTDB lineage: Bacteria > Bacillota > Clostridia > Christensenellales > Borkfalkiaceae > UBA1259. The sequence goes on along the minus strand of JAZLCJ010000023.1, from coordinate 74,406 downwards.
CCCCCTACTACAATAAATGCACTCAAAAAGGTTTGGTAAAATATTACAACGACGTTTGCGACAACGTTGATATCCCCGTTTTATGCTACAACGTACCCGCGCGTACTGGTGTAAACATTCTTCCGCGCACTATGGAAGAAATTGCTGAACATAAGAACATAGGCGGTATTAAAGAAGCTTGCGGTAATATGGAACAAATCTGTGAAACCGCGCGTCTTATCCGTGGTAAAACTGCCCTTTATTCTGGCGACGATAACCTTAACCTTGCAATGATGAGTATCGGCTCTATGGGTTTAATCTCAGTTGCATCAAATATTGCGCCTAAAGAAGTTGGCGACGTTGCAAGACTTTATTACGCTGGTAAAAATAAAGAGGCCTACGAATTACAAGAAAGACTTCTTCCCCTTATCGACGCTATGTTTACTGAAGTTAACCCTATCCCTGTAAAGAAAGCGTCTGAACTTATCGGTTTAGGTAGCGGTATCGTTCGTGCTCCCCTTACCGAACTCGAAGAAGAACACACTGTTGAAATGATTAAAATCTTAAAGGATTTTGGCTTTAAGTTAAAGGTTTAATATGGTAAATATTTTAATCAGCGGTGCTAAAGGCAGAATGGGTAGAAAAGTCTATGATGCTGCCGCTCTAAACGAAAACATTACAGCCGTTTGTGGTGTAGATATTGTAGAAGATTTTTCTTCTAAAGACTACCCCGTTTATAATGGTTTTAGCAAAGTAAAAGAAAAAGTCGACGTAGTAATCGACTTTTCTTCACCTGCAAATCTTGATAACGTTCTTAACTTTTGCCTTGCAAACTCTATCCCCGCCGTGCTTTGCGCAACGGGTTATACTGAAGAACAAATTGCAAAGGTAAAAGATGCAAGTGAAAAGCTTGCTGTTTTCCGTTCGGGCAATATGTCCCTCGGCGTAAACGTATTGATTGACCTCGTTAAAAAGGCGGCTGCCGCACTTGACGGTTTCGACGTTGAAATCATTGAAAAACATCACAATCAAAAGGTAGATGCCCCCAGCGGTACGGCACTTATGCTTGCTGACGGTGTTAAAGAAATTAACCCAGAAAAGTATTATACTTACGGCAGAGAAGGTATTTGCGGTAAGCGTGATAAAAACGAAATAGGCATTCACGCCGTTCGCGGTGGCGGTATCGTTGGCGAACACGAAGTTATTTTTGCAAGCGGTTTTGAAACGGTTTCACTTTCACACCTTGCAACCGATAGAAGTGTGTTTGCAGACGGCGCTATTAAGGCTGCAATTTATTTGAGCAATAAAAAAATCGGCTTATATAATATGAGCGACGTTATTAACAACAAATAAAATGCTTGAAGAAAGAATTAAAAAAGTTTTTGAAACGGTAAAGAACGGCAACAATTTAGGCGAAAGCATTGCGGTAGTTGGCGCAAGTAAAACTATGAGCGCTGAAGTTATCAACGAGGCTATATCTTACGGCTTAAAAGTAGTTGCCGAAAATAGAGTTCAAGAATTTAGAGAAAAACACGAACTTATCTCCCCCACGGCAAGCCAACACTTTATAGGGCATCTTCAAACTAATAAAGTTAAATACTTAGTTGGTAAGGTTGATTTAATTCACTCTGTGGACAGCCTTCACTTAGCACAAGAGATTGACCGCGTGGCATCAAATAAGGGTGTTAAACAAAATATTCTTATTGAAATCAACGTGGGCGGAGAACTTTCTAAAAGTGGGTTTTCATTAGAAAACGCTTTAGAAAATATAGAAAAAATCAATTTAGAATATAAAAACCTTAGCGTAAAAGGGCTTATGGCAATGATGCCAAAAACGGAAGATAATAATCTTCTTTCTTCCCTTTTTACCAAGATGCGCGCTCTTTACGATGAGTGCAAAAATAAAGGTTTTGATTTTAATTACCTTTCAATGGGTATGTCAAACGATTATGAAATTGCTATTAAACACGGCAGTAATATGATAAGACTTGGCAGAACGATATTTGGCGAAAGACAATAAGGAGAAACATAATGGGATTATTTGATTTGTTCGGTAGAGATCCGAAAACAAAAAACGAAATAGTTAGCACTCCGTTTGATGAAAGAGTTAACTTTAACGATAGCAAAAGCGCACCCGTGTCAGTTTTCAGTCCTACCGCTTATAGTGACGTTGAGGCGATTATTGACGCTCTAAAGGAAGGTAAAAACGCCATGGTGCATTTAGCCGAACTAAAAACAGAAACGGCTGTACGCGTTTTAGACATGCTTTCAGGTGCAATTTACGCACTTGGCGGTGGCGTTTACGAAATGGGTAAAAACGTGTTTATGTTCTCACCATCAGGCGTAGAAGTAAACGGTTAATAATTAAATTTAAAAAGCAAAAAGCAGGAGTGAACTCCTGCTTTTTTTATTATTCCACGCAAAATTATGACGACCTTTTTTGCGTTGAATGCAAATTATATCATTTTTCTAGGATCTAAAATGTGTTCAAGTTCTTCTTCAGAAATAACCTTTTCTTCAAGAAGTACTCTACGGATAGTTTTCTTTTCTTTCAAAGCCTTTTTAGCAAGTGATGCGGCTTTGGTATAACCGATAAACGGACAAAGTGCAGTAACAACACCGATACTTCTTTCAACTTCATCTTCACAGTTTTCTTGGTTGATGGTAAGTCCGTCGATACAGTCGGTCTTAAATACTTTAATACCGTTGGTAAGGGTTTCTAAAGATTCAAACAAGCAGTAGAAAAGAATAGGTTCAAACGCGTTAAGTTCTAATTGACCTGCTTCAACCGCCATAGTAATGGTGGTATCGTTACCGATAACGTTGAATGCGATTTGGTTGATAACTTCAGGGATAACGGGGTTAATTTTACCCGGCATAATTGATGAACCGTTTTGCTTTGCGGGAAGATTAATTTCTGCAAAACCCGTTCTGGGACCAGAAGACATAAGTCTTAAGTCGTTTGCCATCTTTGAAAGGGTTGCCGCGCAAGATTTAACGATACCAGAAACGTAAACGAAACAGTCTAAGTTTTGGGTTGCGTCAACCAAGTCGTCCGCTTGAACAAGCTTTAATGAAGTGATTTCTGCAAGTTTAGGTACGATTTGCTTAATATAATCGCTATGCGCGGTAATACCAGTACCGATAGCAGTACCACCCATGTTAAGGATAGAAAGTTGTTCGATAGCATCGGTAAAACGAACGATGTCACGCTTAATAGCGTTTGCATAAGCCTTAAAAGATTGACCAAAACTAATAGGAACTGCGTCTTGCATTTCCGTTCTACCCATTTTGATAATATCTTTGAATTCTTCTGCCTTGTTATTGATTGCTTCATGGAAAATTTTAAGCGCGTCTATTGCCTTTTGGAGAAGACGAATAGTTGCAATTTTACCAGCGCTGGGATAAACGTCGTTAGTAGATTGACCGCAGTTAGCGTGATCGTTGGGGTGAACAATTGAATAATCGCCCTTTTGACCGCCTAAAATTTCAATAGCACGGTTAGAAACAACTTCATTAGCATTCATGTTAAGTGAAGTGCCCGCACCGCCTTGAATAGCGTCAACGATAAAGTTATCAAGGTACTTACCGTCTAAAATTTCATCACACGCTTGAACCATAGCGTTGACGATTTTCTCTTCAATAACGCCTACTTTACCGTTAGTAAGCGCAGCCGCTTTTTTAATTTCAACGATTGCCTTTATAAACTCTTTATGAGTTCTAATACCGCTAATCTTGAAGTTTTCATAAGCGCGAAGACTTTGAACGCCGTAATATGCGTCAATAGGAACTTCTCTTTGACCGATAGAATCACTTTCCAACCTAAATTTTTCCATAAAAATCTCCAAAAAATATAAAATTATTTTTGTTTACAACTTGATTATACTATAAATCTGTGATATAATCAAATACATATTAAAACATAATTATTATCACTTTAGAGTTATGGAGTATTAAGTATGTTTAGAAATAAAGAATATATTTTGGCGGTTTATCAAGAAGGTGGCTTTACAAAGGCGGCGGAAAGGCTTTTCGTTTCTCAACCATCACTTTCAGCCTCAATTAAAAGAATTGAAGATAAGATGGGCGCGCCTATTTTTGACCGTTCAACCAGCCCTATTTCTTTAACCGAAATAGGTAAAGAATACGTAAAGTATGCCCTTTCAATTCAAGAAAAAGAAAAAGACTTTTCAAGATTTATTGCCGACCACACCAACCTTATGGCTGGTAAGATTAGGATTGGCGGAAGTAGTTTCTTTTCTTCTTTCGTTTTACCAAGACTTATTTCAGAGTTCAATGAAATTTATCCGCAAATTCAGTTTGAAATATTTGAAGATAGCACTAAAAACCTAATGAACAAGTTGGTTGGCGGTAACCTTGATATAATTATTGACAATGCTATAAACGACAATGAAAATATTATATCTGAAGTTTACGCACCTGAAACACTTCTTCTTGCCGTGCCTAAAGCGTTAAAATCTAATGATGCTGTTTTAGAATTTGCAATGACTGCGCAAGATATTAAAGAAAACAAGCATTTAAATGAAAAAATGAGCGTAAAACTTTCCGTATTTAAGGATGAGCGTTTTATTTTGCTTAACCCCGAAAACGATACGGGTAAGCGTGCGGAAAAATTGTTCAAAAAATACGGCATTTCCCCATCGGTTATCTTCCACTTAGACCAACAAGTTACCGCTTTTAACATGGCGTGCTTAGGGCTTGGAATTACCTTTGTCAGCGACACTTTGATTAAGTATGACGACAGCGAACGCGATATGTATTACTATCGCCTATTTGATATCGGCACTAATAGAAATATTTACTTTTACCGCAAAAAGAATCACTATCAATCGGTTGCAAGCCGAAAGTTTATAGAATACAACACTAAAAAATAGTTTAAAATTAAAAAAGCAAGGATTTACCTTGCTTTTTTTGTTATTAAAGTTTTATAACGCCATCTTTACAAATAAGATTTCTTGTAGGAACGGAGTGGTTCCACGACTTGCCCTGTTCAACCTTTGCCCACTCTGACATATTGCCGTTATATTTTAAGGTTTTAATTGAAGTACAACCAATAAATAATGATGACGGTATAGTTCTTAAACTACTTGGTATTTCCGCAGTTGTCAACCCCGTGCAATATGCAAACGCGCTTGTGTCAATAGTTTTTACGCTGTTAGGAATTTTTGCCGTTGTAAGTGCAACACAGCCCCTAAAAGCGCTATCGCCAATAGTTGTTACCGTGCTTGGAATATTTAATTCTTCCAAAACAACACACCCGTTAAAGGCGTTATCGCCGATTTTGGTTAAACCGTTAGGAAATTCAATATTCTTTAGTGAAGTACAACCGTAAAATGCGTATGCGTCTAATACTCTTGCGTTTGCAGGAAAACTAACCGTGGTTAAAGACACGCACTCATAAAAGACACCTCTGCCAATAATAGTTACGCTGTCTGGTAAATTAGCCGTTGTAAGTAAATCACAAGCACTAAAAACTTTAGCCTCTACAGTAGATAGTTTGCTGTTATCCTCAAAGGTTACGCTTTTTAACGCATCACAGTTTTCAAACGCCGTAGACTTGATAGTTTTAACAGACGCAGGTATAAAAACTGAAGTTAGCGTATTACAGTTTGCAAACACGCTTTGACCAATTTCAGTAACGGGTTTACCATCATGTTTATCGGGAATTTTTAGATCACCAAGATCACCTTCATACCCTGTAACCGAATATTCTGCTCCGTTATTGATAGCCGTATATTTAAGTTCATAAGGTGCGTTATCACACGCAGAAAATATGCCGAAAGATAAACATACAGCCATAATTAAAACAGTAATTTTTACTAAGTAATTTTTCATTTTCCCCTCTCTAAAACTGTTTTTGTACATTATAACATTTAAACCAACTTATTGCAATATATAAATTAAAAAAACACGCAATCATTTGACTGCGTGTTTTTTTTAATTAAATTATAATCTTTAAGAATTATTTTTGAAAGGTATCCGTATCAAAGGATAATATTTTTTTACGGCTTAGATACCCCAGCAAAGCCAAATCAAAAGATATCCACCAAGTACTGCCACTAAAGTGAAAGGAATACCGATTTTGAAGAAGTCTGATGATTTAACCTTATAACCTTCTTTGTTAAGCATACCGATTGCAACAACGTTTGCAGATGCGCCAACGGGGGTAATATTTCCACCAAGGGTTGCACCACACAAAAGACCGAACGCTAGAAGTGTTAAAATTTTAGGATCGTTTTGTGCAATGCTTAAGCTACCGATTACGGGGAGCATTGTTGCAACGTAAGGAATGTTATCAATAAACGCTGAAATTAATACTGAACCGAATACGATAAGCGTATAGAGTAAGAAGATGCTACCTTCTTGACCAACCATACCAAAGAAGTTTGCAATGTCAGCAATAATACCAACTCTATCAACTGCACGGATAAGAACGAACAAGAAGATAAGGAACAATACGGTTGTATAGTCAATAGTGCCAAAAATAGTTTTCCAAGCCTCTTTTTTGCCGTTAGCAATAGAAACGCTACCATCTTCATTAGTAACTTCAACAGTCTTTTTAGCAGTAATTAAGTGGTGAATCATAGTTGCAATACCAAAAACTAAGCAAAGAAGACCGTTGATGTATTCACCAAGGAAATCTTTAACAAAGCCAGCAGGGATAGCGTCCACGATAGAAGAACAGAAAACCAAGCAAGCAATGTTAATAACAAGCATAAAGGTCGGGAAAAGTGTGGTAACTTTTACGTCTTCTGATTCAACTTTGAACTTTTTATTGCTTTTTCTGAAAATCATGATGAGCACGGGAATGGTTAAAACCATACCAAGTTCAACTGCCCAGAACACAGACATTCTACCATTATAGAAGAAGAAGTCCATAAAGTTAAGACCAAGTTCGCCTGCAAGCATAACTGAAGTGGTATCACCTACTAAAGTTGCCGCACCTTGTAAGTTTGAAGAAACAGCGATACTGATAAGTACGGGGATAGGATTTACCCCTGTTTTTTTAGCAACAGCAAGTCCTACGGGAGCAAGCATCAATACGGTTGCAACGTTATCAACAAACGCAGAAATAATTCCAGATAAAACTGAAAGGAAAACTAAAATCCACATAGCGTTAGGGATTTTAGAAATGAGTTTGTCCGCAATTTTATTGGGCATTTTTGATTCTGAAAAAAGACCTACGGTAATCATAATACCAACAAGCATAAATACTACGTTGTAGTTAATTGCGCTACCAAACAAATTTTCTCCATTTGCAAAGAAGAAAGGTTCATGCCAAGCCATTTTACCAGCAATAACACACGCAACTACTGCTATAAGTGCTGCACCACCGGTAATATGCGGTTTGAGTTTAGGAAATGCAATAATACCAATATAGGTTAAAGCAAATAAAATTAAAATGAAAATTTTAATAAAATCCATAAGTTTTACCCCTAAAAAAATTTTTTCCTTTTTGTAAATAATTATTGCCGTTTAGACGGCAAAAAAACAAGACTTCTACCGTAAGTCTTACGATAAAAGTCTTGTTAAATTACTTTTAAGTAACCCCACGCGCCGGAAAAACTTTCGCGATGACGACGCGTAGCCGTAAATAAATTACGCTAACTACTCCCTTTTAAGGTTGTATTTAGTTGTAAAGTGATAACTCACCACTTATTCACACTTAAATTAAGGCATAGTTGCAAGCAGTTCAAGGCTCGCTTATATGGCTTAATTCAAATAAGGTAAAGAAGCAAGTATTAACATAACGCTACTTATTCACACCTAAATTAAGGCATAGTTGCAAGTTAGACGTGGAAAACGAGCATTTTATGCTGGGCGCGTACTTTTTGTACGTAACCAAATAAAAGCGCAAGTTTTACGCGTATCACACAGCAAATATGGCTTAATTAAAATAAGGTAAAGAAGCAAGTTAGGCAAGGCTCGAAAAGTGTTTGGGGTGAAATTGACCTTGTTGGTCATTGAAGTCCAAACACTTTTCAGCAAACGCAGCATAACGCCGCTTATTTGCCTTATTCTCTAACGCCGAGAGCGTTATAAGTGTTATCTAATGATTCTAACTTTTCAGCAAACAATTTTTGTTCTGCTTCAGGGAGCGGAAGTTCAACGATTTGCTTGAAGCCACAGCCACCAACTTTGCAAAGAACGCCTGTGCAAAGGTCTTTTGCACCATATTCGCCGTCAAGAAGAGTTGATAATGACAAAATGGTATCAGTATCAGCAACGAGTGCTTTGATAAGTTGAACGGTTGATGCAGCGATTGCATAGAAGGTTGCGCCTTTAGCCTTGATAACCTTTGAACCAGCGGCAACCATGCCCTTATAAATGTTTTCAAGTTCGGTTTCAAGTTCTGCTTCGCCAACTTTCATAATCTTGGTGCAGTATTCTTTAATGGGCATACCGCAAACGGTGCATAAGCTCCAAGGAGCCATACAAGCATCACCGTGTTCACCAAATACGTAAGCGTTTACGTTATGAGTATCAACACCACAGTATTCTGCAACTGCTTGTGCAAGTCTGTTAGAGTCAAGTAAAGTACCAGTACCGATTACTTGATTTTTGGGAAGACCAGTGCACTTCATAGTAACGTAAGTCAATACGTCTACGGGGTTAGAAACGATAACGTAAAGTGCGTCGGGTGCAATTTTTGCAACGTTAGGCATAACGCTCTTTAAGATACCGATGTTGATAGCAGCAAGGTCAAGTCTGGTTTGACCGGGCTTTCTACCTACGCCGAAGGTTACAACGATAACGTCTGAACCAGCAACGTCTTCATATTCACCACTCCAAACTTTAACTGAAGGAACACAAGCACCACATTGAGCGATGTCAAGTGCTTCACCTTCTGCCTTTTCTTTATTGATGTCTACTAATACGATTTCTGATGCAACGCCTTGTAAAGTTAATGCGTAAGCGATAGTTGCGCCAACGTTACCAGTGCCAAGAATTGAAATTTTTCTCTTTTTTTGTACCATTTTGCCAATTTTCTCCTATTATAAATTTAACAATAATATCATACAACAAAACGAGATTTTTTTCAATCATTTTAGCAAATATTTTAAATTTTTTTTATCATTTTCTTTTATTCGTTTAACAATATCGTAAATGTCCCCCGCTCCTAAAACGATTATCCTTTTGTATTTTTTGCTTATCATTTTCAAAAAAACCGCAAGTTCTTGCTCATTTTCTATGTAAAACGCCCTGTTTTTATCGTTTTTTAATAAATTTTCATAAAGTGTTTTACCATCACCCAACTTATCAAACTGTTCCCTTGCAGGGTAAGTTTTATATATTGCCACTTGTTGTTGCGATAAAACGCTAACAAAGTCTTGCATTAAGTTTTTAGTTCTTGAATATGTATGTGGTTGAAAAACTACTGCGTAAGGCACGCCTTGTTCATTAAAGGCGGAAAGCGTTGATAAAATTTCTTTGGGGTGATGTGCGTAATCACAAAAACAATCCACCCCACTAATATTTCCTATATATTCGCACCGCCTTTTTACACCGCTAAAGTTTTCAAGCGCTTGTTTTACAAAACAAAAAGGAATTTTAAGCAAATCACACACAGCAATAGTTGCTAAAGCATTATAAATATTGTGCTTACCCATAACTTTTAAGTTTATTCTGCCTAAAGCGATGCCAAACGCGTGGGCGGTAAAAGAATACCCTATGCCGTTATACTTGATTTTTTGCGCAGAGTAAGTTGCAAGGTTGTTTATTCCAAAAGTTACACTTGTCATATTGCTAATGTTCACCGCGCGCGTATCATCGGCGTTAATTACGGCAATACTACCACTTATAAATTTACCAAAAGATGAACATAATTCTTCCATATCTTTATAACAATCTAAATGGTCGTTATCGATGTTTAGCACCACGGATATATTAGGCTTAATATCTAAAAAACTCTTTTTATACTCGCACGCCTCGGCAATTGCAATATCTTCACGCCCACTTTTATAATTACCAAAGGCTACACTTTCTCCACCCAAAAACACGGTTGGGTCTAACCCTGCTAAAATAACGGCATCGGAAATCATTGCGGTTGTAGTGGTTTTACCATGGCACCCTGATATTGCAACCGTTTTTTTGTAACCGTCTAAAATTTTGCCAAGCAGTTGACTTCTTGAATAAACGGGTATCTTATTCTTTTTTGCTTTAATTATCGTTGGGTTGTTATGCTCAATTGCTGAAGTGTAAATTAGTGCATCTATGCACTTTAAGTCGCAAAGATTATTATTGCCATAATCAACCTTAATCCCCTTGCTTTCAAGCCCGTCAGTAAACGAATTTTTAGTCAAATCATTACCGCTTACTAAATATCCGCACACACTTAAATGCGTGGCCAACCCACTCATGGAAACTCCGCCGATGCCGAGCATGTAAATTTTGCTTAAACTACTTTCAAAAATATTTTTTCTCATACGATATTTTATGAAAAAATGCTAAAAAATAGGCAAAAAATTGAAATTTTTGGGCGTTTTTTTAAAAAAACTATTGAAATTAGGTAAATTGTATGTTAGAATATATATAACATATGTTAAGGATGGTAAACTAAGATGAAAATCACAGACGTAAGAGTACGCATTGTGAAAAAAGATGACAGTAAACTTAAAGCAGTTGCTTCAGTTACTTTTGACGATTGCTTTGTAGTTCATGACATCAAAGTTATTGAAGGAACTGAAGGTTTCTTCATTGCAATGCCCAGCAGAAAGACTGGTGACGGCGAATATAAAGATATTGCCCACCCCATTAAGACTGAAACGAGAGAAGAACTTATTTCAGTTATCTTAAAGGCTTTTGAAGAAGAAAAGGCTAAACCTGCTGAATAATCTTCAATTTTTATCTTAAAAATTTACTCTAATTTGCGTCTGCCGATAAGAATATTCCTTACGGTTTATTTTTGTGTACTTATTTTTAAGGTAAACTTAAAGCGCCACTCAATAGAGTTGCGCTTTTATTTTTTTATTAAAGTGTTTTTGCTTGAATAATTAAAATCAATGTGTTATAATCTACGCGAATAAACGAATAGAGGTTTTATTATGTTTGAATTAAATAATGAAGTTTTGAAATTTTTACAAGACCACGAACAAGAAACTTTCGACCTTATTGAAACGCTTTCTAAAATTCCTGCACCCAGCGGAAAAGAAGAATTAAGAGTAGAATTTTGCAAAAAATGGTTTGAAGATAACGGCGCAAAAGAAGTTATCGTTGACGAGGCTCTCAACGTTATTTGCCCCGTTGGTTGTGAAGGCAAAAACGATATAGTTGTTTTTATGGCTCATACCGACGTAGTTTTTCCTGATATGACTGAACTCCCCTTTCATAAAGATGATGAATATATGTACTGCCCTGGTATCGGTGATGACACCGCGTGCCTTGCAAAACTTATGATTATTGCAAAATATATTTTCCAAAAGGATTTGAAAGCGCCTTGCGGAATTATGTTTATTGCAAACAGTTGTGAAGAAGGTTTGGGCAACTTAAAAGGTATCCGCCAAATCATGAAAGATTACGCGGGCAGAATTAAAGAAGTTTATACTTTTGACGGAAGTTACACCCACATCGTAAATAGATGCGTTGGCTCTCATAGATACGAACTTACCTTTAAGACCGAAGGCGGACACTCTTTCGGCGCGTTCGGCAACAGAAACGCTATCGTTGCTATGAGTGATTTGATTTGTAATCTTTATAAGTGTGAAGTTCCTAAAAAAGAAAATTGCAAAACCACTTATAACGTAGGTATCGTTGAAGGTGGTACTTCAGTTAACACTATTGCACAAGAGGCAAAAATGCTTTTTGAATACCGTTCTGATGACAAAGAATGCTTGGCGTATATGCAAAACTTCTTTAATGAAGAAGTTGAAAAGGCTAAAAAGAGCGGTAAAGCGGAAATTGAAGTTAAACTTATCGGTGATAGACCTTGCGGAGAAGAAGTTGATAAAGAAAGATTACAAAAGATGTGCAATCTTGCAGTTAGCGTAAGTGAAAAATACTCAGGTCTACCCTGCAAGGCTGATTCTGGTTCAACCGACGCAAATATCCCCATGTCACTTGGCGTACCTGCAATCTGCGCGGGTAACCACATTGCTTACGGCGCGCATACCCGTGGCGAAAAATTGCTTATTTCAAGCGTACCTATCGGCTTGAAAATAACTGCTGAAATAGTACTTACATACTTTCAAAAATAATTGATTTAAAAAATTAAAGGCTTTTGGATAATTCCAAAAGCCTTTTTTGTTATTATAATTTGTTTCTTTGAATTTTACCGCTAACGGTTTTGGGAAGTTCATCACGGAAAACAACAATTCTAGGATACTTGTAAGGCGCTGTTTTTGCCTTAACGTAAGTTTGAATTTCTTTTTTCAATTCTTCCGTAGGCTCTGTTCCCTTAACCAAAACGATACTTGCCTTAACAACTTGACCACGAACTTCATCAGGTTCAGCAGAAACACCGCATTCTAACACGTACGGAAGTTCCATAATAACCGATTCGATTTCAAACGGTCCAATACGATAACCTGAAGATTTAATAACGTCATCAACACGGCCATCGTACCAAAAATATCCGTCTTCATCACGCCAAGCGGTATCGCCCGTGTGATAGAAACCATCGTGCCAAACTTCTTTAGTCTTTTCTTCATCGTTATAATAGCCCATAAACAAACCGCAAGGAGCGCCGTCTTTAACGCTTACAACGATTTCACCAACTTCACCATCAGCAACGGAATTGCCGTTTTCATCAACGATATCAATATCGTAAATGGGTGCGGGCTTACCCATTGAACCAACCTTATGGGGTTTACCAACAAGGTTACCAACGAGCATTGTGGTTTCGGTTTGACCAAAGCCTTCTTTAATTTGAAGACCGGTAAGTTTTTCAAATTGATTATAAACTTCAGGGTTTAACGCTTCGCCAGCCGTTGACATATGTTTAACTGAAGAGAAATCGTATTGACTAATATCTTGTTTAACTAACAAACGGAGCATTGTGGGCGGAGCACAGAAAGTTGTGATGTGATATTTTGCAAACATCGGTAAAATATCAGCAGCGTCAAAGCGGTCAAAGTCGTAAACGAAAGTTGCTGCTTCACAAAGCCATTGTCCGTAAAGTTTACCCCACATTGATTTTGCCCAACCAGTTTCACTAATGGTAAAGTGCAAACCGTCTGGGTCAACGTTGTGCCAGTATTTTGCGGTATGGAAATGACCGAAAGGATATTTATGACTATGCATTGCCATTTTGGGATAACCACTAGTACCTGAAGTGAAGAACATAAGTAAGGGGTCGTCCCCACAAGCCGTGTCTTCAGTACGGTTAAAGTGAGTGCTATACATAGTGTATTCTTCATCAAAAGAACGCCAGCCTTCACGTTTACCGTTAACGATAATTTTAGTGGTAACTTCAGGGCATTTTTCCATAGCAATTTCCGCTTGATGAGCAGTATCGCCGTCAGCAGTACAAATAATTGCTTTTGCGCCAGATGCTTGGAATCTATATTCAAAATCGTGTTCTTGGAGTTGGTTGGTTGCGAGTATTGCAACTGCGCCAAGTTTATTTAAGCCTATCATAGCAAACCAGAACTGATAATGACGCTTTAATACAAGCATAACCTTATCGCCTTTCTTGATGCCTAAAGACTTAAAGTAGTTTGCGCATCTTGCAGATTCACGCTTAATATCGGTAAAGGTAAATCTTCTTTCCGTTTTATCTTTTGCAATGTGGAGCATAGCAAGTTTTTCAGGCTCGCGCTCAGCCAAAGCGTCAACCAAGTCGAAAGCAAAGTTAAACTTTTCAGTATTCTTAAACTTGATTGAAGTTGGTGTGCCGTCAGCATCTTCGGTAACGTCGATATACTTATTATAGATGCGTTCTTTATTGTCTTTTACAACAACCTTTTCCCTCTTGTTGATAATTTGCTTATCAGCGGATAATTCAGGGATAGGTTCGCCCGTGGGGTTAAGAACGATTGCATAGAAAATACAGTCCCTACCGTTAACTGCAATCATACCGTGCGGGGTATCTGAATCGTAATAAATGCTATCGCCAGGTCCTAAAATTTCTTTATGTTCACCGATTTGAACCATCAAATAACCATCAACAACGATGTCGCATTCTTGACCAGCGTGAGTGGTGAGTTCAATGTCTTTACCTTGAGCATCTTCACGGAAAATACTGCGAACGTAAAGGGGTTCTGCAATACGGTTTTGGAAAGCGTAAGCAAGGTTAAAATAAGTCATACCGTGCGCTTGGGCAATCTTTTGACCTTGACCGTAACGCGTAACGGTGTAACCTTTAAGTTTAGGGCTGTAACCTTCAATAATATCGGTAACGTTTACTGAAAGAGCAAGCGCGCAACGGTAAATAAAGGCAAAGTTTAAGTCCCTATTGCCGTTTTCACATTCGGTATACTCTTCAGCAGTAACACCCGTTTTTTTAGCCATTTCTTCAACGGTTAAATTTTCGATTTGACGGAGTTCACGAATACGCCCCGCCATTTCCTTAATCTTGAAGTCAAGACCTGTCATTTGTTCCATATAAAGCCTCCTATGGGCAAAAAAAACTCGCCCCAAAGAATACTTTGAGACGAGCGCTTATGTCTTTTTATTGCACCCGCGGTACCACTCAAATTGCAGTCCAACTGCCACTCAGAGTCCATCAACTCTTATGCCTTTACGCAGCAATCACGGAGAAGTTCTACTAACGCTTTATTTTTAACGCTTTCTTCCTCTCGGCTCAAAAGTTACAATGCGAAAACCCACTTAATGACTTGCACCAACCGTCACTTCTCTAAAAGCAGTATATAACGCATACTCTTCTTCAACGCCTTTTATGCACTAATTTTAACATAATAAAAATAGTTTGTCAACGATTTTTCACTACCTTTTATTTAGCAAAAAAAGCACAACCGAAGTTGTGCTTTTTAGTCTATTTGTTATTATTTTTTCAAGTTGGCTAAAATTCTCTTACCTTCAACGATAAGTTGTTCAGCGGTGCCAGACTTAAATCTAGAAGTACGTGCTTCATAACCACCTTCGTCATAAGAGTCTTGCATAGGATAGTAACCTTGTGCGCCGTTGGTGTCCATAGTGGTGATAACCATATCCCAATCACTACCTTCACCTTCAGCAATACCACGGCCAACAGCATTAAAGGGTTCGCCAGGGATACCAAGGAATGCAACGTTACCGATAGCGATTGCGCCCAAGGGAAGTTCAATGGTATCGGGTTCGTTTTCTAAAGCAACCATTCTCATTGCTTCTGCAACAACCGTGGTGAGCATCATCGCCTTAAAGGGAATTTCATCATCTCTACCAGCGTTGTGGAGATCAGTATATTTATGTGCCAAAGGCATATCTTCGGGCTTGCCTTTGTTTGCAAGAACGCTAACGATATCTAAAGAATACTTAATATCATCAACGGGGAGATATTCAACCTTATCATAAACTTGCATCACTGCGCCCGTAATAACTCTACCGATATGTCTTGCGTGACCATATCCACGTGAACAACCGTCAAAGTCGTTAAACATATCGTTAAAATCGCCCTTAGTGGGATGAACGTTAACGTGGTTTACGTCACCTTGTGCACCGTTTAAGCACATACATTTGGTATTGTCAATAGCTTTTTCAACAAATCTTCTAACAAAGCCGGGCCAGTCAGCAGAAATCTTGTTGCCACCAACACAGTCGGGGTGGTTTGCAAAGTTTGCAATAACAACCGTTTCAGCGCCTTCTCTATCAAAACGAACGACTCTTACGCTATCGTCAAGTTCGCCGATAGGTCCAACGATGTCGGGGTTGTTAACACCGGGGTTGGTTTTGGTTGTGCCGTCTTTCATCTTATAACGACGGATAAACGCGATATTTTTAGCAACGCCTTTGCCGATACCCATTTTAGCAGGCTTTAAGTCTTCCAAAGCAAATTGAGCAACGTCAACAATTCTTGCGTCTAAGAAAATTTGATAATCTGCTTGAATTTGGTCTTGAGGAACGGGTACAACTCTAGGACCGGTGTGGGTGTGGGTTAATTGAATATAAATTGCTTCTGCGGGAACGCCCGTTCTTGCAGTAATTTTATCTTTAAATCTGCTGATAATTGCCTTATTCATACCACAGTTATCAATGGTAATCATAATAATTTTCTTTTCGCCCATTTCATAAGCGATTGCAACGGCTTCTAAATCGTCTAAAATGCCGTCAGCCTTACGAACTTTATAGTAACCTGTAATGTCAATGCCCATGGGGGGATTGATATTAACTTTTGCGTAACCAACTTTGAAAATCTTTTCCATCTTTTTCTCCTATTCCTTTGGGTATTGCCCAAAAGTTTATTTACTAAACATTAGTTTAATACAACCAAAATTAATTGTCAACTATTTTATTGTTTTATATTGAAAATATAAATAGTTTACTTTATATTACTATCTAAAATAATGGTAAACGGACCGTCGTTTGTTTGTTGAATTTTCATATCCGCACCAAACACGCCAAGTTTAACGGGAACGCCTGCCTTTTTTAAACCTTCTGCAACGAACAAATAAGTTTGGTTTGCAATATCGGGAACTTCGGCTTCAAAAAAGGACGGGCGGTTGCCGTGCGAAGTATCGCCCGCTAAGGTGAATTGAGAAACGAGCAAAATTTCACCTTTCGTGTCCATAATGGACTTATTTATCTTGCCGTTTTCATCTTCACAAATGCGAAGTGAAGGTATTTTTTTAATCATATAATCGGCATCTTTTTGGGTATCCCCTTTCATTACGCCAAGAAAAATCACGTAGCCAAAACCTATTTCAGAAATAAGTTTTCCGTCCACTTTTAAGTTAGCGTCTAAAACGCGTTGAATAACCGCTTTCATTATTTTTTGCTCCTTTTATCTTTCCAGTTTATAATAACATATTTTTATTTATTTGACAAGTAAAAGCCTTTTAATGTATACTGTTATTATAAACTTTTAAGGAGAACGACTATGAAGATTGCAGGCTTAGAAAAAATGTCGCTCGTTGACTTTGACGGTTACGTTTGCGCTACTATTTTCACAGCAGGCTGTAACTTTAAGTGTGGGTTTTGCCATAATTCTCCGTTAGTTTTGGGTTGCGAAAATTTACCGCTTATCCCCGAGCAAGAAGTTTTGTCTTATCTTGAAAAAAGAAAAGAAATTTTAGACGCCGTTTGCATTTCTGGTGGAGAACCCACTTTGCAACCCGACTTAAAAGATTTTTGCGATAAAGTAAAAAAACTCGGCTATAAAATTAAACTTGACACAAACGGCACCAACCCTACCCTTGTTAAAGAATTATATAAACAAGGCTTAGTTGATTACTTTGCAATGGACATTAAAAACGACCGTAATTCTTACGCTTCCATTATCGGCTTTGATAAGTACGATATTACTAAAATTCAAGAAACGGTGTCGTTTTTTTTGAGCGGTGGCGTTCCTTATGAGTTCCGCACGACCATAATTGCGGAGTTCCACAAAGAACAAAATATCCGTGAAATCGGAAAATGGATAAAAGGAGCTGACAAGTATTTTTTACAGAAGTTCAAAAATAGCGAAAACTGTATAGATGCAAATCTTTCCGCTGTTGATAACGATACTATTATAAAATTTAAAGATATTCTCACCGAGTATATCCCCGCTACGCGTCTACGCGGATACGATTTATAAAAACAACGATTTTTAACGAATATGTAATTGACTTTATTTAATTATAATGATATAATTACTGTATAAACAATAAACGGAGGTATCCATAATGAAACATATTGAAACCATCGAAACTCGTAATCTTTGCGAAAGTGCTAAAAACGGCGGTTGTGGTGAATGCCAAACTTCTTGTCAATCTGCTTGCAAAACCAGTTGCGGTATTGCAAATCAGCAATGTGAAAACGCAAAGGAAAGCGAATAATTCTTAATCTCGAATAAATACCGCCCTTTGAGGCGGTATTTTTATACTAAATTTTTTAGGAGCGTTTAATATTATGGTTCACCAATATCAACTTGGCGGTTACAATATAGTACTTGATATATGTTCGGGCGCAGTACACGTAGTTGATGAAGTTGCATACGACGTTATTTCTCTTTTTCAAACACATTCAAAAGAACAAATAATATCTACCCTAAGTGAAAAATATAACGATAGAAAAGATATTACAAAAACGGACATTGAAGAATGTTTTAACCAAGCCCTACAATTAAAGCAAAGCGGAAAACTTTTCTCACCCGATACCTTTGAAAAAATGGCTGGCACGCTTAAAGCAAAAACGGCAGGCGTAGTTAAGGCTTTATGCTTACACGTTGCACATACTTGCAACTTAAACTGTTCATACTGTTTTGCAAGTCAAGGGCACTATCACGGTGAACGCGCGGTTATGAGTTATGAAGTTGGCAAACGCGCGCTTGATTTTTTGGTTGAAAATTCTGGTAGCCGTAGAAATTTAGAAGTAGATTTCTTTGGTGGCGAACCTCTTATGAACTTTGACGTTGTAAAAAAACTTGTTGAATACGCGCGCAGTATTGAAAAAGAAAAGGGCAAAAACTTCCGTTTTACCCTTACCACCAACGGCGTACTCGTTGATGATGACGTTATTGAATTTGCCAACAAAGAAATGAGCAACGTTGTGCTTAGTCTTGACGGAAGAAAAGAAGTGCACGATAGATTCCGCGTAGACTATAACGGCAAAGGCAGTTGGGAAAAAATCGTTCCTAAATTCCAAAAATTCGTACAAAAACGCGGTGGCAAAAACTATTATATGCGCGGAACTTTCACGCATTATAACCCCGACTTTTTAGAAGATATTAAAGTTATGTTAGACCTTGGGTTTAACGAACTTTCTATGGAACCCGTAGTTTGTGCCGACGGCGATAAAAGTAAACTTACTGAACAAGACTTATCCATCGTTTTAGAACAATATGAAAAACTTGCATCTTTAATGCTTGAAAAAGATAAAGAAGGCAAACCCTTCACTTTCTATCACTATATGATAGATTTAACGGGCGGCCCGTGCATATACAAGCGTATTTCAGGCTGTGGCTCGGGCACGGAATATATGGCGGTTACCCCGTGGGGCGACTTATACCCTTGTCATCAATTTGTCGGTGATGAAAAATTCAAACTCGGCGATATATATAACGGCGTTACCAACACCAAAATTCAGCAAGAATTTATGGATTGCAACGTTTACGCGCGTGAAGATTGTAAAGATTGCTGGGCTAAACTTTATTGCTCTGGCGGATGTGCCGCAAACGCTTACCACTCAACAGGCTCTGTTACAGGCGTTTATAAAGACGGTTGCACACTCTTTAAAAAGCGTATGGAATGCGCTATTATGGTTGCAATTGCAAGAACTCTTTCAAAAAAATAATGAATACACCCATTTATGATTTTGTAAAATCTTACGCAAACGGCAACCCCGTGCGTATGCATATGCCTGGTCATAAAGGCGAACTTCTTTTAGGCGTTGAAAGTTTAGACATAACCGAATTTGACGGTGCGGACGATCTTTACCACGCTGACGGAATTATAAAAGAAAGTGAACTTAACGCAAGCAAACTCTTTAACGCCCATACCTTCTATTCTACGGAAGGTGCGTCGCTTGCTATCCGCTCCATGCTTTATTTGGCGTTTAAGTTTGCCAAAGCAAAAGGTCTTTCCCCCGTTATACTTGCGGGTAGAAACGCGCATAAATCTTTTATAAGCGCATCAGCACTTATCGGTTTTGATATTGAATGGTTACTTCCAAACGATTGTTCAAACTATTTATCGTGCAAGATTACACCCGAATATTTAGATGAAGTTCTTTCAAAATGTGCTACCCTGCCATTTGCAGTATATCTTACTGCGCCAGATTATTTAGGTAATCTTGCCGATATAAAAGGCATATCCGCTGTTTGTAAAAAACACGGCGTTTTGCTTTTAGTTGATAACGCGCACGGTGCGTATTTGAAGTTTTTAACCCCATCACTTCACCCTATTGATTGCGGTGCTGATATGTGCACGGATTCCGCGCACAAAACCTTGCCCACGCTTACGGGGGGCGCGTATTTACATATCGCGTTAAGTGCCGAAAAAGAATTTGTAAACAATGCAAAATCTGCAATGTCGTTATTTGCGTCCACAAGTCCGTCTTATCTAATTTTACAATCGCTTGACCTTACCAACGCTTTTCTTGCAGACGGTTTTGCAAAAAAACTTGAAAATACTATTTACCGCACGAATATTCTTAAAGAAAAACTAACAAACAAAGGATATAGTATTTTACAAAGCGAACCGCTTAAAATTACAATATTTACTAAAGAATACGGCTATTCTGGGCAAGATTTTAGCAAAATATTAAAAAGTGAAAATATTTTAGTTGAGTTTTACGATAACGACCAAGTTACTTTAATGATTTCAACTAAAACTAAAGAAGAAGATTTTATAACGCTTGAAAGGGTTTTATTTAAGATAGAAAAACTTCCCAAAATAACTACCCACCCACCCAAACAAACTTTACCTAAAAAATCTTTATCTGTACGCAAGGCTATATTTTCCGTTTGTGAAACGGTAAATATAGAAAACGCTGAAAATAGAATTCTTTCAGATATTTCAGTTGCTTGTCCGCCCGCCGTACCCATCGTTGTCAGCGGAGAAGTTATAGACAAAAACGCAATTGAACTTTTCAAATATTACGGCGTTAAAACTTGCAAAGTTGTAAAATAATTCATATAAAAATTAAAACACCGACTAATCATAGTCGGTGTTTTTTGTTAGTTATTATTTATTTTGCAAAATCAATAAATTTAGTTGCGTCTAACTTATCGTAATTCTTAATAAACTCAGCAAGTTCGCTTGCAATAACCTTTGCACCACCCTCATCGTTACTTTCAATGTTTAAGGGGAGCAACGGATCGTGGAGTGAAAGTCTAAGCAAGAACCAGCCGTGTGCTTTTTCTATATTAACTCTAACACCTTCATAGTTAGACGGTGCTAAACTCCAACCTTCTTTATTTTGAGCGTAAGCGGTTAATTCATCGATAACATTTTGACCGTATTCTTTGAAATCATCAAGCATTATGTTCATACGGAATTCAACGCTTTCTTTAGGTTCTTCTAAAGATGCAATCATAGATTCTAATGTGTAACCCATCTTCTTGCCACGCGCAAGTTCAATCAAGAGTTTGGTTACGATATACGCACCGTCGTCAAGGAAGTAATTTTCCTTAAACGCACCGTGACCTGAAGTTTCGATTGCAAGTTGGCTATCTTGTCCTAAAGAATTAAGACGGATAGATTCGTTGATAACGTTCTTATAACCACGCTTAAATCTGTGATGTACCCCGCCCTTTTCTTCAATGAATTTTGCTAAGCCCGTTGAAGTGATAGAGTCGGTTACGATGGTTGTACCAGGGTGTTCACGAAGTAAAATTGCAGAAAGCATTGCAATAATGCGGTTACGGTTAAGTTCACTTCCGTCAGATAAAACTGCGCCCGCTCTATCAACGTCGGTATCAAAGATAATACCAAGGTCTGCTTTTACTTCCTTAACAGCCTCGGTAATGCTCTTCATAGCGTCTTTATCTTCAGGGTTAGGAATATGGTTGGGGAAAGAACCATCAGGTTCTAAATAACGGCTACCGTTAGTATCTGCACCCAAGGGTTTAAGAACCTTTTCAGCATAGAAACCGCCCGCGCCGTTACCAGCGTCAACAACAATTTTAAAGCCTTGTAAGGGCTTGTCTTCACCAGTTGCTTTTCTAATTTTATCGGCAAGAATTTTAGAATAAACGTCCATAAATTCGCCTTGAACGAGTTGACCTTTTGCTAAGCCCGTACGTTCATCACTTTCAGCAAAAGCCAAAATTTCTTTAATATCCGCCTTTTCTAAACCGCCTTTTTCAATAAAGAACTTAAAGCCGTTTCTGTTGAAAGGCAAGTGGCTTGCGGTAATCATAACAGAACCGTCAAACTTATAACCTTCGGTTACGGTTGACATAAACATTGCGGGGGTTGACGCCATACCAAAATCAGTAACGGTTAAACCATTTTCAACCATACTAGAGCAAATCCAAGCGCAGAGTTTTTCGCCAGATAATCTGCTATCACGGCCAACCGCAACTCTTAAATCACTCTTGCCCATTTTATTTTTAAGCCAAACGGCAAAACCTCTACCGATATCACGGCAAACCTTTTCAGTAAGGTTAACGCTTTGACCTTCAATGCCTTCTAATGCAACGCCACGAATATCACTACCGTTTTGCAACTTTTTGTAATCCATTTTTAATTCTCCTTAAAAAATAAGTTTAAGATAGTTTTATTTTATCATAATTATTTTTAATTATCAAGTTAAATGATAACATAAAATAAAAACGCCACCGAAGTTTATCAGTGGCGTTTTTTAATATTAAACTGCTTTTGCTTGATTTTGTTTTTCTCTTTCAATAATAAGTTTTAACGTTTCCACGCTAACTGCTTTGTTATTATCTACAAACCAAATATTAACCTTCTTTGACGAAGTTCCAAAGTACATACCGTGCAACCAACTTGTTCCAACAAAAGTAACGCTATCCATAGGTAAACTAATATTGATGCCTAAAATCGTGTGATAAAATACGCGCTTATCGGTTACGATAAGTTTTGCTACAGATAAAAACCAAAAGAATAATGCTGCATTACCACAAACGTGCAAAGCAATCCAGTTAAGAATAAACCAAAATATATTGTTTAAGAATGGAATTCCGCTATCTAAATAAGCAAAAAAGTCTACGTAATCACGCACGTAATAGTTATCACTTGCATAAGCCTTTAAAAATTCGGAAATCCCAAGATACTCTTTCCCTTCATAAACAAATTTTCCAGGTGAATTCTTATAAGGCTCTGCAATAAACGTAATAGCTTCAAGATAATCAATGATCGCACCAATGATACCAAATACTACACAAGTAGCGGCAATGGCTGCGGATATTAACATAATCTTTTTCATTACGTCTTTCCATTTTTCAAACGAGCCTTTAATAATTACTTTTTCATCCATAAACCTTCTCCTTTTTAATGGCTTTCGCCAAATTTATGTAATAATTATACATCTAAGTGATGTAATTGTCAATACCTAAAATAAAAACGCCACCGAAGTTTATCAGTGGCGTTTAGTTGTTTAGCCTAAAAGTTCTTTTTTCTTTTTATCAAATTCTTCTTGAGTAATTGCACCAGCATCTAAAAGTTCTTTAAACTTCTTTATTTGCTCAACTACATCAACTTCTTCAACAGTTTCTACTTTGCTTTCAACTTTTTGAACAGGCACTTTTTCAGCGCTTTCTTCTTTTTTTGTCGCATTAGTTATAATTTTAGGCACAACAATATATGCCACCATTAATACTGTTTGATAAAACAAAGGCATATACGCAAGTGTGTAATATTCAAGAATATCAGAACCAGCATCTGCTATTGCATAACCAATAAACATACCGATAGCACTGCTCAAATACAACAACGCAACGGCAAATGAGCCAATTATTACAAGTAAAGAAAAAGGTTTGTCTGACGAATTCTTTTTAACAATAAACGGTATAATTGCTAATACAATAAGAACGAGTGCCATAAGTAATTCTACCCAAGAAAAGCAGAAAAACATTATAACAACCCAAGTAGAGTATCCCCCGAACATATCGGGCAAAAATAACATTTCAAAACCGTTAAACGCAAAGTCATAAGCAGGATTTGGGTGAGCAATAATCGTATTGCCAAGGGCGAAAAAACTCATTACTGCCATGCTCAAAATTATGAGCCTTTTTACAAGTTTAACTACATCTGTCTTCATAATTTTCTCCTTTTTTTGATAGCGTATTGCTATATTTTGAATATATTATATAGCAAACGGCTATAATTGTCAATAAATAGGGATAAATTTATGAAAATTTTTCAAGAACGATTAGTTGAACTTAGAAAACTAAATAACCTTACACAAAGGCAAGTTGCTGATTATTTAAAAATAGCACAACCGTCTTATATTAGATATGAAAACGGTTCTTCACAGCCATCACTTGAAAGCCTTGTTAAACTTGCCGACCTTTTTGAAACTAGCATTGACTATTTATGCGGAAGAGTAGAATATTAAAACGCCACCGAAGTTTATCAGTGGCGTTTTTTTGTTTTAATTTTCTTTTTGACTTTGGAATTTATTTTGTCTATAACATTATTAAAAATATCATTTATTTTATCCGCATACTTTACGGATAAAACAAACGCTACTAAACTAAGTACAATTAGTGCGCCTATCACCCACAAGCCCCAGCCGTGAAAGGGTATTACTTCGCCCGACATAAATAAAAGCGACGTACCAATGGAAGTAAATCTTGTTATAATTTGCATTATCATAAACACGCCGAACCTTATGGGAAGAATACCCGCAATCGAACACAATAGGTCATCTGGGAAAAGGGGCAGTAAAAATGCAAAAAACAAAAAAACAACTTCTCTACCCTTTAACTTTTTTATCCATTCGTCAGCGTGTTCTTTACCACCAGCAACCCAATTTATATAAGGTCTGCCAAGCAATCTACCAAGCAAGAACCCAACTACGCTACCAATCATCATTCCTATATAAGAGTATAAAAAAGATAGCCACGGTCCAAAAAGGTAATTGCCCGCAAGTATGGTTACCATACCGGGAATAGGCACAAAAGTTACTTGCAAAAATGATATAAAAATAAACACAAGCGGTGCAATAGCCCCCGTAGAAGACACAAAATCTTGAACTTGTTCACGGGTAAGTTTTGTTACACCAAGCGCATCGAATATTATATACCCAACAGCAATAATCGCCCCTATCACCAAAACCGACGCTATAATCTTTAATAAAGATTTTTTTCCATCTTCCGTAAGTTTCATCTTTTTTCCTTTAGTATAAAAAAACAATGGTTTGTATTAAATGAGTATACCATAAAAACAAAAATATCCGTTATGCGGATATTTTTAATTCTTCTCGTTTTAATTTTTCTTCACGCTCTTTCTTTATTGCGCTACTTAAATCAAATGCTATCGAAACGGTATATAATACGAACGAAAGCGCCATCAAAATTGATGAAACAATAATGCTTACGGTAGACACCGTAGGCGGAATATTATACCAAACGATATGCAACACTATAATTAAATAAAGCACCACGGTGTTTAGTTTACCGTGCCATTTTGCGCCTACAACCTTTTCTGTTTTCTTAAACAAAATAAGGCGCATAGTAAACGCCACCGTTTCTTTTACTATAAGCAAAACAAGTGGAATCCACATAAGCGGAAAGCGTGTAAGCAAACACAAAAGCACCGCGCCTTGCGTAACCTTATCTGCAACAGGGTCAAGTGCCTTACCAAAATCGGTTACCATATTGCACTTTCTTGCAATAATGCCGTCAATTATATCCGTTATACCAGAAATTATAAGCACAAGCATAGTCCATTCTGGCGAATTTTCAAAAATATACAAATAAATTATTAAAGGGATTAACGCAAGCCTTAAAAAGGATAAAATATTAGGAATGGTAAAAATTTGTTGTTTTGTTAGTCTTGAAGTCCAAGAATCTCTATTCGCTTTTGCCATATTTTACCCCCTTTAAGATTTTATAACATCATTTTAGCACACTTTTTTTAATTTATCAATAATTTAAATTTTTTTACAAAAATTTTTTCAACATTTTAGCGCATAATTTTCGGCTTTTATCAATAAAAAAAGCGGACGCAATTTTTGCATCCGCTTTTTCTTTTACAATTTACTTATTATATTGTTTAAGTAATCAAGTGATTCAAAAAGTTCAACTTCCTTTTCAAAATCGCTTTGATAACACTCTATAATTACTCCGCCGTCAAACCCAACGCCCTTTAACCTTGACAACACTTCATAAAAATCGGTTACGCCCTTACCAGGTAAGCACATTTTTCCGTCTTCACGATAATCAGATAAGTGCGCGGTAACTATGCTATCCCCCATTTCGTTTATAAACTCAGCGTAAGGGATATCGCTTTGGCGCGCTTGCTTAATGTCAAAAGTACCTTTAAGACGCGGGCAACGCTTTTTTAGTTCTTTGAAAAAACCTATGTAATTATAATAGCCCCAATGCACGTTTTCATACGCTAAGTCTACCCCGTAAGAAGTGGTTAAGTCAATTATGCGGTTGGTTATATCGCCAACGCGGTCATAATCTATCTTAAAAGGTGTTTTTTTATAGCGCGCTCCACCGTGAAAGGTATAATTTTTTGCACCCAGCATTTTAGCAACCTTCATTGCGTCGTCTAAAATCACAAAAGAATCTTCTTTTGCTCTATCGTTTACGCTGTAAAGAGTCGGTTCAAACTGCGTGGTTAAAACGTGCACGGAATGAACGGGTAAATCCCCTTTATTTTTAACTAAAAGACTACCGAAGTCTTTTTTATACTCACAAAACGATGATAAAAACACTTCTGCCGTGCCGACCTTATTTTCATTTAAAAACTGCACAGCTCGTTCGGTCGGCATTCTGCCAAATAGCGATGCGGTTGATATACCCGTTTGCATTTTAAATTTCCGGTTCAATAAGTCCTAAATCACCGTCCGCTCTTGCATAAAGAACTTGCACGGTGTTGGTTTTTGCTTCTAAGAATACGTAGAAAGAATGTCCAAGAAGTTCCATTTCTTCTTTTGCTTCATCTACGGTCATGGGAGTAAGTTTGAATTTCTTTTCTTTTACTACTTCCGCCTTTTTCTCTTCTCTGTCAGCCGTTTCATAAACTGCTGCATCACGGAAAGCGGTGTTCTTTTGGTGTTTGTCAAAGCGAGTGCGGTGCTTTCTAATTTGCCCTTCAAGTTTAGGCAAAACCACGTCAAGATTGTCGTAAAAATTCTCGCTAGAGGCAGTTGCTCTTACAAACTTGCCCGCATAGTCGAGCATAACTTCTGTGGTGAGCGCAGATGCTTCCTTCTTAAAGCACACCTTAACCAAAACGTCGGAAGAATCAAAATACTTATCAAGTTTGCCTAGTTTTTGGTTAGTAATTTGTTTTAAGCGTTCGCTTACTTCGTAATTTCTACCGATGATGTCTATTTTCATACATTCACCTCCCTCATATAATAATACGCCGTGCAAAAGGTAAAACCCTTTTTTTGCACAGCGTATCAATTTATAAATTATTTAGTTTTTTCTAAAAACAAACTGTCCGTCCATCGCATCGATAGTAACGGCGGTGTTGTTTTGTATTTCACCACGCAAAATCTCTTCTGAAAGTTTATCTTCAATATGGCGTTGAATAACTCTCTTAAGCGGTCTTGCACCGTAATTTGCATCGTACCCCTTTTCGGTTATTAAATCCATAGCGCTATCAGTAATTTCAAGCGAAACTTCTAAAAGCGCAAGGCGTTTTCTTAGGCTTGCAAGCAATATATGCGCAATCTTTGCGGTGTCTTCCTTTTCCAACTTGTGGAACACGATAATATCGTCAATTCTATTTAAGAATTCAGGGCGGAACTTAGCGCGGAGCGCTTCCATATATCTATCGCACATGTTGTCATATTCAGCCGCCTTGTTACTGATAAAGCCTATTGACGCTTTTTGTTGAACTTCAGTTGCACCTACGTTAGAAGTCATAATAACTATACAGTTCTTAAAACTTACAACCCTACCCTTGCTGTCGGTAAGTCTGCCGTCGTCAAGAAGTTGGAGCATAATATTGAACACGTCTGGGTGTGCCTTTTCAATTTCATCAAATAGCACAACCGAGTAAGGTCTTCTTCTAACCTTTTCAGTAAGTTGACCAGCCTCGTCAAAACCGACGTATCCTGGAGGCGCGCCAACGAGTTTAGAAACGGCGTGCTTTTCCATATATTCACTCATATCCACACGGATAATGTTATCTTCACTACCGAAAACGGTTTCCGCAAGCGCTTTTGAAAGTTCGGTTTTACCAACGCCCGTAGGTCCAACGAAAATGAACGAGCCAACAGGTCTATTTGGGTCTTTAAGCCCAGCCCTTGCACGACGAATAGCGTCGGATACGGCGCGAACGGCATCATCTTGACCGATAACGCGCTTATGAAGAACTTCTTCTAAATCGAGTAAGCGTTGCGCTTCGGTTTGGTTGAGTTTTACTACGGGAACGCCCGTCCAACTACTAACTACCCTTGCAATATCGTCAGCGGTAAGTGAAAGGGTTTCTCTGTTAGTTTGATTTTTTGACGCTTCTGCTCTAATATCTGCAAGTTCTTTTTCAACTTGTTCTATTTCTTTGCTGATTTTGATTGCTTTTTCAAGTTCATCACGGCGTTTTGCATCGTTCTTTTGAGCAACTAAACTTGCAAGTTCAGCCTCTTTTTGTTTTGCCTCAAAGGGCGAATTATAACTATCAAGTCTTACCCTTGACGCAGCCTCGTCTATAAGGTCAATGGCCTTATCGGGTAAAAATCTATCGGTAATATATCTATCAGACAAAGTTACCGCAGCGATAATAGCCTCGTCAGGTATTGCTACACCGTGGTGTGATTCGTACTTATCACGAAGTCCTTTTAAGATTTCCACAGCAGATTCCGCATCGGGCGCTTCAACCATAATGGGTTGGAAACGGCGCTCTAAAGCAGCGTCCTTTTCGATATATTTTCTATATTCGTCAATAGTGGTTGCACCGATAGTTTGAAGTTCCCCACGAGAAAGCATGGGCTTTAAGATATTTGCCGCGTCCATATTGCCTTCGCCAGTACTACCCGCGCCCACTATATTATGAATTTCATCTATAAATAATATAATGTTTCCGTTTTGTTTAACGGTGTCTATTGCGTTCTTTAATCTTTCTTCAAAGTCCCCTCTATATCTTGCGCCCGCAAGCATGCCTGCAAGGTCTAAAGAAAAGACTATTTTATCCGCTAAAATTTCAGGCACGTTGCCCTTAACTATTGCTTGAGCAAGCCCTTCAACCACGGCACTTTTACCAACACCCGGTTCACCTATTAAAACGGGGTTGTTTTTAGTTCTTCTTGATAAAATTTGAATTACGCGGTCAATTTCATTCTTTCTGCCGATAACGGGGTCAAGTTTGCCTTCTTGCGCTTGTTTATTCAAATTAACGCCAAACTTAGAAAGTTCACCAAGGTCGTCATTAGTAGCGTTTCTATCCACCGACTTATTGGTTTGCTTTTGGTCGCCCGCAAACGCTTTACTAAAAGCATCGGTATTTTCTTCCGCGCCATCTGCTTGATATTCTTCATCTTGCGGTAAAATTCCACCAACAACACTTTCAAAAAGTTTATCGGGGTTTACTTTCATTTCCTTTAGAATAGCAACTGCAAGGCTTTGTTCATCTGATAAAACCGCCGCAAGCAAATGTTCCGTGCCCACGTAACCAGCGCGCGCTTTTAAAGAAATGTCAACAGCAGTTTCAAAAATCTTTTTAGTTCTGGGTGTAAACATGTTACCTGGAAGTGCAAAAGATTTATCAATAGTTTTTTGGAATAAATATAAAAATCTTTCGTTGTCCACACCTTCTTCACGAAGGAAAGACGCCGCCCTACCGTCGGTAACGTTCATAAGTCCAAACAAAATATGTTCAGACCCTATATATCTGCATCCGTATCTTTTTGCAAGCGCCGTTGCATATTCAATTACCATGTTTACGTTGCGTGAAAAAGTTTCGTAATACATTTTTTACTCCTTAATTTTTAAGTTTTATAAGTTTTTTAGCCACTAATTCCGCGCGATACATATCCCTATCGGTAGCAGATAAAATTCTGCCGTACTGCTCACAAATATTAGCGGGACGCGCCTTAATTATAAGGTCGTCTAAACTTTCCATATCTTCAATATCTATAAGTCCCATCATTGCACCGAGTTTCACTCTTGCAATATGTGATAAAAACTCACCGTAACTTAAGAAAAACGCATTTGTCAAAATTCCATAAGACCTTCTTGCCTTGTCCATAGTGTTTAGTTGATGCTTTGCGTAAAGATTTTCCATTTCATCACGCTCTGCCTGGCAAATATCAAGCACGGCTTTTTCCACTTCTCGTATTATTTCATACTCAGAAACGCCCAAAGTAACTTCGTTACTCACTTGGTACATAAAGCCTTCCGCCTCACTACCCTCGCCGTAAAGACCGCGTACGGTTAACCCTAACTTTTGAACTTCTCTAACGAGCGCGGTAATTTTACCACTTTCAGTAAGTGCGGGTAAAAACATCATTACCGACGCCCTAAGCCCCGTGCCAACGTTGGTTGGGCACGCAGTTAAATAACCGAAATCATCATCGTATGCAAGTGGTAAGTTTTTTGCCAAATCATCATCTATTTTGTTAAGGGTTTTATACGCTTCAGTAAGCCTTAACCCTTTCATAAAGCATTGTTCTCTTATGATGTCTTCTTCATTTATCATAACGGAAATGCTTTCATCTTGATTGATAAGCACAGCACCGCCCAAACGATTATCTATAAGGTTTTGGCTTATTAAGTGGCGCTCTTTCATAGCCTCAAGCTGAATTTCGCCAAGGTTTGCCATATAATAAAGGTTAAAAGTATCCGTACGAACAAGTGCTCTGTTAACCTTTTTTACAATCTCTTTAGCAATTTTTTCATCACGCACTCTAAAGGGGTATCCGCTTAAATTTCTTGCTAAGCGCACGCGTGACATTATGATGTTGCCTGCAAAAATATCAGGGGCATTTATTTCCATTACAACAACCCCCTTTTCTTAAGTTCATTAGACAATTCTATAATCGACTCTGAAAGTTTTGCTATATTTTCAAATCTGCCTTCTAATATAGCCGTTTCTTTTTCGTTTAAAAGACTATTATACTCACTTAAAAGTTCTCTATCTATGCTGTTTGCTTTTGGAGTTTTACCCGTGTGCACTGCAATTCCGTGAACTTTTTTCAACGAGCGTTCTATCTCGCTTGAAAACGCCCTATAACACTCAGGGCACCCGAGCATATAAGTATTGTAAAATTCACTAAGTTTTCTGCCACACGCACGGCACACTTTGTCATACATAAAAACTTAAATCCACCTAAATTTTTTGTGCAAGTTCTTTAATAAATTGTTTGGTGTCCTCACCAATTTCTTCACTCTTTAATGCAAATTCCACGTTTGCGCGGATATAACCGAACTTATCGCCCACGTCATAACGGCTACCTTCAAAACAACTTGCCAAAAGTTCGCCTTTTGATGCAAGCGCATCAAGTGCGTCGGTTAAATAAATTTCATTGCCGTGCGGAGCAAGGTTTTTAAGCATACCCATAACTTCGCCAGATAAAACGTATCTACCGATAATTGCGTTGTTAGAAAGCGCGTCGTTAACAGACGGCTTTTCCACGATAGCGTTTACAGTCATAACCCCGTCAACTTCATCTGAAAAACCGATATTGCCGTACTTTGAAACTTCATCACCGAATACTTCCATAGTAGCGATAACGCTCTTACCCGTACTTTCAAAAATTTCCGCCAAGCGTTTCATACACGGTTTTTGACCGTTTTCCGCATAGAGAAGTTCATCGCCTAAAAGGAGTGCAAAAGGTTCGTCTTTAACGAATGGTTCAGCGCATAAAATTGCACCTGCAAGCCCGTTGGGAATTTTTTGTTCCACAAACTGAACCTTAAAACTTGAAGTTTTTAGAGCAATTTCGTAAAGTTTTTGTTTTCCGTCCGATAATAATCTATCGCAAAGGTCTTTGTTTTCACTAAAATGTTTTTGAATAACTTCAGAGCCAGGGCTAACAACTATTACTATTTCTTCAATGCCAATGCTTTCTAATTCTTCCACGATAAACTGAATAGTGGGTTTATCAAGAACTGATAACATAGGCTTAGGCACAGCCTTAGTAATAGGTAAAAATCTTGTTCCAAGTCCAGCCGCAGGAATAATCGCTTTTTTAAGTTTCATCATAAAAACCCCCTTTTTGTGCTTTTTATAGAGAGCACGGCTCGTTTAATTTTTATTCTTACTTAAAATTCTTTTCTTCTAAAGCCACGATTTTGCCAACTCTACGAGCGTGGCGAATATCTCCGCTAAACTCCGTGTTAAGGAAAGCGTCTACAATTTCAATCATAAGACCAGGGCCAACAACTCTTTCACCAAGAGCCATTACGTTTGCGTCGTTATGCAATCTTGTCATCTTTGCAGAAAAAACGTCATGACAATGTCCACAACGAATTCCCCTAACCTTATTTGCAACTATGCTCATACCGATACCCGTTCCGCAGAACAAAATACCCTTATCACAATCACCTTTTGCAACGGCGTTTGCAACTGCTAAAGCGTATTCGTTATAGTCGGTTGAAACGGTATCGAAACAACCAAAATCCACGTATTCAAAACCGTTCTTGTTAAGATAATCAATAAGAACGGGTTTTAAGTTAATTCCACCGTGATCACATCCGATTGCTACTTTCATTTTTTATTCTCCTTTAACCTCTAAAATTTTGTTTAAAATAATATTGCATGCATCTTCTAACTGATGCGAAGTTTCAACGTAAGCCGATAAAGGCATTCCGTAAGGGTCAACTACATCTACGCAACCGCAAAGTTCTTTTAACGCGTAAACGTTATCAAACCCTAAAAGTTGAAGTTTATGACGCATGGTCATACATATAACCATAGTCGCTTTTTCAACCATTTCACGAGTTAGTTGCTTAGACTTAAACCCTACGGGTTTATACCCCAACTGCTTTAGCGCCGTGGCAGAGTTTTTACTCATCTTTTCGCCCTCGGGGGCACTAAGCCCCGCGCTTGAAACTTTTACGTCAGTTACGCCTGCAAGTTTAAGTTTGTTTTTTAAGATTATTTCCGCCATAGGTGAACGACAAGTGTTACCCGTACACACGAAAATTATATGTTTTTTTCTCATCCGCAAGACTTCCTTAAACGGTTCATTATCCCCATATTAACGCCCTTTTCATCAGGCATAGCAATCGCAATAATAAGCGACGCTTTGTTTTCGCCCTCTAACAACTTATCGTATAAATTAGATGCGATTTGTTCGGGAGTGTCCCCCAAAAGCAACAAATTTTTACCGCTAAAACTCTTTTCATACGCGCTGGAGCACATAATAAAAGGTTTTCCGCCGTTACTTTCTTCTTTGTTATAAGCCTTTATAACGCCGTCAATATCACCACACTCAAAAAGCATAGTTTCACACTTGGGGCGGTAATGCTTATACTTGACCCCTGGCGATTTTACCTTGTCCCCTTCTTTATGGAGCGCAATTTCACAACTTCCACACACACCCTCTATCATCTCTTTAGTGATAAGACCTGCGCGGAGTATTCTTGGTGTTGTTTCGGTTACGTCTAAAACCGTACTTTCAATTCCGCCCGCACACTTTCCGCCGTCTAAAATAAGCGGAATTTTTCCGTTTAAGTCATTATAAACGTGCTGTGCTGTAACGGGACTTGTATGCTTGGATATATTCGCACTTGGTGCAACGATAGGCATATCCACCGCTTTAAGAAGTTTTTGGCAACCCTCGTGTGAAGGAATCCTTACCGCAAGCGTATTTCCACCGCAAGTAGCCTCGTCACACACTACCCTTTTACTATTAAACACTAAAGTAAGTGGTCCTGGTGTAAACTTAGAAAGCAAACGGTAAATATAATCGTGCTCGATATAAACCAACTTGTTTAAGTCGTAATCTTTATGAACGTGTGCGATTAACGGATTATCGCTTGGCCTACCTTTAACCTTAAAAATTTCTTTAACCGCTAAAGGGATAGTTCCCACCGCACCTAAACCGTACACCGTTTCAGTAGGGATAGCCACCACACCGCCACCAAGCAAAATGTCTTTTGCTTGGGCAATGCTTTTATCCTCAAGTTTTTTTACTACTGTTTCCATATTAAAAAATTTCTTCGTCAACCGATTTTGCAATGTGTTCGGGTTCTTGTTCAGGGGGCGGAGTGGGTAAATCTTCATAATCTTTTACCGCAACGCTTTCCCTTTTAACTTCGTTTGCGTTTGCAACTTCACCGTCGGGTTCGCCCGTTTCTTCATTAAGGTTAACGAACTTGGTGCATTCGCCACGGAAGTAAAGTTTAACCATACCGGTAGGACCACTTCTGTGTTTTTCAATCAAGATTTCCGCAACGTTCTTTTGAACTTTACCTTCTGCAAGTTCTTTTTCGGTTGCGCCCTTATCGGGGCGGTGAATAAACATAACGATATCTGCGTCTTGTTCGATTGCACCCGATTCACGAAGGTCAGAAAGTTGCGGTCTACCCTTTCTCGTTTCAACCGCACGGTTAAGTTGAGAAAGCGCAAGCACGGGCACGTTTATTTCTTTAGCCAAAATTTTAAGACTTCTTGAAATTTCACTAATTTCGTTTTGACGGCTGTCACTACTTCTTGTTTTATCGGGCGTCATAAGACCGATATAATCGACCATAACTAAATCAAGCCCAAATCTATTTTTTAATCTACGGCACTTAGAGATAAGTTCTCTGGGGCGAATAACAGCGGAGTCGTCAACAAAGATTTTCGCGTTAGATAATTGTTCGCGCGCCTTAGCAATCTTAAGCCACTCAGTTTTGTTCATAGTGCCTTTTTTAGCGTGTTCCATAGAAACGCCCGCAACCGAGCAAAGCATTCTTTCTGCAATTTGTTCTTTACCCATTTCGAGAGAGAACACCGCGCAAGAATAACCTTGGAGTGCAACGTTTTCCACGATGTTCATTGCAAACGAAGTTTTACCAACCGCAGGACGCGCAGCAATAATAACAAGATCACTCGGGTGTAAACCGTTGGTAAGATTATCAAGCCCCTTAAAGCCCGTCTTAATACCCTTTAGGCTGGACTTATCGTTGGTGAGTTCGTCAAACTTGCTCATAACTTCGGGGATAACCTTGTCAATCTTAACCATTTCGCTGGTATCGGCTTGGTTAGAGATATCGTACACCGTCTTTTCCGCAAAAGAAAGTGCGGTTGCCTTATCTGAACTTTCTTTACAAGCATCAATGATTTCAGCAGAGCCCTTTATCAACTTTCTTAAAAGGCTATCACGAGTAACAATTTCAGAATATCTTTTATAGTTTGCCGTTGACGGCATAACGTTTGCAAGTTCGGTTATGTAAGCAATACCGCCCGCTTGTTCTAATACACCTTGTTTTTCAAGCATATCGGTAAGCGTAACCAAATCAACAGGCATATTTTTCTTAATGATTTCTTGCATAGCGGAAAAGATATATTTATGTGATTCCGCATAAAAATCTTCTTCTTGTAAGAACGCCGCCACTTCCACTTGAATTTTAGTATCTAAAAGCAAGCAACCAAGTAACGCTTGTTCAGCCTCTAAACTATGAGGCATATCCCCCATAATTTTTAATTGTCTATCGGCAGTATTTTTGTTAGCCATAGTATATCTCCTTGACCTTAAAGGTCGATAAATTCGTTAAGTGTATCTTCAAATACTTTGAACGCTGAAATAAAAGGTGTTTTTTGGGTTAAATCTACGCCCGCAATCTTTAAGAGTTCAACGGGGCTGTCAGAACCACCCGAAGATAAAAACTTAAAGTAATCTTTTACAGCGCTTTCCCCTTGTGTTAAAATTCTGTCCGCAATGGCAAGCGCGCTAATGATTCCAGTTGAATATTTATAAACGTAAAACGCTCTATAAAAATGCGGAATTCTTGCCCATTCGTACTGAATATCCCCGTCGCTTATAACGGCAGGTCCGTAATATTTTTTGTTGAGTTCAAGATATTTTTCACTCAAATTGTCTTTTGTTAAAGGCTCGCCCTTTTCAACCGTTTCGTGCGCAAACTGTTCAAATTCCGCAAACTGAGTTTGTCTAAAGAGCGTTGTTCTTATCATTTCTAACAAATATGATAAGAGGTATTTTTTAAGTTTTTTATCCGTGCTGGTTGCAAGAAGATGTCTAACCAACAACACTTCGTTAACCGTGCTTGCAACTTCCGCCACGAATATTCTATAATCTGCTTTAGCGTAAGGCTGAGTTTTGTTTGAAAAATAAGAGTGAATACTGTGCCCCATTTCGTGCGCGATTGTAAAGATATCATGCGTGGTCTTTTGATAGTTTAATAATACGTACGGGTGGGTATCGAAAACGGCAACGCTGTACGCACCACTTCTTTTACCATCAGTTTCATACACGTCAAGCCAACGCTCATTTTTAGCCTTAACTAAAAGGTCTTGATAATCTTTACCAAGCGGTGCTAAACCTTTTACCACTAAGTCGTAAGCATCGTCATATTCTAACTTCATTTCCGCACCAGGAACGGTGGGAACGTACACGTCATACATGTACATATCTTGAAGATTAAGCGCTTTTTTCTTTTCTTCCATATATTTATGGAGCAATAAAAGAGCATCTGTTACTGTTGAAATAAGGTTATCGTAAACAACCCTGGGCACGTCTTCACCCATAAGCGCTCTATCAAGCGCAGAGGGATATTTTTTAGCCTTTGCGTAAAACACACCTTTTTTAACGTTTCCGTAATAGGTTGCGGATATGGTGTTAAGAAGTGATTTATACGCACCGTAATATTCTTTGAAAGTAAGTTCTCTAAGCGCTCTATCTTCACCGTGCATTATAACGCCGTAAGTCCCGTGTGATAAGGGTATCTTTTCCCCGTTATATTCAATTTCTTTTAACGGTAGGTCGGCATTGTCTATTTTAGTAAAAATATCTCTAAAACTTGACATTGTTTCACTACTTAATGCAAGTAAACGCTCTTCATTTTCTGATAAAACGTGTTCTTTTTCTTTCAAAATGCTCTTTAGCATGTAATCGTATTCGCTAAGCGCAGGGTTAGAAATAAAAGATTTAAGTACGCTTTCATCAAGTGCTGTAAGTTCGGGTAATACAAACGCCGTATTTGCTGAAAACTTAGATGCAAGTGAAGTTATTTTTGAAACGAGTGAATCATAAAGCGCATCTTTGGTGTTTTCATCGTGTTTCATCATGGCGTAAACGGAAAGCCTATCGAAAATTCTGCCCACTTTTTCTTGCTCTTTCATGCAAGATAAAAATGCATCAGCATCACAAAGTTTACCCTTATACTTGTCGAAATCAATCATTTTGGCAACCTTATCAAATTCGATATTCCACTCTTTTTCGTTGGCGAAAATTTCTTCCACCGCCCATTTATATGCGTTTGACATTTATATTCTCCTATTGATTAAAACGATATGTAACACAATTTATTCACTCTTACAAGTTTTAAGGGTTTAGTTGTAATCAAGACAAGGCTCGTTACCACTCCTTAAAACGACATAGACACAAGTTAGGCAAGGCTCGACCATACTTATATGTTTTTAAGGATTTAGAAACAAGCAAGACAAGGCTCGTTACCGCTCCTTAAAACGACATAGACACAAGTTAGACGTGGAAACCGAGCATTTTATGCAGGGCGTGTACTTGCTGTACACAACCAAATAAAAGCACAAGGTTTACGCGTATCACGCCGTGTATATGGCGTTTTAGTTTTTGTTGCTGTGAATAGGCGCAGGCATCCTACCACCTCTTGCAATAAACTTATCACAAGAATAAGGGCTTACTGCCATAATGGGTGCGCTACCTAACAAGCCACCGAATTCTACGCTGTCGCCCACGGTTTTACCAGGAACGGGTATAACGCGCACAGCGGTTGTTTTATTGTTTATCATACCGATAGCTGCCTCGTCTGCAATCATGCCTGAAAGAACTGCTGCAGAAGTGTCGCCAGGAACGGCAACCATATCTATACCTACGCTACAAACACAAGTCATAGCCTCTAATTTACTTAAAGTAATTGCGCCTTTTTCAGCTGCGGTAATCATACCGATATCTTCGCTGACAGGGATAAACGCACCAGATAAACCACCTACGTTTGAACTTGCCATAACACCGCCCTTTTTAACGGCATCGTTAAGCATAGCAAGGGCAGCGGTAGTTCCGTGTCCACCAACACAATCAAGACCGATTTCTTCTAAGATATGCGCAACGCTATCGCCCATAACGGGTGTAGGTGCAAGTGATAAGTCAACGATACCGAATTCAGCGTTCAATCTCTTTGACGCCTCTTTTGCAATAAGTTGACCTGCGCGGGTAATTTTGAACGCGGTCTTTTTGATAGTTTCAGCAACTTCATCAACAGACGCGCCTTTCAAACTCTTTAACGCGTGATGAACTACACCGGGGCCAGAAACGCCAACGTTTATTACAGTTTCGCCTTCAGAAAGTCCGTGGAAAGCACCAGCCATAAAGGGATTATCTTCAACGGCGTTACAGAACACAACCAATTTTGCACAACCAAAACCATCACGCTCTTTAGTTCTTTCAGCAGTTTCTTTAATAATTTCACCCATCAAGCGAACGGCATCCATATTGATACCCGCTTTTGAAGTACCCACGTTTACAGATGAGCACATTCTATCGGTAACAGCCAAAGCCTCTGGGATACTCTTGATGAAAGATTGTTCATAAGAAGTCATACCCTTTTGAACGAGCGCAGAATAACCGCCCAAAAAGTCTACGCCAACGGTTTTTGCTGCGTTATCAAGCGCTTTTGCAAGAATAACTTCTTGACCGCAAAAAGATGAAGTCAATAAACTTGCAGGGGTAATAGATACGCGCTTATTTATAATCGGAATACCGTATTCCGCTTCTAAATCAGTTGCAACCTTAACGATTTTTTCCGCTCTCTTACAAATGCGGTCGTAACAAAGTTGAGCAGTCAACTTTGCGTCGTCTCTTACACAGGGTAAAAGTGAAATACCCATAGTAATAGTTCTAACGTCAAAATGTTCTTTTTCAACCATATCAATGGTTTCAAGTATTTCTTTTCTATTAAGCATTTATCTTTTCCCCGTTAAATTTTATGCATAGCGTTAAAGATATCTTCGTGTTGAACGTGGATAGAAACGCCAATTTCTTCACCTAAAGCAACAAGAACGGTTTTAATTTCTTTCAAAGATTTAGTTGCCTTTTCAAAATCACATTGCATAAGCATAGTGAAGTTGCCTTGCATAATGGTTTGGCTAATATCTTCGATATTAACGTTATTTTCTGCCAAACTTGCAGATACTTTTGCGATAATGCCGGGTTTATCTTTACCGATAACTGTTACGATTGCTTTCATTTATCTTCTCCTAATTTACTAATTTCTTCTTGTAAAATTTCATATTTTATTAAAACGTTACCTTGGGTAACAAATTTTACGTTTTGTTTTTCTTTAAGTTCAGGGAAAGGTTTTTCATAGAAAACTAAAACCTTTCTTTCAAAAAATTCACCTTTATATTTGTTCCATTCTAAGAAAATAAGCGACTTAAAGTCAACGCCGTCCTTATCTTGGATATTTTCGTCATACCTTAAAAAACTGCCTACTGAAGTTTCTTTCAAACCGAAAATTAAATTTTCGTTCATTTTGTAATACTTGTTCACGCGTTTATAAGGAATGCCTAAGTAAACGAACGCAAAGATTGCAAACAGTATGCTAACCGCATGATGAATAACTTTTATAACGGTAATGGTTGGGTCTTTATACGGCATGGTTAAATACCATAAAACCATACCTATACTGAATACCAAATAAACAGCAAACACAATCAATAATAGCATCAGCGTTTTTGTTCTTTGCTTTTTTGCTTGAATAAATTCTTCTTCGTTGTAATAATTTATCATTTTTCACCTCTTAAATCCAAAATAACACGGCACTTAAAAACTTATTGCCGATAGTCCAATCATAAACGACACCGACTATTTGCTCAGCTGTACAAGTTCCGTAATCTCTACTGTCGCTACTATTCGACCTGTTATCACCCAAATAAAAATATTCGCCCTTTTCCAAAACCTTTTCCGTAAAGGGTGCGTCTACCCTATTTGAATAATCTACCGCGCCAAAATCGTCTTGATATAGCACGCCGTTTATATACACAAAACCATCATCACGAAATTCAACTTTATCGCCCTCGGTTGCAATAACTCTTTTTATAATCCAATTACTCTGCTCGCCCTTTATTATAACTATTTTTTCTTTTTCAGGGCGGACAATGGTGCTGGCAATTAACACTTCACCATCTTGTAGGGTGGGAACCATTGATCTGCCTTCAACTCTTACGCCCGTATTTGTAGCAAGCAAAAAAGTAAAGAACGCAATTACAATGGCAAGCACACCAAAAAAGATTATATCCGACTTATAACTTTTACGCTGTTTTTCGATAAGACTATCGTTAACTTTGTTCATTTTGCTCCTTTGAAGGAATATATTGCTTTGTCATCTTATCCGCCTCGGTTACCGAAACGAAAACCATTCTTCCACACTTGGCGCATTTTATTTTTACATCTGCACCGATGCGCATAACAGTCCACTCGTTACCACCGCAAGCGTGGGGTTTTTTGGAAATTATCTTTCCACCTTGACTATATATCATTGCTTTTACCTAAAAACGCTTTAATTAAACCCAAAGCGCGTTGTTTATTAAAAATTCTACGCTTGCATCAAACTGAATAGCCTCAATCTTATCGTAAGTTTTAAGCCCCATACCCTCAGCCGTCTTATATCTATTTTGAGCGATCTTAACGTTTTGCCAAACGTCTCCGCCCAAAAGTTTAATCTTTTCAGTATAAACTATCTTTTTACCAAAATAGTCGGCAATAAGTCTTACGGATAATTCGCCTTGCTCTTTAGCGTAAACATCAAACATTAAAATGCCGTCATCAGCGGGTTTATCTTTAACCGCGCCAAACTTAAACGTTAAAAGTCCCCATTTACAGCCTACTCCTTCAATACCCATAGGTCCTTTTTGAATTTGAACGCGTTTTTTATCAATAAGGTTGATTTTTGTATTAGTTTCAGCGTCTTGTTCTGCCGCGCTAAACACGCTTTCCGCATAAGGATATCTGGAAGAATACAAAATTTTAGATTTATGCGACGGCAAAACGTCTTTTGGCGTAAACTTTTTATTGATAATCTTTGTACACATTACAAAGCCGTTTTTGAAAGTTATTCTTGCAAAGAACGAAACTTGCATTGAATTTAAGTACGGCAAATATTCAAACTGATAAGTTTTGTTGCTAACTTTATCTTCCTCTGCCACGCGTTGCCAACAACGCTTTGCAGGGTCGGCAATTTCTTCCGCTGCGTAAAGTTCAACCTTTTTAGCCTCGCCCGTAACAGAAACTTCAACGGCAACCTTGCCGTCAACTATTTCACAAGAAATATCCGTTTCTTCACAAAGCGCGCTCTTTTCTTTCTTCAAAAATTCTTCAAAGAATATAGACGCGCTTCTAAACGCCTCTCCACTAACGCGCTCTCTATACCCAACCGAATAATGCACGGCCTTAAACACACCGTCTGCAATACGAGCAACCGTATCACACGCGCGGTCGCAATCGAATTCATTGCTGTTGGTTGCTGAAAGCATAAGAACGGGGGTCTTGATATGCATTGCATACGCTTGCGGTTCAATACCCGCAATAAATTTATACATATCGTCAGAGAATTGCGGTTCAACGTCTCCGCCGAATTTATATACCCCTCTATAAGCACGCCAACCAGCGTTTAGAACGAAAGTTGCGCAAGCAAGTTCATCTGAAGTACCTATTACTTGCCAAAGTGCAGTTGCAACTTCACCAGATGCAAACCCGCCAATCTTTGTAACGAAAGTTTGATTTGCCAAATACTTAAGCGCATATCTTGCAACGCGTGTCCATTCATACCAACAAGTTTTATCTGCAGATGCTTCAACTGCGCATATATCGTGCTTAACCGCCTTATAGTTAGCGTAATATAATGCAGATGGATATACGGTAAAAAATTCATTTTCACTATCCCCAGCAAGGTCGACCGATAAAACGGAAAAACCTTGCGCAACAAACGCTTCAACTAACTTTTGGTCGTAACCACATTCAAAGTCTTGCAATAAGATAATTGCAGGGGTTTTAGTGCGCTTATTAGGGCGCACGAGCGTTGCGAAAATTTTAGTAACTTCATCTCCACCCGATTGACCTTGAATATAGAGTTTAGTATAAGTTGCTTTTTCTTCCTTTTTCGTATCAATAATCTCAGCAGACGGCACGAAAGGAACGGTAAAATCTTTCCATATCGCAGTTGGTGAAAGAATATTTGCAGCCATAATTACCTCGTCTTTTTTGTGTAAATATAATTTTCCAGCCAATTAAAATAAAATAAATCGGAATTTAAGTTGATTTTTGTCGGCGTTTAGTTTATAATGGGACTTACTCTCGTTTAAGAGGGACACTTCCCCTTATATATAACTTAGTTTAATTATTATATAATATAAGGGTGCAAATAGCAAGCGATTTTTTAAATTTGGCAAAATAAAAGGATTTTATGACTTGTTCGTATTCTAAAGAGTTTTCTTCCGCATCTTTTACCGACGTTGAAAACGCATTTATAACCGAATATTTACCCGTGTCTTCGGGCGATGCCGTTAAGGTTTACCTTTACGGTCTTTTCCTTTGCCAAAATCCTAAATTTGACCGTTCTTTAAAAGATATTGCTGACGCACTTTCTTTAAGTGAAGAAACCGTTCTTAGTTGCTTTACCTATTGGGAAGAATTTGGGCTTGTAAGCGTTTTATCAAAAGAGCCTTTAACGGTTGAATATCAACCTATCCGTTCTTATATAAATGCAAAACCAAAGAAAATTAAGGCGGAAAAATACACCGAATTTTCTAAGAGTTTACAAGCGATTTTGCCTGAGCGCATGATTTCTACAAGCGAGTATACTGAATATTTTTCTATTATGGAAACTTACGGTATTAAGCCAGAGGCTATGCTCATGATAGTTAAATACTGCGCGGATAGAAAGGGTGCGGATATCGGTTATAGATACGTTTCTAAAGTTGCAAAAGATTTTGGAAACAGAGGGCTTGTTACCATTGAAAAGGTTGAAAAAGAACTTTCTTCTTACGTAATTAGAACGGCTGTTATTGAAAAGATTTTAAAGGCGTTAAAAGTTCGCCGTCAACCGGAAATTGAAGACTCTACCCTACTTAAAAAATGGACTACTGAACTCAATTTCGAAGTGGAAAATATAGTTTTTGCAGCCTCTAAATTAACCAAAGGGAGTATGGCTAAACTCGATGAGTTTTTGATTGAGTTATACTCTAAAAAAAGTTTTTCTAAAGAAGAAATTGCAGAGTATACTTCAAAGAAAAAAGAAGTTTATGATTTAGCAATAAAAATCAATAAATCACTATCGATTTACGTTGAAGTTTTAGATACTGTTATAGACACTTATACTAATAAATGGTTATCTTACGGTTTTGATGAAGACACGCTTTTATACATAGCAAACCGCTGTTTCTTGACGGGCAAAAACACCTTGCAAGACATGAACGATTTGATTGACTATTTAAGAGAACGCGGATTTATTTCGTTATCAAGCGTAAGCGATTATTTTGAACAGCAAAAAAAGACGGACGAATTTATTTCAAAAATGCTTACCACGGCGGGCATCAATCGTCGCCCCACCCCGTGGGATAGAGAAAACCTTAACATGTGGAAACAATGGAATTTTTCCGATGATATGATTATGCAAGCCGCAATGCTTGCTGCGGGAAAGAGTTCCCCCACCGCATATATGAACGGTATTTTAAGCAACTGGAAAAATAACGGTGTATTTACCCCTGATGAAGTGGATAAAAAACCCACCGATAATAACAGTCAAGAAGAATACAACCGTGAATATGAAAGAAGACGCGCGCTTGCCGTTTCTAAAGCGCAAAAGAACTTGGAAAAAGCAACGCTTGTTGATGGCTTTATGGAAGTGTACGGAAAGTTAAATGGTATCGAAAAAGACTTAGCGTTTGCGGAATTTGCTAACAACACCCAAACTTTAACGGCTTTAGAAAACAAGAAAAAAGACCTGATTTCAAGCGCTCAAAACATGCTTGAAAACATCGGTCTTACTCTTGAAGATTTATCGCCTAAATACGCTTGTGAAAAGTGTAACGACACGGGTTACGTAGGCAC
This sequence comes from Christensenellaceae bacterium, assembly GCA_045614185.1. Taxonomy (GTDB): domain Bacteria; phylum Bacillota; class Clostridia; order Christensenellales; family Borkfalkiaceae; genus UBA1259. Next base: position 30,495 of record JAZLCJ010000023.1, on the reverse strand, counting down.
GCACCGCTGTGATTGTTTTGATAAAAAAGTTAAGTAAAATAAAAAAACTCCCAAATTTTTGGGAGTTTTTTATTTGTTATTTTCTATCTTCCATTTTAATATACGGATTTCTTCCGTTAGTAGACACGTATGCAGGACGGATAATTTTGCCGTTATTCAAAAGTTCTTCCATTCTATGCGCGCTCCAACCAGACATTCTTGAAACGGCAAACATAGGAGTAAAGAGTTCTACGGGAAGTCCTAACATATTGTAAACGAATCCACTATAGAAGTCCACGTTTGCAGCAACGCCCTTTGTAACCTTTCGCTTTGCACAAATTAATTCTTGAGCAACTTCTTCAACGAGTTTATAAAGCGCCATTTCCTTTTCTCTACCCTTTTCAACGGCAAGTTGAGAAACGTACCCCTTAAACACTTGCGCTCTTGGGTCACTTATAGAATAAACCGCATGTCCCATACCGTAAATAAGCCCTGCCCCATCGTAAGCCTTACCATCAAGAAGTTTAGCAAGATAATCTTTAACAGCATTTCTATCTGTCCAGTCTTTTACGTGTTTTTTAAGGTCAGCAAACATTTCCATAACCTTAATATTCGCACCGCCGTGTTTAGGTCCTTTCAATGAACAAAGCGCTGCGGTAATGGTTGAATAAGTATCCGTTCCAGCACTTGTTACCACGTGTGTGGTAAAGGTTGAATTGTTACCGCCACCGTGTTCTGCGTGGAGTATAAACGCTATGTCTAAAACCTTTGCCTCTAAGGCCGTAAACTTACTGTCTTCCCTTAACATATGAAGAACGTTTTCTGCAGTAGAATACTCAGGTTTCGGGCGATGGATATAAAAACTTTTATTCTCGTTATAATGCACGTGTGCATTGTATGCGTAAACGGCAAGCATAGGCATTATAGCAGTTAAAGTTAAACATTGTTTAAGCACGTTTTCAATAGAATTATCAAGCGCGTTTTTATCGTAACTATAAAGCATCAAAACACATCTTGCAATAGAATTCATAATGTCTTTATTAGGCGCTTTCATTATAACGTCACGCACAAAGTTTCTTGGTAATTTTCTATAACTTGCAAGAAGTTTTTTGAAATTATCAAGTTCTTCTTTTGTAGGCAATTTATTAAAAAACAAAAGGTAAGTTGCCTCTTCAAACCCCGAATGTGCGTCTTCATCATAATTATCAATCATGGTGCGCACGTCAACTCCGCGATAGTAAAGTTCACCATCACATGGGGTAAGGATACCGTCAATCATTTTCTTTGCAATAACGTCTGAAATATCAGTAAGTCCCGTAATAACCCCCGCCCCGTTTTCATCACGAAGACCTCTTTTAACCTCATTTTTCTTATAAGTTTCTTCAGTAAACTTAGGGGTTGCGTGACAAATATCCGCAAGTTTTTTTAATTCGTTTGCTTGATGAAATGCGTGTGACATAACCTTTCTCCTTATGCCTAAAGTTTTATTACTGCGATTTTACTATATAATATGTAAATAGTCAATTGTACGCACAATATTCGCTGTTTCAATATTTATATATGAGTTATATAAAATTTTTTATCACATATTTTTTCCTATAAACAAAACTTTATTAGAGTTATAAGTTCATATTATAAAAGAAAAAACCCAGTCCCCTATCGACTGAGTTTAACCATAAATTTAATAATAAACAAAAAACACTTTGGTTAGACCTTTAACCAAAGTGTTTTGCTATAATTTATTCCATACGAATTACTGCTTTAACTGCTTCAACTTCTTCAAGTTTTTGGAATTTTTCAATTGCTTTCTTAACTAAGCTTTCATGACATTCATGAGTTACAACAATAATTTGTGCAGTACCTTCACATTCAGAAACTTGTCTTACTTCTAAGATACTGATGTTAGTCTTAGCGAATACGCTTGAAACCTTAGCAAGCACGCCGGGTTTATCAGCAACTGACATTCTAATATAATATTTAGAAGTAAAGTCACTTACAAACTTAGTTGCTTTATTACCTTTCTTATTGTTTTCAAAACCAGCGTAGAAGAATTCGTTGTGTTTTGCAGCGAAAATTACGTCAGAAACGATTGCGCTACCAGTAGGAAGTGCGCCCGCGCCTCTACCGTAAAGCATAATTTCACCAACGGCATCACCAACCAAGTGAACTGCGTTGAAAGAATCGTTTACAGATGCAAGCGGATCATCGTTTTTAATAAAGGTAGGGTGAACTCTTACTTCTACACCCTTTTCAGTATCCTTACCGATACCAAGAAGTTTCAAAGTGTAACCCATTTCTTTACCGTACGCAATATCCTTTTTGTTTACTGCGCTGATACCTTCACGATAAACGTTTTCAATGCATACCTTTTTATTGAAAGCAAGGCTTGAAAGAATAGAAAGTTTATAAGTAGCGTCAAAACCTTCAACGTCAGCGGTGGGATCAAATTCCGCATAACCTAAACGTTGTGCTTCTTTTAACGCTTCTTCATAAGAAGAACCTTCATAAGCCATTTTAGTCAAAATATAGTTAGTTGTACCGTTGATAATGCCCTTGATTGACAAAATCTTGTTGGCTTGCATACCTTCTTGTAAAGTACGGATAATAGGAACGCCACCAACGCAACTTGCTTCAAAGAATAAACCTACGTTCATCTTTTTTGCTTCAGCCTCAAGTTCAGTCCAATGCTTAGCAAAAAGTTCTTTATTTGAAGTAACAACACTCTTGCCACTCTTTAACGCTTTAGTAACGAAAGTTTTAGCAACACCTGTTCCGCCGATAACTTCAACAACGATATCTACGTTAGGATTGCAAACAACTTCTTCAATGCTGTGCGCAATTTTTTCTTCTTCAATACCAAGTGAACGCGCTCTGTCTATATTCTTTTCTAAAACACATTCAACGGTAATGTCTACACCTTGCGTCTTCTTAAAATATTCTTTCTTTTCGGTAAGGATTTGGTAAGTACCGCCACCTACAACACCTAAACCAAGAATAGCAACGCCTGCTTTTTTCATAACTTATTCCTCCAGCTATTTGTTAAGTTCGTAAATATATCTTAATCCGTCTAACGTTAAAGTTCTGTCAACGGTGTTAATCATTTTAACTTCTTTTGCGATTATTTCACCAAGACCACCCGTTGCAACAACGGTGATTTCTTCAACGCCAAGTTCTTTTTTGATTTTCTTTAATATGTTTTCAACCAAGCCTGCAAAACCAAAGATTATACCCGCTTGCATGCAATGTTTTGTATTTTTACCGATAACCGTTTTAGGTGCGTCAAGTTCAACCATAGGAAGTTGCGCGGTTTTTGTTGCCAATCCCTCTAATGAAGTTTTGATACCGGGTGCAATTACAACGCCGATAAGATCACACTTATCGCTTATAACGTCAAAAGTCGTAGCAGTGCCAAAGTCGATTACAACGATAGGTCCACCGTACTTGTTGAACGCGGAAACGCTGTTTACGATAATATCTGCACCAACTTCCCTTGGATTATCCGCCTTGATGTTAAGTCCCGTTTTAATACCAGGTCCTATCATAATAGGTGTAATACCCAAGAAGTATTCACACATATGGCAAATGGTGTAGTTAAGCGCGGGGATAACTGACGAAAAGATTATTCCATCAATATCACTTTTTTTAATACCGCTATCCGACAAAAGCCCAACTAAAACCGAGCCGTATTCGTCTGCTGTTCTTGAAATTCTTGAAGAAACACGGAAAGACGCAACTAATTTTTTGCCGTCAAACACACCGTATTTAATATTTGTATTACCTAAATCTATAGCAAGTAACATAAAATTACCTATTCCTCAATACGTTCTTTTCTAAAACGTTAACAACCATTCTAATACCTGGCGCAACCAAAAGGTTAATTCCAAGTTCAACAAGGAAGTTAATACCTGCGCATATAATTACTAAGAAATACATCACGCTTACGCCCTCAGCCATGGCAAGGACAGAAATAGAATCGTTCATAATAAGCGCGCCTAAAATAAACAATGCAGTATTAACGATAGGAACAACGGCACTTGCAACAAATACTGCAACGTATTTATTTTTAATTACTTGATAAACCAATCCGCCAACGACACCCGCTGCAACAATTTTTACAAAACACGTTAAAAAGGTTAATACAGGATGTTGCGTAAATAAAAAATTAGTAAACGCATCAACGCCTGTAACACCGAACATAAAAGTCATAATTCCACTTATTGCGCCTAAAATCAGTCCGCCACGCCAACCTAAAAGCAACGCGCCCAAAACTATCGGGATAAGGGTTAAGTTTACGTTGGTTATCACCTTAAATACGGTACTCAAAAGATTGAGAACAACTAACAGCGCCGTAAGTATAGCCAAATAGACTATGTTCTTTGTTGTGAAAAACTTGGTTCCATTACTATTCATTTTAACCTCCAATCGAATTCCTTTTAAGGATATCCGTTGTAAAAAAATATTTTTTGTTGGAATATACAAGTCAACTTCTTATAAAAAGATAATCGCTTACCAACTTATCTTATTTTAACACAAAATCAATAGTAATAGCAAACAAAAAGTTAGGTTTATTGTAACATTTTTCGCTTAAAATAACTATATTGATAATATAGAACTCCGCTTTCAATAAAAAATTCTACATAGGCGGAGAGGTTTATATACTTTGGAGGTTTATATATGAACGGTTTCGATTTATTCGGCAACAATAATTGCTGTCTTTGGGTATTGATTATCCTTCTCATCATCTGCCTTTGCAAGAGTGGATGCTTGAACGGTCTCTTCAACAGTTGTTACTGTCTGCCTGTGGCACTTCTTATTATTTGTTGCGCATGCAAAAACGGTGGCGGGTTCCTTAACGGATTTGGCGGTTGTGGTTGCAAATAAACAAATAAATAATAGGTGAAATTTAAGACGCGCGACTCATAAAGTAGTCGCGCGCATTTTTATTTTAAAAACCTTGAAATTTTCTTGAAAAAAATTTAAAAAACATATTGAAATACCTTTTGTTTTATGATATAATGCTTTCGTGATTTAAAAGTAACTTGTTTACTTTTTATTGAACAAAATTTTTTACAAAGGAGTGTTTCAAAAATGGAACAGAAAAAAACTAAACAATGTTGGTTTAGAAAGGCTTTGGGCATGAAACCCGATACCAGTGTTAAAACTGAAATCATAGCCGGTATTACCACGTTCTTTGCAATGTGCTATATCATCATAACCAACCCTAACCAAATCACCGGTTTCTACAAATTCCTCGGTGGCGAAATGGCATCTATTTGGTCTGCAGTTTATATCGGAACAATTCTTGCCGCTGTATTAGGTACTTTGCTTTACGCTTTCTTGGCTAAAAAGCCGTTTGCTCAAGCGTCTGGTATGGGTCTTAACTCTTTCTTCTTTACCTCTTTCATTATCCCTGCACTTATTTATAGCGAAGAAGCAGGCGACTTTGTAGGCTTTGAAGAAACCCTTGCTACCAACTACGGTGCAGGCTTAGTAATCATTCTTATCTCTGGTTTAATCTTCTTACTTTTATCTGTAACTGGTTTAAGAAGTTATATTGCTAAATCTCTTCCCGATTGCTTGAAGAAGGCTATCCCCGCAGGTATTGGTTTGTTTATTGCGTTCCTTGGCTTTAAGGGTTCATTTATCGTAACCGCTAACAAATATACTTTCGTTCAACTCGGCGACCTTACCAAATGGACTATTTACAATAATTTTGGCGAACTCGCTGGCGGTGCAGCACCCTTCCTTGCAGCATTCTTAGGTTTAATTGCTATCGTTATCTTTAACAAACTTAACGTTAAATGGCTCAAGAACATGTCAATCGTATTGGGTATCTTAGTTTCTACTATCCTTTACTACTTGTTCACTTGGACTGTTCCTAAATTTGAATTCAACCAAATCGGTCAATCTTTTGTAGATTTCGGCACTTACGGTTTCTCAGTATTCAAACCCGAAAGTTGGGCGGCTGCATTTGACGGCGTAACCATTGGTTCAATCTTCTCTGTAATCGTTCTTATCATTACCTTCTGCTTGGTTGATATGTTCGATACTATCGGTACTTTGTACGGTGCATCTGCTCAAGCAGGTATGCTCGACGAAAACGGCGACCCCATTGAAATTGAAAAATCAATGATGTGCGACTCTATCGCAACCTGTACTGGTGCAATGCTTGGTACTTCAACCGTAACCACTTTCGTTGAATCTGCATCAGGTGTTGCTGAAGGTGGTAGAACTGGTCTTACCGCTCTCGTAACCGCAGCACTCTTCTTAGTATGTATCGTTCTTTCTCCGCTTGCAAGCATTATCCCTGGCGTAGCAACTGCACCTGCACTTATCTACGTTGGCGTTCTTATGCTCAAGAACTTCAAGGCTATTGATATGGAAGATTTATCAAGTGCGCTCCCCGCATTCCTTACCCTTATCCTTATGCCTTTAACCTACTCTATCTCTAACGGTATTGCAGTAGGCGCAATCGCATACGTTCTTATCCGTCTTTTCACTGGTAAGTACACTAAGAAAGATATCGTTGTTACTATTATCGCAATTCTCTTTATCTTAAGATTTGCTTTCGTTAACACTTTATAATCTAATCTTAAAAATAAAAACCCGACTGCAAAAGCAGTTGGCTTTTTTGTTTAGGTGTTAAAAAAAACCGCTTGAAAAAAACAAGCGGTTTTTTTAATATTTATTTTAAGTTGTGTTTTAAGTCATAGATGCAAGTAAGACGAGGAAACGCGAGGCTTGACGAAGTGCGCGTACTTTTTGTACGTAATCAAGGCAAGCCGACGCTTGACAAAGTATTGCGTAGCATATATGGCTTAAAACTACTCTAAGCCTTTGGCCTTACGCTTTAGGCGCATTTCCGTATTCAAAGTTTTCTTTCTAATACGAATATTTTTAGGCGTTACTTCAAGCATTTCATCATCATTGATAAATTCCATAGCCTCTTCTAAACTCATAATCTTAGGAGTTTCTAAGCGGAGCGCATCGTCACTACCAGATGCACGAGTATTAGTAAGGTGTTTTTTCTTACAAACGTTTACGCTGATATCTTCGTTCTTGGGTGAAACACCAACAACCATACCTTCATAAACTTCTACCCCTGCACCGATAAAGAGTTGTCCACGACCTTGCGCATTGAAAAGCCCGTAAGTTACAGCCTCGCCCGTTTCAAACGCAACGAGTGAACCTGTTGCCCTTCTTTCAATATCGCCCTTAAATTCTTCATAACCAAAGAAAAGTGTATTGAACACGCCTTCGCCACGAGTTTCAGTCAAGAATTGACTCTTATAACCAAACAAACCACGTGCGGGAACTTTAAATTCAAGCCTAATACGGCTACCTATATTTTCCATTTGGATAAGTTCGCCCTTTCTAACACCCATGCTTGAGAAAACGCTACCCGTTTTATCTTCAGGAACGTCAACTACAAGTCTTTCCATAGGTTCTAAAATAGTGTCGCCATCTTGTTTATACATAACCTTAGGCGCGCCTACTTGGAACTCATACCCCGCTCTACGCATGGTTTCAATTAAGATTGACAAGTGCATTTCACCACGACCGCACACGCGGTATGAATCTGCTGAATCAGTTTCTTCAACGCGGAGTGAAACGTCTTTTAACATTTCCTTAAACAATCTATCGCGGAGATGTCTTGTGGTAACAAACTTGCCTTCTTTACCCGCAAACGGGCTGTCGTTTACCGAGAAAAGCATTTCTACAGTAGGTTCACTTATTTTAACGAAAGGTACGGGTTCAACTAATTCAGGTGAACAAATAGTGTCACCGATAGAGATATTTTCCAAACCGCTTACGCAAACGATATCGCCTGCTTTTGCATCTTCAACCGAAACTCTTTGCAAGCCTTCGATTTGATACATACTAACGAGTTTACCTTTAACTTCTTTACCAGTAACGTTATAGTTACAAGTTTGAACGTCTTGGTTAACGGCAATCTTTCCGCGTTCAATCCTACCGATACCAATTCTACCAACGTATTCGTTGTAATCGATTGATGAAACAAGCATTTGAAAAGGCCCGTCCATATCCACTTCTTGCGGTTCAAAATGGTTGATAATAGTATCAAAAAGCGGAGTTAAATCGGTACCGGGGGTTTTATAATCTAAAGTTGCAGTGCCCGCTCTACCCGAACAGAAAATAATTGGGCTTTCAATTTGGTCATCACTTGCGTTAAGGTCGAATAAAAGTTCCAAAATTTCATCTTGAACTTCAGAAAGTCTTGCATCGGGGCGGTCGATTTTATTTACTACTATAATAAGTTTATGGTTAAGTTCAAGCGCCTTTTGCATAACGAAACGCGTTTGAGGCATAGGGCCTTCACAAGCGTCAACAAGAACGAGAACGCCGTTTACCATTTTCAAAACACGTTCAACTTCACCACCAAAGTCCGCGTGGCCTGGGGTATCGACGATATTGATTTTTACTCCGTTATAAAATGCAGAAGTATTCTTTGCTAAAATGGTTATGCCTCTTTCACGCTCAATGTCGCCAGAGTCCATAACTCTATCCATAACTTCTTGATTATCACGGAAAATACCGCCTTGTTTTAACATTTCATTAACCAAAGTTGTTTTACCGTGGTCTACGTGCGCGATAATTGCAACGTTTCTTACGTCTGTCCTTTTCAAAATAATGTCCGTCCTTTTAGATGTTTATATCTTTTCCCCATGCGGTTATAAAACGCTGAGAAGTGCAATCAAAGTTTTTCCATCTTTAATTTCACCACTTTCAATCATTTTTTTAACCGTTTGCAAATCAAACCATTGTGCTCTTAAAAACTCATCGTCGTCTAAGTGTTGATTAGTCTTTTTAACATTTTCCGCACGATAAATTCTTATAATTTCATTACTGTACGCAGTAGTAGGATATACGTCAAAAAGTTTTGTAACGCTTTCGGCTTTTAACCCGCATTCTTCTTCCAACTCACGAATAGCAGTTTGTTCGGGCGTTTCCCCCTCGTTAAGTTTACCAGCGGGGATTTCCCAAATTTCTTCACCATACGGATAACGGAATTGTTTAACCAACAAAACTTTACCGTCTACGATGCATAAAATGCAACTTCCACCCAAGTGTTCAACAACTTCTCTAATAGCCGTGTTTCCGTTAGGAAGAAGTGCGTTATCCTTTCTTAGGTTGATAATTTTACCCTTGTAAAGATAATTCTTTTCAAGGGTTTTTTCTTCAAATTCCATTTAACACGTCCTTAATAAGTTTGCTAACCTTATATGCTCTACCAAAGAACATAAACATATTTGCATTTGCAACGTTCTTATATGCGATAAACGCGTATTGAATAGCATCTTTATCATCACTATCTAAAACACTTGCAAACATATCAATAACGAGTATAATTTCTTCCTTAGAAGAATCTTTCAACTTGCTATCTTTAACCTTTTGCTTATCTGCACTCAAAATATCTTTGATTGCTTTAAGGCTTTTACCATAAGCCTTCATCAAAAGTTCTCTTTCTCTCTTTTCAGTTTGAGCCTTTTCAGCAAGTTCTTTTGCTTTTAAGCCTTCTTGTGCGTTTAACGCTTCGATAGGGTCTTGAATACTTCCGTCAACAACCCCTTCCATAAGCATTTGAATAACGTTAACAAACGGTTTAATAACAGCCGTAGTAAACGCTTCGTAAGATGCAGAACAACTTCCGTCCACAAAGAAGTATTTGCTTAAAAGTTGGTTAAAGTCTATGCGCTTTGCATCAATATCCACCAAAATATTGAATACGAACGCCAAAAGTTCGCGTGAAGAAGTTGGGGTTATAAATTCGCCCTTATCAGATTGCTGACTTTTAACAAAGTATTTTCTTTGCGCATCTAAATAATCAAAATCATTAAGGCAATTTTTTAAGATTGCAATAATGGTGTTAGACATAGCGATTGATCTTAAGAAGTTAGCAAGTTTTACGTCGGCAATAATATATTTACTTTCAACCAAATCGTCTGCACTTTCTAAAAACAAATTCAATTCATCAACTTTTGTCATAATTCTATCTCCAAATACCTTTAAGTTTATTGTTTATTTAACCCTATAAACCCATTTTTACTTTTATATTATACCATAATACTTTGGCTTTATAAACTTTTTTTGTCATAATTTTGCAAATTTTTTGATAAAGTTCTTTACAAAATCTATTTTTGTGGTATAATATTAACCTAATAGTAATGTGGAGATGTATGTATTATGCAAGTCAAAGGTGACTCATCACTTAACAAGTTAATATTGTTGTTCGTCTTTGACAAGATGGAAGTTCCGCTTTCTGAAAACACGGTACTTGACATGTGTTGTTCATCAAACAACTGGCTTGCTTATATGGACTGTCAGCCCATATTAAACCAACTTCTTGATTGCGGTTGGATTTACAATATTGGTAACGCTGGTGAACCGCTTTACACCATTACCCCTGACGGAAGAATATGCTTAGCAAACTTCTTTATCAATATTCCCGCATCTACTCGTGAAGAAATTGCACTTTTCATTAAAAATAACCGCACTAAATATCGCAGAAAGCAAGAGTGTGTTGCAGACTATTTTATGAATAAAGACGGCACTTACACGGCTTATCTTAAAATTATTGAGCCAGCACAGCCCGTGTTAGAATTAAAACTGGTTGTTCCCAACCGCCAAGTTGCTAAAGATATTTATAAAAAGTGGGGCGAAAAGGCTGCAGACGTTTACCGCAACGTATATGAAAATTTAGTTGACTGATTTATTTTTGACATCATAAGGAGAATTAAAATGCAAACTTACATGACCAAAGGTACGTGCTCAAGACAAATTTTATTTGACGTTACCCCTGATATGAAACTTCAAAACGTAAAATTTATTGGTGGTTGTAGCGGAAATTTACAAGCCGTTGCAAGACTTGTTGACGGCAAACCCGTTGATGAAGTTATTTCACTCTTAAAAGGTATTAAATGCAGAAGTAACACTTCTTGCGGGGACCAACTTGCAACTGCTTTAGAAGAATACAAATATAAACTTGCCCACCCTGAAGAAGATAAAAAAAATAAGTAAATATTAAAAACGGCTTTAAATAAAGCCGTTTTTTCTTTTGGGAAAAGCCGTTTTTTCTTTTGGGAAAAGCCTTTTTAAAATTGGGTATTGATTTTTTCAAGATTTTATAGTATAATTATTATAGAAATAAAAATTATTGCTTTATAATTTTTTTCTAAAAAATCTAAAATATAGGTAAAGCTTATGATTATTGTAACTATTAGTCGTGAATTTGGTAGTGGTGGCAGAGAATTAGGCAAGCGTATTGCTGAAATTTTGGAATATGATTATTATGACCGCCAAATTATTTCAACAATAGCGGAACGCCATAATATGGACGAAAAATCTGTTGATGCTGCACTTAACAGCAATATTTTACAAACCATACCACTAACCTTTAACCACTCTTTTATCTCCCCTATGGTTGTACATTCCCCGCAAACCAACCTTTTAATTGAACAAAGAAAGGTTATTGAAGAAATTGCTAAGCAAGGTAGAAACTGCGTTATCGTTGGCAGAAATGCAGACGTAATTTTGAGCGACCTCAACCCGTTTAACATATTCGTTTGCGCTGAAATGGATGCAAAAATTAAGCGTTGCAGAGAACGCGCTGACCATGACGAACAATTATCAGATAAGGCGTTAAAGAAAAATATCCAACGCGTTGACAAAAACCGCGCTCGCACCAGATTTTTGATTGCCGACGGCGAATGGGGGCACAGAAAGGCTTATCACCTTATCGTAAACACAACCGATTGGGATTTAGGCGAACTTGCACATTCAGTTGCGGATATGGTTAAACGTTGGGCAAAAACTCAAACTGAAGAATAACAAATTAAAACACGGCAAAATTTTGCCGTGTTTTCTTTTACAAACAAAAAAGTAATAGACTTACACAATAAAAAAGTTGTATAATATAGGCATGGAAGTTTTTAACGTTAAACCTATCGGTTATATAAAAAGTGATTTTTCTGAAAAATTCGGTATTCCCCGCCAAAGCGGTAGAGCGCCCAGTCTAAAGGCAAAAGTAATATTCTACCCAGAATTTAGAAGTGATGACGCTTTGCGCGGAATAGAAGGGTTTTCTCATCTTTGGATATTATTCGATTTTTCAAAAGCGCATAAAAGTGGCTTTACCCCACTCGTTCGCCCACCACGACTTGGCGGAAATAAAAAAGTGGGTGTTTTTGCAAGTCGCTCACCTTTCCGCCCCAATCATATAGGGCTTTCTTCTGTTAAGTTTGAAAAGTTGGAAAAGAGTGAAAAATACGGTACCGTTATCGTTATTTCTGGTGCAGACCTACTTGACGGCACACCTATTTACGACGTTAAACCATACCTTCCCTTTACCGATTGCCACCCTGAGGCTTATGGCGGTTACGCAGAAGAATTAAAGGATTACAAATTAAAAGTTAACCTTTGTGATGCCGTTTATAATCTATTACCACAAGAAAAGATAGACGCGCTTATAGAGTGCTTAGCAGACGACCCCCGCCCATCTTATCAAGATGACGGCAAAGAATACGGTCTTTCATTTGCGGGCATAAACTTAAAATTCACCGTTAACGACCGAACACTTACAGTAATAAAAGCAGAAAAAATCTAAAATAAAAAACTCCTATCAGTCGATAGGAGTTTTTTGATTATTATCTAAACTATTTTGTTCTAAGGGTTGTTCTTTAACTTTTTTCTTTATTTTAGGCAGTTTTATACTCTTTACAGATTCTACTATATCGTTTAAGCCATCGGTTACGTCTTGTTTAAGTTTTTTAGCTTCTCTTGCGATAAGAAACGAAACGATTTCAATAATCAATTCATTTATAAGGAAGTGTAAAGACGCACCCGCAAGAATAGCGGAAATTAAAGAAAAATGCTTTGACGTAAAGTATATACCGTAAATAGTAATGCCTATTGATATAAATCTAAGCAAAAACTTAACCGTTTTATACGCGCGTTTTGCCGTAGTTTTGGCTTTTGAAACGTCTCTATTTCTTATCAACGACAAAACAATATATATTATTAAGTATATAATAGAGAATACTAATAAACTGATATTAACCGCTTGCCTTTCATCAACTACGGTGGATAAATACACAAGTAGCGATATATAAGATAATTGAGTTAAAACACTTATAACAAAGAAGAATATCTTTAATACGCTAAGCGCACCTTTTAAAAAAGACTTTTTTTCTTTTTTACTCATCTTTTGATGCTTCCTTTATTTTGCTTTGTATAAATTTAATAGGAAGCAAAGCGTCGGTTTCTTTTTTATATTCTTCAAACCCTTTTTTTCTTGCTTGTCTAAGGTCGGCAACGGGCACACTATAGAATACAAACATAAGCGTCAACGCAATTACGCCTATAAACATATATGCGGTTTTAGGTGCACCACAGAAGGTTGCAAGCATCATAGCCCACCAAAACACAATTTCACCAAGATAGTTGGGGTGGCGGATATACTTCCAAAGCCCCTCTCTATAAATGCCCTTTTCACCGCGTTTTTTGAAAGAGTGAAGTTCAATATCACTAATGGTTTGCAAAGCAACAGCACCAAGTGCTATTACGTAAAAAATAATACTGCCCGCATTTATTACCACGTAATTTGAAAACAAGAAAATTACGGGCATCATGCACATATAAACTACAAGCGTGGGGAATAAATGAATTCCGAATAAATCTACAAACGGATAATAATCCCCTGTTTTTTCTCTAAAAGTTTTATAACGCCAATCTTCTTTTGTAAGGTTTTTGAAAGTATAGCCCCAATTAGCAGTAAGGCGAATACCCCACAAGAGCACCGCGATAAGTGCAAAAACTTTTAATACACTATTTGCGCCAAAACTGATTGCAAGCCCTATAACGATTACAATAGGTTGAATGCTCCAATACGGGTCGTAAACGGAAGAATTATTTATAATAAGACTTCCTATGTAAACTATAACCGTTGCGCATACGTCCGCTGCAAGAACTTTAAGTAATGCGATATTAGTGGGCATAAGCCTATAACACAACACCGCAACCGCAAGTGCAAGAAGATATACTGCCGTTAAATAACAGTAACTAAGTTTTTTACTTTTCTTAAATTCCATAGTGTTTTTTCCTTTATAAATATGTTTATAAATGCATATGATTTTCTTTAGTTAAATGCTTGTGCACGTGTTTGTCTTCCCCGTCTACTTTATGTAAGTGCGCGTGGGTATGCGTAAACGTATGCTCATGCGTTATATTTTTATCACCGTTTAAGTGAGCGTGTTTTTGCGTGTGAGTATGTTCGTGTTTGTGATATGTTTCAAAAGTATCTTCAACCATTAAAATTGTAGCCGCAATCATCAACACAAGTGCTATATAGAAATTAAATTCGGGCACTTCCTTTAAGAAAATTACACCAAATATCACACCTACGAAAGGTGCAATAGAATAATAGGCACTCGTTTTAGCCGCACCAAGTTCACTCTGTGCAGTAATATAAAACTTAATGCTAAGTCCGTACGCAACAAAACCAAGAAATGCAATTAAAAAAATAATTTCAACGGGCGGAAATTTTTCACCAACAAGTAGTGCAACGATTAAACTTCCAAGACCTGAAAAACACCCTTTAATAACTACGATATCGGTTGCGCTTTTATTACTTATTTTTCTAGTGCAGTTGTTTTCCAACCCCCAACATACGCACGCGCCGAGCACTAAAAGCGAGCCAAAGTTAAAGTTAAAACTTCCCCAGCCTTCAAAACTGAGTATTACACCTGACAGAGTTACGGCAATAATAGCAATCCAAAGTTTTGGCGAAACCATTTCTTTAAACACGATAAACGCTATTAAAGTAGTTGCAACTATTTCAAAGTTATTAAGAAGTGACGCGTTTGACGCTGAAGTGTATCTTATACCTATCATCAAAAGTATAGGTGCGGCAATATCTAAAACCACCATACTTATAACGAAAGGCATATCTTTTTTATTGAGTTTTTTAAGGTTTTCTTGCCTTTTAAAAGCCTTTGCAATAAGTCCGTAAATAAACAGACCTATCCCTGCACCAAGATATAAAAACGACGCCATCATAACCGAACTTGCGTGTGCAGACAATATCTTTGACACGGGAATATTTATTGCGTAAAGCACCGCTGCAAGGCAGGCAAACACAGTACACAAAATTTTTCTTTTCATTATTTATTATTTTTCAACTGATAGTAAGTACACTATACAATATTTATACTATAACGCGCAACTTTTTGCGTTCCTGATTATTTTTAGTATACCAAATATTGATATAATAAGTCAAAGAAAAACCGCGCGATTACAACCGCGCGGTTTAATTTTTAAGTTGTTTTTATTCAAACCTTACTATTAGCGTTTTTTGGGTTCGTAATGAGTGTGTAAAAGTTCATGCGCTTTATGTCCGCCAACTTCACCAAAGAAGTTATCATAGAGAGCAGAGATTGCCATATTTTCATGACTCTTTCTTGCTGACATATCAGCATCAGTCTTATAAAGACCTTTTGCACGCATACCCTTATAGTCCATTTCAGAACGCTTGAACGCGTCAACGAAAGGTTGACCAGCGCCGTTTACGCAACCGCCGGGGCAACTCATGATTTCAATAAATTGATAATCACACTCGCCTGCTCTAACCTTGTCGCAAAGCTCTCTAGCATTCTTCAAGCCACTTGCAACTGCAACTTTAACCTTAAGGTCGCCAGCAACGTATTCCGCTTCTTTAACGCCTTCCATGCCACGAACTTCAGTAAATTCAACGTTTTGAAGTTTTTCACCAGTAATGGTTTCAACAGCAGTTCTAAGTGCTGCTTCCATAACACCGCCTGATGCACCAAAGATTACGCCAGCGCCCGTGTATTCCTTAAACGGAACGTCGGGGAGAGATTCTTCGATATACTTAAAGTGAATTCCCTGTTCACGAATCATACGAACAACTTCTTGAGTAGAAAGAACGTAATCAACAGCACCGCCAAATTTTTCACGCTTTGCTTCATCTTTCTTTGCTGAGCAAGGCATAATTGCAACGTGGATATGTTTCTTTTCGCCTTCATAAGTAGCCTTTATGGTTGATGCAAGCATTTGCATCGGGCTCTTACAAGTAGAAATGTTATCTAAAAGGTCGGGATATTTATCTTCAGCAAATCTAATCCATGCGGGACAGCAAGAAGTAAACATAGGCAACTTGCCACCCTTTTGAATTCTATGGATAAGTTCGTTAGATTCTTCCATAATGGTTAAATCTGCGCCGATATTAGTATCATAAACCTTATCAAAGCCCATTTCACGAAGTGCGGTAACTAACTTGCCCATAACGTTTTCGCCTTCTTCAAAGCCGAATTCAGTTCCTAAACCTACTCTTACAGCGGGAGCAATTTGAACTGAAACTTCAACGTCAGGGTTACCGATTGCTTTCCAAACAAGGTCCGCATCATCACGAATAGTGATAGCACCAGTCGGGCAAACTGCTGCACATTGACCACAGCCAACGCAAGGAGAATTAGCAATATCGCCATCGAAAGCGGTTGCAATCTTCATCTTTGAACCACGGTAAGCGTAGTCGATTGCGCCAACTGATTGAATTTCATTACACATTCTTACGCACTTACCGCAAAGAATACACTTTCCAGGGTCACGCAAAATGCAGTATGAAGAGTGGTCGGGTGAAAGTTGGCAAGCATTGTTGGGGAATCTTACCCCTTCAATGTTGAACTTATAAGCAAATTCTTGAAGTCTGCACTTACCGCTCATATGACAAGTGGTGCAATCTCTGCAATGGTTTGCAAGGAGAAGTTCAAGAATCATTTTTCTGTATTTACGAAGTTTAGGCGTGTTGGTTTTGATTTCCATACCTGCTCTTGGGATAGTAGAACAAGCAGCGTCAAATCTACCGCGTTCATCTTCAAACATACACATTCTGCAAGCGCCGTAAATAGAAAGGTCGGGGTCATAACAGAAAGCAGGAATTTCAATACCAACTTTTCTTGCTACTTCTAAAACGTTCTTTTCGCCGTTGATTTCCGCTTTAATACCGTCAATAATCATATATTCTTTCATAATTACACCTCTTTAATAGCGTGGAACGGGCAGTTAGAAAGACATGCGCCACACTTAATGCAAAGTTTTTGATCAATAACGAACGGTTTTTTGAGTTCGCCCTTAATTGCCCCAACAGGACAGTTTCTTGCACACTTAGAGCAACCCTTGCAGAGTTCGGGATCGATAGTGATAGTCTTTAATTTTTGGCAAGCGCCAGCGGGGCACTTCTTATCGTAAATATGTGCCTTATATTCGTCTTCAAAGTACTTAATAGTAGAAAGTACGGGACCAGCAGCAGTTTTACCAAGACCGCAAAGTGCAGTTTTAGAAATAGTTTCACCAAGTTCTTTTAAGAGTTCAATATCGCCGTCTTCACCTTTACCGTCAACGATACGGTTTAAGATTTCAAGCATGCGCTTTGTACCTTCTCTACAAGGAACGCATTTACCACAACTTTCTTTTTGAGTAAAGTCCATAAAGAATCTTGCAACTTCAACCATACAAGTTTTTTGGTCCATAACTACCAAACCACCTGAACCGATGATTGCGCCAACTTTAGAGAGAGAGTCAAAATCAAGGGGTAAATCAAAGTGTTCTTCGGTTAAGCAACCGCCTGACGGGCCACCGATTTGAACAGCCTTAAACTTTCCACCGTCACGAACGCCACCGCCGATATCGAAGATAACTTCACGGAGAGTGGTTCCCATAGGTACTTCGATAAGACCTGCGTTTTGGATATTACCAGTAAGCGCAAAAGTCTTAGTACCAGTAGAATTTTCCGTACCGATTTTCTTAAACCATTCGCTACCGTTATTAATAATAGTTGCAACGTTAGCGTAAGTTTCAACGTTGTTGAGAACGGTAGGTTTATCAAACAAACCGTGCTCTACTGTACGCGGAGGTTTAGTTCTGGGCATACCGCGTTTACCTTCGATAGATGCGGTAAGAGCAGAACCTTCACCACAAACGAACGCACCAGCACCACGGTTAATGTGCATTTTGAAAGAGAAATTAGTGCCTAAAATATTATCGCCCAAAATTCCAAGTTCGGTTGCTTGTTCGATAGCGAGTTGAAGTCTTGCAACTGCTAAAGGATATTCAGCACGAACGTAGATATAACCATCGTTAGAACCGCAAGCAACACCGGCAATCATCATACCTTCAATAAGAGAGTGCGGGTTACCTTCCATAACCGCTCTATCCATGAACGCACCGGGGTCGCCTTCGTCACCGTTACAAACAACGTATTTGGGGAAGTTGTTTTGTCTTGCAACCTGAGACCACTTTCTGCCTGCGGGGAATCCGCCGCCGCCACGGCCACGAAGACCTGATTCGCTGATTTCATTGATGATATCTTCACTTGACATTTTGGTAAGCGCTTTTTCTAAAGCGGTATAACCACCTAATGCAATATATTCGCCGATATCTTCAGCATCAATA
Organism: Christensenellaceae bacterium; assembly: GCA_045614185.1. Classification (GTDB taxonomy): domain Bacteria; phylum Bacillota; class Clostridia; order Christensenellales; family Borkfalkiaceae; genus UBA1259. Next base: position 12,030 of record JAZLCJ010000023.1, on the reverse strand, counting down.
TGTCCACAATCTGCTAAAACTACGCGTTTTTGCTTTTTGTAGAAAGGAATTTCATCTTGTTCACGATAAGTTTCGCCTTTAAATACGTAACCTAAACGTTCGATAAATTCACCGCCTAAAATAGTTTTTTCAACTATTTCTTCACAGTCTTCTTCTTTAACCTTAGTATAAAGCCAGCCTTGCGGGTCTATGCGAACAAGCGGACCCATTTCACAGAAACCGTTACAGCCAGAACGCTTAACACCAACGTCGGGGTGGTCTACGTGTTTTTCCAAACTAACTGAAACTTTCAAAGATTTTTCTTCAAGAAGTTTAATTAATTTATCATAAATTTTAAGCGCGCCACCAGCGATACAACCAGTACCACCACAAATAAGAATTTTCTTACCTTGCGCATTGAGTTCGTTAGAACATTGTTTTCTAAATTCGGCAAGTTGTGCAAAATTTTCAAGTTTACGCATTTTCCGCCTCCTTAATTTCAGCAATAGCCGCTTTAACTTTTTCAGGTGTCATTGCGGGGTGAACAGTTTCGTTAATCATCATTACGGGTGCAAGACCGCAAGCGCCCAAGCAAGAAACCGTTTCCAAAGTAAACAATCCGTCGGGAGTGTTCTTTTGACCTTCAGAAAGTTTAAGTTCTTTTCTTATTGCGTCTAAGATCGTGGTTGACTTTCTTACGTGGCAAGCAGTTCCATCACAAACCTTGATTACGTATTTACCTTTTTCTTCTAAAGAGAAGTTTTCATAGAATGATGCAACACCGAAAATTTTCGCTTCACTAACACCCAACTTTTCTGAAAGATACGGAAAAATTTCTTTGGGTAAATATCTGTAATGTTCTTGCGCTTCTTGTAAAATAGCGATAAGAGATTTTTCTTCTCTACCGAACTTTTCCATAGCGCGATCCAATATGCTGTAATCAAACATTATTGATTCCTCCGAAAAATTTATTAATTGTTTTGGCTTTAAATTCAACAAAAGCCTTTTATTACGCCATTAAAACCGACCTTTATATTTTAGGGCGGTTTTAACGGTTTAGTTTTTAATTAGTTCTTTTGTGAAATATCTTTTAGCATAGCACTCATTTCTTAAGGTTTAGAAACAAGTATTTCAAGTTTTTTCACACAGCCACTTTTTAAGTTAGATTTTAAGACATAGATACAAGTCAGGCGTGGAAAATGAGCATTTTATGCTGGGCGCGTACGGAAAGTACGTAACCAAATAAAAGCACAAATTTTACGCGCATCACGAAGTATATATGGCTTAAAATTATTTGCTTAGATATTCATCTATAGCCTTAGCAGCTGTCTTACCAGCACCCATTGCCAAGATAACGGTTGCTGCGCCTGTTACAGCGTCGCCACCAGCGTATACCGCTTGAACTGAAGTTGCACCAAACTCATCGGTAATAATACCGCCGTGCTTATTAACTTCCAAACCTTCGGTAGTAGCTTTAATAAGCGGGTTGGGAGAAGTACCGAGTGCCATAATAACAACGTCTGCATCAATATCAAATTCGCTACCCTTAATTTCTACGGGACGGCGTCTGCCTGATGCATCGGGTTCGCCAAGTTCCATCTTAATACAAGTAACAGCGTCTACCCAACCAGTTTCATTACCCTTGATTGATACGGGGTTTGTAAGAAGATCGAAGATAATACCTTCTTCCATAGCGTGTTCAACTTCTTCCTTTCTTGCAGGGAGTTCATCAAGAGTTCTTCTGTAAACGATATGAACGTCGCCACCCAAACGCTTAGCGCATCTTGCCGCGTCCATTGCAACGTTACCACCACCTACAACTACAACTTTCTTACCGTGTTTAATAGGAGTGGTTGCATCGTCTTTATACGCTTTCATAAGGTTGATACGAGTTAAGAATTCGTTTGCAGAATATACACCGTTTAAGTTTTCACCAGGGATATTCATAAACTTAGGAAGACCTGCGCCTGAACCAACGAATACAGCCTTAAAGTCATATTCTTTAATGAGTTCATCGATAGAGATAACTTTACCGATAACCATGTTGGTTTCAATCTTAACGCCTAAATCTTTCAAAGTGTCAATTTCTTTTTGAACGATTGACTTAGGTAATCTAAATTCGGGGATACCGTAAACAAGAACGCCACCAGCCAAGTGGAATGCTTCAAATACGGTTACTTCATAACCTTTTTTAGCAAGGTCGCCCGCGCAAGTAAGACCAGAAGGACCAGAACCTACAACGGCTACCTTAATACCGTTACTTTGAGGCTTAACGGGTTTTTCTTTGCAGTTTGCGTTGTGATAGTCTGCAACAAATCTTTCTAATCTACCGATAGCAACGGGTTCGCCCTTGATACCGCGTACGCAGTATTTTTCACATTGAGATTCTTGGGGGCAAACTCTACCACATACTGCAGGGAGAGATGAAGATTCAGAAATGATTTGGTAAGCACCTTCAAAATCACCTTCGCGAACTTTAGCAATAAATTCAGGGATATGTACGTTTACGGGACAACCGCCAACGCAAGGTTTATGCTTACAGTTTAAGCATCTTTCTGCCTCGTCAATTGCTTGTTCGGGGGTGTAACCCAAAGCAACTTCTTCAAAGTTTTTATTTCTAACGTCAGCCTCTTGATGGGGCATGGGATTTTTCTTTAATGACATGTTAGGCATAATTATTTAACCTCCTTGTTGAAAAGGTTGCAAGTTTCTTCATACTTGTGTCTTTCCCATTCTTTGTAACTTGCGCCACGCTTCATTGCTTCGTCAAAGTCAACTAAATGTCCGTCGAATTCAGGACCGTCAACACAAGCAAACTTAGTTTCGCCACCAACGGTAAGACGGCAACCACCGCACATACCAGTACCATCAATCATAATGGGGTTCATTGAAACGATAGTTTTAACACCGTATTCCTTGGTGAGTTTGCAAACGAACTTCATCATGATAACAGGTCCGATAGCGATAACTTCATCATATTGTTCGCCACTTTCGATAAGGTTTTTAAGCGCATCGGTAACCAAACCCTTAGTGCCAGCAGTACCGTCATCACTCATAAGAACGTACTTATCACTAACAGCCTTAAATTCATCTTCCAAGATAACAAGGTCTTTGCATCTAAAACCAACGATAGAGTGAACCTCAGCACCTTCATCATGAAGTGCCTTAGCAACGGGGTAAGCTATAGCACAACCAACGCCACCGCCAACAACGGCAACTTTCTTCAAACCCTTAACGTGTGTAGCGTTACCGAGCGGACCAACGAAGTCTGCAATATAATCGCCAGCATTGAGTTGATTGAGTGCGTAAGTGGTTGCACCAACAATTTGGAAAATAACCGCAACGGTACCCTTTTCCCTATCGTAATCAGCAACGGTTAAAGGTATTCTTTCACCGTCTTCAGTAGCCCTCAAAATAACGAACTGACCTGCTTGCGCTTTTTTAGCAACAAACGGTGCGTAAACGTCAATTCTGGTGACCGTAGGATTAAGCACTTTTTTGTCAACAATCTTGAACATAATCTCTCCTTTTTGTATATCGCGACGGCTATTTTTATATTAATATTAACCACCGTATATATAATGTTTACTTAGCAAATCAATTCTATCACATTTATACTTAAATTTCAACTGATTTTGCCGTTTTTTAAATATTTGTATTATGTAATTTATAGCAAAACAAAAACCCCCGCATTTTGCAGGGGTTTTTTATGTTTTTTATTAAAAAGTCATCTTAATTATAACTATATCGTCAATAACTTTAAATCGCGGATATTTTTCACAAGTTTTATCACTAAACGCTCTTTTTTCAATCTTTTTAATCTCTTCAAAAATATCCACTTCTTTACTAAACATTTCTTCACAAGAAGAATAAATTTGAAGTTCATCAAACGCTTGTGCAATGCCGTCCGAATAAAGATAAATTTCTTTTATTTCATCAGTATTATACTCGGCTTTTATATACTCAAAATCGGGGTTATCAGACACCGTAAACACAGGATATCCACCCTTTTTATTCATAAGTTTTCTGTTTTCAACAAGCACGCTGTTAAGCGCCTTTCTTGCCTCAAACATACTTACACCGTGCGCTTTTTTATACTCAATCATCATGCCTAATGCATCTTTATCCAAAGTGGCAAGCATAGGAAAGATATGTCTAATGATTTTGCCGTTTTTAAGTTTAACAACCGCCTCACAATCGCCCGTGGTCAAAATCTGCACTTTGTCGTCTTTAACGATAGCGCAAGACAACCCCGCGCTTGGATAATAAAGCACGCTGTCTGCCTTAGACAACTTAATAAATTCAGCGTAAGTTTTTTTAGAGATATATTCAAGTTTTTCGATTACGTTATCACATTTTTTAGGCAAATTTCCCTTTATGCGTGAAACAAACCAACTACCTTCCGTGGGTTTAATACCCGAACTTACAAGAGAAGTTGCTCCGTCTAAAACCATACAGTAATTATCGCCCACGATATAACGGTCTTCGTTATAAAAATGTGATTTACGCGTTGCTTTTTCAATCTTCATCTTATATTTATACCATTAAAATAAGTATAGTGCTTAGCGCAAAAATAAGCACGCCTAAAATGAGCGTAACTAATATATACGCCGTGAATTTTTTATTCTTTTCTTTATAAATAAGTTTAATACCGAACAAAAGTATGCCTAAAAGGATTATTATAAGTCCTAAATAAGTTACCATCAAAAGCGCCATAACTTTAACGTCGGTTACGGTAGAGAAAATATTGATAGAACCCAACAAAAATCCTAAAAGTGCGGTGATTAATGATAACGACTTTAAGTTATCCGTTTTAATCTTTTCAACTTCCTTAATCTTTTTATCATTAAGGTCGTATAACTTTATCATATTAAGTTTGGTCAAATATTGTTCATATTCGTGTACGGTGTAAACGCGCGTTTCCCCACTACCGATATAACTTATCGCTCTATTGATAAGTTCTTCAGCCTGCTGATAATTACCTAAAAGCGCCTCTAATCTACCAAAGTTAAGGGTAAATTTAGGATACTTGTTTTCACCACCGTTTATGATTGAAGAAATTTTATTTTTTGCATCTTCAATATAGAGTTTTTCATCTTCTCTTTCATCAAGGTTAGTTTCAAAATATGAACAAACCGCCTCAACGTATAAATTCACAACGCCGTTGTGAGTAGAAAAATCAAAGTTATCCCCTTTAAGTTCGATAAGTTTTTTGGTTTTTCTAATAATTCTAAGTTGATTTTTATCGTCCTTTTTAGTGTTGTATTCGGTTAAAATTTTAATAAACTCGGTAAACTCATACTCGTCAAAAAGGTTGATATACTTATCACAAAAATCTTGCAAGTTACCTATTTTATTCTTTCTGCAAATGGTGTAAACGATAAAGAACAAAACGAAACACAAAGCGTTTTCATTCTTTTCATTTTCTAAAATATACTTTTCCGCTTCCGCCTTTAAATCATCGGTCAAAGAAATAAGCGCAACCTTTTGATTAACTGCGTCTTCAAACGCTCTGGTGTTGCAAAACTTAATAAAGTCCTGTTTTTCACTAATTTCTTTAGCGTAACCCAACACCGTTTGTAAATTTTGTGACCAAGCCATAATTTATCCCCTTATTTTAGTATTTTACGCTATACAAAATATCTTCATAAGTTGGGAATGCGTAAAAATCTTTACCTATAATCATTTCCATAGCGTCTGCACTTTCTCTCAAATCCGCCATGTCTTTAAGCAAGGTTTTTTGGCAATATCTTGCCTTTTTTAAGTTTGTCCAAGTAGAATCGTATTTGCTTACGTCATCGATAAGTTTATCAAGCGCGTTAGAGAATTTTTCTGAAAGAACTGCAAGTTTTTCTGCAAGTTTTTTCTCTAAACCGCAAGCAAGCGTTGCAAACTCTTTCTTTAATTGAAGTTCGTTAAGTAAAAACGCTTGATAATCAATTACCGCGGGGGTAATTTCTTTACGAGCAATATCGATTGCGGTAAGTGCTTCAATATGAACGATATTAGAATAGTTTTCAAGCAAAATTTCCGTACGAGAATTTATCTCTTGCTTAGATAAAATCTTGTGCGTTTCAAACATTTTAACATTCTTTTCATCAGCGTATCTAGGAAGCGCATCAACGGTGGTCTTAAGGTTAAGAAGTCCACGGCGCTTAGCCTCTTTTTCCCACTCTTTAGAATAGTTATTTCCGCTAAATAAAATACGCTTGTGTTTAATAATAGTTTCTCTAATAAGCGCGTCTAATTCAGTTGCAAAATCTTTTGCACCTTCCAACCTATCCGCAAACACGCGGAGTTCTTCCGCAACGATAGTGTTTATAATAAAGTTAGGGCAAGCAATATTTGTTGATGAGCCAACCATACGGAATTCAAACTTATTACCCGTAAACGCAAAGGGTGAAGTACGGTTTCTATCAGTAGAATCCTTAGGAATAGGCGGAAGAACAGATACGCCGATTTTAAGATCGGTCTTTCTCTTTGCAGAATATTCTTCACCTTTTTCAATTGCTTTTAATATGCCGTCTAATTCTTCGCCAAGATAGATTGAAATAATTGCAGGGGGCGCTTCATAACCGCCAAGACGATGGTCGTTACCCGCTGATGCAACTGAAATTCTAAGCAAGTCTTGATATTCGTCAACCGCCTTGATAACAGCAGTTAAGAACAACAAGAATTGCGCGTTTTCCGCAGGAGTATCGCCCGGTTCTAATAAGTTTTCACCAAGGTCGGTGCTTATTGACCAGTTGTTGTGCTTACCGCTACCGTTAACCGATGCAAAGGGTTTTTCATGGAGCAAACAAACCAAACCGTGTTTGGTTGCAACGCTCTTCATAAGTTCCATTGTGAGTTGGTTTTGGTCGGTTGATATGTTGGTTGAAGTAAACACGGGCGCAAGTTCGTGTTGCGCGGGTGCAGCCTCGTTATGTTTTGTTTTTGCATAAACGCCAAGTTTCCAAAGTTCTTCATCAAGTTCTTTCATGAACGCTGAAACTCTGGGTTTAATAGCGCCGTAATAATGGTCTTCAAGTTCTTGACCTTTTGCAGGGCGCGCGCCGAAAAGCGTTCTACCACAATGAACAAGGTCAAGCCTTTGTTCGTAAACGCTTTTGTCAATCAAAAAATATTCTTGTTCCGCACCGACGGTGGGCGTAACTTTCTTTGCTTTAGTATTACCAAAAAGTCTTACAATACGGAGCGCTTGCTTATTGAATGCGTCCATTGAACGAAGTAACGGTGTCTTTTTATCAAGTGCCTCGCCACCGTATGAGCAAAAGGCGGTGGGGATATAAAGACTTCCGTCTTTTACGAAAGCGTAAGAAGTGGGGTCCCAAGCGGTATAACCACGCGCTTCAAAGGTCGCTCTTAATCCTCCAGACGGAAAACTTGACGCGTCAGATTCGCCTTTAACCAAAGACTTTTCTGAAAATTTCATAATAAGGTCGCCATCACCACACGGTTCAACGAAACTGTCGTGTTTTTCTGCAGTAATTCCCGTCATAGGCTGGAACCAATGGGTAAAGTGAGTTGCGCCCTTTTCAATTGCCCACTCTTTCATCGCGGTGGCAACTTCTTTTGCGCACTCAAGTGATAAAGGTTTACCTTCGTCTTTTGCTAAACGAACGGCAGCGTACGCTTCTTTAGACAAGCGTGATTTCATAACCTTATCGTTAAAAACCATTGAACCAAAAATTTCAGGGATAGAAACGCTTTTCATATGTACTCCTAAAAAAATAAAGCGATAATAATGAAATTTTATCATTATTGTCGCTTATTGTCAATTATTTATTTATAATAAACTACTTTTTAAGTAGTTTTGCGCATTTTACACTTTCAAAACCCTCAAAATATCGCCAAATGTTGAACGCAAGTTTTGTTCACTCTTATGTCTTGAAACTAAAAAATCTTCGGGCAAGCGGTTAATGGTAAAGATTGCCGTAACGCCTTTAGCGTAAGCACCGCTCATATCACCTTCCGCTCCACCTACTACGGCAATTACGGGCACACCGTATTCTAAAGCGTTTTTCGCGACGCCTATAACTACCTTACCGCGCAAGGACTGACCGTCAATCTTACCCTCGCCCGTAAAAATATAATCCGCGTCTTTAATGGTGTCACTAAACTTAACCGTTTCCAACACGGTGTCTATGCCCATTTTAAGTTGAGCGTCAAAGAAAGCAACCATACCCGCACCGAACGCGCCCGCTGCGCCACCGCCTTTAAGGTTTGAAAGGTCAACGCCTATATCTTTTTGGACGATTTTGCACAAATTTTTAACACCGTCGTCAAGAATTTGAACCATTTCATCATCTGCGCCCTTTTGCGGAGCGAATACTTTAGACGCTCCGTATTCGCCAAAAGGCGGATTATCAATATCGCACATAGCGACAATTTCCACACCCTTTAATCTACCATCAAGACCGCTTTTATCTATCTTTTTAACTCTACTTAAGCTATTTCCCGTAGGGATAAAATCTTGACCGTTTTCATCAAAGAACTTAACGCCAAGCGCTGACGCCGAACCACAACCAAAGTCGTTAGTACAAGAACCGCCAAGCCCAACTATAATCTTTTTGACGCCCTTATCTAAAGCGTCTTTTATCAGTTCACCCATGCCGAAAGTCGTGGTTAAAAGCGGGTTTTTTCTATCCTCAACGAGTGGAAGTCCAGCACATGACGCCATTTCAATAACGGCGGTTTTACCGTCCTCAATAATGCCGTAAAAAGAATTTATCTTTTCAAAATAAGGTCCGCTTACCTCTGTTTCAATTCTTTGACCACCGAGTGCGGACAAAAAGCAATCTACACTTCCCTCGCCACCGTCGGCAACGGGGATAGAAACTACGGTTGCACCGCTAAACTGTTTATTTATTTCTTCACGCATTATATCGCAAATTTGTTTTGATGAAAGCGTCCCCTTAAAACTGTCGGGGATAAGCACGAATTTCTTCATAATTTTATTTAAATACTTCGCTAATTTGAATTAACTTTTTATAAATCTTCTTTGCCATACGGTAAAAACCTAAATCGTTAGGATGAGTACCGTCAACCGTGCAATTTTCCCTATCGAACTTTCCAAACAGTTCTTTACCCGCAATAAAATAAACCTTTTTATCGCCTTCACTTAAGGCTTTAAGATAAGTTTCTTTAATAACCTTATAGCGTTCTTTATTATGCGAAGAACGCTCAAAGTCTGGCTTAGACAAAATCAAAATAGGCGTATCAGGATAAACTTCTCTATAACGCTTATAAAGTGCGTAATGCGTTTTCTTTAGATAATTTGCGTTGGGTGCGTTATGGTCGTAATCGAGAACGAATAAACTTACGTCGTACGACAATAGATGTTCAACCATTAACTCTTCCGCCTTTGCTCCACCTGAAAAACCTAAATTTATAAAGTCGATATTGTTCCACTTTGAAATTAACGCTGAATAATCGTTATCAGGTCTTGAAGCGCATCCCCCTTGGGTAATTGAAGAACCGTAATAAAGTATAGGTTTTACGGGGCGATACTTTTCCCCGCCTTTTACGGTTGCGTTTTTATCAAGCGTAATCTTTATACTTCCAACCGTGTTATATAAGGGTAAAAACAAAATATACTCGGTCATCTCGCCGCCAAGCGATATGGTTTGATTTAACTCTTCTTTCCCTATCTCTAATCTAAAAGTATTTACTAACTTATAACCCTTATCCGTTTTTTTCAACAGCGTAAACCCACTACACCCCGTGTCGGGCATATGCGCAAAACGAACTAAAGACGGATAAGTGGCCTCTAAACCTATAGAAGACGAGTCCGTGCAAAAACGAATTCTTCCACCCGAAGTGCACGCGCCCCAACACTTAACTTGCGCTGAAACTTTATCCGCTAAATCTTTAGGCACGCGCCTAAATTGCTTTTCGGTTTGGTCATAAAACACTCCGTAAAGGTCAAAACTCTCGTGCGGAAGTGTGTATACGGCTTTTTCTTCACCGTTATCTTGGTTAACGATGGCAAAATTTTTATCTAATTGTTCTATTTTCATAATACATACCTTTTATTTTTGTAATTATTATTGAACTTTTTTATTTTTTGTGATACAATTTTCATATACGGTAAAACCGAAAAAATTACGGAGAAAATTGATATGATTATTGACAAACTTTCTAACATTGAAAAACACTTTAACGACAAAAAATTAGCAAACGCCATCAAAGATTTTTTGCTTGACGCTGAAAATAAAGAAGTTGGCAAGCACGATATTTTAGACGGCACTTTTGCTAAAGTTCAAGAATACGATACCAAGCCCTTAACTGAAGTTAAGATGGAAGCACACAAAAAATATCTTGACCTTCAATATATCCACAAGGGTAGTGAAATAGTAATTTCAAAGAACATTGAAAACCAAGCGCCTATTACCGAATATAACCAAGATAAAGACGTTATCTTCTATTCTCCCAGCGATTATGCTGAAGATAAACTTTTAGAAGGCTCTTTTGCTATTATGTTCCCAGAAGATTTACATCAATGCATCGCTAACGGCGAGCCTACTGCCCTCAAAAAAGTAGTAGTTAAAATTCCCGTTGACGCTATTTAATAAGTGATGAAGTTATAACTAAGTCTGCAGTTGCGGGATTGGTTGCGATTGCCACGTCGTAAACGTTTGCTATACGAAGTAACGCCTTTACGTCAGGGTCGTGCGGTTGCGCTTGCAACGGGTCGCAAAAGAATATTACTATATCTATTTCCCCTTCTGCAACTTTAGCGCCAATTTGTTGGTCGCCACCGAGCGGACCAGAAAGGTATCCTTTAACCTTTAAGCCGGTTGCCTCTTCAACGCGTTTTGAAGTTGTGCCCGTGCCACAAAGGGTAAATTTTGAAAGCATTTCTTTATTCTTTAATGCCCAATCAATCATTTGTTGTTTCTTGTTGTCGTGCGCAATGAGTGCTACAGTTTTGATTTGTTTCATAATTCTCCTTTTGTAAAATAACTTTGTTCTTTTATATTATACAACAACTCCCACACTTTTTCAAGCGTGGGAGTTTATTTTTACGCTTGTATTTATTTTTTATAACTAAATATAATTTTAACAACTTATTATTAAAAAAGAACTTGAATTTGCATTCAAGTTCTTTTCAATCTAAATTATTTAGCGTATTCGGTTGCGCGCGATTCTCTAATAACGTTAACCTTAATTTGACCAGGATATTCCATCTCTTGTTCAATCTTCTTAGCGATTTCTTTTGCCAAGAACAAGGTTTGTGCATCATTAACTTGTTCGGGTTTAACCATTACGCGCACTTCTCTACCTGCTTGAATTGCATAGCATTTTTCAACGCCCTTAAATCCGCTTGAAATTTCTTCAAGTTTTTGCAATCTCTTAATGTAGTTAGTGGTAGTTTCGCGTCTTGCACCAGGTCTTGCGCCAGAAATAGCATCTGCCGCTTGAACCAAAATAGCCTCGATGGTTTTGGGTTCAACGTCGCCGTGGTGAGCAAGGATAGCGTTGATTACGCTGTTATTTTCTCTATACTTTTTAGCAAGGTCACCACCAATTTGCATGTGTGTGCCTTCTATTTCAAAGTCTACCGCTTTACCTAAGTCGTGTAAAAGACCTGCTCTCTTTGCAAGTGCGGGGTCTACACCGAGTTCGGTTGCCATTACGCCTGCTAAATGTGAAACTTCGATAGAGTGCTTTAATACGTTTTGACCATAACTTGTACGGAATTTTAACCTACCCAAAGTTTTAATAATTTCTGGGTGTAAGCCGAAAATTCCACATTCAAACATTGCAGATTCGCCTGCTTCTTTAATTTGTTGTTCTAATTCTTTTTTAACTTTTTCAACTGTTTCTTCAATTCTAGCAGGGTGAATTCTGCCGTCTTGAATAAGTTTTTCTAACGCTATTTTTGCAACTTCCCTTCTAACTGGGTCAAAGCCAGAAACAATAACTACTTGTGGCGTATCGTCTATAATTAACTCTATACCGGTAGCGTTTTCTAACGTTCTAATGTTTCTACCTTCTCTACCAATAATTCTTGCCTTCATATCGTCGGAAGGAAGTGGTACAACC
>JAZLCJ010000022.1:0-61647 GCA_045614185.1 Christensenellaceae bacterium | reverse complement strand
CGTTTGGTAAATTCAGATTGTAAAGATTGATATGCTGAAAGCAAAGCGGTAACGTCCTTAAACTTACCTAATGAGACTTCGCCACCCGTAGCGCCGTCAGTTTGTTCCGCAGTTGCAGGTTGCGCCGTCGGCGCAGTTTGTTCATTATTTAGTTTTTCCATTTTTATTCTCCTTCAGTTTTTTCTATTTTTGATTTATGTTCGCTAATATGCGCGTAATACCTTTGTTTTTGTTCTTCCGTAAGTGAAGAATATTCGCTAAGCACGTATCTTGTATGCTCGTCTATATGAATAGAATGCTCATCAATCTCTTCAACAGGAAGAATCTTTTTTCGCATATTTTCGTTTTCTTTCATTGCCTTTTCTTCGTGAAGGTGGGCAAGCCCTTTTTGATAATCAAGTTCTTTATACCCTAAAAGTGAAAGAACTTTTTCTTTTGTTGCGGGGCGAAGTTTACCCTCACCATCAGATAAAAGTCCGCTTGTATAGAGTTTGAAAATAATTTCTTTTTTCTGACTGTTTGTGTATAAAAGTTCATTTTCACCATCCATATACACGTCGTCAGAATTAACCGCGCTTTTATCCGCATAAAAAGTTTTAGTTTTGTTTTGCGTATCTTTAAGTTTTATAACCTTTATGCCTGATATAAACTGAGCGTAAAGCCATAGTAAACGCCTAGAAACTTCTAAAATACACTTTCTAATTTCATCTGCACTCATAAGCAAGCGTTCGTTATCTTGTTCAATCAAAATTTGAAGCGCAGTACCACTCGATAAAGACGCGTTAGACGCGCTTGAAGTTACGTCGCTTACACCACTTACTATAACGAATTCGTTAATAAGTTTTTCTTCTTCTGCATTAAAATCATCGGGCATAGATAAATCCGCCATCATTTCCGGTGCTTTAGAACCTTGTCTATACACCAAAACTTTACCTGGTGATAAACCTTCCGCAGTTAAATCGTCCACGTCAACAGAGCCGTCTTCTACCGTCATAACACCCATTGAAAGTCTATTTAAGAATTCGTGTTTGCGGTTTTTTACAGCGTTAAACGCGCGCTGAATAGGAATAAGCCTATCTATAACGCTAACACCGAAAAAATTCCCCGCAAGAGTTAGCGCCGTTTGCTTTACAAAGGGGTAAATTTTTCTTTCATCTTCACCGTCGTAATACGGAAGTTTTCCTTCATAAAGAAGTTTTCCACCAGCAATCACTATAAGTCTACCGTCAGGATAACTTTCGCTGGGTTTTTCATAACGCTCTATCGCTACAACTGCGTCGTTTATAGTGTCGTCATACTGCTTTATGGTTGAACCAACCTTGTTCAAGGTGTATACGCTAACCTTTTCACCTATTACTTCTACACCGTATTTCGCCTTGATTTCCCTTACCGAAACGGCTTTTGCGTGAATTATACTTTGGCAATCTTTAATTTCTTCCGTATAAAGGCTGTCTGGAAAAATTTCAAATGGCGAAATGGGTAAAACAACGGCTTCACCTTCATGAATTTTTTGCCCGTCAACTTCCGCAACAACGCTTCCGCCTCCGTTATTCCAAATGGTTTTGTAAAAACCCGTGCCACAAGTTTCACTCCAAGTGGTAACCTTTTTTACAACCGATTCAAAATCACCGTTTTTGAACGAATACTCAATAAGTTTTTCACCTAAATTAGCGCCCGCAACGTCCTTATCATCATCAGATTTAGGGCGCACGGAAACTTCTGCCTTAATGCGTGAAAATTTTGCAAGCCTTGTGTCAATAATAGGTGCGATATGGTTAAATACTCCACGGTTTTGCCAAAAAAACGATTTATCTTCATTTTCAATTTCACCACGTGCGTTTAAGTCGCAATACTGATTTCCGGAAAGAAAGTTCATATTTAGTTCCCATTGACGCTCTAAAGCCTTTCGCTCTTCCCTACGGCGTTCAAAGTCTGCGGTAATCTCTTTAACCAACTCTTGTTCGTAACGCTCTCTTTCACGCTGTTTTTCATCTTTTAATTTGTTTTGTTGCATTATTTCTCCTTACCGTTATTCTTAAGCAGTTTTAACAAGCGCTCTTTTTCAAGTTCTAACTGTTCATCGGTCATATTAGATACGGACGGTTGATTTTCTAATAATAATTTAATGGCGGTAATATCAGGCGGAACGTTCTTTTTAGTCACCTTTTTCTTGGTGAGTTTAACTTCCCCCTCTTCTCCGCTAACGTACTCTTCAACCACTTCTTTATAATCGTAACCGAGCGCCTTTTTTATGAGCGCACTATGTAAATCTTCTTTAGAATTATTTACGGTTTTTTTACTTTTTTCTTTCATTCATAATCTTCCTGATAAGTCGCTCCTTGTCCTTTTGAATCTGCGTTTTCTCTTTCTTTAAGGGAGAGTTTTCAGGCTTAGTCATTAAGTAATAACGAAGTTCGTCCAGCGAGTGGTCGTCAACCTTTCTCGGCACGTCCCCTTCGCCCCAACGATAACTTTTAAGTTCACGAATAAGGTTTACGCAGTTAGGGAAAAGATAGATTTTTGGGCGGTTGTTTTGCCCGTGTAAATACTCTTTTACCCTTTGTATTCCGCTAAACATATCTTTGTTCACTCTTGGGTTTACGTTTATACCCTTTTCATAAAACAGTTCGGTTACACTCTTTGAACTTGCAAGCGTTTTTTGGTTAGCGGCAGAGTCAATTAGCGCGGAAATTTTGCCATACCTATCCTTTTTCCAACCTATACTTTCGCTAATCTCTTTGATTTTATTTGCGTGATAATCTATATCACGCCCCGCCTCAAAGTGTTCGGCAACCACAAAAACGTTTCCGTCGTAATCGACAGCGTACCAATGCGCGGAGAGTGGATTATTAAGACCTGGGTCAATCGATATTGTATCTTGCCAATCGGTTGGAATTTTTATAGGTGAACTAAGCACGTGAATATTTTCATCAAACTCTGGATATACAAGCCCACTTGACGCCTTAAACCTACCGTATCTACGCGATTCTAACTGGTCGGGAGATAGCGATGAAGTTAAACTTTCAACTTCTTCCTTGTTCAAGTAAGGGTTATCCGCCCACTCCATAAATTCATACCAAACTTCTGGAGAGTTAAGAGAGTTTAAGTAAATTTCATCGTGTATAAAGGTTAAGCCTTTTAACGGCGTCATAGTGCCAAAAATATCCCCACACTTATCCAAAACACGCATTCTGCACTCGTCGTAAATATCTTTAGGCGGTTCTTCATCAAACCACACGAAGTCAAGCGAACTGCCTTGAAATTTTTCTCTACCTTGGTCGCAAGACTTAAAACCTATAATTGAAGTGCCACCAAACACGTTTTTAATATGAATTTGGTCGATAACACCGTATTCTAAACTGTCCTTTTTGCCCGACAGCATAGTTACGTCTTGTATCCAAGAGCGGTTGAGATAGTGCAGTATTTTTGCTTGCGCAACGTCGCGTTGAACTTGTTGTGAAAGGGATACCACCCAGCCAAAAACATTATCTTTATTTTGTCTATAAGGGTGTATCCCCCGCGCCATATACACAGCCTCTACCGCACCGCATTCGGTTTTACCACTTCTATTACCGCCAAAAACCCAGCGGTTTCTTTTTGGGCATTTATGAAAAGCCAGTTGCTTTAAGTGGATTTTATCCCCAGTATTGTACGCTGAAAGATAATCTTCTTTTAATCTTTTGTTTTGTTCGCATTCAATTTCAAGCAACCTTTCAACGATATCACGCATAACTAACCTTCCCGCAGATTTCGGGCACATTGTAACACCCCTTTTTTATATTGCAAGTACTTTATGACACTAAAAGCAAAAAAAATTTCCACCCCTAAAATCTAAAGGCGGAAAGGCTAAAATGCTTATATATTGTTTAAGAATTTTATAAAACTACGCTTTTTTTATTGAAAATAAAAATTTAATATTGTATAATAAGAGTAATATTATTTTTAGGAGAAGTATAATGGCAACTTCTAACGCAAACATTCGTAAAATGAATAAAGGTTTATCATTCCTTAACCCCGTTGACGTTGACGGCGATTACTATATGCACGTAACCGATTACGCTATCAAGTACGGATATAACGAACTTGAACTTATCGGACCTACTCACCACGGCGTTAAGGGTAACTGCGACGGTATGATGTACAGTCGTAAATACGCTCAATTTAACTGCGACAAAGACAGCGAATATATTGAATACTGTCTTGACGTTGTTAATAAGTGCACCAAGAAAGCGCACGAACACGGCATTAAAAATTATTTTTGGCATCACGAACTTGACCTTCCCAACGGTTTTAAGGAAGCATTCCCTGAAATCTTGAACGAAAACGGTGATATTGAAGTTACACACCCCATCGTTAAAGATTATCTTGCAAACAGAATTTTAGATTTCTTCCACGCATACCCCTATATGGACGGTATCGTTTTAACCCTTCACGAAACTAAAGTTCCGCTCCTTAAGTTAAAGAACCAAAAACTTGATAAGGTTGGCAGAGTTAAGTACGTTACTGAAATTTTGTTTGAAACTTGTAAGTCTATCGGCAAAGAACTTATCGTTCGTCCCTTTGCAAGTTTAGAAGAAGATTACGTTATGATGACCAAGGCTTATGAAGAAATTTCACACGACCTTATCATTATGGATAAATGGACGCAATTTGACTGGAGTTTGACCGCGCCCCACAACAGTTTCTTCAACAAGATTAAACACAACCCCTTGCGTGTTGAAACGGATATTTTCGGCGAATACTTTGGTAAAGGTAGACTTCCCCTTTTACTTAAAGACCACATTAAAGAAAAATTTGAATACTGTGAAAAGTTCAACCCCTGCGGATATATCTCTCGTATCGACCGTGGTGGTAACCACCCGTTTGGCGAAGTTAATGAAGTTAATCTTGTTATTATGTACGCGGTATTGAACGGTCTTGACGTTGATGCGGAAATCTTGAAGTTCTTCGAAGAAAAATACGGCAAGGAAGTTGCGCCTGAACTCAAAGATATTATGGATACCACCGAAGGTATCTTGAAAAAGATTATTTACCTTCAAGGTTACTATTATAGCGAACTTTCTCGTTTCCCCACCTTAAACCACAGCAAAAACCACTTCTACCTTGAAATGATGAAAGATGAATTCTGCATCGCTTCAGACGAATGGTTTATTCCTAAAGACTGGGAACGCGGAACGCTTGAAGGCGTTATCGCTGAAAAAGACTCTGCAGTAAAAGAAGCAAAAGACGCGTTTGAAAAAATTAAAGCGTTGGAAAGCAAGTTCGATAAGGACGAATACGCTAAACTTTACCGTCAATTTGCTAACCTTGACCTTGTTGCAAGACTTTGGAGAACTATTACTGATTCTTATATCGGTTACGCTAAATATTTTGAAACTGGCAAAGAAGAATATAAAACTTTACTCTTTAATAGCCTTGATAAACTTGACGCACTCAACGCTGAAGGTTTGGCGCTCCTCGGCAAAAAGTTCTTCCCCTTCGATATCGACCTTAACAAAAACGATATGATTGGACTTTTCACCGACGAAACCAAGAGAAGTTTTGCTTATGAAGAAAAGGTTTACAATGAACTTGTAAAAGAAAATCTTACTGACTTTATCATTTGCGGTGGCGCAACTGAAAGCCACAAACTTAAAAAAGAAGTTAACTTTAGTGATACCATCTTCGTTGATGAAGAACTCGTTAGAATTTGCGGTAATAGAAAGGGTCTTGCTTGGAGTTTAATCAACGCACACGGCTGGTTCAGTTATGAACTTAATGTAAAAGAAAACGCTGAAAATACTATCGAAGTTGTTTGCGGTGCTTCTGGTGAAACGCTTGACCTTAAGATTACCGTTGGCGATAAGGAAATTATCCTTGGCGAAAAGGTTGAAGGCAAAAAACTTATCACTATCCCCTATACTGCAAAGGCGGGCGAAAACACCGTTAGAATTCGTTTTGATAGACTTTCTGGTAGCACTCCTTACGCTTACACTATTAAAGTTAAATAATAATTTAAAACTTAAAAACTCCGCTCTAAAATGAGAGCGGAGTTTTTTTTATTGTATTTTAATATTTTATTTTTCATTTACAAGTTCTTGTTCTGCTTGTGTATCGCCTTCAACTTGTTTTTTCGCCTGTTTATAAACCCTTGGCAATACGAAACAATACAAACCTATTGTAAAAGCCCAGCATATTGCGTACGCAAAGAAAAGCGCGCCGAACACACCTGGAAAAATCAACTTAAGGACTTCTAACGCAAGTATTCTTACGCCAACAGCACCGATAATACTTACTATCATTGCTATTGTAGGTTTACCAAGTGAACGAACAGAGAAGGATAAAACGTCCATATCACAACATAAGAAATAGAAGAGCCCCATTATGGTAAGTCTCGTGGTTGCATATTCTAATTGTTGCGGTCCATCAACAACTAATCCACAAAGGAAATAACGCAATAAGTAGAACAAAAATCCTGCGCCAAAGGTTAAAATAGTACAAAGGAAAAGTGAGCTTGTAATACTTTTCTTAACCCTATCCATACGCTTAGCTCCCATGTTTTGACTTACGAAAGCCATACAAGAGAGTGCAACCGCATGCCCGATATTATAAATTACTGCATCGAACTGCGTTGCTGCTGCACTGCCTGCCGTTGCCTCTTTACCAAACGCGTTTATACTTGATTGAATAAGCACGTTTGAAATGTTAAACGCCAAAGATTGAAGTGCAGACGGAATTGCAATTTTAACTATTTCAACAAATTGTTTTTTGTAAATTCTAAGTTTTTTTAGTTCCAAACAACCATACCCTGTGCCTTTCAACAACACTATTAATGATAAAGTGGTTGAAATTGCTTGAGAGGCTACGGTTGCAATTGCAACGCCTTCTACCGTCATTCCACACACGGTTACGAAAAAGATGTTAAGAAGTACGTTTACAGCACCGCCGATTGCTAAAAAGATTAATGGACGCTTGGTATCACCTACCGCACGGAGAATTGACGCGCAGAAGTTATACAACATTGTTATAGGCATACCTAAAAAGTAAATTCTAAGATATTTCCCAGCCATTCCCCTAATCATAGGGTCAACGTCGCTTATAACCAAGAAAACGTCTGCAAGCGAAACACCTATTACGGTTAAAATACAGCCAGCTACGATTGCGATAAAGATAGAAGTGCCTACTGTGTTTCTTGCACCTTCTAAATCTCTTGCACCAACATACCTTGCTAAAACTACACTTGCGCCCGTTGAAAAGGCTATAAACATATTAACTACAAGACCAGTTAACGCTGTGTTTGCGCCAACGGCGGCAACGGCATCATCACCGACGAAAGCACCTAAAACTATGATGTCCGCAGTATTAAAAAGTATTTGTAAAATATTAGCAAAAATGAAAGGAATAGCATATATAATAAGTTTATTCATTATCTTGCCACTTGTTAAATCTAATTCATGTTTGCTCTTTTTTGCTATAGTCATTTTTAACTCCAAAACCCAAAAAATCGGTTTATAAAAATAAAAAAAGTAAAAAGTAGGCTAACGGAAAATACCGCAGTTAGTCATCTTTTTACTTGTTTTTTAAATATTTTTATTAAATTTTTTTGCGCGCAATCGAAACTTTGCGCTCATATGGTAAAGTATCATTTATTATTTCACACTCAAATTTTCATAAGTGGTAAATTTAATTTTATAACCGTTTGTCTCTAAAGTTTCACTTTCGTAAACGCACTTAAAGTTTTCTTTTTCATCAAGGTTATCAAAGAAAACCTCAGCACCGCCGTCCGCATCAACCTTAGTTACCAAAACCTTTTCACAATACGGAAGAAGCGTTTTATAAAGTCTTGCTCCGCCTATCAAATAAACTTCATCTTTTGGATATTTTTTTATCTCTTCAAGAAGTTTATCTAAACTATCCACAACCACGCAGTCATCACGCTTAATGGTAGTTGATAAAACTATATTAGTTCTATTCTTTAAGGGGTTTCCACCAGGGAAAGAACGCAAGGTGTTTGCACCCATTACTACGACTTTGCCAGAAGTTGTCGTTCTAAAAAACTTCATATCTTCAGGGATAGAAAACAAAAGGTCGTTATTTTTGCCTATACCCCACTTTTTATCTACTGCAACGATAGCGTTCATTAAATTGCAACCTCAAACTTTTCATCAATCTTGTTATATTCGTAATCAATAATTTCAAAATCGTTTACGGTAAACTTATAAAAATCTTTAACTTCGGGGTTAAGTTTAACGATAGGCGCCTTAAATTGCGGGTTTTCCATCATTTTCTTTACCACGGGGATATGTCTATCATAAATATGCGCGTCGGCAATTACGTGAACTAATTCACCCGCAACAAGCCCTGAAACTTGCGCAAACATCATAAGGAGCGCAGCGTATTGAACAACGTTCCAGTTGTTAGCAACCGCAACGTCGTTAGAGCGTTGATGAAGTATTCCGTTCAAAACGTTTCCGCTTACGTTAAATGTCATAGAATATGCACAAGGATAAAGATGCATTTCGTGCAAGTCTTCAAAATTATAGATGTTGGTCATAATTCTTCTTGAAGAAGGGTTGTGCTTTAAGTCGTACAAAACCCTGTCAACTTGGTCGAATTCGCCTTCTTTATATTTATGCTTAATACCCAGTTGATATCCGTAAGCCTTACCGATAGAACCCGTTTCATCTGCCCAACTATCCCAAATATGGCTGTTAAGGTCGTTGATGTTATTAGATTTTTTTTGCCAAATCCACAAAATTTCATCAATAGCGGATTTAAACGCCGTGCGACGCAAGGTAAGTATGGGGAATTCTTCACGCAAGTCGTAACGGTTTACAATGCAAAACTTTTTAACGGTGTGTGCGGGTGTGCCGTCGTGCCACACGGGGCGCACGGGAAGATCGGTATCCCAAAATCCGTTTTCAATAATTTCTTTGCAATTTTCAATAAAAATTTTATCGGCTTTACTCATAAGTTCCCCCTTTTTTACTTGGTGGTAAGCACTTTACTGCTAACACCGTCAATCATACCGAGTTTACCAGACATGCTGTTGATAACTTCTTGCGGAGCGTCCATTACTACGCTGATTACGCTTAAATTTTTTTCTTTATACGGAAGCCCTAATCTACCGATTATGTACTCCCCAAAATTGTGAAGGAGTTCATTTATGCGTGAAACCGCGTTTTTATCTGATACGATTATAGCAACGACTGCAATCTTAGTTTCCATAAAAAATCTCCTTATTGTTTATTGTATCACATTGAACTTTTTATTGCAATAGAAAAGCCTAAAATTTAGCAATAAAATTGTCCTTTTTTTATAGCCGACTTTAGTTTATCGATAGCCTTTTTTTCTATGCGTGATATATACGAGCGCGAAATTTTTAAAAACCTTGCAACTTCTCTTTGTGCGTAAGTTTTTTCCCCTTTAAGTCCAAACCTTAAAACCAAAACGGTGTATTCTCGTTCGGTAAGTTGCCCCTTTATAAACTGTAAAAATTTTTCCCGTTCTATCCCCTTTTCTACTCTATCAAAAACCGCATCTTCCTTTTCACAAAGCAAATCCATTAAAGCGAGTTCGTTTCCATCTTTATCGGTGCCGACGGGGTCGCTTAAATATACGTCGTTTTTATGCTTTTTATTTGCGCGTAGCAACATTAAAATTTCGTTTTCTATACAGCGCGCGGTATAAGTTGCAAGGTGCGCGCCTTTTTCTGGCGAAAAGGTGTTTATTGCTTTTATTAGCCCTATACTTCCCACCGATATTAAATCATCAGTATCTGCCGCCCCTGAATATTTTTTTACAACGTGCGCCACAAGACGCATATTATGGCTTACTAATTTATCTTTTGCGGACTTATCACCTTCTTTCATACGGCGCAAGCACTCAGCTTCTTCTTCATTAGAGAGTGGTTTTGGAAAAGAACTGTTACCAATAACACTACCTGCAAAAAAGGTTATTTTTGCAAAAATAAAGCGTAAAAATTCTAAAAACATAATATCCTCCAACTTTCTTTTTGTTATAATTACGCGGTTGTTTTTGCATAAATTCTTTGTTGCAAGTCCAAAAAAAGTGTCATAAAGCACTTGACTTATCCGCTTTTTATATTACACTCTTTTCGGCGTTTGGGAAAAATTTTTTGGGAGGAGAAAAGTATTAAGGCTTATTATTATCTACGCTTTGTTTCGTTTTACGAACGGCTGAAGTCAATCACCAAAATAGAGAAGAATTAAACTTTTCCTTCTCCCTGTTAACAGGTGAATTATGGACTTCGTAATTATTAAAGATTTTTTATTATCATACAGTTTACCCACCATCATAATTGCATTAACAGTTTCTGTGGCAAATATGATTTTAAGCGTTTTTTTGAAAGATAAATTCCCTAAAGAATTAAAGGGGTATTTTCCCTTTTTTGTTTCAATTTTAGCGTATATTATTTACGACGCGGTATCGTTAGGACAGTTTATCGTACGAGAAGAAGCGCTTTATGCAGGCGTAATAAGCGGGTCGTTTTCCGCACTTATTTGCTCTGCATCAAACAAACTTGCACGCGGAGAATCTATTGGGTTTTCACCCACTACCTTTTTAATTGAAGGGTTGCTTAAAAACTATATCGACAAAGATAAAGTAACCAAAACGGCGCTCACTTTGGATAACCTTATAGCCCAAAACAACGACGACGATGAAACTTTGATTAGAAAGGTTATAGAACAATTAAAACTTTGTTCTTCCGCCTCAGAGAGTGAAATAACTAAGGTTGCTTACCTAATTATTGAAACTGTAAAATCATTAAATCGATAAGAAAAAAACACCCGTACACAAAGTTACGGGTGTTTTTGTTTTTTAAATTAAAATTATTTAACTAAAACTTTCTTTAATCTTGCAAATCTGGGAAGACCGTCTTCTTTGGGAAGTTCAGTTTCGCCTTGGATAAGCGGAAGTGCGTATGCAATAAATTCATCAGAAATGTTAGTTCCGTTATCAGTAATCCATTCAAGCGGAACAGTCTTTTCTGTGTTTGCTGCAAGTTCTAAAGGAAGAAGTTTATATTCACATTCATACTTATCGCCTTCCTTTCTTGCATAGCATACCATCTTATCGGTTTCACCGTTAACGGCAGCCTTAACTGCTTCCTTACCAGCGCCGAAAGTTTCTTCAATATCAGTTGCGCTTGCACAATGTGCAGCACATCTTTGCATCAATGAAAGTTCAATTGCTCTAACCTTAGAACCGGTTTCAGCCTTAACGATATTAGAAAGTGTTGCAGCAACGCCACCAAGTTGTGCGTGACCGAAACTGTCGCGCGCGCCTGCTTGACCTAAAGCCTCGCATACAAGAACGCCTTCAGCATTTTTAATACCTTCAGAAACTACTGCGATACACTTGTTGTTGTTTTTAGCCATAACGCCTTTAACGTCCGCAACGAACTTGTTTACGTCAAACGGAATTTCAGGGAGATAGATAAGGTCAGCGCCTAAACCCTTAGCGTTTGCAAGTTTTGCAGCAGCGGTAAGCCAGCCTGCATTTCTACCCATAACTTCGATAACGCAAATCATAGGAGTATCGTAAACCTTAGCGTCAAGGTTAATTTCCATGATAGAAGTTGCAATATATTTTGCAGCAGATGCAAAACCAGGGCAATGGTCAGTTCCGTAAAGGTCGTTGTCAATGGTCTTGGGAACGCCTATAACGTTCATTTCATAACCAGATTTTGCCATGTACTTACTGATTTTGTTGCAAGTATCCATACTGTCGTTACCGCCGTTATAAAAGAAGTAACGAACGTTATACTTTTTGAATACTTCTAAAAGTCTTTTGTAATCGGTGTCATCAACAGATGCATCTTTAAGTTTATATCTAACTGAACCAAGTGCTGATGAGGGAGTGTATTTCAAGAGTTCTAATTCTTTGATATCTTCTTTAGAAATATCGTAGAATTCTTCGTTCAAAATACCCCTAATACCGTGCGCTGCACCGTAAACTTCGGTAATCATTTCAGAATTTAAACCCTCAATGAATACACCAGCGGCACTTGCATTGATAACTGAAGTAGGTCCACCAGATTGCGCGAACATTAACGCGCCTTTTAATCCTTTCATTTTGTTTTCTCCTTGTATATATGAAAATATAATTTTTCTAAGTATTTTACTTGTTTTTTTAGGCGATTATGTTACGCATAAACACACTAAAAACAATTAGTAATTACTTTGTTTTTTATTAAAATGATTAATGTCAATTTTAAGAGTGAAGAAGGAAGCCAGTCATTCCCTATTTAAGGGGTTAGAAACAAGTTAGACAAGGCTCTATTACCTTTAACTATACTTTAAGACATTGTTATAAAATGTTTATTCATCTAAGCTCGCTTTAAGAGTGAAGAAGCAAGTCAGGTGTGCAAATCGAGCAATTTATGCAGGGCGTGTACTTTTTGTACACAACCAAATAAATGCACAAGATTTGCGCGCATCACGCCGCTTATTCGCTCTTAAAGGTTTAAGATGTGGGCAATATCGTATAACCTTTTATCAAATCTTGACGGTGCTTTAGAAACTTCATCAAATGATACGGTTATCACCTTATTATCACGAATACCGATTGCGCAACTATCAGCGTTTTCCATTAAGAGTTCAACGGCCTTAAAGCCGAAACGAGCGGCTAAAACACGGTCAAACATTTGGGGTGAGCCACCGCGTTGAATATGACCAAACTTGGTTACTTTAACGCCAGCACCACTCTTTTGTTCAATGATTTTTGCAATTTCATCAGCATCCCCTGCTCCTTCTGCCAAAATCAAAAGGTTTGAAGTTTTACCACGAAGATAGCTCTTTTTTATTGATGCTGAAATTTTATCAAGGTCATAAGGAATTTCAGGAACAAGAACGTATTCCGCACCACCAGCAACGCCAGCGTAAAGCGCAATATCACCACAGTTTCTGCCCATAACTTCAAGCAAACCTACTCTATCGTGAGAGTGGAAGGTATCACGAAGGTTATTGATAGCCCATAAAACGGTGTTTACTGAAGTATCAAAACCAATGGTATAGTCGGTGTAAGCAAGGTCGTTATCAATAGTAGCAGGTATACCCATAACTTTGATGCCGAACTTTTCAGAAAGGTCTTTAGCACCGCGCAAAGT
The DNA here is from genome assembly GCA_045614185.1 of Christensenellaceae bacterium. Classification (GTDB taxonomy): domain Bacteria; phylum Bacillota; class Clostridia; order Christensenellales; family Borkfalkiaceae; genus UBA1259. The sequence goes on along the minus strand of JAZLCJ010000022.1, from coordinate 48,536 downwards.
TCCATCGCCACCGATTACTACTAAACCCTCAATACCGTATGCAGAAAGGGCTTCCGCAGCCATTTTTAATACTTCCTCATTCTTAAATTCAGGGCATCTTGCGGTATTCAAAAAAGTACCACCCTTGTGAATAATACCAGAAACTGAACGAGTGTTAAGACGGGTAAGTTCGCCTTTAATTAAGCCGGCATACCCCCTATTAACACCGTAAATATCCATTTTATAATTAAGCGCCGCACGAACAACCGCTCTTATACAGGCGTTCATACCAGGAGCGTCGCCACCACTTGTTAAAACTGCTATTCTATCCATCAGTTTTCTCCTATATTTGCATTAAGTCGTATTGTAAAATATTTTAGCATATTAGCGTAATTTTGACAAATTTATAACGCGTATTTTTTTATCTTTTTTTTGATTTTTACTGTTTCTTTTTGAAGAATATTATGTCGTTATCCGCACAATAGTTTTTAAGTTCACTAATAAGCCCTTCACAACGGCGAACTGAACAATGCGCGTTATACTTTTTACCACCCATTGCAATTATTACAGGGATATTACCTTCATAACTTGATAAAACGTCTAAAATATCATCAAGTTTATCCTTTTTATCATCGGGAATAATTAACCCCATGAATTCTTGTTCTGCTTGAGGATGCTCATCTTCTTTAATTTCTAAAGCGGTTATTTGCTCTGCAATTATTTGAGGCGTGCCGTCTTTAAGTTGAAGTTTACCCGTAATTTTTACTACGCTTTCTTCTTTTAGAAGGTCGCGCGCTTTATCGTAAACTTTGGGGAAAACGATTGTTTCAATTTGACCGTAAAGGTCTTCAACTTTTACGAAAGCCATGTTTTGACCGCTTTTTGTTGCAAGGCGCTTAAACTCAGAAATAATACCGCCCATCACCACGCGCTCATCATCTTTAAAATCGGTGTAATGCTTGTTGCCGTCTTCATCTTCTTCATAGAAAGAAAGTACGCTTGTGTTGAACGAAAACTTATCAAACTGCTCTCTGTAATCAGCAAGCGGGTGCCCTGAAAGATAAATGCCAAGCACGGTTTTTTCTAAAGTAAGTCTTTCTTTTGAAGAATATTCACTCATCTTAGGATATTCTATTTCCAAGCCTTCATCTTCATCTAAAATAGTGCCGAAAAGGCTTATTTGCATATCGTTTTTCTTCTTGTTTGCAGAAGAAACTCTATCCATATAATCGCCAAATACAGCCATTAAAGTTCTTCTGTTTATGCCGAAGTTATCAAATGCGCCTGCAAGAATTAAACTTTCAACCAAACGCTTGTTAATTCCAAGCGAAACGGTGCGGTTGATAAAGTCTTCAAAAGACTTAAAGTCCCCGTTTTTAGTGCGCTCTTCAATAATTAAATTGATTACGCCAAGACCTACGTTTTTAAGACCAACTAAGCCGAAACGCATACCGCCGTTTTCACAAGCAAAGTACGCTTTACTCTTGTTTACGTCAGGCGGAAATACTTCTATCCCCTTACCTTTAATATAGGTTAAATATTTTGAAAGTTCTTCAATTTTATCTATTCTGTTGTTTAAGATCGAACAGAAGAATTGAACGGGATAATAGCGCTTAAGGTAAGCCGTTTGATACGCTAAAACCGCGTAAGCCGCTGCGTGCGATTTGTTGAACGCATACCTTGCAAACGGTTTCATGTTATCATAAACTTTTATAGCAACTTCTTCAGGAACGCCCCTTTTAATAGCACCGTCAACGGGCATACCCGTATTTTCGTTTATACCACCGTATACGAATATGCTCTTTTGTTGCTCCATAATCTCAACTTTTTTCTTACCCATCGCCTTTCTAACCACGTCCGCGTGGCCAAGGGTAAAACCACCAAGGTTTTGGCAAATTTGCATAACTTGTTCTTGATAAACCAAAATGCCGTAACTATTTTTCAAAATAGGTTCAAGCAAGGGGTGGTCGTAAGTAACCTTTTCAGGATTATGTTTGTTTTCTATATATTGCGGAATTGAATCCATAGGACCTGGGCGATACAACGATATACCCGCTATAATATCTTCGAAAGTAGTGGGTTTAAGGTTGTTCATAAATCGTTTCATCCCAGGACTTTCTAACTGGAACACGCCGTCGGTTTCACCCGCGCCGATAAGTTCGTAAGTCTCTTTATCTTCATAGCCTATTTCATGAAAATCAAGATGCTTTCCAAAATCTTGTTCTACGTATTTACAAGCAAGTTGTACGTCGGTAAGCGTTCTAAGTCCAAGGAAGTCCATCTTTAACATACCAAGCGCTTCAACTTCTATCATATCGAATTGAGTGGTAACGTCATCGCCGTTTCTTTGCAAAGGAACGTTGTCCATAATAGGCTTTTCACATATAACAACGCCCGCAGCGTGCATACCCGTTTGACGGGGTAAGTCTTCTACGCGGATTGCCATATCAACAACCTTGCGAACGGTATCGTCCTGCTCATACATTTCAATAAGTTCTTTTACGCCTACGTCTTCGCCATCCTTTGTCTTTTTAAACCCAAAGTTCTGTTCAATACTATACTTTGCGTCCATAAGTTTGGTAACTTTATCAGTTTCAGCATAAGGAACTCTATACACTCTACCAACGTCTTTAATGGCAAGTTTTGCGGCAAGCGTACCAAAGGTTACTATTTGAGCAACCTTATCTAAGCCGTATTTATTTCTTACGTATTCAACAACTTCGCCACGGCGCGCATCGGAAATATCTACGTCAAAGTCAGGCATACTTACGCGTTCACGGTTTAAAAATCTTTCAAAAATCAAGTTGTAACGCAAGGGTTCTACGTCGGTTATACCAACTGAATAAGCAATGATACTGCCTACGCCCGAACCACGCCCAGCGCCTACGGGAATATCAACGCTTCTTGCATAGTTGATAAAGTCCCAAACGATAAGATAATAGTCGCAAAAGCCCATTGAACTTATTACGTCAAACTCATAATCAAATCTATCTTGAATTTCTTTTGTAATAACGGGATAACGCTTTTTTAAACCTTCGGTTGCAAGTTTAAGAAGATATTCTTTTGAAGTACTTCCATCATCTGGCGTATATTTAGGTATTAAAGACATATCCTTGATGGGATCACCCTTAGGGGTAAGGTTAAAAACTTCTTCCGTAACCTTGTTTGCAATTTTAACCGTATTTTCAATAGCCTCAGGGATATGCGCAAAAAGTGCAGACATTTCTTCTGGCGTTTTAAGGTATGACTGATCGCTTTCCATTTTCAATCTTGTGGGGTCGTCAATGGTCGTTTTCATACTGATACACATCAAAACGTCTTGCATTTCTGCATCGGCACGCTCTAAATAATGCACGTCGTTAGTGGCTACTAACGGAACGTCTATTTCTTTAGAAAGTTTTATTAAAAGCGGATTTATTTTCTTTTGTTCTAATAATCCGTGGTCTTGAATTTCTAAATAAAAATCTTCACCATAAACGCTTTTAAGGTATAAAGCGGTTTCTTTTGCACCTTCATAATCGCCTTCTAAAAGTCTTTTTGCAACTCTACCCGCAAGGCATGCAGAAAGACACACTAAACCTTCACTATGTTTGGCAAGCGTTTTATAATCTATACGGGGTTTGTAGTGAAAACCGTCTACGTACGCAATAGAATCAAGTTTGATTAAGTTTTTATAACCCTTTTTATTTTTGCAAAGCAAAATAAGATGGTCAAAATTTTGTTTGCCAGATTTTTCAAGATAATCATCACAAACGTATAATTCGCAACCGATAATGCTCTTTATACCCGCTTTTTTGGCTTCTTGGGCAAAATAAAGCGTGCCGAACATGTTGCCATGGTCGGTTATCGCCACGGTATCCATACCCTTTTCTTTAACGCTTTTAAAGATTTTATCTATACGGGTTGCTCCGTCAAGCAAACTATATTCCGTATGTAAATGTAAATGTACGAAGTCAGCCATCTTTTTCCCCTTTATAGTTCATTTGCAATATTTACTAATTTTCTAAGTCTGTGGTTTAAGCAACTCTTCGTTACCCCTAACCTTTCAGCAAGTTCGGTAAGCGTTTCTTCAGGGTAATCTTTTCTTGCTATAGCCACCTTTCTATCTTCTTCTTTTAAGCCTTCTAAACCAATAGTTTCAATAATTTTATCAATGGCAACTATTTGTTTAGTAGCCGCCTCAACTTGCTTATTCACGTTGGATATATCACAGTTTTTTTGGCGGTTAGACTGGTTGGAAATTTCTCTGTTAATAATTAGGTCGGTAATTTTAAGCACGGATACGGGCGCGGGCAAAAACGCTAAAAAGTCTTTGATTTCTTCAACGCTCTTAATATACAACACAAAACTTTCTCTGCGCCTAATAATTTTAGGCATAAGCCCAAATTCCGCTAACTTTTCACTTGTTTCAAGCGCAGGCGTATAATGTGAAAATGCAAGCTCTAAATGATAACCCGTGCTTGACTTTTCATTTTCATTAGGCAAAGTACAATGCCCTGCCGCAACGAATAGCCCTCTCATAAACGCTCTAAGACAGCACTCTTTTTCGGTAAGTCTGCCATAAAATTTTAAGTTAACGGCAAGTTCACCGTCAGCCTCGGTTATAACGTCAAGCGCTTGTAAAATTTCAAGAAGTCTTTCCCCCGTAACGTTTAAGATAAACTTGTCCTTTTTGTTAAGTCTATCTTCAGCAACGGCAACTTCTCTAACTTCATAATTAAAAAGATTGTGAAAATACTCGGTTACGTAAGACGCCAATTCCTCGCTTGAAACCTTAATTTCAAGACCGAGTTCACCGTCCTTTTCAAAAATTAACCCAGACCCCCTAACAAGCCCTGCAATAAAGGCAATTTTACAATGGCGCTCTTTTATGTTTTTGGCAACTATTTCATTTTTTACGCTATCGATAAAACTCATTATCTGCCCTCCTTAAACGCCTTAAAGCGCATAGCAGGGATTTTACCGTCGATATTAACTATTCTATCAAGCGGAAAATTTAATCTTTTAATCATATCGCTAACGAGTGAAATCTCGCCAACTCTATCAGGAGAGTGCGCATCTGAACTTATTAAAAATTGCGCTTTAGTCTTTGCTAAAATATCGCATAGTTCATCGTCGGTTAAATGTACTTTCTTAGAATTTAGTTCAATATAAGTACCGTAATCCGCCGCCGCCTTTGCAACTTCAACAGCATCGGCAAAGCAACAAAAATTAAGGTGCGTTATAGCGTCTACAGGGTTATGTTTTATAACGTTGATAAATGTTTTAGTGTTGGTATCAATCACGCTTTTAGGAACGCTTTTGCTCTTTAAGTAAGTGTGAAAAAGATCGGGGATTGCAAGCGAAAAAATACTTCCAAACTTATATAACACAAACTTATGAATACCCGCCAAAAACACGTCAAAATCATCGTAAAACTTCTCTTTTAAGTCAACCGTTCCGTCCGTGCCGATAACGTTTGATTCTATACCTAAAAGCACGTTTACGCCAGTTTTTTCAGTTGCGTCCTTAACAAGCGCTTTCATTTTGGGAACTTTATGCGCGGTTACCCCAAACGCAGGGTGTGAAAAACCATGGTCTGAAATTGCAATTTCTTTCAAACCACCTTCTTTTGCCGATATTGCGTTGTCGATTATTTTGCCTTTGCCGTGGCTAAACACGGTGTGCGTATGATAATCTGACGAAAGTACCATTAAAATTCCCCTATCAGTTCGACTTCTTCTACTAAAGTTATGCCGAACTCTTTTTTGATTTTATCTTTTATGTAATTTATAAGCAAAAACACGTCGTTTGCCGTGGCCCTGCCCTCGTTTATAATAAAATTGCCGTGGACGGTAGATATGCTTGCTCCGCCTATCCTTTGCCCTTTCAACCCCGCCCTATCAATAAGCATTCCTGCCGTTATACCTTTAGGGTTCTTAAAAACCGAACCACAACTTCTGCCTAAAGGCTGAACGTTTTTTCTAAGTTCCGCGTAATTTTTAACCGATGCACAAATTACTTCCCTTGTGCTTTCGCTAAACTTAAAGGTTGCGGATATAACTACTTCCCTGCCACTTAAAAACCTACTTTTACGGTAACCAAACTTACACTCGTTTTTATAGTAAGATTTAATCTTTCCGTTAAACAGCGTTTCAACCGAAACGATATTATCGGATATATTATTACCGAATGCGCCAGCGTTCATAACAACTGCACCGCCAACCGTTGCGGGTATGCCGGATATTGATTCCATACCGCTTAGTTTATGATCTATGCAAAACTTTGATAGTTTATCTAAAGACGCGCCCGCCATAGCCTTAACACAGTCGCGCTTAAAGAATACGTCGCTTAAACCTTTTAGTGAAATTATAAGCCCTTCAAAACCACCGTCAGCAACCAAAAGGTTTGTGCCGTTGCCGATTACCTTGAAAGGAATTTTGTATTCTTTTGCTAAGCAAATAAGTCTATTTAAGCCGTAAAGGGTGTCAACACAAGCAAAAAACTCAGCATTTCCGCCCACACCTAAAGAAGTGTGCTTTTTCATTTGCTCGCCAAAAACCACCTTTACTTGCGAAAAGTCAATAAGTTCTTGTTTAAAACCCATATAACTCCTTATATCATTTTACTATATTTTAGAATATTTATCAAGATTAAATTAGTATATTTTTTATTTTATTTAAAGCCCCGATTTCGCCCTTTGCTGAAAGTAGGGATAATTCTTGTAATTCAAGCAGTTTTTTCTTTTGCGTAAAAGCGGATATTGTTGAAAAATTTTTCCCTTTTTGCATTGATGAAAGTGCATTATCTGTATAATCTACTTGATAAAAACAAGAAAACATACCGATATTGCTTAAATTCTTTTGAACACTTTCACTCAAAATATAGTTGACAAAATCATTTGCGTAATAATTTTTTGTTTGGTCTGTTGCAGTAACAGACGCATACTGATAAAGGTCGCAAAAGGCGTATAACGGCTCTGCTTTATAATCCATACCGCGGTTATTTAACCTATGTATATCACGCTGGGTTGCTAAAAAATAAGGCGTTTTCCCCGCAACAAACTTTATGTACGCATCCATAGGCGCTTTTACTTCCACTTCGTCTACTTTAATATTTTCAAGCGAAAGCGCCAAAAGTGGCTGAGTATAAGTAGCAGTTGAAACTAAAAGTTTATCTATTTTATCAGGCTTTGTTTGTGTGGTTAAACTTGGGTTAGATATTAAAAAGTATCCACCCCTACACCAAGGCACGGCAAAGCACTTTTCACCCACCATACCACAAGCGATATTTTTATCGGTATTTATAACGCTTACGCCGTTTATTTCTAACCCCGTGCCAAAAGATATAATATCGGGTAAATTCCCATTTTTAATGCTATTTTCAGCCCCTTCTAAAGTATGGTTTGTAACCATAATTAATACACCGTCATTGTTTTTTTCGTACATAGACGCTGTTTTTAACAAAAACTGTCTGCGTGAAGAAACTCCGCCTTCAAAGGTGTCTATTTGCCAAAAAGTTATTATACCTTTATACTCTGGGCGTTGCTCAACTTGTACCCCTTCCGCTATCTTATTTTTGCCTATAAAGGCGGTAAACACGCATGAAAAAACTATTGTAACCGCTAATATTACACGAAAAATTCTCATAATAATTATATATTCATGTTGGTACTAAAAAAGGACTTTTCCCACTTGGAAAAGTCCTTTTATTTTTATATTTTTAATGCAGAGCGCTTAGGTCCAACCGTTGCTGTTGCTGCGCTATCAATGTCAAAAGATATGTCTATTGCATGTCTTACGTCGTCAAGCGTAATCTTTTCAATCTTTCTTAAACGCTCATTCACGTCGAAAAGTTTATTAAGGTAAATCATATACTTACCATAAAGCATCATTTGCGTTCCCGTACTTTCTCTACCCATAATAAACGCGCTTTTCATTTGCTCTTTACCGCGGATAAATTCTTGCTCGGTAATGCCTTCTTTCTTAAAGCGTTTAACTTCTTCAATAATAGCGTTAACGGCAAGGTCGCGATGCTCGGTATTTACACCTGCATAAATCTCTAAAATACCATTATCTTTATACTGCGATGCATAAGAATAAACGCTGTAACAAAGTCCTAATTCTTCACGAATTTTTTGAAAAAGTCTACTGCTCATACCACCACCTAAAACGGTGTTTGCAATAGAAAATGCGTCAGTCATATCGTCGTGCATTGAAAAACCTTTCATTGCAAAACCGATGTGAGTTTGTTCAATGCTTTTTGTTTTAAATAAGTTTTGATTTTGAAAAGCACCTGTAACTACTTGCGGTGCGCTTTTTATCTTTTTGAATTTTGACGCAAAATTTTCTTCAACAAATTTTTCCGCCCTATCAATATCAACGTCGCCTGCAAGTGAAATTACCACGTTATCAGCAGTGTAATACTTGTCCATATAACTTAAAACGTCATCACGGGTAAAGCGCTTAATGTTTTTTGCAGGGCCTAAAATGGTTTGACCAAGCCCGCTGTTTCCGTAATAACTTTCAGCCAAAATATCAAGAAGTAATTCTTCAGGGGTGTCTTCACTCATATTTATTTCTTCAATGATAACGCCCTTTTCTTTTTCTAATTCAACGGGGTCAAATGTAGAATTAAAGAAAATATCTGATAAAATCTCTAAAGATTTTTCTAAGTGTTCGCCTGTTGATTTTGTGTAATAACAAGTCATTTCTTTAGATGTAAACGCATTGATTTGCGCGCCTATTCTATCTATATGATCAGAAATTTCAAACGCAGTACGGTTTGATGTGCCCTTAAACATTACGTGTTCAATAAAGTGTGAAATGCCGTTTTCTTTTTCGCTTTCATTAAAACTACCCGTCTTAACGAGTACGCCTGCCGATGCAGAAACAAAGCCTTCCATTTTATTTATTACAAGTTTTAAACCGTTGTCAAACTCTTTATAATGAATCATATTTTCTCCGTTATATATAATGTTAAGTAGATAAATTTTGGCTTACCGTAACAAAGTTAAAGCCTGCACCCTTTATCTTTTCAATAATGCTTTCTAAAACGGATAAAGTATGCTCTTTTGGGTGCATTAAAATAAAATCACCGCTTTGTAAATTTTTTGTGGCACGGCTAACTATTAAATTTTTATCACTATCACGCCAATCAATAGTGTCCTTTGACCACATTATAACCTTATACCCCAACTCATCAGCAACTTGCAGAGTAGTGGTTGAAAAACTTCCCGACGGCGGTGCAAACAGAGTAGTTTTTGCACCACACAGCGCCCCTACTATTTCGCCCGTCAAATAAATTTCTTGGCGGTTGTCTTCATCGCTTAATTTTTTGTGGTCTTTGTGAAAATAACCGTGATTGCCTATCTCATGCCCTTCTTGCACAATCCGACATAAAGTTTCGCCATTATCATCTGCCCAACAACCACCCACAAAAAAAGTAGCTTTTACGCCGTGCTCTTTTAACTTGTCTAATATGCCGTTTACAACTTGAGTATTTTCATAAACGTTAAACATAAGCGAAACGCCATTTCCATCTCGGTTGCCATTATAAATAGCCCCAGCACCCGCACCACTACTAATAGGAACGGTTGTTTCTGGTATGAAACTTATAGCGTATACACCTATTAGAATAAGTGATAATGCTAAATTTATTAAAAAAGTAGATTTATTAGTTAGTTTTTTCATTTTGCTACACCTCTATGCATATTTTATGCTTATAAGTTGTGGCAAAATTACTATTAATAGGTTAAAAAAAGGTGCAACGGTGTGCACCTTTTTTATTATTTTGTTGATTATTAGCCTTATAAATTCAAATCTCTTATTAAGAGTGAAGAAACAAGTTAGACGTGGAAAACGAGCATTTTATGCTGGGCGCGTACTTGGGAACGCAACCAAATAAAAGCGCAGGTTTTACGCGTATCACGCAGTTTATTCGCTCTTAATCATTTACGATTTCTAAAAGTTTTAAGTCAATACCCTTTTCGCCAATCTTGATGATTTCAACCTTTACTTTATCGCCGATGTTAAGAACTTCTTCAACAGAGTTGATGCGTTTTTCACTCATCTTGCTGATGTGGATAAGACCGTCCTTACCAGGAGCGAGTTCACAGAATGCGCCAACCTTGGGAAGAATTCTTACAACTTCGCTGATGAACATATCGCCAACTTCAGGATCTTTAGCGATTGAAAGAATAATTGCTTTTGCTCTTTCTGCTTGTGCAGCATCTCCAACGCAAGCAACGTTAACTCTTCCGTCATCATCAATGTCAATCTTAACGCCAGTTTCTTCAATAATCTTGTTGATAACTTTACCTTGCTTACCAACAACGTCGCCAATCTTTTCAGGATTAATATAGAAAGAAATAATCTTGGGTGCGTACTTAGAAAGTTCTGCTCTGGGTTGATCAATAACTTCAAGCATCTTGTTCAAAATGTGTTGTCTACCAACGTTTGCTTGAGCGATTGCTTGACGAAGAATTTGTTCATCAATACCCTTAATCTTAATATCCATTTGGATAGCGGTGATACCCTTTTCAGTACCAGCAACCTTGAAGTCCATATCGCCAAGGAAGTCTTCCAAGCCTTGAATATCTGAAAGGATAGAAACCTTACCGCTTTCGGTATCTTTGATAAGACCCATAGCAATACCAGCAACGGGTGCTTTGATAGGAACGCCTGCATCCATAAGTGCAAGGGTTGAACCACATACGCTACCTTGTGAAGTTGAGCCGTTTGAACTCATAACTTCTGAAACGATTCTAATTGCGTAAGGGAATTCATCTTCACTGGGGATAACGGGTTCTAATGCTCTTTCAGCAAGAGCACCGTGACCGATTTCACGACGACCAGGGCTTCTTAAGGGTTTAGCCTCGCCTGATGCGTAACCGGGCATGTTATATTGATGCATATAACGCTTTGAAGATTCACCGTCAAGACCTTCTAACTTTTGTACTTCAGAAAGCATACCTAAGGTACAAGTTGACATAACTTGAGTCATACCTCTGGTGAATACGCCTGAACCGTGTACTCTGGGAAGAACGCCTGCTTCACACCAAATCTTTCTAACTTCATCAAGTTTTCTTCCGTCAGGACGGATACCGGTGTTGGTAATCTTTGCTCTAACCTTTTCTTTGGTCATATAGTAGAGCGCGTCTTTAATTTCTCTTGTTTTATCGGGATAGATTTCAGCAAAGTGTTCGAGGCACGCCTTTTCAACCTTGTCTTGACATTCTTGTCTTTCGTGACGGTCAAAGGTGTCAAGTGCGTCATCAAGCATCTTATCAGCGAACTCTCTAACAGCTGCGTCGATATCTTCGGGAACGTGATAGAGTTCCATTTCTCTCTTGGGTTTGCCGATTTCTTTAACGATTTCTTCTTGGAATGCGCAAAGTTTCTTAATTTCTTCGTGACCGAATAAGATTGCGCCAACCATTTCATCATCGGTAATTTCGTTTGCGCCTGCTTCAACCATCATGATAGCGTCCTTAGTACCTGCAAGGTTTAAGGTCAATACGCTTTTAGCGCGTTGTGCTTCATCGGGGTTGATAACGTATTCGCCGTCAACCATACCAACTACTACGCTACCGGTAGGTCCAGCAAACGGAATATCTGAAATGCTGATTGCAATTGAACTACCAATCATAGCCAAAACTTCGGGCTGAACGTCGGGTTCAACAGATAAAGCGGTTGCGATAACGATTACGTCATTGAAAAGACCTTTGGGGAATAACGGACGGATAGGTCTGTCGATAAGTCTTGAAGTTAAAATTGCCTTATCAGACGCTCTGCCTTCCCTTTTCTTAAAGCCACCGGGGATTTTGCCGATAGAATACATTTTTTCTTCAAAATCAACGCCTAAGGGGAAGTAATCCATACCATCTCTGGGGGATGCTGCCATGGTTACGTTAACCATAACTGCAGTGTCACCGCATCTAACAACGCAAGAACCGTTAGTTTGTTCAGCATACTTGCCAGTTTCAACTACGAGTTCTCTGCCGCCAACGGTGGTCTTAAATACTCTGTAAGTTTCTGTCATTGTTCTCTCCTATTACAACTCTATATATTTTTTGAAACAAAGCGAACCTCGCTTTGCACTAAATTACTAAATTAAAAAAGTTTGAAAATAAGAAAAATTGGGCGACAAAAAAATTATGTCGCCCTAATCCTTTCCTTACTTTCTTAAGTTTAAATCTGCAATAATCTTTCTGTATCTTTCGATATCGATTTCTTGCAAATACTTTAAAAGGCTACGTCTTTCACCAACCATTTTCATAAGACCACGTCTTGAGTGGTTGTCGTTCTTGTTGGTTTGAAGATGCGCGTTCAAGTGATTGATTCTTTCGGTGAGAAGTGCGATTTGAACTTCTGCAGAACCAGTGTCGCCTTCATGACGACCGAACTTTGCGATAATCTCTGCCTTTTTTGCCTTTTCCATAATGTTTTTACCTCCTATAGTTAATGGAATAATTCGCTTCAAACAAAGCAAAGGGTGGAGAACCGCTAAACTTTGCTTAAAGTATCAGCCTACTTAGTATACCAAATAAATTCGCTTTTGTAAACTGTTTTCACAGCTATTATTAATTATTTATAATTAAAACGACCACTTTTTTACCCTATTTACAGTTGAAAGTGGTCAGTTTTATTTTACATTTTATTATAAAGAAAACAACTTTTCTTTTTTACTCTTAATTTCTTCAATTTTATTAAGGTAAGTTACAACGTCTTTAGGCGATGCACAGCGCTCTATTCTTTGACCGCCGTTAAACACCTTTTTGCTTATTGCGTTTGCACCGCAAGCCACGTTTTGCGCAATTTCTTCCATTATGTCAACGTTGTAAACGCACGCCTTATTAGGTTTGGTATAACCCACGTTTTCCAAGTTGCCCGCCATATACTTTTGTCTGTACATATAATACGGTGCGTACCCCGCGCTTTTAAGCGCGTTAGACGCGTAATCTACCATTTGCGAAACTACTTCACCCGATAATCTACTTTCAGTTTCTGCAAGGTAAGAACCTTTTTTAATGCAAAGCGTATGAACGGTAATATTATCTGGTGAAAGTTCAATAGCCTTATCTATGCTTGCCTTAAAGTCTTCAAAGGTTTCACCCTCTAAGCCTGCAATCAAGTCCATATTGATAGAAAAATCGTTCTTAGCAAGGTTGTATTTTTCAATTAGTTGTTCAGCCGTGTGGTGTCTGCCCAACTTTTCAAGCGTTGCGTTAGAAAAGGTTTGCGGATTTATACAAATTCTTGTAACACCGTGCTTTTTAAGAATTTTAAGATTGCTTTCAGTAATTCTATCTGGCCTACCTGCCTCAACCGTGTATTCAACACCCGTGTTTACTTGGTCAATTGCGCATAAAACCCTTTCCAACTGCTCATCGGAAAGCGCAACGGGTGTACCACCGCCAATATAAATACTACGCAAATTTTTTACAAACTTTTTACTGAAGTTTATTTCATCAATAAGCGTGTCAACGTAAGCGTCAACGTGCTTTTGCGCGCTTTTAATATCCGCACTTATAAACGAACAATACTTACATCTTGACGGGCAAAACGGAATAAACACAAAAAAATCCGTGTTATCATCGTTTATTTGATAAATGCCCTTTTGAGTATCAATAATCGCTTTTGTAAGTTCAGTTTTTTCAGGGCTTACTTTCATTGTATCCATAAAAAAATCGGCAAAGTCCCCTTGCTGTTCAATTTGTTGATAAGCAAGTTTAGTGGGTCTAATACCCGTAAGTGCGCCCCAAGGTAATTCTTTACCTAAATGTTTAGACAAGCCTTTATAGAGTGAAAGTTTAGCATATCTTTTAACAAGTCGTTTTCTTTCAATCTCTCCGCTAATGTTTTTAACCAAGTTTCCGTATGCGTAAACCTTGCCGTCAAGCGTTATAGTATTAACGAATTTGGTATCATTTTCACTAAAACGGTGTCGGATTTTTATGACATCAGCCCCGTCAAAAAGATTAACTACTTCTCTTAATTCACTTTCTAAATGTTCTAAATTTGTATCAATCATAGTCTGCGAAAATATTATACTTCCTTTCATGTGAAAGGGTTGTAAATTCATCATGCCCAGGGTAAACGGTATATTCACCGAAAAGCGCAAAAAGTTTTTTAACTGAGCGAACTAAAGTGTCTTTATCCCCTGTGGGAAAGTCCGTTCTGCCAACACACTCTAAAAATAACGTGTCGCCCGTAAACAGCATATTTTCAGTCAAGTAGGTAATAGAACCGTCCGTGTGCCCAGGGGTTTCTAACGCCTTGAAAGTTATTCCACACTCTGTAAATTGCTCGCCATCAATAAGCGTTTTATCTGCTGTTAAATAATCGAACTTACGGCCGAAGTGATGCGCTAAATTACCACCGTCTAAAAGTTTAGGTGCATCTAATTTGCCGATATAAATTTTAGCGCCGTCATCTTGAAGTTTTTTAGCGTTGCCCGCGTGGTCAAAGTGCGCGTGAGTAAGCAGTACGGCTTTGATTTTTACGCCAAGTTGTTGTTCAACCTGCTTAATATTTTTATAATTTTCGCCACCGTCAACAATAACCGCCTCTTTAGTGTCTTCATTGACCAAAAAGTAAGTGTTCACGTTGAGCGGACCTGAGCGTAAGTGATAAAGTTTCATTAATTAGTCGTCCTATATACGTCTGAAATCTTAGGTTCTTGACTGAGTTTAGTTATAAGGTTGTTGAGTTCATCTTTACTGTTAAGTCTAATGTGGAATTCAACAATCGCTTGCTTGGTTTTAATATCAATTCTACCGTTAGTAGACACGATATCGAGTTTAAGTTGTGCAACTACGCCCGCAACCGTTGTTAAAACTTCAGTTTGAGTTGCACCCACAACTCTAATACCAGCATTATAAACGCTGTCGTTAGTTTCTGCCCAAGATACTTCAATAAGTCTATCTTCTTCAGTATGCTTCAAGTTGGGGCAGTCTTTTCTATGAACGGTTACGCCGTATCCACGAGATACGAAACCAATAATTTCATCACCAGGAACGGGGTTACAACAACCTGCAAAGCGGACTAAAAGTCCATCCATTCCCTTAACTTTTACACCGCCTTCGCCTTTCTTACCAGTCTTAAAGAACTTGGTAACTTCTTGCTGAGGCAAACTTCTTCTATGATAATCGATAAGCTTAACGATTACTTGGTTAACTGATACAGCACCGTAACCGATAGAGGCAAACATTTCATCTTGACCGCTAAAAGACATCTTAGTTGCCAAATGCAAGAAAGCATCATCGTTCAAGATTTCAGACAAAGCAAACCCTCTACGCTTAGCCTCTGCGTCAAGCATAATTTTACCCGTCTTAACGTTTTCTTCTTTCATTTCACGCTTAAAGAACTGTCTAATTTTTACGCGTGCAGAAGAACTTTTAACTATTTTAAGCCAGTCCCAAGACGGACCTTTAGAGTTTTGTGAAGTTACGATATCAACAACGTCACCGACATTTAAAACGGTGTTCAACGGCACCATTTTGCCGTTAACCTTTGCACCTACGCACTTATTACCAACGGCTGAGTGAATACTATACGCAAAGTCTAACGGTGTTGCCTCTTTGGGGAGCGAGATTACGTCCCCTTTAGGTGTAAATACTAAAACTTCCGAACTGTAAATATCGCCCTTTAACGAATTCAAGAACTCTTTACTGTCCTTTAACCCGCCCTGCCATTCCATAACTTCTCTAATCCAAGTAAGTCTGGTATCAAGGTCGTCGGCAATATTTTTCTTTTCCTTATACTTCCAATGCGCCGCGATACCGTATTCAGCAGCGTGGTTCATTTCATAAGTACGGATTTGAATTTCAAACACTCTACCAAAGTTGGTTACAACCGTGGTGTGAAGTGAACGGTACATATTGGGTTTAGGCGTTGCAATATAATCTTTAATTCTTCCGGGAACGGGTTTCCATCTATTATGAATTTTACCAAAAATTTCATAACACTCGTCAACAGAATTAACGATAATACGAATTGCAACAAGGTCGTAAATTTGGTCGAGCGTTTTATTGCGCTCTTTCATTTTTCTATAAATGCTGTATAAGTGCTTTCTTCTACCAAAAACTTCACCGTTAATGTTAGATTCGTCAAGCACTTCTTTAACTTCGCTAACTACTTGTTCAACACCACTACCCGTAGCCTTTAATCTTTCTTCAATATTAGTAGTTAAATACTCATAAAAATCGGGTTCTAAGTACTTTAAACACAAGTCTTCAAGTTCGCACTTAATTTGTGAAATACCAAGCCTATGCGCAAGCGGTGCAAAGATTTCTAAAGTTTCCCTTGCCATGCGTTGTTGACGCTCTTTTGAAAGGAAGTTGAGCGAACGCATATTATGAAGTCTATCGGCAAGTTTAATGATAATTACCCTTATATCTTTTGCCATCGCAACGAAGATTTTACGGAAGTTTTCCGCTTGTTCTTCTTCACGAGAAGTAAATTGAATTTTTTCAAGTTTAGTTACGCCAACAACAAGTTCTAAAACTTCTTCACCGAATTCTTTTTTAATATCGCCTTCAGAAACGGGCGTATCTTCAATTACGTCATGCAAAAAGGCTGCCGCAACGGTTGCTGCGTCAAGCCCTAAATCTATCAAAATGCCCGCAACAGTACACGGGTGGATGAAATATTCTTCCCCCGATGCGCGCTTTTGGTTGACGTGCGCTTTGCGTGCATAATCATACGCATGCTTAAGCAGAGCGTAGTCTTTACCGTTATAGGTTTTTTCAAGTCTTGTTAAAATATCAATCATAATCTACCTTTAACGAATAAATTTTACTATACAGTTTAGAATTTGTCAATGCGTTTTTTTCATTTTCATTGAAAACAAACTTGTTGTTTACGATTGAAAAAATTCCAAGCTCCACAAAAACTTTTATAACAAAAATTGATTGATAAATATTTTCATTACCAAGGTGTTTTTTAGCAAATTGAACTGCGTTCTTAAAATATTTACCAGAAAGATTTTTCAACATAGCAAAAATATGCTTAAAATCTTCCCTATCAACGCTTAGTTCATCAAGGTGGTGCATTTCGCTTTTTGCCTTGCCACTTGCTATAATTTCTAAATCATTATATAAATAATAAGGCTGATTTTGCTCGCTTTCTTCATATTCTGCGTATATGCCTTTTGAATAGCCTTTAAGCGATTCTTTGTTTTTATAAGTAGATAAATTAACTTCAAAAACAACCTTTTTTTCTATCGGAAACGAAAGAATTGCAACATTCTTTTCACCGTTAAAATCAAGCATTTCAAACACGTCCGTTTTGAACGCATAATGCGGTGAGCCAACTTTTAACGCATTAGACTCAACCCCGAACACGCTCGTTACAAAAAGCGGTCTACGGTTACAAACGCCACACGGTTCTAAAAGGTCTAACTCTTTTGCAAAGCGCAAACTAATCGGTGCTGTAATTTCCCACTCGGCGTAAATTTTTTGTTCAGTATCAATTTCATTTTTCAAGTCAAAAGCGTAAGAATTAAGCGCCGTTTTTAACTTTTCAAAATTATCAATAGAAACTGAAACGCCAGCCGCTTGAGAGTGCCCGCCGTAAGTCAATAAAAGGTCTTTTACAGAGCAAATTGCATCGTATATATTAAAGCCCTCAACACTTCTTGCAGAGCCCTTAAAATACCCGTCACAGCCCGCAAACACTATTACTGGACGTGTAAATTCTTCCACGAGTTTAGCGGCTACAATACCGATAAAACCCGTTTTCCAACCCTCGTCCGCCACCAGTATAATACTATCGTTATCAGACTTTTGGTCAATAATTTTTTGCCTTGCTTCACGATAGATTTTATCACACTCTGCTTGGCGCATTGTATTATAATTTTCAAGTTTAACCGCAAGGTCAAAACTCTCTACACCATCTTGACAAGTAAAAAGTTTAAGCGCGGTTGCAGCATCGCCCATTCTTCCGCCAGCGTTAATTCTTGGCGCTATAGTATACGCTAAAGTTTGCGCGGTTATTTGTTTGTTTATATCACCTATTAAATTCTTAAACGGAAGTTTAATACGGTTTTTATCATTGAAAAGTTTTAAGCCTTCAACAACGATATCCCTATTTTCTTCAACCAAATCCATACTGTCTGCAACGGTGGCAAGCGCAACAAAATCAAGGTATTCATTAGCCTTTTCAGCAACTAATGCGTATCCTAATTTATACGCCACACCCGCCCCGCAAAGTTCTTTGAACGGATATTTTTGCCCAGGAATTTTGGGGTTTATCTTAATACATTCAGGCAAACTTTCAGGCGGTTCATGGTGGTCGGTAACGATAACGTCAATGCCAAGTTTTTCAAGTTCTTTTATCTTTTCACCATCGCTTATGCCACAGTCAACGCTAATAAGCAAATCAATTTTTTGTTCTTTATTGAATTCGCTGATAATGTTTAAGTTTAAGCCGTAATTATCTTCACGCTCGGGCACGAACTTTCTTGCCTCTATGCCAAAAGTTTTAAGCGCATAATATAAAACGGTTGTAGCACACACGCCGTCGGCATCATAGTCGCCAAAGATTAAAACGGACTCGCCCAAATCTTTTGCTTTCTTTATGCGGTTAACGGCATCTGCCATACCGTCTAATAAAAACGGGTCGTTGAACGCGTGCTTACCAGGGTTTAGAAAAGCTTTTGCTTTTTGAACGGTATCAATATTACGGCAAAACAAAAGGCGTGCGGTATCAAATAAGATACCACATTCGCTTGCAATATTATTAACGACGCGCGTTTCTTCCGCGGTCAAAGTTTTGCCATAAACAATTTTCATTTATTATACCGTGTTAAACAGAATAAGGCGGAAAAATTATTCCGCCTTAAACATTTCAATCATAGGCGTTAACGCCCTTTATTTAATTTTATGCTTTCTTACTCTTTTTGCAACCTTTAATGAGAGCCCAAAGAAGAGGAGCACCAAAGTATGAAACAACCAACGCGCTTAAACTTGCAAGCAAGATTTGTGCCGCAACGATTGCCATATATGCATTAAAGAATACTGCAAGTGCAACTGCTACAAGTACTGCAACGATTGCAAAAATAATATAAGACTTGAGTTCTTTCTTCATAACCTTATCTGCAATGGCGAAAACGTCAGGGTTTGCAGCAGCGGTCTTTTTGAACTCATCTTTGCACTTAGATGCGGTGTAGATTGCAAGAACTGCACCTGCTACCGTAGCAAGGCAAATGGTTGAACCGATTGCGGGATGTGCGGGGATTCTGGTGATACCCATCAAAGCCGTATAAACGAGCGCTGAAAGAATTGAAACACCAACGGTTGCAACAGCGCCTGAAAGTTTTTCCATAATAAGCGCATAAATAAATGCAACAACCACACCAACGCCTAAACCGAGCAACATCCAACCTGCATCAAAATTAGCGTAACCTTTAACTTCACTATATTCAACGGTTGCGGTAATTTCTTTAATTTCAGGTTGAGCGTCAAGTTTTGCTTGAACGAACGCTGCAAGGTCATCTTCATTAATCTTAACGTCATTATCAAACTTATAGATAATAACTTTACCTTCGTTAATCTTTTGAGTTGCGTATTCAGCAGCCTTAATACCCTTAGATGCTAAGTAATCATCAGTTGCTGTTTCAATTACTTCAAAAGCGTTGCCCGCTTTATGTTCTACGCTAACGCGTACTTCATAACCGTTTTTATAATCTACCGCTTGGTTGAAACCGAAAATTCCAAAAAGGGTCATTCCAACAACCAAAACAGCAAGAGTTAAAGCGATAAACAATTTAAATTTCTTTGATAAAACTTTCATGATTACGCCTCCTCTTGAACACTTGCAATTTCTTTAACAGCATCTTTCTTACCAAGATAACTTTCCTTGTTGTCATAGAGCGGTAAAAGAAGTGCGTCGAACATTCTTGTGAATACGGTAGTTGCAATAAGTGCTACTACTGCACCGATACCAAAGGTGATTGCAAAGCCTTGAACCATACCTTTTGATAAAGCAAATAACGCAAGTGCAATTAAGCCTGCAACAACGTTGACACCAATAGTAGAAACGAGTGATTCCTTAAAGCCTTTCTTGATTGATGCCTTAACAGTCTTTTTACCAGTATTATATGCATCTTTAACGTTGCTTGAAAGAATTTGCATTCCAACAAAACAAAGAACAGTTGATGCCATAACACCTACAACACCGCCCATATTAAGAACGATATTAGGTACGCCAATCAAAAGCCAGCCTTCTGCGATAATAAAGAGCAAGGTTGAAAGCGCGGTGGTAATACCAAAGCCTTTGTAACGAACAACGAGTATTGCCATAAGCACTACTGCAAGTGCGATAATTGCAATTGCAACCTTTGTTCCAACGTCTTCACCGTAAGGAGAAGTGATTGCTTCGCCAGAGTCAACGTCATATCTAAAAGGAAGGCCATAGCCTTGCATATGAAGAACTAATTGTTTTGCAGAACTTTCTTGAGTTGCATAAAGCGTTAAAACGTTCTTAACAAAAGAATCTGCATTGATTTGAACTGCAAGAAGTTCGGTTGAACCGTGGTCATGACCATCGTCAAGGGCAACCTTAAAGAAATATACTGCTTCAGAATTTGCCAACTTCAAAAGTTCTTCACGCGCTTCGTCGGTGAATTCGATGTCGATTTGATGTGCACCCGCAGAAACTTCACCCTTATAAGTAGCGTTTTTAACAACGCTCATATCGGTAAGAATTTCCGTGTTGATTTCACTTTCACTTACGCCACCGTAGAACTTAAGATCGCCATAAGCAACAACCGTTTGAATATCTGCTTCCAAAGTGTCTTTTGCTCTGGTTTCAATTCTAATAGAGTAGTCTTTAACGCCTTCTTGAGTGCTCTTATACGCCTTAACAACGTAAGAACTGTAACCGAGTTCACCAAGTCTGTGTTCTAAAACTTCAACAACTTGGTCAACGTCTTCTACTTCGTTTTCATTTTCTTCAGAAAGGGTTAGCGTGTACGCTACACCGCCCCCCAAGTCGTAATCCAACTCTACTGCGCCCAAAAGTGAATTATAGTTTTTAATCCCGACGGGAAAACGTATAAAAGACATAACCAAGATTGCTGCAATGATTATGCTGATGATGGACAATAGAGTTGCTGATTTACCTTTACTCATTTTTGCCTCCGATAAGGGTTTTTACCCTTAGTTGTTTTACAAGCCTATCCTAATAATTATACAATATTCTGCCCTATTCGGTCAATAAATTTTTTCCGTATTTTTTACCAAACGGCAATTTTTGCCCCTTAAATTTAGAAAAGCCTGCAATTACAAATGTTTGTTTTTCTAAAAATTAAAAATTGTTGAGTTCTTCAAGCATCTTGTCAAGGTCAGCGCCGTGAACTTCTGCTGCTTCACCAACGGTTTCACCGTGTGCAAGCGCACAACCTAAACAATGCATACCGAAAGACATTAAAATTTCGCCAGCCTTGGGGTTTAATTGAATTGCTTCAAAAATAGTAGTGTTTGCTGTAATTTTTTGTTCCATTTTTATTACTCCTTTTTCGTTAGGTTTTTACCAAATTTAGCGTTTTTAAAAGCAAAACGGCAAACAGTTTTAAGTCTGCCGTTATATTATAATATTATTTTAAATATAAGTCAAATATATTCGATTGGTTTGCGCTCTTTTTACTGAATATTACGCCTTTTTAAGCCCTTTTTTTGACAACTTTTTCTCTTTTATCTTTACTTTTGTTCGCTATAAATGACGGAAGATAGAACAATGCCGGTACGATTATATATAATGCGTATATTATAACCGTTGTCCACCCATCTGGCACTCCGCCTAAAATAGCGGGTAAAAACGCGCTGTTTCCTCTAAAAAACATATAATCTGCATCAACGGTATAGTTTACGATATTTGCAGGTATTGACAATATAAGTGCTGGTATTGACGCCAAAACCGGTTGCCACCATTTAGTTACCCCTTTAAATGAGTGATACCCTGTTGACAGCATTGTTACCGCTGTGAAAAAAAGTATACCGTGGTATATGAAAGTGTGCATGCCTATAAAAGAAATGCAAGAATAATATGGCAAAACGGTCATAGGATAAACAAAATTTATTGCACCGCCCATTAAGGCAACAGTACACACAAAACCGCAAGCCGAATATTTTACGTTACCTTTACCCCAAATGGCAAAAGGCATTGCGTACATATAAAGACTGCACGGATAAAGCGGTAAAATCCATTGTAAATCTACCCCAAGCGTTTTACCCGTGGTACTTTCATAAGTAATTTTTATAACTTCAACTATAGACATGGTTGCCCATAAAATTATATAGGTTTTCTTTAATAAATGCTTTCTTTTTGTAAAATAAACGCACGCTAAAATTACCAAAGATAAAAGTACGGATGCAAAAATAAAATGCAACGGCGTAAACATTGTGCCAGGTATTTCATTTGCCGGCGCAAGATAATCTTTATGGGTGAAAAAGTTTTGTATAAGATAATTAAAATCTTTCATTAACAGTCCTTGTCTTTTGTGTAATAACTATGTCTAATTCAAGTTGAAAATTACCTTTTTATTATATAAAAAGCTAAAAATCTTGTCAAGAATTTTTTAAAAAAACAAAGCGCGCCTTTTAGCACGCTTTTTATTTTGGAGCGGGTGATGAGAATCGAACTCACGACCACAGCTTGGGAAGCTGTTGTTTTGCCATTAAACTACACCCGCACGTCAGAGCAAACTACACTGTCAGCATTTTGATTAAAACCAAAATGCAAGCCCGCTGCGTTGCTCTTCCTTTTCAATTAAAATCTTTTGCATAAAGCAAAATCTTTTAATTGAGTTATTTTTTTCTTTTTTGCCCGTCTTTGCTTGCCTTTTTTCTTTTTTACAAACTGTATAAAATATTATACTATTTTAATTTTAAAATGTAAACCCAATTAAAACCAAAATATTTTATTTTACAAAATAAGACACAATAATAGATACATTAGCGGAATGGTTACAACCGATAAAACTGTTGTTCCAAGCGTGTAAATAGTGCCGTTTTCAACGTCCCCTTTAACGCTATCACCTATTGCGGTTGAAAGTGCCGCGGTGGGCATTGCAAATGCAATAAACATAGTGTTTATCATATCCGCGCCAAAACCTATAATTAAGTCCAAAAGCATAGTTACGGCTACGCAAACTACGGGCATAAGAACAAGTTTAATTGCAGACACGTAATACATCTTCCAAGAAGAAAAGAGTTTAGAAAATTTAATTCCACCCATCTTCATTCCAAGAATAGTCATTGAAATAGGCGTAACTATTCCTTTCAAATGATCAGAATATTTAAGCGCTTCTGGGAAAACTTTTTTTAGTCCGCAAAGGTTTAAAATAATACCTATAATGAAAGCGATTAATACGGGATTAAAAATGATTTTTTTCCAATCAACTTTACTTCTATCCCCTGATAAAAGCGGAGTGCCTACCATATAAATAAGCGTATTATTTACGATATTTACAACTACGATATAGGTTGCAACTAAACTTTCTGCGCCAAAAACAGCAATTGCAAGCGGAATACCTAAAAAGCCGTTGTTTGAGAAAATTGCGCAAAAACGCTCCATTCCCTTAACCTTTTTAGCCCAAAGTTTATCTCCGTTATCTTCGCCCTTATACTTAGTTGCCATAAGTGCAGAAATAAAGAAGAAAACAAAAGTTAAAACGGTGGTAATTAAAACCGCCCACAAAAGATTAACTATAGTTTCGCCGTTAAAGTCCACGCTGAGCGTTCCTGACAAAATCAAAAACGGCATACCAACGTACATAAGTAATTTAGATAAAACGCCAGAATCTTCTTGCTTTAACAACTTGCATTTAACCAAAATAAAACCTGGTATAGCAAGAGCAAGAAAAATTATAACGTTAATTAACATAGATGAAAATGCGTCGCCCATATTTACACCTTAAAACACTCCGTACATAAGTACGCCTAATCCCGCGGAAATTATTATTAGGATTATGGGTGAAATTTTCTTTTTAGTTACTTCTTTATACACAATATGTGTAAGTGCTATTAAAACAAAAATTATCAGCGCATTCCAATCGAAAACGATTGTGTCATAAATCGTTTGCAAGGAAAGAATTACCGATAAAAACATAGTTATTGCCGTGCCTATAATAAGCCCAACCGCAACTGGTCTTATACCGTTCAAGAACGCTTTCACGCCCTCAAAACGAATCAAGCCTTTAATAATGGTTGCAATAAGCAAAATTATGATAAAAGACGGCAAAACCACGCCGAGCGTTGCGCTACAAGCGCCCAAAAGCCTAAATCCAAGCCCGCCGAGCGTTGCACCTTGTTCTGAGCCTACGAAAGTTGCCATATTTATAGCGATAGGACCAGGGGTTGACTCTGCAACGGCAATAAAGTTCATAACTTCTTCATAAGTCATCCAGCCGTGAGCCACAACTTCTTCGGTAACAAGCGGAATCATTGCGTAACCACCGCCGAAAGATACTGCGCCAATTTTGAAGAAGGTTAAAAATAATTCTAACATCATTTCAAAGATTTCCATTATTTTTTACCCCCTTTTTTAACCACACGCTTTTTTGAAGGGTTTTTCTTTTCCTTAAAATATACGATTAAGTATGCGATAAGACCTACTAATCCACCGATTAAAATCAAGAAAACTGAAGAAAAATTTACTGCAAAAAGGGTTATACACAAAAGCGCAACAACGGTTAGAATAGAAAGCGTTAAACTGAGCGCGTTCTTTTTCAAACTCTTGAACATTTTAATACCCGCAGAAAGTATTATAAACGCAACGCCCGCTTGAATTCCGTTAAATGCGTATTCCACCCACTTAAATTTCAAGAACGCGTCAAAGAAAAGTGAAATTACTAAAATAATTACAAGCGACGGCAAAACCATGCCAAAGGTGGCAAAAATTGAGCCGAGCACTCCCCCAACCTTATAACCGATATAGGTTGCGCTGTTTATAGCGATAGGACCTGGGGTAGATTCCGCAATGGCAACAAGATCTAAAAAATCTTCATGCGTGGTCCACTTTTTCTTTTCAACGAACTCCCTTTCCATAACGGCAATCATAGCGTAACCGCCACCGAAAGTAAAAAGCCCTATTTTGAAAAAGGTTAAGAATAATAAAAGTAAAGTTTTAAACTTCTTCATTATTTTCTCCAAACAAAAATTATCGTTGTTATTTTAGCACAAATTCAATTAAAAAAGCAAACGATTATAAGTGCATAAAAAAACTCCTTGCGAGAAGTATTATCAACTTCGCACAAAGAGTTTTTAATTTTAATTAAACTTAGACAAATCTAAACCAATTTCTTTTAAATTGATAATGGTATTACCAAAATCGTAATACTTGTCATAAAATTTTTTGCCTTCGCTTTCTAATTCGTAATAAACGCACGCACCTTCAACTATCTTAAATCTAAACTGTGAGCCTTGACCGTAATCTTCTTCCGGCATATCTGCACAATAACAATTTAAGTTATCGTTATAATAAACGCCTAATGACAATACGTTTTCTTCTATTTGTTCCATATCAAGTTCACTCAATACAAACTCGTTGGTGCGGTATCTCTTGGTAACTGTCTCCATTTCCCAATCATTTTCAACAAATTCACCATCTACTTTGTATAACATTTTGTAATACAAATAATTTAAAACTTTATAAACCGAACCACCAACCGTATAATACTCAACGTATCTATAAGATATTTCATCAGCACTCTTGTCTATGGATAATTCAATACCAGGTGCATACTTTATAATTCTATTTGAAGTGCCACCTTCTGAAAACCTTGTTCCATCTATCGTAAAGTTAACGTTAGACGTACACTCAAACACCTTTTTAAAAGCATTTCTTATCTGATTTTCAATTTCTTCTTCAGTTCCTGTAAATTTTTCAGAAACTAAACTGTCGTAATCAAAATCTTTTGTTAAATCGGCTAAAGAAGTTGTTTTAGGCGGTTTCCCACCACCTGCACCACCGCCACAATCACACGCAAAAAGACCAACCGACAACAAAAGCATAACCGCTAATATTATTGATATAATTTTTTTCATTTTACACTCCTAACACAGTTTATGTTTTCATTATACTACATAAACGCAATAATATCAATAAATAACGGAATATTTATTTATAAAAAAAGAAAAGAGACCTGTTTAGATCTCTTTCACTTTTATCAATTTTTTAACTTTATAAAAGAAGCTTTATAAACTACTCTTTAATTGTTGTAATTTTTCTTTAGGCAATATTCCGCTTACTGAATCGGGAGCGGATAAGCAACTGATTGCAACAAGGTTAGCAAACGATAAAATTTCATCATCACTATAACCCTGATAGATTGCATAGAGTGAGCCTGCACAGAACGCATCGCCCGCGCCAACGCTACCCTTAATAAACCCTTTGGGGAGTTTAAGAGAGTTAACTACGGTGTATTCTCCACTCTTATCCAAGCAACAGCCCTTTTCAGGACAATGGATAATAACCTTTTCTTTTACGCCGAAAGCGAAAAGTTTTTTTGCAATTTGTTCTAACGCGCTATCGATTAAATCTCCCTTTTCATCACGCGGAGCAATCCCTACGATTTGCCCTGCCTCAATTTCGTTAATGATAACGTAATCACAATACGGAAGTGATGCAGATGCAATCTTTAAGAAGTTACCACTTGATTCACTAACTAAGTCGATAGAAGTTTTAATGCCAAGCGATTGTGCTTTTTTAAGGAAGTTACTCATAGGAGTAGTTCCATCAGCACCAAGTTTATCGAACGAATCAAGGAGCATAATATAGCCCGCGTGTAATATTTTGCAGTTTAACTTTTCAAGTTCAACGTCGTCAGGGCAAAATTCCGCATTTGCACCGCGGTTGTGGAAGAAAGTTCTTTCCCCCGTACCAGAAACGGTTATAACGTCAGAATAACTTGTGGGGGCTGTTTTAGATATTTTAACGCCGTCCACGTTTAACCCAACCTTTTTCATTTCGCCAACAACGTATTCGCCTTTATAGTCATCACCAACCCTACCAAAGACAGCAATTTCCATATCCGTATCAACTTTTTTAATGTCAATAGCGGTATTAGGAACGCATCCGCCTACAGCAAGTGATTCGCTGGTAATGGTTGCAAGCATGCCCTTTTCAGGGTAAACACCAACCATTTTAACGTTATCTGTAAGAATATTACCGGCAAGCGCAATACCTTTTCTTTCCATAATTACACCCTTATTTCTTTTCCGCTTTGATCAGCGCAGTATTCAACGATTTCGGGGATAGATTTACCATCGGCAATCATAGTATAGAGTTTTTCAATCAATTCAACCTTTTCGCCCGTATAAGCGCAGTATTTTTCAAGTGCTGCTCTCACACCGTTTTCTTTAGTAAAGGTAGCAACTTCTACACTACTTGCATCACTTTCAGGCTTAAAGTGAAGTCCTGCAGCAACGCCCAAGCACAAATATTCACAAGGAAGATTATGCTTTTCACAAAGGTTAATTGCACCGATAAGTCTGTCGTTTGAACCGAGTTTTCTAATAGTATCCCTACCAACACGCTCAACCGTATCACCAAGTTCAACATTCTTAAATCTAAAGAGAAGATTTTCTGCGTGAGAGATAAGGAAGTCCATTTCCGCACCGTTTTCTTTAGCAACGGCAGTTGCTGATTGAACAAGCGCTTTTGATGCAACGTATTTAATATCAAAGTCCGCAACGGCTTCGTAAATATAAGTGTAAGAACGGAGCGCGCCGAGATAAGCGCAAGTTGCGTGACTCATGTTGTGCATAAAGAGTTTTCTTTGGATAAAGAGATTAAAGGGCGCGTAAGGATAAAGGTTTTTAACTTCAGGTATTTCACCCTTAAAAGCATCTTTGTCTACGGGAAGAATATTATACGGTTCAACGTATACACGCAAGGGATTGCCTTGCTTTTTTTCTTCGGGAACAACGGGCACCATTCTGCCGATACTTGCTTCAACAAAACCGATTTCTTTATCAATTCTTTCAGCGTATTCGGGGATTTGATCTTTAATTAAACCTTTAAGGAAAGCATCAGCCCCGATTAAATTTTCACAAATAATGATATTAAAGGGCTTTGCATTTCTTTCAAAACGCTTTTTTAAGCCAAGCGCAATAGGCTTTGCAATAAACTTTAACACGTTTACGCCGATAGCCGTTGCCATAACGTCGGCATTTGCGATTTCTTCAGAAACGAGTTCAATATCCGTTCCATCAATGCCGTAAGCGTTTTCAACTATATCTTCAACCAAACCGTCGTTTGAAACGATGTCTACGGGATAACTTTTATCCGCGTTTAATCTTGCGATAACTTCTTTGTTTATATCTACAAAACCAACCGAATAACCGCTTTTAGAGAACAACTGACCGATAAAACCACGGCCGATGTTACCCGCCCCGTACATTACGAATTTTTTCATTTTTATCACCTAATAAGTCCAAAATTAGTTCATTTCAGGTGCTAAAGGACCTGCAAGTTCTTTAAGGAAGAATAATTTTCCAGGGATAGTGGGAATGAATGAAGAAGTTACGAATCTTGTAGGTTTATAACGCAAAGTCATCCATAAACTCATACCTTGCCATTGCATACCACGACCGAGCGCGCCGTCAGCACCACCGATAGCGTAGTCAGCCTTAAACATAAGACCAGGCCCGATAGTGTTTGCTCTGCACGGAACGAGTGAAGTTCTTGACTTAAATGAAGTGAGTGCGTTTTGTTCAATGGTGATAGGATGAAGTTTTGCACCTAATCTATAGGGTTGTTCAATCCATTCAGCAT
Source organism: Christensenellaceae bacterium (assembly GCA_045614185.1). Taxonomy (GTDB): domain Bacteria; phylum Bacillota; class Clostridia; order Christensenellales; family Borkfalkiaceae; genus UBA1259. The sequence goes on along the minus strand of JAZLCJ010000022.1, from coordinate 19,797 downwards.
CACTCTTAAATTCGCTACCGAATTGGGGTTCCCAGAAAGCGATGTGGCACATTCTACCGATACCGTAAACGAGAACGAGTTTTGCGCCTTCAGCCTTTAAACCCATAATCTTTTCAGGATAAGTGGGAAGATTTTCTTTAGTTGCAAAGTTTCTGTGATCCTTAGGAACGGTGAGTTCGCCTAAAGGATTATAGAAAGCCTTTTCCATAGCGTTTTGGAAAGATGCTTCGCCAGTAATAGTATTACCTTCGCCGTCAGCCCATTCGTCCATGTTAAAGCACCAAACGTTTTTGCAACTTACGTTCCATTCTTTAAGGAAGTAAACTGCCCATTTATACATACCCATAGGACCTACGGGAAGAATAAATGCAATCTTTTGATTGTTTTCGTTTGCTTTTTTGATTTCGTTAGCGATTTCATGCCCCATCTTAACGTCAAACTCAGCAACGTTGTCGCAAGAAATAGGTGTAAAATCTTTATTCCAGAAATCTTGCTTTTCAGCAATTGATTCGGGTGCGTTTGCACAGCACGCATCAATCTTTTCAAAATCCCATCCTTCAGGATAGAAACCTTCTAATAAACTACCTTTAACTGTTGAATTAAAATCCATTTTTATTCTCCTTTATGAATTTTTATATTACATTTTTTATTTTTCGTTATAAACTTTGTCAACAATTTCTTGTACGTGAACGGCTTTGTCTGCATAAGAATAGTCAATCTCGCCATTTTTGATATGTTCACAGAAGTTGTTGATTTGCTTTAAGTAAAGGTTACCCTTTTCTCCGTTATAAATAACAGGTTCTTGCGTTACGCGACTTTGCGCCGCATCATAATCGCCTTGCGGAGCGTAAAGGTGAGCCATTTGACCCACTTCTTCTTGAGCGAGCGTGCCCTTTGCAATTAAATAACCTTTTGAGCCGTAAATTTCAAGTTTGCTTTCAGACGCCATATCAGGAATATTAAAGTTTACGTCAATATGACCGAGCGTGCCTTTCTTAGTTTTGAAGATTAATATTGCGCCGTCTTCAACTTCATAAGAGAAAGTTTTTGTTGAATACATTGCTTTTGCATCGATAATTTCGTCGTCCAAAATATATTCCGCAAGTTCAATACAATGCACGCCAAGGTCCATAATGGCGCCACCGCCACCAAGCGACTTTTTCTGTCTCCACGCACCGGGAATATCAGGATACCAGCAAGTGAATTGCAAACGAACGCTGTTTGCATCGCCAATTCCATCATCTTTTATAATCTCACGAGCCTTTTCATGAAGATTATGATACTTCATCATATATCCAACGAAGATAAGTTTGCCCGCTTTTTTGAATGCGTCAACAAGTTCCCTACCTTGTTTTGAGTCGAGAGCAACGGGTTTTTCAATAAACACGTGTTTGCCGTACTTTAACGCAAGCATGGCTTGCTCGTAATGGCAAAATACAGGCGTGCCGATATAAACCGCATCGCAATCACATTCTTTTAACATCTTCTCTTCATCGGTATATGCAGGAACGCTGTATTTTTCGCCAAGCGACTTGCAAAGTGCTTCCGCTTTTTCCATAATAGCAACAAGTTTGTTGTTATCGTCGCTAAGAAGTGCAGGGATAGTTCTTCTATCAGCAATACCGCCCGCGCCGATTACACACCATCTAATACTCATATTTCTCTCCTATATCAAATGATTTTTATTCGGGTAAAAGTCTTTTTGTTGTTCCTTTTAAGTATACTTGGCATTGAGTAAAGCCTTCAGCGTAGTCCGCACCGCATTGATAACCGCGATAGCGTGAACAAGTTCTAACCATATCTGCAAAGTCAATGTGGTCGTGGTCTCTCATCCATACGATTTGACTTTCATGGCAGTTGAGCATTTTAATCTTAAGGTCGATAGTATCGGTAATATCAACGTACATGGTCGGGTTGAAGTTTACGCCCGCTAAAGAATCCATATAGTAGATAGGCACGAGTTTTGCTCTATCACCTTTCTTGCTGTAAGTGAGTTTATTGCACTCATAACTAGGGCAAGTTGCTGCAAAACTTGCATCGAACACTAAGCGTGAAACTGAAACGTGTTCGGGCATATAGTCATCAGGGGTGTGAGTGATGATAAGGTCAGGGTTAGCGTATCTAATAACGTCAACCATCTTATCGCGTGATTCTTTATTATTTTCATATACTTCAAGGTCGCTAAAACCGCCCCAAACAACTTCAATACCAGCAAGCGCGCCCGCATTTTTTGCTTCCTTTGCACGCATAATAGCAAGTTCTTTAGGTTTAATAATTTCATGGCCTTTATCACCGTTGCAAGCGTGGCAAACAATAACCGTATCGCCCCTTTGCACGCATTTTGCAAGCGTTCCAGAGCAAGCAATTTCAATATCGTCAGGATGTGCACCTATTGCAAGAATTCTCATAAAATACTCCTATTTTCTATTGTTTATTATATTCTATAATAACGCGGTGTAAAATACAATGCTTTTAAGTATACAAAAAGAGTAAAATAATATACTTGACAAAAAAGTGATATTGCAGTATACTCTAATTATGAAAAAGTTTTTTAAGCATAAAATTAAAAGTTTCTTATTGGTAAACAAAATAGTTGTTATACACTATTTAGAGCCTAAAAGCCCCTTTCATTTCCCTACGGAAAAGCATGATTTTTGGGAAATTATGTGCGCGGTTAAAGGAAAGGCAAGTTGCACGGCAGATGAAAAAAATATTCACTTAAATGAAGGCGAAATTTTCTTTCATAAACCAGATGAAAGCCATTCTTTAACAGTTGAAGATTATAAAAATTCTGGCGTTTTCGTTATGAGTTTTGAGTGCAATTCTGAAGCAATGCGCTTTTTTTCAGATAGAAAAATTAAACTTTCCAGCAAACAAATGAAATATATAAAAGAGATTATTGAAATTGCAAAGCGCACTTACGATATTACCTTTTATAATTTAGAAACGGACATTATGAACTTACTTCCCCACCCCACTTTAGGTGGCGAACAACTTATAAAAAATCTGCTTGAAACCTTGCTTATTGATATAATGCGTTCAATGACCGAAACTGAAGACGGCAACGCCGTTTTCTTGCAAGAAACCGAAATAAACAACAAACTTGCGGAAGAAATTATTAAAATTCTAAAAGCAAACCTTAATAATAGGCTTACCATTGAAGATATAAGTAAGTCAATAAATTACAGCAAGGCTTACGTGTTCCGCCAGTTTAAATTAGCAACTAATAAAAGCGTTATGGAATACTATTTAGAACTTAAAATTAAGTATTCTAAAGAACTTTTAGAAGAAAATATCTTATCTATTAGAGAAATTTCCGAACACCTTTGCTTTGACACCCCCAACTATTTTTCTAAAACCTTCAAAAAATTAATAGGCATTACGCCCACGGAATACAAAAAACGCGTCCTTGAATAGACGCGTTTTTATATTAAGAATAAAAGCGTGCTCTCTACAAAGAAAGCACGCTTTTTTTAATGTTTTTAAGTAAACTTTAGAAGGTTACGCCCAAAAGATTTTGCGCTATTGAGAATACGATAGGCAAAGTTACAAGCGCCATTATGTATGATACGAAACAGTTTTTTGCACCTTCCGTACTGTCTATACCAACCGATTCTGGATACACAACCGTGTTCATACCAACGGGCATTGATACTGCAAGAATTGAAAGGAAAGCAATTCTACTAAACAATTCCCCTTCCCAACCGCAAAGGTGAATAATAAAGAATATTCCACCCACGATTAAAGGATAAACCAATAGTCTAATAAAACCTATTAAGTACGGCTTAAATGAAGTGAAAAGTTTTCCAAACGGTACGCTTGCAAGCACCGCACCAGTAATCAACATTGCGGGGGCGCTTTGGCAGTTTGCTGCGGGAGTTACAAGTTTAATTAAGAATTGAGGAATTTCAAAACCTAAACCACTTGATAAAAGCCCTAAAGCAATACCGATATAAACACCTATCATAGGCGGACAGTAAAGGAAAGAAATTTTCTTTATAAAACTTACTTTTTCTTCTTTCTTTAACAAACCATTTGCTTGGTCGGGCGTTTGGGTTAAAACGTGGTAACCGTATGAGTAGATTGCAACGCTCATAGGCACGCAGAACAAAATCATCATTGCTTTTGCTTCCGCACCAAAAATCCCGTCAACTAACGGATATCCAAAATATCCTATATTGCCGAATGCAAAGGTGTAAATAAACACGTTTCTGTGATATTTATCTTTTGACAACATGCGTGAAAACGGCACAGCCAAAAAGATGCCCAACAAAGTAACGATTATGCCAAAAAGTAACATAACCAAATACTTTTCAATTTCTTGAACTTTTACTACAGACGATAAACTTATAATTGAATATGCCGGCGCAAAAAGGTTTACTAAAAGTTTAGCCAAAACTTTTCTGCCCTCGTTTGTAATAATGTTCTTTTTACGGAAAAAGTAACCAATCAATATAAACGCAATCAATATAAACGCTTGTTGAAAGGTTGTTAAAAAAAGTTGAAAATCCATAATTTGCCTTATAGTTTACATAAAATCACAGCCGAAAAAATTCGGCTGTGAAGATTGTTTTTTATTTGTCAAAACCATTTTTCTTGATTTTGAACTGATAATTATGCATAAAAATAGTTGTCAAACGCAAGCAAGACAAGGCAAAGTCCGAAGGCAATAGTATACATATTGACAAGGACTTTAACAAAGTATTGCGCCGTGTTTCACAAGTATTTTACTGATTATCTCTTCCATTGAATGTCGTAGTGAACGTCATAACCCTTTTCTTCAGGAGTGAACTTACGGGTAGTGGTATCAACTACTTCACCATTGTTGTATTTTCTGTCGTTAATCTTTTCTTGAGTGGTACCCATAACGGTTACGTTAAGTTGACGATGACGTGCACGAACTTGGTCCCAGTCAATGAAGTATACGTGAGCGAATTCACCACCGTCAAGAACGCCGTCTTTCAAGGTCATGGTTTCGCTTCTGCCGAAGAATACTGAACGAAGGTGACCATCGGTGTTAAGAGAAGTTCTGTCACCGGGTTCGTTTACGTATCTACCGAATTGAGCGTGGATAGGACCGGGGTGCATATATTCGTTGGTTTCAGAATAATCAGGAACGAGTTTTTGCATGATCTTTAAGATATCGTGTTGGAGATATTCTAAGTCATACTTGTCGAAGTCGTGTGAGCATTCTTGAATCATAACAGAGCAAGTGGTGTGGTGTGATGCGATAGCAACAGTACCATTCTTAATGCCTGATTCTGCAACGATCTTTAAAACGTCACTGGTTACGTCGTGGAAAGTAGGTCTCCAACCCTTAGATTGAAGTTCAATTTCCTTTTGAAATACTTTGAATTCCATAGTAGTTCTCCTTAAAAAATGTTTTTTTATTTTTTTATTGTTTTATTTATTTCTTTCATCATAGGCTTTACGAACTGCCGCAATCATTTCTTCAGCAAGTGCTAAAGGATTTTCAGCCTTTGCGATTGCTGATGAACAACCAGATGCTGATGCACCTGCTTTAATGATGTTATAGCAGTCTTGACCTTTGGTGATACCTGCTGACGGGAAAGGTTTGATATCGGGGTTGATTTCACGAATAACTTTGATAACTTCATCAACGTATTCTTTATCAGCGGGTTTACCAGTACCGATAAGTTCGGTGGGTTCAGCAACTAAGATGTTCGGGCCGAGTTTAGCAATTGCCTTAACTTCTTCAATAGAGTCAGCACAAACCATGGTTGCAAGACCAAGATCGTCAGCACGCTTAATAGCGGCTTCAATTTCTTCTAAAGTAAGTTTTCTTTCAGCGTGGTTAAGCATTACGCCAACAGCGCCAGCAGCCTTAACCGCTTCGGGAAGGGTTCTACCCATACCGCGACCAACGGGAATGCTGTCCATATGTTGAGAGTAAACGTGAACTCTCTTAACGTTTTTAGCAACGTTGTAAATTTCAGTATCAGGGATATCTAAAATAACGTCAACGTCGTACTTTTCAGCAAGTTTATCAAGTCCTTTAGCCATTTCTACAAGTGTTTCACCGTACATATAGCACTTAGGACCATATTCAAAGAAGGGTTCAGTAATCTTGTAATTTTTATTCATAAGTTTTCTCCTTAAACTTTATATCTTAAAAGATTTCAGTTGTTGCGCCTGCTTTTGCGCATACAGTTCTTCCACCAACGCGGAAATAAACGTCAATAGCATAATCGTTTTTAACAACTTTTCCAGATGCTGAAAATTGAAGATTTTCGTACGCTTTTATATAATCGTAAATTTCAATGTTGGTCGCATACCAAGTATCTTCACGGTTACCAACTTGAGCGCATAAGTTTTCCATAATTTGCCAGTTGTTAGCATCTTCAAACTCATAACTATGCCCCCAAACGTAGAATAAGTATGGTTGCTTATTCTTGAGTGAATTAGGGTCGTTATCGTTAAACAAATTGATAAACTCTTTTAATCTTGGCGAAGTATGTTTACAAGTAGGTTTTAATCTCAACCAGTCGGTTGGGATACTAAAGTTTTCCGTACTTTCGGTTGTGCGAGAATATACTATACCGATTTGTTTCAACACTTCGATAACTTCATCAGTATACCTACCTTGTGCGTAAGCCATACCGCGAACAACGCCACCGAACATTTCTTCCAAATTTTCTTTATCGGTTAAAAATTCTTTATAAATTTGTATCCCGTGCAAAGCGTTAGGCCAAAAGTGTTTATAACCGTGAACGGCAACTTCCATACCAGAATTTGTGTAAAGTTCAATGCACTCGTCCGCTGTAAGTCTTCTACCCCCGCCCATCAAACCGCTGTTAAGGTTAAAAGTTCCCTTAACGCCGTTTGCACGCATAATTTCAATCAAGCGTTTGTCAAAAACTACGCCATCATCATAACTAAGCGTAAACGCTTTTGCTTTCCCACCAGGGAATCTTAAATATCTTTCCATATTTTTCACACACTTTTTTCAAGTGAAATTTTAAGACATATATGCAAGTCTTTTAAGAGTGAAGATGCTAGCAGTTCAAGGCTCGCGAAGTGTTTTGGGTGAGATTAACCGTCTGGGAATTCGCAAGTCAAAACACAAAACAGTAACGCAGAAATGCGACGCTTATTCGCTCTTAAAATTATTTTTTGTTTAATCTTTCGCCTACTGCTCCACCCGGATGAATGAGTGCAAATTGTTCGTTCTTAAAGCCCGTTTCTTCAATAAGTGCGGTTTGAAGAGCGTGGCAAATCATACAAAGTGCTGTGGTTGAAGTAGTGCCTTGTGAGTTGTATTTATCCGTTTCTCTATTAACGTATTGCTTAATAACAGCGTCAGCGTTAAGGGCTAAGGGAGATTCCATGTTTTCAGTAATAGAAATAATCTTTACGCCCTTTGCTTTGCAAATGTCAATGATAGGAAGAAGTTCTTTAGTTTTTCCACCGCGTGATGCAAAAACCATAACGTCGCCTTCTTGTAAAAATCCGGTTGCACCGTGAACTGCTTCTGCAGGAGAAATAAATCTTGCAGGTTGATCAATACAGCACATAAGATGTGCCAAGTGTTGACAAATAATACCTGAATGTCCACAACCGCAAGTACCGATTCTGGGTGCGTTTTTAAGAAGTTCAACAGCCTTTGAAAACTGTTCTTCATCTAAATAAGCGAGCATGTTAGTGATGCATTCCGCTTCGATTTGATATGCTTGTTTTACTGCGTTTAAAGTTTCTTTTTGCATAATAACCAACCGTATTTTTTTTATTTGTTTTTATTGAATAAAGTCAATAAATACCCATAGTTATATTGAGTATATCACGGATAAAAAATATTGTCAATTATTTAATTAAATTTATATAGTTTAAAAGTAAAAAACCACGGTTAAAAATTGCTTTTCCGTGGTTTAATTTATTAATCTAAACTTTCAATATATAAACAAGCGTTGGTTGCTGCAACTGCACCGTCAGAAATTGCGGTTGCAACTTGGCGAACGGTTTTTGTTCTGCAATCCCCTGCTACGTAAACGCCTTCAGTTTTGGTTTTACAAGTTTCATCGGCGATAATATAACCCATTTTATCAAGGTCAACAACGTTTTCAAAAGCCTTGTTATCGGGCACTTGACCGATAGCAACGAAAACCGCAGGGATTTCATGAGTTTTGATGTTTCCGTCAGCATCTTTATACTCGATTGCTTTAAGTTCATCTTCACCGATAAAATCAATAACGCTGGTATTTGGGCGCCATTCGATGTTATCCTTTGCCATAAGTGCTTTTACGTGCGCCTTATCGCCAAAGAATTTATCAAAGAGAGTGTAAATATACACTTTTTTGCAATAACTTGAAAGAAGTAAACTATATTGAAGAGCGGTGTTAGCGTCGCCGATAACGATTACTTCTTGCCCTTTATAGAAGGCGCCGTCACAAATAGCGCAGTAATAAACGCCTCTACCAACCAAGTCTTCCCTATCAGATTTAGTGCGGAGATGTTTGTGCTTAACACCTGATGCGATTACAACGCTTTTAGAAAAATATTCGTTGTATTCGGTCTTTACTTTGAAGTTACCTTCGCCGAGTTTTTCAATCCCTACAACCTTTTCAATTTCAAGTTCGGCACCGTGTGCGGTAATTTGGTCAAACAAGTTGTCCGCAAACTGTTCACCGCTGATTTCTTTGATTGAAGGATAATTTTCAAGTCTTGGAGAGTTAGCGATTTGACCGCCTAAACTTTCGCTCTCTAAAACGAGTACCGTTTTACTATTTCTTAAAGCGTATAGCGCGGAGGTCATGCCTGCCGCGCCTGCGCCTATAACTATTAAGTCATACATAATTAATTTCTGCTCTCGATATATTTTCTAATTTCACTTGCGTTGTCGTAAGCGTCAAAGCCGTTGCCGTTAGGAACTAACAACGTGGGCGCCTTTTTAACACCGAGTTTAACGGTAAGTTCTTTATTTTCTTCCGCGTTAACGATTGAATATGTAACACCTGCTTTATCGAGCATCATCTTGCTGGTCTTGCAGTTGGGGCAACCGTTTCTGGTGAAAAGAACAGGTCCGTCAAGTTCAACTTTTGCGGTTTCTTCCTTCTTGCATTCGCAAGCAGATTCCTTAGCGCTGAACTTAGAATTTTCGATATTGTAAACCTTTCTATCATCAAATTCTTTTCTCTTACCGTCGTTCCAGTTTTGAACGGGACGATAATAGCCTGTGATACGGCTGTAAACTTCGGTAGCCTTACCGCAAGTAGGACATTCGTAAACTTCGCCAGCGATATAACCGTGGTCTGCACATACTGAGTACGTGGGAGACATGGTGTAGTACGGAAGTTTGTAGTTTTCAGCAATCTTTCTAACCAAACTTGCAGCAGCCTTCCAATCGGGAAGTTTTTGACCTAAGAATGCGTGGAATACAGTACCTGAAGTGTAAAGGGTTTGCAATTCGTCTTGAATGTCGAGTGCGCTGAAGATATCTTCGGTATAGCCTACGGGTAAGTGTGAACTGTTGGTGTAGTAAGGCGTTGCATCGTTATCAGATGCGGTGATGATATCGGGATAACGCTTTTTGTCGTGCTTAGCAAGACGGAAAGAAGTAGATTCCGCGGGGGTTGCTTCTAAGTTGTAAAGGTCGCCGTAGAGTTCTTGGTAATCAGAGAGTTTATTTCTCATGAAGTTAAGAACGTCTTTGGTGAAGTTTTGTGCTTCTGCTTGGGTTAAGTCTTTCTTAATCCACTTAGCGTTTAAGCACGCTTCGTTCATACCAACTAAGCCGATGGTTGAGAAGTGGTTGTTGAAAGTACCCAAGTATCTCTTGGTATAAGGATAAAGACCTGCTTCTAAGAGCTTAGTAACGGTATCTCTCTTAACTTTAAGTGAACGAGCAGAGATATCCATCATTTTCTTTAATCTTTCATAGAATTCTTCTTCCGTATTAGAAAGGTAAGCAATTCTGGGCATGTTGATGGTTACAACACCGATTGAACCGGTGCTTTCACCACTACCGAAGAAACCACCTGATTTTTTACGGAGTTCTCTAAGGTCAAGACGAAGTCTGCAGCACATTGAACGAACGTCACTCGGTTCCATATCACTATTGATATAGTTAGAGAAGTAAGGTGTGCCGTATTTAGCGGTCATTTCAAACAATAACTTGTTGTTTTCAGTTTCTGACCAGTCAAAGTCAGAAGTGATTGAATATGTAGGAATAGGATATTGGAAACCTCTACCGTTAGCGTCGCCTTCAATCATGATTTCGATGAAAGCCTTGTTAACCATAGCCATTTCTTCTACGCAATCTTTATACTTGAAGTCCATTTCCTTACCGCCAACGATAGCGTTCATTTCAGCAAGGTCGTTAGGAACTACCCAGTCAAGAGTGATGTTGGTAAACGGAGATTGAGTACCCCATCTTGACGGAGTATTTACGCCGTAAATGAAAGATTGAATGCATTGTTTAACTTCTTTATAAGTTAAACCGTCAACCTTAACGAACGGTGCAAGATATGTATCAAAAGATGAGAACGCTTGAGCACCTGCCCATTCGTTTTGCATGATACCAAGGAAGTTTACCATTTGGTTACAAAGGGTTGAAAGGTGACCTGCAGGAGATGAAGTAATCTTGCCGGGAACACCGCCTAAACCTTCTTTAATAAGTTGACGGAGTGACCAACCTGCACAGTAACCGGTAAGCATAGAAAGGTCGTGAATATGAATATCAGCGTTTCTGTGAGCGTCGCCAATTTCATCGTCGTAAACTTCAGAAAGCCAATAGTTTGCGGTAACCGCACCAGAGTTAGAAAGAATAAGACCACCAACTGAATAAGTTACGGTAGAGTTTTCTTTAACACGCCAGTCAGCAACCTTCAAATAGTCGTCAACAACCTTCTTGTAGTCAACGATGGTTGATTTGATGTTACGAACCTTTTCGCGTTGTTTACGATAAAGAATGTAACTCTTAGCAATATCAACGTAACCTGCTTGAATCAAAACAACTTCGGCGCTGTCTTGAATATCTTCTACGGTTACAACGTTGTTTTTAACTTTTTTAGAAAAATCTGCCGTTACGCGAAGTGCTAACATATTGAGGATATCGGCAGTGTAATCTACACCTTTAGCATTAAATGCTTTAGAAAGCGCAGTCGTAATCTTTGACATATCAAATTCGACTAACTTTCCGTCTCTTTTCTTAACTTGAATCATATTATTTCCTCCGTGCATTGATTTTTTTATAGATAATTTGTGAGTGTAATTACTATATCACACTATATGCGGTCTTGTCAATAGTTTATCACAATATTTTGTAAAAATTTTTTATCCAAAACACAATATCTTGTGTTTGATACAAAAAAGCCTTCCCAAGAAAAGAGAAGACTTTTTATCAAATAATTTGTTAAATACAAGCGAAAACCCGCATTTGTTAAGGCTTAATATTAAACGGTGTTACCCCAACCGACCACTATATATATAATATATAATGTATATCACGGCAAAACCCAAGCCTAAACGCGTTTTTGTCTTTTTTATATTATACTACAAAGTAAAAATTTTTGCATTAAAACTGAGTTAAGTTTAAAAAAATATTTTTGATGTTTTTGGTTTAATTTAAGTTGCAATTATTTTAAAAATATATTACAATATTTTGCAGACTAACTACGGAGAGGTGTCAGAGTGGTCTAATGTGCACGCTTGGAAAGCGTGTATACGGCAACGTATCGGAGGTTCGAATCCTCTCCTCTCCGCCATAATAAATTACCCCGCACTTTTTGTGCGGGGTTTTTGTTTTCTTAATTGACAAGTATACTTTACTTTGCTATAATAACTTAAAATTAAATTTTTTGGGAGCGAAAATGTTAGATATTGATAACAAAAACCGAACTAACAGCGGTAATATTGCAAGTATCGTTGGTATTTTAGTTAATATTTTGCTTGCGGGCGTAAAAGTTTTAGTAGGGCTATTATTTGGTGTAATTTCATTATTTGCGGACGGCTTGAATAACTTTACTGATTGCGGAAGTAGTATAATTTCGCTTATATCTTTTAAGTTATCATCAAAACCTGCCGATAAAGAGCACCCCTTTGGGCACGAAAGAATTGAATATATTTGTTCTATAGTAGTTGCGTTTATAATTTTACTTATTGCAATAAGCATTGCTATTGAATCGATAAACAAAATTATTGCCCCGCCAGAGGTAAGTTTTTCTATTTGGATAGTGCTTGCGCTTATTTTATCCGTATGCGCAAAGTTGGGCTTGTATTTTTACTATAAAACGATTGCAAAAAAATTAAATTCTTCTATACTAAAAGCGGCATCGGTTGACAGTTTAACCGACTGCATATCGACTTCAACCGTATTTATTTCGCTTATAGTTGGTTTAATCTTTAATATCAATATTGACGGTTACGCAGGAGTTGCGGTTTCTATCTTTATCGGTTTTTCTGCCGTTAATATTCTTAAAGAAGTATTTTCAGTTTTAATCGGAAAAGCGCCCGACAACGAACTTCTACTTAAAATAAAGCAAAAAATTCTTTCATACCCCGGTGTTTTGGGCGTGCACGATATTTCCGTTTACAGTTACGGACCTAACAAGTTTTTTGCAAGCGTTCACGTGGAAGTTGACGCTAATGAAGACGTTTTAACTTCACACGAACTTATAGACGATATTGAAAAGGACTTTCTAAAAAGTACAGGCATAATGCTTACTGGACACCTTGACCCTATTGTTACTGATGACGAGCGTGTAAACACTCTAAAAAAACAAGTTGAAGAAATAGTTAATAAAATAGACCCGACCTTTTCTATTCATGATTTTAGAATGGTGTTTGGCGTAAACACAACCAACGTGCTTTTCGACCTTGCTATCCCCTACGACAGCAAGATGACCAAAGATGAAATAAAGAAAATTCTTGAAAAAGAAATTACGGCAATTAGTAGTCAATACTGTTTGGTTTTAACGATAGAACATTGTATTTAAAATATGTATTGACAGGATAAATATTTTTTGATACAATTATCACGAAATTTACAAAAAAGGAGTTTGTTTTATGAGCGCATATAAAAGAGCAAATTGGCATAGTGGACTTTCCTACCGCCAAGTTTGTGAATCATGCAAAACTACTGTTCGTTATACAGACCATGTTTTAGATTTCCGCCCGTGGTTTGCAGATGGTTTCGTTTACTGCCCAAAGTGCAACAAGCCTTTACGCCATCACGAATATTATGCGATAGACAAAAACGGAGAGTACACCGATCCAAAAATGAAAAGTTCACCCGCAGTTGTTAACGAAACCAAAGGTGAAACAAATTTTTGTACTCAATGTGGCAACAAAGTTTTAGCCACGGATAACTTTTGCGCTAAATGTGGTGCTAAACTAAAATAATTATAAAAAAATTAAAAGCACGGATAATTTTATCCGTGCTTTATTTATTATTTAACTAAATATCCTTTTTCTTTAAGCGCTTTTTCAACTTTGTCTAAAATTGCTTTATTATCCGCACGAACCGTGTGGAAATGTTTTCCGCCCGTAATGTTCATAAGTTCAGCACTCTTTCCGCTTTTTACCGTTTCAATAAACTTATCCACGTGCTTTTCCTTTAAAATATTAAGCGGTGCTGAAATCTTACCATACACGTCGTGCATAATGAACACGTCTGCGACAGTTCCACCGCATTGAACTATTGTGCGGAGTTCGTCAGCGGTGTTATCTTTATCGTGGAACACTTCAAAAACGCGTTCTACAAGCGGTGATTTTTTAAGCAAATACCCATAATGCGTTGAAACTATTGTGTACCCAAGTTTTCTAAGATACGCTATGTCTTGAACTATAATTTGTCTTGAAACACCGTACCTTTCTGCAAGAAAATCACCTGTAATTGCGCGTTTTTCAAAAGTCAATAGCGCTGCTATTGCTTTTTTTCTCTCTTTTGCTTTCATATCTCCCCCCCTTATTAAACAGCGTGTAAATTCTTCAATGACAAATCAAGAATCGGTGATGAGTGAGTAAGCGCACCACTTGAAATGTAATCCACACCAATATCTGTAAGTTTTGCAACGTTTTCTTTGGTAACGTTCCCACTACATTCAGTTTCAGCTTTGCCTTTGCAAAGTTGAACGGCAGTTTTCATATCTTCAATGCTCATATTATCGAGCATAATAATATCAGCACCCGCCTCTAAAGCCTCTTTAAGCATATCTAAGTTTTCAACTTCTACTTCAATCTTTCTAACGAACGGGGCGTATTCTTTAGCCATCTTAATAGCCTCTTTAACACCGCCAGCCGCACCGATATGGTTATCTTTAAGCAATATACCGTCGCTCAAATTATATCTGTGGTTATAACCGCCGCCCACCTTAACCGCGTATTTTTCAAACACACGCATGTTAGGTGTGGTTTTTCTTGTATCCAAAAGTTTAGTAGAAGTGCCTTCAAAAAGTTTTGCAATAGTTTTTGTATAAGTTGCAATACCGCTCATTCTTTGAAGGAAGTTAAGCGCGGTTCTTTCACCAGAAAGCAAAACTCTAATATCGCCACGAACAAACCCTATTTTTTGACCTTTTTTAACTTCATCACCGTCGTTTACGGTAAATACTGATTTAGTGTTCTTATCAAGAAGTTCAAAAACTCTTGCAAAAACGTCAAGCCCAGCGATAATGCCGTCTTGCTTAGCAATCAAATCAACTTCACCCAAGCAATACTCACGCATAACTGAATTTGTGGTAATATCTTCGCTAGTAATGTCTTCTTTAAGCGCGCTTAAAATCAAATCGTCTGCATTAACTTTCATACTAATGTTATTCATAGTTTTCCTCCCTTTTTCTATTGCCGCTAAAACGGCTTTTTTATATTCTTCTTCAATATTTTCATAAAGCGATGGGTTAATTTCAAATTGAACTTCATCTGCCACAGCATAATCTTTCATAATATTTTTTGCCGCGCGTTTTGCAAACACAAGGCTTTCTAATAATGAATTGCTTGCCAAGCGGTTTTTTCCGTGAACACCGTTACAAGAAGTTTCACCAACCGCATACAGCCTATCCATAGAAGTTTTACTGTCTAAATCAACGTCTATACCACCCATAAAGTAGTGTTGCGCGGGTACTACGGGTATGTTCTCTTTAGTAACGTCATACCCCGCATCTAAACAATGTTCATAAATGTGTTGAAAGTGCTGTTTTATTACCGTTTCAGGAATAGGTTTCATTGATAACCAAACGTGCTTACTGCCCTCTTTTTCCATCTCCTTAAAAATGGCTTTAGTTACCACGTCTCTTGGAAGAAGTTCATCAACAAACCTTTCACCCTTACTATTTAGAAGAATTGCGCCCTCTCCTCTAACCGATTCTGAAATAAGAAACTTTCTTCCGTCAGTCTTCTCATAAAAAGTGGTGGGGTGTATTTGAACGTAATCAATATTTTCTATTCTAATATTGTTCTTTAATGCAATTGCAAGCGCATCGCCCTTAATATGGCGGTAATTAGTGGAATGTTCGTAAAGTCCACCAACGCCACCCGTTGCAAACACGGTATAGTCGGCAAGAATTTTTGAATACTCACCATTCTTATCTCGACCGATTATTCCGTAACACGTATTGTTTTTACTGATTATATCAATCATCGTGTAATTTTCAATAAGCGTTACGTTTTTAAGGTTTTTCACCGCGTCTAATAGGTGTGAAGTAATTTCCTTACCCGTTTCGTCTTGATGGAATAAAATTCTTGGCTTTGAATGCGCACCTTCTTTGGTATAAGCAAAATCTTCGCCGTTCTTTTCAAAGCGCACGCCGTAGGTAATGATTTCATCAATCACTTGACGAGAAGAGCGTATCATAATATCAACCGATGCTTTTCTGTTTTCATAGTGTCCTGCACGCATAGTGTCTTCAAAGAAAGAATCGTAATCATCTTTATCCCTTAAAACACAAATACCGCCTTGCGCTAAAAACGAATCGCTTTTTTCGGCTTTGTCTTTACTTATAACTATTATGTTTTTATCTTTTGGTAAACTGAGCGCGGTAAAAAGCCCCGCGGCACCGCTACCTACTATTAGAATATCCGTTTTCATATCTACTTTGCAAGTTCCAACATCCTGTCAAGCGGTTTTAACGCTTTAATCCTATCTTGTTCGTCAATAATAATTTCGTTTTTACCGCTGATAAGCACTTCAATAACCTTTTCAAGCGTGTTCTTTTTCATATCTGCACATACGGGCATAGGATTTACAAACACAAACTTCTTATCAGGGTTATCCTTTTGAAGTTGATATAAAACACCCACCTCCGTACAAATGATGAATTCTTTATTATCGCTATTTTTAGCAAAACTTATGATACCCGCCGTGCTACCGATGTAATCAGCAAGGTCTAAAACTTCTTTAGTACATTCAGGGTGAGCAAGCACAAGCGCGTTGGGATAAAGAACTTTTTGTTCTTTAACTTGCTCAGCCGTCATAACCTTGTGGCGCGGACAGAACCCATCGTTTAAGATAACGTTCTTTTCGGGAACTTGTTCTTTTACGTAACGGCCAAGATTTTGGTCGGGTATAAAGAAAATATTTTTATTAGGGAGTGCTTTAACAATTTTTACCGCGTTAGAAGAAGTTACGCACACGTCGCTTTGGGTTTTTAATTTCAACACAGAGTTAACGTAACAAACAACGGCTAAATCATCGTATTCCTTTCTAAGTCTTTCAATTTCACCCTCTTTCACCATATGTGCCATAGGGCAATCAGCAGTAATATCGGGCATTAAAACGGTCTTTCTGGGATTAATAATCTTTGCGCTCTCTCCCATAAATGAAACACCGCAAAATACAATTTTATCCGCCTCAATATCCTTAGCAATCTTTGCAAGATAAAACGAATCCCCTATATAATCAGCGATTTCTTGAATTTCATCCGTGCAATAATAATGCGCTAAAATAACGGCGTCTTTTTCCTTTTTTAAAAGTTCAATTTTCTTCACTAAATCACTTTTCATTTGCGCTACTCCCCATTTTAATTTTAATCCAGTAAATTATAGCATTTGTAAAGTTTTTCTGTCAACTTTTAAACAGCCAAAAAGCAAAGTTTTTAAAATAAAAAAATACAGACACGAATAGGTGTCTGTATTTCTTGGTGTGAAGGATGGGACTTTCGCCTGTGCGACCATACCCGACAAACAGTCCACTGGACTGTTTGCCCCAAAGGGGAAATTTGCAAAGCAAATTTTCTCCTTAATTCAAGTCCCATCATTACTTTTGCTTTAAACAAAAAAATACAGACACTTGATTGTGTCTGTATTTTTTGGTGTGAAGGATGGGACTTGAACCCACACGGATAACCATACGCCCCTCAAACGTACGCGTCTGCCAATTCCGCCACCCTCACATGCGTTTCAGCCTTTATATATTACTCAAAATTTAATCATTTGTCAAGGATATTTCCATATAATTTTTTATATTTTGAAAAAGTTTTTTTGATTTTCTTTCCATATTCGTGCGTTTCTTTATACGGAACGGTTTTTAAGTTGATACCGTCAACACTATATTCATTATTTTTAAGCCACGCCTTAACCTTTCCCTCGCCCGCGTTGTAAGCGTAAATAGCGGTTTCAATACTACCAAATTTTTCCATTAAATACTTTAAGTAAAAAGTACCAAAATCAATATTTATTTTTGCGTCTAAAATATCATAACTCTTTTCATTTTTGAGTTTTGCGATATATTCCGCAGTATTTTTTGTTATTTGCATAAGTCCGTAAGCACCCTTTCCACTAACGGCACTTTCATCAAATTCGCTTTCCACTTTAATAACCGCAAAGATAAGCGCGCTATCCACACCGTATTCTTTAGATGCGGTAAAAACTTCCGCCTTAAACTTAAGCGGATAAAATAAATTTCTTTCTATCAAGTTAAATATAGACAGCGCGATAACTAAAACCATTACCACCGCGCCTATTACCGCAAAAATTCTGCGGTAATTCCAAATAGAAAAACGCATATAAAAAGTATATGCGTTTTAAGTGGTTTATAATCATTATTTACCGTCTAAATCAGGGTTAAGCGTTATAATATGATCGCCTTTTATATCCGTTTCAGAAAACTTTTGGTCTTGCAATATGGACGCTCTTTTTACCGAACCGTTGCCGTACTTTGCGCGTATTTTATCCACAGCCATATCAAGCCTATCTTTTTTTTCTTCAGACACGCCGTCTAAATCAAACGACAACTGCTCCGCCCCCACGCTGAAAGAACATACCGCCACGCCAAGCGCACGCACGGGGTTTTCCCACTTATAAAGTTCAGCAAACATTTTATAACACGCGTTTGCTATATCCGAAGTGGAACTTGTTGGCTTATGAAGTGTTACTTGCTTACCAAAATTTTTAAGCGCGCTATCGGTAATAGTTAATTTTACCGTGCTTGCCTTACCCACACCGCTTTCTCTTAATCTTGCGGAAACCGATTCTGCAAGTAATAATATAAGTGTTTTTGCTTGTTCAAACGTGCATAAATCTCTGTATGAAGTAAGGCTGTTGCCTATACTCTTTACGCCTTCTTCCGCGCGCTTATCGGCAACGGGTGAATCGTCTTGACCACTTGCATAAACCTTAAGCGTATGTCCCCATACACCAAGCAACCCCGTAAGCACTTTTTCATCAGTAGTTGCAATATCGCCTATGGTGTGTATACCTATTGAATTGAGTTTATTTTTGGTTGCCTTTCCTACGTAAAGCAATTCTTCCGCAGGTAAATTCCACACGGTCTTTTTGTAATTTTCAGGGCTAATAATTGTAATTGCATCGGGTTTTTTCATATCCGAACCGAGTTTCGCAAACACTTTATTAAAACTTACGCCTATGCTTACCGTAACCCCTATTTCTTCTTTGACAGCCTTGCGAATTTGCTCTGCAATCTGTTCGCCTGAACCGAATATTTTAAGGCTGTCGGTAACGTCCAACCAACACTCGTCAATACCGAAAGATTCAATATGGTCGGTAAAACGCTCATATATAGTCCTTACCATTTTTGACACCCTTAAATAAGATGGAAAATCAGCGGTAACGGTAACAAGTTTGGGGCACTTTTTCTTGGCTTGCCATAAAACTTCACCCGTTTTAACGCCAAACTCTTTAGCCAACTGGTTTTTAGCCAAAACTATGCCGTGTCTATCTTCCACACTACCGCAAACGGCAAGCGGAACGCCATTTAAGTCGGGGTTTTTCATTATTTCAACCGACGCGTAAAAGTTATTTAAATCGCTGTGAAGAATCGTTCTCATAACCCCCAACCTTTCCTTTTTTTATTAAAATTATTATACCACATTTATCTTTGTTTTACAACGAATAAATTAAAAAAGGCAACTCTTACGAATTGCCTTTTTATTTATAACATTTAAGCGGAAGGTTGTTCTTCCTTAAAATTTTTAACTTCATCAAACAACGCCGTAACCTTTTCATCAGGTGCTTTAGTCAACAACGAAACGATGATTGCCACGATAAGACCAACCACAAAGCCAGGTACGATTTCGTAAAGATTAGTATTGAAAATTACACTTGTAAATCCATAATATTCGAAGTTGAACAATACCATCCACAATACTGAAACGACAAACCCAACGATAATTCCACTAACTGCGCCTTTGTAGTTAAATCTGCGCCAGAAAAGTGAAAGCAAAATTGCAGGCCCAAACGCCGCGCCAAAGATTGACCACGCTGCAGAAACTAAAGACATTATATCTGAACTACCGAAAAGCGCAATAAGAAGTGCTATTACGATAACTACGCCAACCGCAAGTCTACCTATCCAAAGCATTTCTTTATCAGATGCGTTCTTTCTAATAG
>JAZLCJ010000021.1:0-21279 GCA_045614185.1 Christensenellaceae bacterium | reverse complement strand
AGGTGAGAGCCAATACGCAAAAAGAAGGTTTATGGATTATGAAAAAGAAAAGCGGAAGATTGTTTTTAGTAGGAACGAGTTTGCTCATCTCGTTTGTTTTGTGGACGGTGTTGATTCTCTTCGTTGACGTTCGGGCAATCGGCCCCGAAGGCTCTTCGGTTGGCTTTGCGTCGTTAAACGGATTTGTACACAATATTACGGGTGTGAATATGTCTTTGTACGTGATTACAGATTGGCTTGGTCTTGTGCCAATCGGCGTTGCATTCGGTTTTGCCGTTCTCGGTCTTGTACAATGGATTAAAAGAAAAAGTCTATTAAAAGTTGACCTAAGCATTCTCGCACTCGGTGGATTTTACATCATCGTAATGGCGGTGTATGTTCTCTTTGAAATTGTTGTTATCAATTACAGACCGACTCTCATCAATGGATATCTTGAAGCCTCATATCCGTCGTCCACAACGATGCTTGTGATGTGTGTGATGCCTACGGCAATGGTACAGTTCCGCACCCGTATTAAAAATGACAAATTAAGACGATGTATAATGCTTGCGATTGCCGTGTTTATTGCCTTTATGGTTATAGGCAGGCTTGTGTCGGGTGTACATTGGATTACCGATATTATTGGCGGTGCATTGTTTAGCGCAGCGATTGTATTGATGTATTATTCCATCTGCAACGTAACAACAAAAAACCACTATACAAATTCCAATTTATCGAGTTGTTAATCTTTGTGGGAAGATTTTCAAAAGTGTAGCACACTATACTTTGTAAGCAAAGTCGTGTGTTTTTGCAGAGTAAAAAAGTAAAGAGTAGCAAAATGTGCTACTCTTTTATAATGTCTAAAAAATCCCTAAGAGAAGAGCGACTACGTCGTTGTTTTATTGATTATTTACCATCATTTATATACAAAATACCTAAGCAATCTTCACCACAATGGCTTGTGATTGTGCCACCCGCCCTTGTTACGCATATTCGCTTAAACCCACGGTCGGCTAAATATTGTTTTGCCGTTTCAATTATTTCTTCATCAGCAGTAGTATAAGTTACAAAAGCCAAAGATAAATCTGGAGTATCAAAAGTTTCTAAAACGTCTTGACAATAACTTTTTACAACGTGATCAAATTTACCCCTATACTTTTTACCAGGAACCATTTTACCATCGCTAACGATTATTTGTGGGCGAATTTTTAATAAGTTTGCCCCAAACAGCGCAAGCCCACTACAACGGCCTCCTTTATGCAAATAGTCAAGGCGTTTAAGTTCAAAACTCGCTTGGATGTACGGAACTCTTTTTAAGCACGCTTTATAAATTTCTTCCGCACTCAAGCCCTGGTCAACCAAAGTTTTTGCATAAATAGCTAAAAGACCTATACCAGTTGATAAAGAACGAGTGTCCACCATATAAACGTTCTTAAAGTTATTTGCTGCGCGAACGCCGTTGTTATACGTTACACTTAGTTCTGATGACAATGAAAAGTGAATAACCGCGTCATAGTCTTTTAATAAATTCTCAAAATACTCGTTAAACCTATACTCGTTTACCGCTGCAGTTTTTGCAAGTGTATTAGTTTGATTTACAAACTCAATGATTTCACTTGAAGTAATTTCACCGTCAAGTCCGTTTTTATCGCCAAGCTGAATTTCATATGCAATTGTTTTTAAATCAAATTCTTCAATTAATTCTTTAGTTAAGTCCGCTGTTGATTCGGTTGAAATAGCAATTTTCATAAATGCTCCTTAATAAGAAATATTTGTTACATACCTTTATTTTAATACGACAACCTAATAATTGCAACCTACTATTCTACTTGTTTATTCTACAATTATTTATTCTATTAGTAGAGTCTATTTTTCACAATTCTACCGTAAGTAGAATATAAGCAAAATACTGTTAAAACACTTGCTTTTTAATAAAACCTATGTTAAAATAAGCGTATGGATATTAAACTTAACCTTGCGGAAAATTTAGTTAAATACAGAAAGCATTACAATCTTACCCAAGCCGAACTTGCTGAAAAACTTAATTATTCAGACAAAGCGGTGTCTAAATGGGAACGTGGAGAATCTGTTCCAGACCTTAACGTATTAAAGCAACTTGCTGATTTTTATAACGTTACTATTGATACGCTAATTGCAGAACCCACCAAAATAACCCCAAAAAAAGATAATATTAGAGGTAAGATTCGCCAAACTATTGCAATCTGTTCCACTATGCTTGTATGGCTTGTAGCTATTGTTGCATTTGCTTTTCTTAACATTATTTTGCCAGACATAACGCATACTTGGATTGCGTTTATCTACGCACTACCCGTTACTTGCATAGTACTTTTAGTATTAACTTCCGTTTGGAAAAAGAAAATTACTACGGCAATAATAATTTCTTGCTTAGTGTGGTCGGTAATCCTTGCCGTTTATCTTTCGCTTTTATTTATGTTACCTTCTCCACCCAAACAATTATGGCAAGTTTTCTTAATAGGTATCCCCCTTCAAATATTAACCATTTTTTGGTCAAAATATAGAACCATTAAATAAAGTAAAGCCCTTTGCATTTTGCAAAGGGCTTTTTAATTAATTTAGAGTTATATCTTTTAATCTTTGATATTTTTCTATTGCTATTTGTTTAATTTTATCAAGCGGTCTACCCGTTTCAAAAACTTCATCACTAATCTTTTTAGCAAGAAAGATTGAATCAGTAGAATAGTTAAGCGCGCCTAAATCAGTCATAAATTTACCACTCTGCTTATCGCCCATAAAATCGCCAGAGCCACGAAGTTTATAATCATACTCTGAAATCTTAAAGCCATCAGAATTATCTTTAATTATCTTCAAACGCTCAATGGCAATACTACTCGTTGCCCTGCTAAGTAAGAAACAATAACTTTTTATATCAGACCTTCCTACTCTACCTCTTAATTGGTGAAGTTGTGAAAATCCAAAACGCTCTGCATTATATATAACCATAACAGATGCATTCGGCACGTCAACACCTACTTCGATAACTGTAGTGGATACTAAAAACTCTATCTTTTTATCCTTAAAGTCCTGCATTACGGCATTCTTTTCTTTGTCTTTCATTCTGCCGTGCAATAGTCCAACCTTAACTGATGGCAACTTTTCTTTCAAATCTTCATAAAGTTCAGTTGCACTAATAACAGACCCCTCTTCATCGCCATCAATTTTAGGACAAACAAAGTAAGCTTGCTTGCCATCTTGAATTTCACGCTCGATAAATTTGAGCATATCATTATATTTTTCGGTTGGAACTATATTCGTTTGAATTTCTATCCTTGACTTAGGTTTATCTTTAATGGTTGTAATATCTAAATCGCCATAAAATATAAGAGAAAGCGTTCTTGGGATAGGCGTTGCACTCATTACTAAAACGTCGGGTGTAACGCCCTTGTTTAACAAACTACTCCTTTGAGCAACACCGAAACGCTGTTGCTCATCACAAATACAAAGCGATAATTTCTTAAATTCAACGTCATCTTCAATAAGCGCGTGCGTTCCAACTACTATATTGATCAAGCCTTCTTTTAAGGCTTGTTTTATTTCTGTTTTTTGTTTTTGCGTCATTGAGCCAGTTATCAACCCAATATTATAATCAGGAAATGCCTTTTGAACAGCATAATAATTTTGCCTTGCCAAAACTTCAGTAGGCGCAAGCATAACCGCTTGATATCCACTTTTTACAGCAATAAAAAGCGCACACATACTGACCGCGGTTTTACCACTACCTACGTCGCCTTGCATAAGCCTATTCATAACCTTACCGCCAGTCATATCAGCAAAAATCTCATTTACCGCACTCTTCTGCCCATCGGTAAACTCAAACGGAAAACGCAATGATATAAACTCCAGCAAATCTTGTGCGGAGCAATTATATTTATTGATACGAACTTGCTCTCTACCGCCCTTTATAAACTTAAAAGCAGAAATAAGTGCAAAATATTCTTCAATTGCAATTCTATCCGAGGCTTTTTTTACACTTTCAAAATCTACTGGATTATGAACTTCTTTAAAAGCGGAATAAAGGTCAGTTAAATTATATTTTGCAAGTAAATCACTTGGGATTATGCTTTTGGGTCTATCTAACTCAACCGCACGGCGAACAGCATCACGCATAACCTTTTGGGTTAAACTTCCCTTTACCGAATACTGCGGAACTATACCTTTAAGCCTAAAATTTTTATCACAAGGTTCAAAGGTTGGGTTAACTAAACTTACTTCACCAAACTTACTTTGCACCCTGCCGTAAAAAAGATATTCTTCACCAACTTTTAGTTTTTGCAAAACGTAAGGTTGATTAAACCAAACTACTGAAAAAACAAATCCTTCTTGTTCGCATACGGCTTTAACTAAGCCCCCGCGACGGAAATTGCGTGCATAAGGCATGCTAACAATTTTACCAGCCGTCAAAACAATATCATTATGATAAGCGTACTTTAGCGACTGTTGTTGCCTAAGGTCAAGATACGCGCGCGGAAAATGACGCGACAAATCTGCCGTGCCATATATACCCATTTTATTAAGTTCTTCACTGCGCTTTTCGCTTATGCCGTAAATTCTTGTAAGTTCCATTTTTCCTATTTTATAAAAAAGGGAAAGATTTCTCTTTCCCATAATTTTATTCTAAAGCTATATAGTAATAATAAATCGGTTGACCGCCGTAATGAATTTCAACGTCACATTCAGGATATCTTTCCATCAATGCTTCTTGAAGTGCGATAGCATCTTCTTCCTTAACGTCTTGACCATAGTAAAGGGTAATAATTTCTTCACCGCTACGAAGTCTTTCTATAAGATCGATTGTAACTTGCGTTACGTCATTACCTTTAGCAAGAATCTTCTTGTTGTCAAGACCCATAATATCGCCAACTTTAAGGTCAAAACCGTAAAGTTTAGTATTTCTAACTGCGTAAGTTACTTGACCTACAGTAACAGAGTCAAGCGCGTGAACCATGTTGGTCTTATTTTCTTCTGCAGAAAGTTCAGGGTTAAACGCAAGTGCAGCTGCAAAACCTTGAGGAATATTCTTGGTAGGAATAACGTGAATTTTCTTGTTTTCTACTAATGATTTTGCTTGTTCTGCCGCAAGAATAATATTCTTATTATTCGGGAAAACGAACACGTTTTCTGCATTGATACGGCTAACAGCGTTTGCAATATCGTTAGCAGACGGGTTCATTGATTGACCACCTTCAATAACAGCATCAACCATTAAATCCTTAAAGATACTGGTAATACCGTCACCTGCAGAAATACTCATCATGCCCATGTCTTTCTTTTCCGCTTCATACTTTTTCATAAGTTCACGGTTTTGTTCGAGCATGTTTTCAATTTTAAGTCTATCAAGTTCACCAAGTTTAAGTGCTTCGGTAAGCGCTTTACCAGGTTGGTTTGTATGAACGTGAACTTTAACAAACTCTAAGTCACCGATAACGATAACGCTATCCCCCATAGTCATCAAAGTTTCACGAAGTCTTTCAATATCTGCAGTAGTAGTCTTTTTATTTAAATTAATGATAAAGAATTCCGTGCAATATGCAAATTCAATATCGCCAAGACTCATGATGTCAGCGTGTTCCATCAAGGTATCCGCAGAAGAAGTTTCTTCTGACTGAACGGTAGGTTCAGTTACGCTTTCACCCATAAGTGCTTTATACATACCTTCATAAAGGCACATAAGCCCCTTGCCACCAGCGTCAACAACACCCGCTTTTTTAAGCACGGGAAGAAGTGACGGTGTAAGGTCAACCGCTTTATTACCTGCTGAAATAACTTCAGGCAATAAAGTTTCAAAATCTTTATGTTTTACGCGAATTGATTGTGCGTGTTCAGCAACCATTCTTGCAACGGTAAGCATAGTACCTTCTTTAGGTTTACTAACCGCACCGTATGCAATTTCCGCACCACTCTTTAAGGCGTGCACAAAAATCTTTGTGTCGATTTCTTCATTCTTTTTAAGAATGGTACACATACCTCTAATAACTTGAGAAAGAATAACGCCTGAGTTACCTCTTGCACCTTTCAATGCGCCTTTACTGATTGCTTCAGCAATATCTGCAACCTTGTTTGAACGACAAGCAAGTAATTCTTTTACCGCAGATTGCATTGTAAGCGACATGTTCGTACCCGTATCTCCATCAGGTACAGGGAAAACGTTGAGCGCGTCAATACTTACTCTATTTACTTCAAGAAGTTTTGCGGCAGTCAAAATCATTGACTTGAGCATTGCTCCGTTAATTGTTTTTTGCATATATATCTCCTACCCCAAAGGGCGAACAAGCGAATTTATTACGTTTTAAGCCTTTACACCGGAAACTTTTACGTTAATGGTATCACAAATCATACCAGTAAAACGCTCTACTTTATACTTCAAAGATTCTTTTAGTGCATCAACAACAGCCTTGATAGATACACCGTACTTAACGATAACAGCCACGTCAATAAAAATCCTATCCCCAACGGAATGGACTTTGACACCCTTAACGTCATAGTTTTTATTAAGAGCGCTAAGCAAAAGGTCAGCAATGTTTCTGGCTGAAAACTCAACTATACCATAGCAATCCATAGCCACGTGTTTGGTAAAGCGAGCAATCGTTTTGTCTGATATTAAGATCTTGCCGTAAATGTTGTTTGTTTTAACCGACATAATAACCTCTTATAAAACGTTACATCTATTTTACAATATTTATGAACTTTTTGCAACCCTTTAATATAATTTATTAAAAATTTTTGATTTTAACCGATTTTTTTCTATGAAAATTTAATTTTCACCCTTTATTTTGTTGCTTTTTAATTAAGAATATGGTAGAGTATTTGGTGTGAAAAAATAAATTATTCCAAAAGCGGAGGATATTAATATGAGTAAAGTATGTAGTGTATGCGGTAAAGGCAAACTTTCAGGTAATTTGGTAAGCCACTCTAACCGTAAAACCCCCAAGTTGTACGAAGCAAACCTTCAAAAAATTAGCGTTAAGAACGCTAACGGCACCGTTTCTAAAGAATACGTTTGCACCAGATGCATTAAGAGCGGTAAAGTTGAAAGAGCATAATTAAATTATTGCAAATTTAAAGCCACCTTTTTAGGTGGCTTTTTTGTTGTTTACTCATTCGTTATTCGCTAAACAATTCGGTTGATAAATATCTATCCCCCGTGTCTGGTAAAATCACTACTATTATCTTTCCAGCGTTTTCTTCTTGCTTTGCAATACTTACCGCCGCCGCTATTGCTGCGCCAGATGATATACCTACGAGTATACCTTCACTGCTTGCCATAATTCTTGCATACTTAAAAGCATCTTCATCAATTACCGCATAAACGCTATCACACACGGTTTTATCAAAGTTTTCGGGGATAAAGTTTGCTCCTATACCTTGAAGTTTATGCGCACCAGCCTTTCCGCAAGTGATAAGTGGAGAACTTGCAGGTTCAACGCCGATAACTTTTATACTAGAATTTTGTTCTTTTAAGTATTTACCAGTTCCGCTTATAGTTCCGCCAGTTCCTATACCAGCGACTAAATAATCGACCTTGCCGTCGGTATCAATCCAAATTTCAGGACCAGTGCTTTTATAATGAGCCAATGTATTTGCTGGATTATCAAACTGTGATAATATTACACTGTTAGGCGTGTTCTTTTGAATTTCTTTTGCCTTTTCCACGGCGCCGTTCATACCTAACTTGCCGTCGGTTAAAACAATTTCCGCGCCGTATGCTTTTAATAACTTTCTTCTCTCTACACTCATAGTGTCGGGCATAGTAAGAATTGTTTTATAACCTTTCTTTGCACTGATTGCCGCAATACCTATACCAGTGTTACCACTTGTAGGTTCAATTATGGTTGCGCCTTTTTTTATTAAACCTTTTTCTTCCGCATCTGCAATCATATAGAGCGCTGCTCTATCTTTGATACTGCCTGCGGGGTTTAAATATTCCAACTTTACTAAAAGCCTTGCTTTAAGACCTTGTTCTTTGGCAAGGTTTTTTGGTTCAAAAAGTGGCGTATTACCTATTAACTTTTCAATACTATCGTAAATTTTCATATTTTATATCCTTACAATCTTTGCAATAACCTTTCCTTGATGAAACACAGCATAACAATAAGTGTTTTCACTATAATGCGTCATACAACCTGGGTTTATAAAAGTTATACCGTCAATCTCTTCAATTTCAGGGATATGCGTGTGCCCGTAAAAGACAGCGTTTGCGCCAACTTCTTTTGCACGGAGCAAAAGTTGAAAAAGCGAACGCTTTACGCTATACCTATCGCCGTGAGTAAGTAATATCTTTACCCCTTCGATTTCAAAAATTTCATCTTTACCGCCACCGTCACAATTACCTTTTACAGAATGGATTTTATCATTTAATTCTTTGCGGTACTCTAATATATCGTTTTCATGATCACCAAGATGAAAAATATAATCGTTTTCTATCATTTTGGGCAACAATTTTTCTAAAGCCGAAAAGTTGCGGTGAGTATCTGAAATAACTATTGCGGTTTTCATTTAAGTTTATCTTTCAACGCCTCTATTGCGCGGTAACGATGACTTATCTTATTCTTTTTTTCAGCAGGCGCAATACCCAAGCACTCGTTAAGATCATAACTAAAGAACAAGGGGTCGTAACCAAACCCGTTTTCACCGTGTTCTTCATACATAATTTCGCCAAGCGTTTCACCCGTTGCAGTAATGATTTCTCCATTAGGTTTATATAAAACCATACAACACACGAATTTTGCCTTTCTATTTTCCACACCTTGCATGTTTTTTAATAAAAGAGCGTTATTATGCTTGTCATCGCCATCGCCAGCGTAACGCGCGCTATAAATACCAGGCTCACCACCTAATGCGTCAACACAAATTCCGCTGTCATCACTAAGGGCGGGTAAGTTTAACTTTTCACTTACGGTTTTTGCTTTAATCAAAGCGTTTTCATAAAAGGTTTTACCATCTTCAACAATTTCTTCAGTAAAACCTAATTCTTTATACCCCACAACTTCAAATTCGGGGAGCATTTGTGATATTTCACGAATTTTATGCGCATTGCCACTTGCAAGCACAATCCTTTGTTTTTTACTCATTATTTTACACCTATATTTTTAAGAAAATCGCTAAGCGCAACAAAGTTTTCAGCAGTTAAATTTTCTGCCCTTGCAGTAGTTGAAATATTGCACGAAACAAGTGCGTTTTCAGCATCTAAACGCGATAATTTATAACCATTCATAAGATTGTTTACAAGCATTTTTCTTCGATTTTCAAAGCCTATTCTAACCAAATTTCTTACGGCAACAAAGTCTACGCCGTCAAACTTGCCTTTTTCAATTTCAATCTTAACAACAGCAGAATCTACGTTAGGCGCGGGGGTAAACTTTTCCCTTGGAACTCTTATAATTACTTCAGCGTTTCCGCGTAAGTTTATGCCAACGGTTATTGCGCCGTAATCAGAAGTTCCTGCTTTTGCACTTAAACGGTATGCAACTTCTTCTTGAACCATTATAACCATTGCCTTGATGTTTTTTGCGTTTTCAATAAACTGCATAACTATTGGCGTTGTTATATAGTACGGAAGATTTGCAACCATTATATAATCTCCACCGAGTTTGTTTTCCACTTCCAACATTTTTTGTTTCATAATGTCGCCAAAAACAATTTCAACGTTAGAAAATTCACCAACGGTTTCTTTTAACACGGGCTTTAATCTTGTGTCGATTTCATATCCAACAACCTTTTTTGCCTTTTTTGCCAAATGGCGTGTTAGTGCACCCGCACCACAGCCGATTTCTAAGACCGTATCAGTATCTTTTACACCTGCTTTTTCAACTATATCGCCAAGTAATAAATTATCGGTCAAGAAGTTTTGACCGAATGCTTTTTTAAGATTTAGACCGTGTTCTGCTAATAATTGCTTTAAGGGTTTTTCCATTATTTACCTATCGATTTTAAGTATGATTTTGTGTGATAAACACACTATAATATTGTAAAGAGAAATCTTTACTATCAATCATTTTACTAATGAGGTGAGAAAATTGTTTAAGAAATAAAGTCGAAAATTTTTTCGACTTTATTTCATTTTATAGAATAATTCTTTTGCGTTTTTAGTTAAAGTATTTGCAAATTCCGTAACTTCCTTACCCTTTAACTGTGCTAAAAATGCTGAAGTAATAGTAACGTTTTTAGGTTCGTTTACAGTTCCACGTAGTGGATGCGGGGCAAGATACGGGCAGTCCGTTTCCGTTAAGCACTTATCTTCTGGAACGAACGATGCAACTTCAAGAAGTGAACGCGCGTTTTTAAATGTTAACGGACCTGCAAAAGATATGTATAGACCAAGTTTAAGAAGTTCCGATGCCGTTTCTACACTACCTGAGTAGCAATGCATTACACCACCATATGTAAGTTTATCCTTATTATCTTTTAATATCTTCAACATATCCCCCGTAGCATCACGGTTGTGTATACATATAGGAAGTTTAACTTCTTTTGCAAATTCAATTTGCTTCATAAAGCAATCGGCTTGTTTTTCTTTATCAAATGGTTGCCAATAATAATCAAGACCTATTTCACCTACGGCAACACATTTAGGGTGAGATGCAAGCGAGCGTATAATTTCAAACTCTTTATCATCAAAGCCGTTACTATCACTTGGATGACAACCAGTAGCAAAATACACAGACGGATATTTTTCCGCTAAGTCCTTACCCATTACGCTGGTTGCAGCGCAACAACCCATATTTATAACCGCCTCAACGCCGTCACGAAGATAGTTGTTAACTATTAAATCAACGTCGGGAAATTTTGCATCGTGAAGATGGCAATGCGTATCGATAAACATTAGAATACCTGACTTCCGTCTGCAATATCGTTTTCGGGTGTAAGATATGCAAGTTTGCCGTTTTCATCTTCCGCACAAATAATCATACCTTCACTTACAATTCCGCAAAGTTTTGCGGGCTTTAAGTTGGTAATCATAGCAAGTTTTTTGCCAACTAATTGTTCGGGAGTATAAGCGTGTGCAATACCACTAACCACAGTTCTAACTTCTTCGCCAACCTTTACGGTAAGTTTAAGAAGTTTTTTGCTCTTTTCTACCTTTTCACAAGCGGTAACAAGCGCAATTTTGATTTGAACTTTAGCAAAATCGTCAATATCTATAGAAGGTTTTTCAGAATGATCGTGAAGTTTAACTTCAGGCTTTTTCTCTTCTTTCTTTTCTTCTTTAACTTCAACTTTTTCTTTTCTTTCTTCAATCATAGCATTCACCTTTTCCATAACCTTTACAGCATCTAAACGAGCGAATAAAATTTCAGGCTTATCAGTAACCTTAACGGCATCAATCTTGCCAAATTCTTTAAGTTCAGCATAATCACGGAGTTTAAGATTAAGCATACTTGCCGTCTTTTCCGCAGTATCGGGAAGGAAGGGTGCAAGAAGTGAAGTGCCGATAATAATGCTTTCAGTAAGATTATAAAGAACGGTTTTAAGTCTATCAGCCTTTTCAGGTTCTTTTGCTAATGCCCAAGGCATAGTTTCATCAATATATTTATTTGCTCTACGGAATACGGTAAAGATTTCAGATAAAGCATCTGCAACCTTAAATTCATTCATCTTTGCGGTTACCTTTTCAACTGCTGAAGTGGTAACAGCCTTTAATTCCGCATCAACGTCTTCAACAATATTAGCGTTTACAACTTCCCCGCCAAAATACTTATTACTCATTGCAATAGTACGGCTTACTAAGTTACCGTAAACGTTTGCTAAATCGCTGTTGATAACTTCAATAACTGATTCCCAAGAAATAAGACCGTCGTTATCTTGAGGCATAGCGGTTAAAACGTAATATCTAACGGCGTCTTTTCCAAAGAAGTTAACCAAGTCGTCAGCGTAAATTACGTTACCCTTTGACTTACTCATCTTGCCACCATCTTGTAACAACCAGCCGTGTCCGTAAACCTTTTTAGGCAACGGAATATCAAGTGCCATCAAGAAAATAGGCCAATAAATGGTGTGGAATCTAATGATGTCTTTACCTATTACGTGTACGTCTGCCGGCCAAAGTTTATTATAACTTTCTTGATGCGCACCGTCAGCGTCGTAACCAACACCGGTAATATAGTTAGTTAAAGCGTCAAGCCAAACGTAAACTACGTGTTTAGGATCAAAGTCAACAGGGATACCCCACTTAAAAGTACTTCTTGAAACGCAAAGGTCTTGAAGACCGGGTTTAAGGAAGTTATTAACCATTTCATTTTTTCTTGAAACGGGCAAAATAAATTCGGGGTGTTCGTTGTAGTATTCCATCAATCTATCGGCATACTTACTCATTTTGAAGAAGTACGCTTCTTCTTGAGATTTTTTAACGGGTCTACCACAGTCAGGGCATTTGCCGTCTACGAGTTGGCTTTCCGTCCAGAAAGACTCGCAAGGAGTGCAGTACCAACCTTCGTAAGAACCCTTATAGATATCCCCTTTTTCGTAAAGTTTTTTGAATATCTTTTGAACTTGTTTTTCGTGATATTCATCGGTAGTTCTAATAAACTTATCGTATGAAACGCCTACCAAATCCCAAATACCTTTAATAACGTCTGCAACGCCATCAACAAATTCTTTAGGTGAAACGTTTGCTGCAGCCGCCTTTTCTTCTATTTTTTGACCGTGTTCATCCGTACCAGTTTGGAAGAATACGTCATACCCTTCAAAACGCTTGAAGCGTGCAAGGCTATCCGCCAAGATTGCTTCGTAAGTGTTGCCGATATGGGGCTTACCTGAAGTGTACGCGATTGCGGTAGTTATATAATACTTTTCTTTCATGACTACTCCTATTGCTACTTTAAATAAAGTTACTATTCTATATACCGTACATTTTACCACATTTTTTCGGTATTTTCAACAATATAAAAGCATAAAGTTTTATTATGAACGTAATTTTTGGACTTGTTTTCATTTTATCAAGCATAGTATTACTATTTTCTTCGCCTGACTGTGTTCTTACCGCCATGCTTTCTGGTGGTGAAAAGGCACTAAACCTTACGCTAAAAATGGTTGTAATTTACGCTGTGTGGATGGGTGTGTTTTCACTATTAGAAAAAAGTGGGCTTTCTAATAAATTTGCTAAAACCTTAAAGCCTATAAACAAGTTTTTGTTTGGAGCACTACCCGAAAAGGCAAACGACTATATGTCGCTTAATATTTCCGCCAACATTTTAGGAATGAGCGGTGCAACTACGCCTTTTGGAATAAAGTCAATTCAAGAACTTGAAAAGCACCAAAACACGGAGTATGCTATCGCGATGTTTTTTGTAATAAACGCAACGAGTATACAAATTATACCGTCTTCCGTTTTGGCTTTGCGATCTTCTATGAACGCATCATCACCCGCGGATATAATTTTACCGACTATTTTAACAACGCTTTTATCAACGATAATCGGTGTTTTATTAGTTAAAATTTTTATTAAAAAAAGGGTGTAAAAATGTCCGCTTACTTTATCCCCGTACTGTTTATAATTATATTTGCTTACGCCATTTTTAAAAAGGTCAAGCCGTACGACGCTTTCTGTGATGGCGCAAAATCTGCCATACCGTTTGCCTTAAGCATTTTCCCATATTTAGTAACCATTTTTATTTTAACCGAAATGTTTGAACAAAGCGGATTATCAAATACAGTTGCAGAATTTTTATCACCATTTTTTAGGCTTTTAGGAATACCAAAAGAACTAACAAAACTCGTTTTAATAAAGCCATTTTCTGGCAACGGTTCACTTGCGGTGCTATCTGAAATATACTCAAAATACGGGGTTGATAGTTACCTATCACGCTGTGCGTCAGTTATATACGGAAGTAGTGAAACGGTATTTTACATAGCCGCTGTTTACTTTGCAGGCGCAAAAACAAAGAAGTTGACCTTGCCTATTACAATATCTCTAATTTCTTCGTTTATATCTTGCGTTTTTGCGTGTTTTATATGCTTAATAATTTGATTATGCGTGATATAATCATATAAAAAAACCCTACTAAACACTAAGTTTAGCAGGGTTTTATTAGTTATGATATTAAGCCTTTTTTGAACGGTCTTCATCAACGAGTTTCTTGATGATTTCATCTAACTTCATTACGCCGAGTTTACCCTCTTTTCTGCTTGAAACAGAAACGGTTTCATCAGCAAGTTCTTTATCCCCAACAACGAATTGATAAGGAACTTTTTCTAAAGTAGCCTCTCTTATCTTATAACCGATAGTTTCATTTCTATTATCAGCCTCTGCACGCAAACCGTATTTTGCTAATTCTTCAACTATCTTGTTTGCGTATTCTGCAGTTCTTTCAGTTAAACTGAGAACCTTAACTTGTACGGGGCAAATCCAGAACGGGAATGCGCCTGCGTATTTTTCAATAAGCATTGCAAGCGTTCTTTCATAACAACCGATTGAACTTCTATGGATAACGAAAGGATATTGCTTATCACCGTTTTCATCAATATAAGTCATATCGAATGAATGTGCAGCGGCAAAGTCAAGTTGAATAGTAATAATAGTATCTTCTTTACCGTAAACGTTCTTTGCTTGAACGTCAAGTTTAGGACCGTAGAAAGCAGCCTCGTCGTCAGCCTCAACGTATTCGATACCGATATCGTCAAGAATTTCTTTCATGAGTGCTTCAGTTTCGTTCCAAGCCTTGTCGTTATCAATGTATTTTTCTTTATTTGATTTACCACGCTTGCTGAAACGGAAAGATACGTCTTCTCTCATACCCAAGCAATCAAGGAAGTAATAAGAAAGTTCTAAGCAACGCTTAAATTCTTCTTCGATTTGTGAGGGAGTACATACGATATGACCGTCAGACAAAGTAAATTGACGAACACGGATAAGGCCGTGCATTTCACCACTTGCTTCTTTTCTAAAGAGCGTTGCGGTTTCACTATAACGGCAAGGTAAATCTCTATAACTCTTTAAGCCATTCTTATAAATTTGATATTGGAAAGGACAAGTCATCGGGCGGAGAGCCAACGCTTCGGGAGAATTTTCATCACCGATAATGAACATTTTATCTCTGTAATGATCCCAGTGCCCTGAAATGCGGTAAAGATCGTTCTTTGCCATGTAAGGCGTTTTGGTAATCATAAAACCACGCTTTTCTTCTTCATCTTCTACAAAACGAGTTAAAATTTGCATGATTTTTGCGCCCTTAGGTGCTAAAATAGGCAAGCCTTGGCCAACAACTTCTTCAGTTAAGAAAATACCAAGTTCTCTACCGATTTTGTTATGGTCGCGCTTTTTTGCCTCTTCAACAGCAGTAAGATATTCTTCCAACTCGCTCTTTTTAGCAAACGCAGTACCATAAATACGGGTAAGCATTTTATTCTTTTCATCCCCTCTCCAGTAAGCACCAGTTACGCTAGTGAGTTTGAACGCCTTAATTTTACCAGTTGAAGGAAGGTGCGGTCCACGGCACAAGTCCATGAAATCACCTTGCTTATAACAAGAAATTACGCTACCAGCGGGTAAGTCGTTGATGAGTTCAACTTTATAAGGTTCAGAAAAATCTTTAAACTTTTTAACAGCGTCTCTCTTGCCGTAAACGATGCGTTCAATGGGAAGATCGCTTTTAATAATTTCCTTCATCTCTTGTTCAATCTTTACAAGATCTGCTTGAGTGATAGGCGTCTTAAACTCAATATCGTAATAAAAACCATTTTCAATGGTCGGGCCGATAGCGAGTTTTGAAGTCGGGAAAATGTTTTTAACCGCTTGCGCCAAAACGTGCGAAGTGGTGTGACGATATACGTCTAAACCCTCTTTATCTTTAAGGGTAATAATTTGTAATTCACAGTCTTTTTCAACAACTTGTGAAAGGTCAACTAATTGACCGTCAACCTTACCGCAAACAGCATTTCTAAACAAACCTTCAGAAATATTTTGTGCGATTTCACCTACGGTTATAGGGCTATCGTATTCGATTGCTGAACCGTCTTTTAAGGTAATCTTCATATTTGCTCCTCCTAAAATAAAAAATCCTTAAAGCACTTATGCTTTAAGGACGAAATAAATTTCCGCGTTTCCACCTTAATTGCCACTTTTACAAAAAAGCGACCTCTTAATATACACAAAAAAAGTTGTGCAACTTTGCCCTGCACGGTGGTTTCATAACTTTATTGTTTACGGGCTTTCAGCCACCGCCCGCTCTCTGAAAAACTTGATAAAGCACTACTTGTCCGAACATATGGACTATTAGGTTACTTATATATTAAACCTTTTATTCTTTTTTGTCAACTGTTTTGTGGAAAAGTTTATTTCTCATACTTTAATTTATGAATTTGTTAGAAAATACTATTTTATCCCTATAATATTCTTTCAAGAAATATTCGTCATCTTTTGGAATTTCACCGCAAATATCCACTTCTCCACAATTACTAAGTAGTACTTCCCTAACAATTTTAACACTTTCTCCACCTAAAAGTTCAATGCGATTAAGCCTACGGTAATGGCTGTCGTACACCCTACCCTCGTCTATAAAAACACGCCTTTTTTTATTTTCAAGTAAGTATGAAATAAATTCTTTTAATTGCGAGCTTAAAAATATTTGCGGTATACAATTAATTACTTCTTCCCACTTTTTCCTAAGCGGTTTTAAGCAAAAGTTAAACACACCGTCTATTGCTATGCTGTCATACGCTTTTAATTTATTAAAAGTATACCTTTTATCATCTTCTAAATCGGCGGCAATTAGGCTTGCGTATAAAATTTCTTTCTCGTTTGGGGTTAAACCGCCGACTTTTAAGTTTTTCTTAAAATAATCTATTTTATATTTAATCGTTATTATTTCCGACACTTTATCGGCTATTTCCGTCTTTATTAAATCTGAATAAAACTCCGGGCAATTTATTTTTAATTGCACTCTGCCGTCCGCACGCACTAATCGGGCGGAGCAATCTGCGTGAGAAAACAGTTCACTTGACGCTGATTGCACGTATAATAAATTTTCGCCCGCGTTTTCTTTTTCGGTTACAGTTATACTGGTCATATTTCTTAGTTTACGCTCCAAATTGATTTTTATTTACGACTTAACCGATTTTAACTTTATTTGCGCTTCTTTTTCTTGCGCTTACGGTAAATATTCTATATACAGCCTTTGCAAGTTCTGAAACTGTAATTACCGTTGACGCAATTATAATTGTTTTTATCCACTCTAAAGCACCAAGCGAGCAAACACCAAATACTGACGGAAAGAACTGTACTATACAAAAATGCACAATTAATACACCAAAAAAAGTTATCGCCATTATTTTATTTTTACCCAGCCCCTTAAATATGCTTTTTGAACTTAGTTCTGTTGAATTAAAGGCGTTAAACAATTGAAAAAGTATAAACAGCGTAAACATAGTTCCGCTCATTTTATCCGCCCCTACTTTTAAGAAGTCTAAAAAATATTGTGCAGTCATAATAGTAGCAACGAAAAGCGCGTTAAAGATAATCTTTACAAGCATGTTTTTACTTATGATATTTTCATTTCTACTTATGGGTTTTAATTTCATAAGGTCGCTATCTTCCGCGCCAAGACCTAAAGTCAATGCAGGTGGTCCGTCCATTATTACGTTTACCCATAACAATTGCAAAGTGTTAAAAGGCGCGCTCATACCCGTTAAGGCACATACCGTTACGAACAAAAGTGCCGATAGATTTACAGATAATTGAAAAACAATAAACCGCTGTAAATTCTTAAATACGTTTCGCCCGAAAGATACGGCTTTAACCACCGTGGAAAAACTGTCGTCAAGAAGTACTATATCCGCCGCCTCTTTGGTTATATCACTACCGTTTACACCCATAGCAATCCCTACGTCCGCTTGTTTTATTGCGGGTGCATCGTTTATACCGTCGCCCGTAACGGCAACCACTTCACCCATGCTCCTTAATGCTTTTACCACCCGCAACTTGAGCATGGGTGTACTGCGGGCAATTACCGTTATTCTATTTAATACGATTTTTAACTGTTCATTAGATAAGTTTTCTAAATCTTTTGCCGTTGCCACTTGGCTTTCATTATTTGCAATTTTTAGTTCTTTTGCCACAGCATAAGCCGTTTCAAAATTATCCCCAGTTAAAATTTTTATCTTAATACTTGCACTTTTGCAATCTTGAACAGCCTTAAAAACTTCTTTCCTTACGGGGTCGGTTAGTGCTGCAAAGCCGTCGAAAATAAACTCACCCGCATCTTTATGCGCAAACGCTATAACTCTGCGCGCTTTTTGCTGATGCTTTTTTATATCTTCCATCGCCTTAGTTTTTTGTTCTAAACTTAAACTACATTTATCCAAAACGACTTCTGGTGCTCCTTTAAGCAAAACGCGTAATTTATCGCCCAAGTCAATGGTAGTAGTCATAAACTTTGTTTCGCTTGAAAAAGGCTGTCTATCGACCACTTTATATTTTGCCCTAAACTTTGTATAATCAGCGTTCTTTTCGCTATCAATATACGCCTTAATAAGCGCGCCCTCGGTTGCACTTCCGCGGTAAGTTACCCTCTTGTTTTTAATAGATATATCAGCGGTAGAATTACACACGAAGTTTTGCTTTAACACTTCGTCTGTAAATCTTTTTTCATCAACGCACGCCTTGTTTTTACAAATGCTTACAACCTTCATTTTATTTTCCGTTAAGGTGCCCGTTTTATCAGAACAAATAACACTTACAGCACCCGTTGTTTCGGTTGCGGACATCTTCTTTATAAGTGCGTTTTCTTTGGCTAATTTAACCATATTAAGTGCTAAAGACACCGCAACTATTGTAGGCAACCCCTCGGGAACGGCTGCAACGATTAAAACTATTGATGAAATAAATAAATCTTGTAATGATGAAAAAGTTAACCCGCCTTGTAACGCAAGCCTTACAGCGGAAACGACACATACTAAAGTTGCGGTTATTGCGCCGATTATAGTAATTGACTTACCTAACTTACTTAACTTTTGCTCTAACGGCGTTTGTTTAGTTTTTACACTAAGTTCCCCTGCAACACCACCCATTTCGGTATTATCACCTGTTGCGGTAACAATCATTTTACCGTTTCCACCCGATACGAAAGTGCCTGAATACGCACAGTTTACCCTTTCCGCAAGCGGTGTTTTGTTTGCAAGCGTTACCGATGCATTCTTTTTTACAGGCAAACTTTCACCTGTTAATGCAGATTCATCAACCATAAGCGAAGTACTTTCAATAAGTCTACCGTCCGCAACGATTTTATCACCGCTTTCAATCAATATTATATCGCCCACGACGATTTGATTTTGCGGTATAGACACGGTTACCCCGTCACGCAAAACCTTAACGGTAATCTTATCATAAATTCTACTAAGCGCCTTAAACGCCTTTTGCGAACTCCCTTCCATAATAAGCGTTATGGAAACGGATAGAATTACGGCAAGCAAAATACCTATACACTCTGTAAAATCACCCTCGCCCGACTTTAATAATTTACCTAAATTTGTTCCAAAGGTTAAAATTAAAGCAAAAAGTAAAATTATTAGCATAGGTTCTTTTAGAGTATCAAGTATCTTTTGGAAAAAATTTCTTTCCTTTTTTTCCGTTAAAGAGTTTTGACCATAACTGCGCCTATTCTCTAATACCTTTTCGGAAGTTAAGCCAAAATATTCGTTAGATTTTAATTCTTGTAAGGTCTGCCCTATATTTTTATCGTAAAAAGTCATCTTAACCTCCGCTTTGTTACTGTAAAAATTATGCTTTTATTTCAAAATATATGATTGTATATTGGACAATCAGTTTTTTTTGTGGTAAAATTATCTTGTTAAAATACTTTTAAGGTGGTTTATTATGAGTAAAGTTTTTAAGGTTGATATCAAAGGCGTTGTTGCCGATTTGCCTATCTTACCCCTACCAAGCGGAATAAACATCGCGTTTTTCAATTTACACGGTAACCCCGCGCTTACAGAACATTGTGGAAAAGAACTTGCAAAACTTACTGGTGATTGTGAAGTTTTAATCACGGCTGAATCAAAGGGTTTACAACTTACACACGTGGTTGCGCGTGAACTTAACCACCCCTACTATGCAGTTGCAAGAAAATCACATAAACTCTATATGCAAGACGGTATTGATATTTCTTACGGCTCTTCAATCACTACTGGTAAAGAACAAAAATTTTACCTTTCTAAGCACGACGTTGATTTGATTAAAGGCAAAAAAGTTTGTATCGTTGATGACGTTATCTCTACTGGAGAAAGCGTTAAAGGTTTAGAGGCTTTGGTTGAAAAAGCAGGCGGAATAGTTTATAAAAAATTATTCGTACTTGCTGAAGGCGATGCAAAAAACCGTACTGACGTTTCTTATCTTGCAACAATCCCCTTACTATAAAAACAAAAAAATCGCCA
Source organism: Christensenellaceae bacterium (assembly GCA_045614185.1). GTDB lineage: Bacteria > Bacillota > Clostridia > Christensenellales > Borkfalkiaceae > UBA1259. Next base: position 900 of record JAZLCJ010000021.1, on the reverse strand, counting down.
TCACTTGTGGCGATTTTTTAATATTAAAAGAGCATAAAAAAGGTAAAACGCCGACTAAGCGACGTTCTACCCCAGGAAAAAGTTTATTGAGAGTGTGGGCTAATTTATGAGAAGGTTTTCCCTTCTACAACCTTATTCTAACACCCGAAACTTAAAAAAATCTTGAAAGATAAAATATTTTTAAAAAATTTTTATATTTCACTTTTTTTAAAGAAAAATTCAATTATAGTTTGTTATTATTAAAGTATGAAAATATTATTAGTTGATGACGAAAGACAATTGACAGACGCGCTTTCGTCAATATTAAAAAAGAACAATTTATCAGTTGACTGTGCTTATAACGGTGAAGACGGTTTAGACCTTGCTTTATCTGGTATTTACGACCTTATTGTGTTAGACATAATGATGCCCAAAATCGACGGTCTTACAGTACTAAAAACGCTTAGAGAGCACAAGTGCAATACACCTATACTTATGCTGTCTGCTAAATCAGAAATTTCAGATAAAATTATAGGGCTTAATCTTGGTGCGGACGACTATATTGCAAAACCTTTCGACACAAACGAACTTCTTGCAAGAATCCGTGCCCTACTCCGCCGAAAATCAACCTTTACGGGCGATATTTTAAGTTACGGCGATATTTCACTTGACCGTGATGCTTATAAACTTGTTAAAGGCGAAAAGAGTATTGCATTAGGCAAAAAAGAATTTCAAATTTTAGAAATGCTTATCTTGAACAAAGGTAAGAGCATTAATAAAGAAAAACTCATAGAGAAAATTTGGGGTTACGACACCAACGCTGAATACAACACCATCGAAGTTTACGTATCGTTTTTACGCAGAAAGTTTGTTGCCGTAGGCGCTCAAACGGAAATTAAATCTATAAGGGGTATCGGCTAT
>JAZLCJ010000020.1:0-83856 GCA_045614185.1 Christensenellaceae bacterium | reverse complement strand
TGAATTTGTAAGGATAGAAAGTATGATTGTTTTAATAACGGGAGCATCGCACACAGGCAAAACTGCACTTGCTCAAAAGTTGCTCGAAAAATATAAATACCCATATCTCTCAATCGACCACCTTAAAATGGGGTTGATTCGTAGCGGAAACACCAAACTCACTCCAATGAGCGACGATAAGGATTTAACCGCATACTTATGGCCTATTGTTCGTGAAATGATTAAAACTGCAATTGAGAACAAGCAGAACTTAATTGTTGAAGGTTGCTATATTCCGTTTGATTGGCAAAATGAATTTGACTCCGAATATCTTGAAAGCATCAAATATTTCTGCCTTGTAATGAGCGAGAAATATATCAGAAACCACTTTAATAACATAAAGAAATATGCAAATGTCATTGAAAATCGTTTGGATGGTGAATGGTGTACAATGGAGAGTGTATTGGCAGATAATGCAGAAGTCTTGGCACTTGCGAAAAAACATAATTCAAACTATATTCTTATTGATGACCAATACGAAATCAAGATTGATTTATAACAACAAACTCCAATTTATCGAGTTGATAGTCTTTGTGGGAAAATTTTCAAAAGTCTAGCACACTATCCTGATTTTGACGGACAATAATATTACTAAATTAAAAAAACACTTGAAATATAAGTGTGTTCGTGATAATATAATAAATATATAAAAAATAAAAGGAATAAGTTTATGTTAAATCTTTTATTAGCAAACCATTCGATTTTCGGTACGAAACATCTTATTATCATCGCTTGTACTCTTGCGCTTATCGTGGGTATGTTTATCGTGTCAAAGAAGTTTTCTTTTAGCACCGTATGTAAGACTATGCTCATAATAGGCATTATTTCAGAAACGCTTAAAATCTTCACTTATATTATCATAAACGAAGATACTCACGGCGGACTTTTGCCTAAAACCGACTTGCCCTTTCACCTTTGCTCTATTCAAATTTTATTCGTAATAGTTTTAAACTACTCTAAAAATGAAAACTTAAAACGCTTTTTAATGAGTTTTATGTATCCAAGTTGTTTAATAGGAGGACTTGCGGCAATATTTATTGCAACTTCATCTTCACTAAACAACTGGGTAATAACTTTCCAATACTTTATTTACCACGCATCAATTATCGTTTTAGCGCTTAACATCTGCACGAGAAAAGAAATTAAATTAACAGTAAAAGATTACTTTAATTCTTTAAAATTTGTGGGTATTTTAATGTTCGTTGCAATCTATATCAATAGTATTATTGCAGATGGCTCTAATAACATCAACTTTATGTACGTTGTATCTCCCCCGCAAAGCGGACTTCCGTACTTAACCGAAAAGTACGGTTGGTTGGTTTACATAGTTCACTATGCATGTTTGATTTTATTTGCACTTACAATGTGTTATATTAAACCCATAATAGTTGCGATAAAAGAAAAAGCGCCTGCTAAAAAGACAAGCCCTTTAATCGCCCCCGAAACGGCATCAACCGCTGACACGGAAAAGAACTAAAACAAAACTGAATAATAAACAAAAAGACGGTTATCACATAACCGTCTTTTTTAATATTATTTTCTTCCTAACAAATAAAAAAAACCCGAAGTTTCGAAGTGAGGACGGCAAAAGGGTTGCAGTCCGCCGCTAGGCGATTGAACCTGCTCGTAGGTTCTCGCAACCGTTGCGGTTGCGTAATAAAAAAAGTAGGCATTTAACCTGCTCTTTTATTTTTTTGCTGGTGACGGGTGATTCCCCTATTAGGGGAAATGTCAACTTTAGGTTGACAAAGGGGTTGCCGTCCGCCGCTAGGCGATTGAACCTGCTCGTAGGTTCTCGCAACCGTTTCGGTTGCGCAATAAAAAAAGTAGGCATTTAGCCTACTTCTTTTATTGTGGAGCTGGTGACGGGACTTGAACCTGCGACCTGCTGATTACGAATCAGCTGCTCTACCGACTGAGCCACACCAGCATTAAAAAATTATTCTTAAAAACATTTCAAGCGATTAAACTTACGCTTAATCGCTTGATTATAATATCACAATATCAAAAAAATATCAACAATTTACACACTAGATAAGTGATTTTTTATTATTTCTTTTCTAAAATGCGCTTTATCTTTTTTACGCTTGCCTTTCCTGTTTCGTAACCTGCGCTGATTGCAAAGTCAAAATCTTTGAACTTATACATATCCATATCGCCAAGTTCAGGCTTTAAATACAAGTCGGGTTTATACTCTTTCATCTTGTATTTAGTAAGTTCCGCATCCATAACGTCGTAAGTGCGAAGCATAAGCGAAAACAAATTGAGTTTTTTATTTTGAGTTCTAACGTCGCCAAGAACATCTACCGCAACGATAACTTCCGCACCCATATCACGAACTTCTTGAACGGGTACTCTACATTTAATACCGCCGTCAATAAGCGTCATGCCGTCATGCATGCACGGCTTAAAAATACCGGGAACAGTACAACTTGCCGTTACACCGTCGACTATATTTTCTTCACCGCTAAAAATCTTTAAGTTACCCGTGTTTAAGTCCACAGCAACGCATTCAAACGGTTTTTTAAGATCTTTAAACTTAGGATGTTGTAAAAAATAGGTTTCAAGTTTTTTACGCATTTTTTGCGACCTTAAAAGCGCACCGTTACTAAACGGGTTGATAGATAAGTCAAACAAATCACTCATGGTCATGTCGGAAATTTCCCTGTGCATAGTTTCAGCGCTCATACCCGAACAGTAACACGCGCCGATTACCGACCCCATAGAAGTTCCCGCAACGAAGTCCGCTTCAATGCCTGCCTCTTCCATCGCTTTAATAAAACCTATATGTGCAAGCCCTCTTGCCCCGCCTGCACCTAATGCAAAACCTAATTTTTTAGACATTTATTCTCCTCTATGATTATCTATAACGAACCCTTTACCATTAAGCCAAGTAAACATAAGATTTACCCATTTTTGAACGGGAACGTTGTTTTGTTGTGGTGCGGACGGTGCAGCCGTTTCCATAGTAGAAAGCGACAAGCCGTGTCCACCAATTTCAAAGGTGTGGAACTCAAAAGGAACTCCCTTTTCCCTATAAGCCATAGCCATTAAGAAACTATTTTCACACGGAACAACAGTATCCCCGATAGTGCACCAAATAAACGCAGGTACGCTATCTTCAGTAACTCTCTTAGGAATATCTACCTTGTTGCGAATAGTTCCGTCGTCATCTTCTCCACACAAAATCTTAAAACTACCTTCATGAATTCTTCCAAAAGCGGAAAGAACGGCATAAGATAAAACAACTGCATTGGGACGGCAAAGTTTAGCCTTTTCACCAAGCGCTTCGATAACTTCAGGGTCGTTATACATGGTTGCAAGCATACCGCAAAGGTGTCCGCCCGCTGAAAAACCGATTGCGCCGATATGTTCGGGGTCTACCATAAATTCAGTAGCATTTTCACGGATATAAGCAATGGACATACAACCTTCAATGAGTTGCGTGGGGTGCTTATATTTGACTATTGAATAATCTAAAATAAACACGTTATAACCTTTTGCCAAAAATTCAATAGCAATAGGTTCTTTTTCTCTCTGAGAAATTGCGCGATATCCCCCGCCAGAAATAACAAGCATAGCAGGGCGAGTTCTTGACGGACAGAAGTTATATTCGTTAATAGTATATGCCGTCAAAACACCAGCCGCGCCTTCTGCTTTTTCAAGATTAAAGTATTCGTACAAATCAATAACTTTTTTGTTCATAATAAATATTCCCCAAAAATATAAATATTAAACGCTTTGTTTATAAATAAATTATATAGCAAGTTTAAAAAAAATTCAATGGTTTACTTGTAAATTTTTGCAAATTTTGTTAAAATAAATGTATGGAATATCATATAGATACAGGCTTAATTAAAGAAAAATTTTCTACCGAATGCGAGTGTCCGTTGTGCGAAATCCAAAAAATTGTTGAAGAACAATTTTTGCACGAATTCTTAAACGACGCTGTTATGGAAGATAATACACGCATTAAGGTTGGCAAGGAAGGTTTTTGCGCAAAACACTTTGATATGCTCTTTGCGCGCCCTAACAAACTTTCAGTTGCACTTCAAATTCAAACGCGCGTTAAAAATCTTCAAACGCTTATTACCGACGAAAAAAACGTAAATAAAGCGTTAAAAAATGCCAAGGCGTTAGAACAATCCAGCAACACTTGCGCAATTTGTTATTACGTTGAAGAAAGTATGGTTAAATACTATAAAACGGTTGCGCAGATGTTCTATAATGAACGCGATTTTTTGAAGATGTTGCTCGGCACTAAAGGTTTTTGTTTACATCACTATGCTGAACTTTTAAAATACTCACGCTATGCGTCATTTATGGCTAAAGAATACGTGGGCATTTTGGGCGGTATTGAAAAACGCAATATTGAAAGATTACAAGCGGACCTTCAAAAATTCTGCGATAAGCATGATTACCGCAACGCAAACGAACCCTTAGGAAACGCGGAAACCGCACTCCCCCGCATGCGCGTTAAACTCTACGGCGAAAAAATAGACTAATAAATAATTCCCTATCTTGGTTAGATAGGGAATTTTAATTTATACGCATTTCAATATTTAAAACAAATACGAGCCACCTTAAAAAGGCGGCCCGTATTTGTTTTAGTCATTGTTTTAAGTAGGATTGTCAAAATAAATTATTCATTTACAAACACCAAGTTACCACAATAGAAGTTAATACCGTTCACCTTAGGGCTTGGATTAGTTCTCAAAACATAATATTTTTTAGATGAAATACAAGTGGTTAAGAAATTTTCAACAGTCATAACAGCTTCTTTCCAATCGTTGTTGCCAACCTCGCTTCCACCAAATTGGCTCTTTCTAATAAAAGTAGCAGTATTTGCATTGTAACTTGAGTTAGCCGAGCCAGCATCGTGTGTAACCATAAAATAGTATTTAACCTTATTGAAAAGACCTTTTTCCGCCAATAATTTATATTCATCAGCCGTGTAATTCAAGTAAAGATGGAACTGCAAGTTGTAACCAATTTTCTTGCTTTCGGAAGCGGCTGTAATGTAAGCAGCGTTTCCAGTGTAACCTATAGTATTTTTTAATTCAACTTCAACACCGTTTTCATTAAACGTTTTAGGTATATCAGCATTTGCAACAAAAGAAATAGGATAAGTTATGGTCGTTGCACTATCATCAAATTTAGTGTAGTTGCTTTCATTTACAATAAAATCATAATCCCCTTTCCACTCAACGTAAGTTTCATCCATATTAACAAATCTAATTTCGCTCATATAAAGCGTAAACTCTATGTTTGCATGGCTTCTAATCATTGTCAATTTGTTGTCTACAATTGAACCAAGAACGTTTTCAACTGATGCAACCGTAGGATGCCAAATATTAGTGGGCACCCTGAGCGAAGGGGCTTGAACCCATGAATCAGAATAATAACCAGCCGCAGCCATAAGGGTAGTATATCCTGCATTTCGGTTGAGTATATAACCGGCTGTATTGTCGGATTGAATCATAAACTCATATACTACTGAATTAAACTTACCGTTCGCAGCAAAAATTTCATAAGCAGATTTACTGTAAGGAATATCAATACGTTGATAATAATTATCCGTTCCATTACCACCGCTCATTGAGTAAGCAATTGCATCTTTGCTAGAACTTTTATCCACAAATAAATCATAAAAACCAACCGCATTATATTCAGAAATACTATTTTCTTCACTAATCGTCTTTAATTCTTCTTTAGAAACGTATGTGAGTTCCTTTCTACTATAAGAATTTAATTCATCTGAGGTTCTGTAATAAAGCGTAGAAACGTTAGAAGGTTTGATATTGAGTTTATCAGCATCGTAAACTTCAATGGTGTCAGCTAATACGCTTGCTGCCACACAACCTTCTTCAGCAAGTACTGGTGCTTCGCCAACGTTTGCGGTATTTTCATAAACGAGAGTTGCATTTTTAGCAACGGTAAGTGTGCCTGCAAAATTATTAGAAACTATAGCAACTTCACTGCCGTCACCCGCCCCTAAGTCTATAGGCGCAGCAATTTTAACGTACTTATCAGTGTATGACTCAGTTTCGGTGCTTTCCGCAAATGCGTCGTATTCACCTTTACTACTAAGGGTAACCGGATAAGAGTTAGACGCATACCAATCAAACGCAACGTCGATAGAATTGCGTGCGTCTGCATTTTTTAAATAAGCAGAGTTTGCCGTGCCGTATACGCTCTTTGAAAATTCGTTAGAAGGTACTGCATAATCATAACTGCCGTCTGCATTCAAAATAAATGCAACCACGGTAAAATCTAAGTCACGGTTTTTTTCAAGAATATCAACGATTGCAGCGTTTGCGTAATAAGATTGACCGTTAAGTGCAATATCATCAGTGCTTTCCCACTTGGTTATTGTGTTGGCTTCATCTGCAACGTAAATGGTACTTTCGTCAACGATAATACCACCGTTAGCCTTGTTTACGAAGTTAGAGATTGATTTGATATAATCGTCAGCACCGTAAGATGGCGTACCACCTTCTTCAACAGTTTCTTCCGCTCTTGCATCAAACAATGCCTTAGGCGTAACAATAAAACCTAAAGAAACGTCATCATTCGCTTTGATATAACTTGCGGTTGCATAATCCATTTGTACTCTAAAACGAAGACCTGCGCCTCTATTGTCGTGGTTAACTCTCAATTGTGCTGCTTCCATTACTTGAAAGCTAAGTACTGGTTTTTCCGCAGCCTTTGCAGGCTTAACGGTTGCTGCAAAGGTAAGTGAGCAAATTGCAACGATTACGCTAAGCACAACTAATAATAAGTTTCTTTTAGTTAAACTTTTCATTTTGTATTTACCCCCTATTGAATTCCCCAATCTTCATCACCGCCGACGTTATCGTAGTTAGAAAACATCAATACGTCTTGAAGAAGATTTTCGATTGTTGCGCTAGGCGCAACGTAAGTTTTTTTCGTCATAGTTTTTTACCTCCTTTGAATATGACAATAGACTAAAACTTTGAAGTATTTATCCATCAAGGGGCTTTTTCTCTATGCGAAAGTATAGAGAAAAAGGGTGCACCCTTTAAAATAAATCAACTATTTGTTTTATTATATATTATTTCTTATAAAAAATCAATAGTTTCATAAAAAAAACGCTTCTTTTCCACAACTTTTATATTTGAAAAGACAAAAAGCGCTTTGCTTTTTTACTAAGCAAAACGCTTTTTTAGTTTGTTTTTATCTATTATTTATTCATCTTCAAGCACTTCTTCTTTTACACTTATTGCGTTTTCAATGATTTTTAGAAGTTCTTCTTTGCCAAAACCAGTTTCAGCGCTGGTTGCGGTAATATCCGCTATTCCTACGCGAAGTTCTGTTGCAATTTCTTTAACCCTTGGCTTAATTTTAGTTTTGCCAAGTTTATCCGCCTTTGTTGCAACAAGCGCGAAAGGTACTGCGTAATGGTAAAGATAGTTGACCATCATTTTATCATCAGCCGTTGGGTCATGGCGAATATCTACAAGCGATAAAAGCAAGTTGATTTTTTGCGTTGAAAGAAAAGTTTCAAGCAAAACGCCCCACTTTTTCTTTTCTTCTTTACTAACCTTTGCAAAGCCGTAACCAGGAAGGTCTGCAAGAATAAATTCACCAAAATCAAAGTAGTTTATAAGCCTTGTTCTACCAGGCGTAACCGAGGTTTTTGCAAGTTTTTTTCTATTTGCAAGCATATTGATGAGCGAACTTTTGCCCACGTTAGATTTACCCGCAACCGCAATAATAGGTTTATCGGTTTTTAAAAACTTATCCGCGCTTGCAACGCTTGTGATAAAAGTTGCGTCTTTTATCTTCATTTGTATCTCCTTAAAACTTTATCGCTTTTTTGAACACTTGCTCTACGCTGTCCACGGTGATAAAGTTAATTTCTTTGCGGATTTCTTTGGGGATTTCCGCTAAATCTTTTTTATTTGATGCAGGAATGATAACTTCTCTTATCCCTTGTCTATATGCGGCAAGCGCCTTTTCTTTTAAGCCACCGATTGCTAAAACTTTACCACGAAGTGTAATTTCACCCGTCATAGCAATGCTCTTTTTAACAGGCTTTTTAGTAAAGGCGGAAAGTATTGCCGTAGCCATAGTAATACCTGCACTTGGTCCGTCTTTAGGCGTTGCACCTTCGGGTACGTGCACGTGGATATCGGTGTTTTCAAACACGCTTTCATCTATGCCGAATTTATCTGCGTTTGACCTAATGTAACTTATAGCGGCGCGCGCTGATTCTTTCATAACGTCGCCAAGTTTACCGGTAAGCACAATTTCGCCCTTACCTTTCATAAGTCCAACTTCAATGGTCAAAGTTGTTCCGCCAACGCTTGTCCACGCTAAGCCTGTGCATGCACCTACTTCATCATTTTCAAGCGACATATCTTTGATATGCTTTTTTATACCAAGATATTTTTCAATAGCCTTTTCATCAACAACTTGCTTTTTGGTACGAGAATTTTGCGCGACTTTTGTTGCAACTTTTCTAATAACGCTACCTATTTCACGCTCTAAGTTTCTAACACCCGCTTCCATAGTATAACCGTTAATAATTTCCATAATGCCATCGTCGGTTATCTCTACTTTTCTATCACTTAAACCGTTTGCTTTTAACTGTTTAGGGATAAGATATTGCTTTGCAATTTGCAATTTTTCTTCCTTGGTGTAACCAGAAAGTTCAATAACTTCCATACGGTCAAGTAAAGGATACGGAATAGTATCAAGCGTGTTAGCGGTGGTTATAAACATTACTTTTGAAAGGTCGAAAGGAACTTCCAAATATCTATCGCGGAAAGTGGTGTTTTGTTCGGGGTCAAGTACCTCTAAAAGAGCGCTTGCGGGGTCGCCGTGAATATCTGAAGATAATTTATCAATTTCATCAAGCAAGAATACGGGGTTATTTGAACCCGCGTTTTTAAGCCCGTAAATAATACGCCCAGGCATTGCGCCCACGTAAGTTTTTCTATGTCCCCTAATTTCAGATTCGTCCTTAACGCCACCCAAACTCATTCTTACGAACTTTCTGTTAAGCGCCCTTGCAATACTTGTTGCAACCGAAGTTTTACCAACCCCAGGAGGCCCAACGAAACATAAAATAGGTCCTTTAATTTCTTTTGTCAATTGCAATACCGCAAGGTATTCCACAATTCTTTCTTTAACTTTTTCTAAGCCAAAGTGATCCTTGTCAAGAATTTCTTTTGCCTTTTTCAAGTCTTCCGTATCCACCGTTCCGTTAGTAAACGGCAATTCTTTTATCCAATCAAGATAATTTAAAATAATAGAATAATCGGGCGATGACGGATTGATTTTATCTAAGCGCGAGATTTCCTTTTCACACTTACTTAAAACGTCTTCAGGAAGATTTTTTGCCCTTATTTGTTCTAACAATTCTTCACTCTCTTCAGGGTCGTCGCCAAGTTCAGAGTGAATTGCCTTTAATTGTTCTCTAAGGTAAAATTCTTTTTGGCTTTTATCAATACTACCGCGCACTTTTGCGGTAATTTTACGCTCTATTTTAGCAATTTCAATTTCGCGTTCAAAAAGTCTTATGAACGCTTGAAGTCTAAGAAGTGTGTCGTCAAGCATTAAAATTTCTTGAACGTCTTCTTCCTTAAAGGTAACTACTGAAACGGCGTTATCGATAAACTCGTTTGCATCGTTAAAATTCATAACGGTTGCAATCATATCTTTAGAAATGCGCTTATCCCCCGTAGCGTATTCAGCAAAATTCTTTTTTGCAACGCGCATGTACGCGTCAAGTTCGCTACCGTCGATAGCGGTTATATAAGGGCTGTCAACCGTGGTTACCACAAAACATTTTTTATCATCGTGAAACTCTTTAATCCTTGCTCTGCAAACCGATTCCACGCTAACCTTAACCGTGCCCGTGTTTTGCACTTTTATAATTTGCTTAATGCGTGCAACCACACCCACGGGGCATAAATCGTTAATCTTGGGGTTTTCTATAAACGCGCTCTTTTGTGAAGATATAAAAATTTCCGAGTTGTTCTTTACAGCCATATCAACCGCCGCAATCGACATAGGTCTGCCCACGTCGAAGTTAAGCAAGGTTTTTGGCAAGAAAACTTTACCACGGAGCGCAATTAAAGGGAGCGTGCGCTCTTTCTTTTCATTTTCTTCTTCCGCGCCACTCTTAATAATTTCTTCCATCAATTCTTGTGCTTGTTTTTCTGTCATTTTTTCACCTGTCTTATGTAAGTCAATCGTTTAAGCAATACTTTTCAAGCAATACCTTTACTGGTTTTTGCTCGTACGGAACGGTAATTTCATCAGCAACCGCTTTTAGTTCATCTCTACCGTCCCCCACGCAAACGCCGTGCCAAGGTCCGCTCAATAAATCTATATCGCTGGTGCTATCGCCAACGGCAATAATTTGGTCTAATGAAGCACCGTAATAATTCGCAAGGAATTTTACGGCAACGCCTTTACCACATTCGGGGTTAATAGCCTCTAAAAGGTTTTTTGCACCGCTGTTAAACTTTACGCCCTTGCCGTTATAAACCTTGTTTAATTGTTCAGCCGTTTTGTTTACCACTTCATCTTCGCCAAGCCAAACAATTTTACAAACGCCACCGTTTAATTTCTGCAATTCCGCCCTTACGTCCGCCTCTCTGCCGGTAAGCCTTATGGCGCGTTCGTAACGCTTAATATATTCGTTGCTCTTTTCGTAAATAATTTCATCATCACAGTAAACTAAAGGGATAAGCCCCCTTCCGTCCACAGCGTCCAAAACTTCTAAAACTTTTTGTTTGCTTAGCCCACCGTTAAATATAATTTTTCCACTTTCAATATCGCTTATTCTTGCGCCTTGAAAAGAAACGACTATGCCTTTTAAGTTTTGTTCCCTTAAAATTCTTGTAATAGACGAAGTTTCTCTACCCGAACAAACGGCAAAAATACCGCCCTTATCAATAAACTTGTTTATCGCTTTTAGCGTTTCAGGGTGGATATCGTTTATTGGCGCAACGCCAAGCGTTCCATCATAATCGCTTATGAATAATTTATATTTCATCTTAAACCTTCTTTAGTGAGTGTGTCAATAATATTATTAGCCTGAACTTCGCCTATGCCGTCCACGGTTTTAAGTTGCTCTTTTGTTGCGCTTATAATTCCGCTAAGGTCTTTGAACTTTTCAAGCAAGGCTTTTCTTTTAACCTTGCCTAAACCCTTTACTTTATCAAGCACGCTACTAAGCGCCCTTTTGCCCCTTAGTGTACGGTGATAAGTTATAGCAAAGCGGTGCGCCTCATCACGAATGCGTTGCAACATCTTTAAGCAATAATCACGCCTTTCCATAATCACGGGGGCTGAACTATCTAAAGTAAACACTTCTTCATTCTTTTCTGCAAGCGAAATTAAGTCTATATCAGTAATATTATGTGCATCAAACACTTCTTTTACTGATGATAATTGACCTTTTCCACCGTCAATAATAATTAAATCTGGTTTTGGGAACTTTTCCGGGTCGGTGTTGAGGCGTTCTAAACGACGCACCATCATTTCTTGATGCGCCCTATAATCGTCTGCACCTTCAAAAGTTTTAATCTTAAATCTGCGGTAAGAATCAAAATCTGGCTCGCCGTTGATAAACACTACCATACTGCCCACTTTATCCACACCGCTTACGTTTGAAATATCATAACATTCCATACGCTTAGGAAAGTTCTTTAAGGACAATTTTTCTTGCAACGCTTTGCAAGCGGTAACGGTCATATCGTTTTTGTGTTTAATTTTATCTACCGCCGTTTCTAAATGTTCTTCAGCGTTAACCGCCGCCATATCGGCAAGTTGTTTTCTTACCCCTTGCTTAACGCATAAAATACTTACGCTTTTAAAGTATTCCCTCTTAAAATAATCGCTTATGGTATCGGCGGAAGTAATTTCTTCAGCAGAAATTATCTCATCAGGGATATCAGAATCTTTTTTATAATAACGCAAGATAAATTCGCCCAAAGCGTCGCCGTCAGTAAGTGCCGCGCTTTCAAATGCAAAGTTTTTACTGCCCAGCATTCGCCCGTTTCTAATAATGAGTAAGTTTACGGTAGAATAAATGCCGTTTGACTTGGTTGCCAAAACGTCCGCGTTTATGAACTTATTAAGCGAAGTTATACGCTTTAATTTAATCTTATCAAGCGCGGTTAAATTTTCTCTATACTTTAATGCAAGTTCAAATTCTTCCCTTTCACTTGCAATAAGCATTTTTTCTTTCAACAACTTTTCAGTATCGGCTATATCCCCACTTAAAAAGTCTATTGCGCCATCAACCTTTTGCATATACTCATCATGGCTGATATAGAGCGCACACGGAGCAAAACACTTCTTTATGTGATAATTTAAACACGGTTTAACCGCTTTTTCAGGATTTAATTTTTTATCACACACCCTTAGCCCAAAAGCAAGGTTAATAATCTCTAAAACGCCCTTAACCGAAACACCACCCATAAACGGCCCAAAATATTTTGCACCGTCCTTTTTAATCTTTCTGGTAACCCTAAAGGTCGGGTACGGTTCTTTTAAGTCGATTTTTAAGTAAGGATAAGTTTTGTCGTCTTTTAATAGAATATTATATCTCGGCTTATGCTTTTTGATAAGATTATTCTCTAAAGATAACGCGTCGATTTCACTTGGAACAATTATATAGTAAAAGTCCGCAATACTTCTAACCATCGCCATAACTTTATCGGTTTTAGCGCCGTTAAAAAAGTATTGCCTTACGCGGTTTTTAAGGTTTTTAGCCTTGCCAACGTATATAATCTGCCCGTCCGCGTCAAGCATAACGTAAACGCCGGGGTTTTCAGGCAGATGTTTTAACTTTTCTTCTATAACGTTCATTATTTTATTATAACCGATTTTTATATTTTTTACAAGGGTTTAATAGCCTAAAAATTCCACCCCTTTTAAGAAACTAAAAGGCCTTCCCACAAGGGAAAGCCTTTTTTAACGTTCGTTCAAATAACCTTTTTAATTCAACCAGTCTATAAAAGCAGCATGCAATCCATTATATTGTTCTATAGGAAATACAAGAGAAAAATCTTTATTAACCGTAAATTCATCTATAGAACCATCATCTTCTATAGTATAAACTGATATACCACAATCACTAACCCTAACATTAACACTTTCATAAGTTATAACATAATTTACTGGCGTATATCTAGCGTGTTTACTAAAATTAATTCTATTAATATACCAAATAGAATTCAATTTTTCACTAAATTTAGGAATTTGTTCCGTAGGCAACTCGTGAATCTCGCCAGTACTCATATACTGCATTTCCACCTTTAGTATTTCTTCTTTAGGTAAGTGCATTGAAACTGGTCTCGGAAAGAAAATAATACATACGGTTAAAAGAATACCCGCTAAAATGCTTGCTATAACTATTAGAGTTGTTTTCTTCCTTTTACTTAACATATTACCCCTCTAATTAGTTTCCCTAATTTCACTATAACATCATTTTGTAATGTTGTCAATATACTTATGTAGAATAATTAGCGTTTTACAAGGGTTTAATAGCCTAAAAATTCCACCCCTTTTAAAAGCACGTCGTTAAGCACTTCGTTTCTAAGCGAATAAAACACCACTTTACCTTGGCGGCGGGTTGTTACGGCGTTTAAGTTTTTAAGTAGCCTTAGTTGATGTGAAACCGTAGTTTGGTTTAAACATAGTAGTGCGGATATGTCGCTTACGCACATTTCACTTATAGCAAGCGCGGAAATCATGCGCAGTCTTGTGTAATCGGAAAATATAGAAAAAAAGCACACCAAATCGTCTAAAATTTCCCCTTTTGGCACGTATTCCGTGACCATAGATTGTAATCTTCTGTCTAACAAAACTTCTTTCATATGAACCTCCATAATGATTGTACACACATCATATAATAATTTGGGGTTGGAATTTTCAAGATATTTGTCGCATATTATGTTATATAGTAAAAAACTTTATTTTTATAAGGGGGTAAAAAATTTGAGTTCAAACAACATAGTTTTAATTGCACTCTTGTTTTTGCTTGCTAATAACAACACGCTATCCACTACGCAGTTACTGTTGCTTTTAGCCCTGCTTTCAACCACTACAGGTGCGCTAAACTGTTTGTGTAATGGTAACACCCAAAACGCAACTTTTACCTAAAAGATAAAGTTAAAACGCCCCCTTTTTGGGAGCGTTTTTTTATTTGTTTAATTTTAATTTATCAAAAAGTTTAACTAACGGCATATTAAGCAGACCAACGCTAACAATAGCGCATATAGTTTGCGGAATTACGGCGGTAAGTGACGTTACCCAATAGGCTTTTGTAGCATCACTTGTGTAACCAAAAAAGTTCGGAGTAATAATATTATCAAGCAATGTAAATAGTATAGTTAAAATAGCAACTGCAAGCACCACTAAAATATGTTTTTTAAAGTTTAGTTCTCTATTCATTGCCTTACCTATTAAGCCTATTACAACGGCAAATACATTGTAGTACACAAGGTATAATATTAAAATATGCGGAAAAAAGCCAAAAACAAAGCATCGCATAACGGAAAACACCGTTGCGAGCACCGTGCCCCTTATCACACCGAAGTAAAAAGCAAACGCCGTGATAAGAAGAGTTACTATTTCCACGCCCGATACCCCTGCGAGCGCTACTTGTCCACCAATCAGCAAGGCAGTGTATAAGCCGATTATGGTTAAATCTTTAGTCGCTTTCATTTGTTAAAAAGTTTGATAAGTAAAAATATAAGTACAGCCGTCTTTTAAGGCAAGTAAGTTTACCCCAACTGACGCTGACGCGTAAGTTTTGCCGTTTACTTCATAAGTGCCCCACGCGTTGTTAGAATTTTCAGTATCATCTGTGTAGAGCATCCAATAAGAATTAAGTCCGTTTTTAGTTCCGTTGATTGTAGTAATCATACCGTCAGCAATAGTGTAAGTAAGTTCGCCTTTATCCACAAGGTAATCCATATAATCTTTCAATGTTTTACCTTCAATATTGAACTCGGTTGCTGAAACGGTCATAATAACGTCCGCATCAGACGGTTCTTTATCACCGTTATCGGTGGGGTTTTGGCAGGCAAACATAGTCATCATGCTTACTAAAACAAGCATAAATGCAAAAAGTTTAGTTAATTTTTTCATTTTTTATTCTCCTTTTAATTATTTTGGGCTAAGCCCGTTTGCATAAAGCAATAAAAAATGCGCCACTTGGGCGCATACACAATATATTCAGCATTTCCCCATTTCTTCACTGCCCAAGAGAGAAAACGCCCACCAACGAGTAGGTTATCGGACTTTAACCGTAATGACTGTTGCGACGGAATTTCACCGTACTTCCCCTACTTTCTGCACTAAATAAAGCGCAACTTCGTTGGATATATCCAAAATTCAATTTAATTATTGTTCATCATAAATTCTTGCAATAGCAAAAAACAAAGTAGAAAGTTTGTTTAAGTACTCGAAAATAATTTCACTTCCGCCATACTTTTCATAAACCCTTGCGTACGCCCTTTCTGCTCTGCGCACGATAGTTCTAACTATATGCGCTTTTGCACCCATATGCGTTTCACCAGGTAAAACGAACCCCTTAAACGCACCTGCTTTTTGGTTGTAAGTATCCACAACTTCCATAAGTTCGCTTAAGTGCATTTCGCCAACGTGGCCGTAACCGCCCGCAACTTCCGCGAGCATAACGGATAAGATATTGACGATTTTTCTAAGTTCCATTTCAAGTTTTTTATCTTCTACGTGGTGCGTAAATTCCATAATAAACGCAGAAAGTTCATCAACTTGACCAAAAAACTCTATCTTTTCATCAGTTTTAAGCGTTTTATCACCCACTAAGTCCGTAGTCAAAGGCTTATCTTTAATCATTTTAACCCTCAAAATAAAAAGTATTTTCTATTTTTTTAAGCATAACCGACGCAATCAAAATATCTGCCGATCCACCTATGCTAATATTATTTGCAATACACTCTTTTGTAACTTCTTTTTCATCTCCGTCAGCACAGTTTGAAATAAGGCGCTTAAAATACTCATACTTTTCAAAACTTTTTGCACGCTTTAACAATACGCTGTCATCGATGTTTTTAACTATATCCTTAAGCACGGTAGAAAGTGAGTTTTTATCAAGTAAATCTTTTGCTTTCTTTACCGCTGGAAAGCCGTTTTTAGCCTCTTTTCTAATTCCACCAAAGCCTTTTAAATAAGCACTATATCCAAAAGTTGAAAGCGGAACTGACATATCAGCACAAATATTTGCGCATTCGTTATAAATTTCGTAAAACGGTTTACCTTTTTTAAGACAAAAACCCGCACATGCAAGCATTACGCCACCCACGAATATAAATCCTTTATAAGCGTTTGCACCGTTGGTTACTGTCATCATCTTGTCTTCACACTCGATGCCGATAGGTCTTAACTTGTCTAAAAGATTATTTGTATTTTCCGCCTTAAAGCCTACAAAAAACGCATCTTTCAACCTATTTTTTATAGCAGTAATTGAACCTATCATAACCGAATAATTAAGGTCGGTATGAGAGCCGTTTGAAGTGGGAGTTACAAGCCCAAACTTATCCTCCAAGTTAAGCTCACTAAGCATGCTATCTTCTATAATGCTTTCTATTAAACTATCAAAATACTCCCAAGTTTTATCGTTAAAATAACTTAATAATTGCGCAGTTGTATGCGTTTTTTCCCTACCACAAACAAAGGCTGGTCTATCACAAAGATAACACTTGCGCATATCTTTTCTTGATAAACTTTTTTCTTCACCCTTTAAGGTTATATCTATATCGATAAATCTACCTATAGGGTGCGTTTCTTCTAACGCAATCGTTTTTTCTTTTAAGGTTTTGCCGTCAGCCGTCTTGCCTAAAAAAGTTAAGCCGTCCGCCCCGTCAAAACGCTCTATATCGTAAACGCCAAGTTCTAAACAGCGCTTTATAAAATACGCTGATAATATTTTTGCGTTATTTATATTCTTTTCCCAACCAGGGATATTAGATTTTACGGTAACGGTGTCGCTTTTTTTCGACAACTCTTTAATTTTTTTTGCGCGCGCCTCTCTTGCAATCAAAATTTTATCGTCTACCATTTTTTACCTGCAAGAATCATATTCATTACCGCACGGCAAGATACAGGAATAAGTGAAAGTGCTTTTTCTTTTTCACCTGCTTTAATAAGCGTTCTAAATTCTTTTGCGGAAATCTCTTTGCCGTCTATCGTAAATCTTTCAACAAACTCTGCGCTATCGCCTAAAACACGGCTCATAACGGTATTATATACCGTCATATAATCAGTTTTTTCACTACCGAAATATCTTTTTGCTATGCCTAACTTTTGCATAAAGAAGTTTTTGAAAATCAAAGCGTCGTATTCCGCAAACGCCTCTGTTTTTTCATCTGCTGTTTTAAGAAAATAATCGGGAAAAGTCGTTTTTGAAACAACGTACTTTGTTGACGGCAAAACGCAAACTCTATCGCCAAACTGACGCGTTGCCAAAAATGCAAGCGAAAAGCGTTCTTTGAAAGAAAATTCTGATAAATCTTCTTCTAAAACGAAAATTATCAAGTGGCGGTGAAATCTAAGCGCGTATTCACAAAGCGCTAAATGCCCTTGAGTAAAAGGGTTTCCGTTAAGCACTATAGAGGCGCAATCATCATAAACTCCGCCAAGGTCCATTGTAACCTTTACTTTTAAGTTTTCTACTTCCGTTAAAATATCAGCTTGACCGCCCTCAAGCGCGCAAAACTTTTCCGTTTTAACTAAAAGGCTAAAGCCCATATTGATAAATACCGACTCATATTCAGGCTTAGTGAACACTCTATACCCGAAAATCCCTTCTTCACGAAGTTTAGTTACGGCGTGATTAACAAGCGTTACGGCAAGATTTTCGCCTTGCATCTTTTTATCAACGGCAAGGCATACGATAAGATTATCGACAAGTGAAACCGTGCCGACAATATCGCCGTTATCTTCCATATAAACGGTGTAAGTTGCATCTTCTCTATACTGCAAATTAAACTTTGATAAAAAAGATTTAACCGCAACCTTTTCCGATTGTAAAATTGCTTGTTTTAATTCCATTATTATATCTTATAAATAGTATCTATAACCGTTCCGTCGCGGTAAACTACAACGCCAACGGGTGTTTTTGATTGAACGGGTTTTTGGGGAGTGCCCGTAATTTCATACGCTTTTGAAAGTAACTCTTTAATGGTGCATACGGGAAGACCGCTTCCATTTAATTTTTCCAAAATGTCTTGTCTTTTGGGGTTAACTGCAATACCGCGTTCGGTAACTAAAATATCAACGTCTTCACCAGGGGTAGTAACCGTGGTAACCTTTTCTTTAATGATAGGCATACGAGATTTAATAAGGTTTGTGGTAATAACCGTAACAGATGCACCGTGCGCCGTGTCGCTATGTCCACCAGAGCCACCCATAATAAGTCCGTGTGAATCGGTTGTTACGTTCACGTTAAAGTCAAGGTCGATTTCAGTTGCGCCCAAGATGACAAAGTCAAGTTTATCAACTATATTATCATCAAAACAACTTGCATAACGACTGCCACTCATTCCGTGGTGATTTTTATTTTTAGCAATTGATTGAACTGCTGACAAGTCAAAACATTGAACGTCGTAAAGTTCATCAAACAAGCCTTCTTCAAGCATATCGGTAAAATAACCCGTAATACCGCCAGATGCAAAACTACCCTTTATACCGCGTTCTTTCATCATTTTCTTTACGAAAGATGCTACCGCAAGCGAAGTTCCGCCCGCGCCCGTTTGCATTGAAACGCCGTCTTTAATCAAACCGATTTTATCAAGCGCAGTTGCCGCAAGACGCGCAATCTTTAAGCCTACGGGGTCTTTTGTAATCTTGGTTGTTCCAGAAACTATACCCGCGGGATCTCCGATAGCGTCAACTTTTAATATATAATCAACGTACTTGCCGTCAAGGAAAGGTTGCTTAACGCTGTCAACTAAGTTATCGGTTACAAGCACTACCTTATCCGCATACATTAAGTCGCTTACCGCATAGCCTAAACTTCCGCAAGCACTTTTACCTATTTCACCCGTACCGTTACCGTTTTTATCGACGGTGGGAACGGCTAAAATTGCAACGTCAATATGAAGATCACCGCTTTCAATTGCAACGGGACGACCGCCGTGCGTATACATAACGAACAAATCTTTCAACTTGCCGTTAGAAATTGCACTTGCAACCGGTCCGTTTGCATAGTCGGTTGAAATACTGGTGATGTTGCCGTTTTCAATAAGTTCCACCATAGAAGAATAGTTGGGAAAAATTGAACTGGGCGCAAAACCCATATTCTTTAAGTCCCTTTTCTTAATCTCTTTACACACTTCGTTCAGAACGTAATCGCCGTTTCTTAAGTGGTGGTGAAAAGACAATGTCATTCCATCGTGAATACCTAATTTATCAAACAAATCAGCGTAACTATCAAGCATAATAACGCCGTCCGAAGTTTTCTTTTTAGCAATTCTATTAAATTTTACTTTTTTATATTCATCGCTCCCGTTAAAAGCCTTAAAGCCTTGGGGAACTTCTCTACCTAAAATGTTTTTCATAATACTTAAATGAGATTATAACGCTTTGCTTTAACTAAAATTTTCTTTGCACGCTCAATAATAGGCTTGTCTACCATCTTACCGTCAAGGCTAAATACGCCTAAACCCTTTGCTAAAGCCGTTTTGTTTGCCTCTTCTACACGGAGTGCCCACTTTATTTTATCCATTGTGGGAACGAAAGTTGAATTGATAACGCCCACTTGATTGGGGTGAATTGCCGCTTTTGAAGTAAAACCTAAACCCAAAGCAAAGTTGCTATCCGTTTTTAAGCCGTCTTCATCGTTAGTGTCGGTAAAAGGGGTGTCGATAGAATCCAGTTTATACGCTGCGCAAGCCATAACAACGCGTTGGCGAGCGTATAAAATTTCATCCCCCTTTTTAGTCCTTGTAACTTCTAAATCAGAAGTCAAGTCTTCCGCACCTAAAAGTATACCGTTAACTCTTGGTGCTTTTGCAATTTGGTCAATTTCTAAAACCGAGCAAGCAAGTTCAATAATAGGTATAACACCTATCTTTTTGCTAAGTTTTTTCTTGCTTTCAATATCCGTTAAAATTTTATCTAATTCAATAAGCGTTTCTAAGTTTGCCTTGGGGAGCATAATAGTATCGATTTTATCGCTTACTACTGCATTTAAGTCGTCAGCGTAAAAATCAGTATCAAGTCCGTTGATACGAATTACTATTTCCATAGGGAAGGCTGTTTTTCTTGCGTCGATAAAGTTTGAAACGAGTACCCTTGCAGAATCTTTTTCAGTAACCGAAACGGCGTCTTCTAAATCATAGATAACGGCATCAGCCTCGAAAATATCCGAGTTTTGGAGCATTGCGGGGTTATTGCCTGGCATAAAGAGCAAACTTCTTCTCATTATTTTTCCTCCATACGCTTAATCGCCGTTAAAAGTCTTGACTTAATAGTATAATCAAGCGCACCCTTGTCTTCACAAAGTACGCTTAAATTTTCCATATTAACTTCTTTTAAGGTGTCTTTAATTACTTGTTCAATTTGTTCGTGGAAAAAATCATAAACGATACTTTTGATAACGATTTCTTGTTTTTCACTCGGCTTAACCGTTATAAGCGCGTCGTTTGATTCAAGAGAGCCACAGACCCCTATCTTCATAATTTCATCTCCATATATGCTTTTTGCCTTACACTTTTACAGTGTAAGGCAAGTTTTTTAATATTATATAATAATTTGCTTGTATTGTCAATATGCTACATTGCGCCGTTTATGAACGCTTATTTGCGCTTGCAATAACACGGTTCATTTCGTTCTTAACAATCATGTAACCTTCATCAACGCCCATACCAGGTTTTGCAAGGCATTGAATTGCACGGCATGCAATTGCAATGTTTGTGGTGGTTTTTGCTGATTGGTCGGTTTCATTACAAGTACCGCCACAGTAACTGCCCACGCCCTTTTCATTACAATAAATAATTGCTTCAGCAACGTTGTTTACACCGCCAAGGTCGGGCGTTTTAATTTGAAGAACGTGCCCAGCGTGTTCGTCAGCGAAAAGTTTAATGTCTTCTAAAGTGTTGCACCACTCATCCGCAACGATTTGAAGTTTGCTACCGCAATCATCAAGCATTTTGGTAAGAACTTTTTCATAGTGGAGAGTGCCTTCTCTGTCCCCAGTATCAATAGGACCTTCAATACGAATTCTAAAGGGTGCAGCCGTCTTTTCACATTCTAAAAGATAGTTAAACATCTTGTCCACGTCATAATTAAACGCCAAACCGATAGTTCCATATACGTCAATATGGAATACGGGGTTGTAATCAGCGTTTACTCTGTGGTTTAAGATACGGTCACGGAGCCAAGCGATGTATTCAAGAAGAATTTCGCCCTTAGTGCCAAGTTTAGTTTCCACGTGGTTTATAAGCGCGTGCGGAAGAACGTCTGCCTCTTTGATAATCATCTTATCAGCGTTATCGTGTCTATCATCGCCCGATTGAGTGAATACGGGGATAGGTTCATAAGTTTTGCCTTCAACGTTATACTCAGCACGGATAACTTCCGCCATAGTAATTCTCTTAGCGTTTGCAGTAGCGTTTAAGAGCGCTTGAGTGATACCGTAACGGATAGCGGTGTGTAAACGCTTGCCGTCAACGATAAGTTTATCATATTTTTCTGCTAAAGCGCGGAAAGAAGAAACGTCTTCCCCGATAAGCATAGGTTTAATTTTTTCTTCAATGAACGGAATAAAATCACTTGCCAAGAACAAGGGGTCGCGTCCGCCTGCACCAGAATATTGAACGGCAGCACAGTCGCCGTAACCAACGGTACCGTCTTCTAAAACGAGCTGAACTGAAATTGCTTCACCCGCTTGACGGATACTTGTAAAGCCTTCGGTAACGGGTTCACCGATATAGAAAATACCGTCGTGTCCAGCACCTTGTTTAATAGCCTTTTGGTCATCAAAATAGAAACCCGTATATGATTTTGTGAGAATAACGTCAATAATTTTCATAATTTATACCTTCTAAAAAATTGATTGTTTGTAAGTTAATAGTTTTTAATTTTAATATGTATTTTAAGACACACCTTTGCGCAGGGCGCGTACTTGCCTTACTATTATGTTTTAAGGGTTTAGATGCAAGCGTGGATAGGCTCGCTTAAAGTGGGTTTTAAGGGCGAAGAAGCAAGCAGTTCAAGGCTCGCAAAGTGTTTGGGGTGAAATTGACCGCCTGGTCATTGAAGTCCAAACACAAAGCAGAAACACAGAAATGCGCCACTTATTCGCACTTAAAAAAATTAGATTTCTACATATGAAGTACGCCCTACAATCCTACCCAAACTTACTGCATAAATATCATCAATGGTGAATTGGAATGAAACGGGACGACCTTCAGCGGCTGCGCGTTCTTCAATCTTCTTACGGTGGAATTCTTTGATTTCATCAGTAAACGCAAGGTTGCCGAATTCAAAAATTCTAATGCAACCGTCGTTATCACGAACAGGAAGAATAAGACCAGCGTTGTATTTACTGGGTGCAAAAGGTACGTCGATAAGACCTTGAGCAAAAGCGTTTACAGTACCTTGAGCAAGGTCGCCGTCACCAACTTTTATAACGGCGTCCATAAGGCAATTAACTTCTTTCTTGATTTGTTCAATTTCTTCTCTTAATTCTTTGCAATCAGGGAATCTTTGGTCGCAAAGAAGTCTGGTGATGAACTTAGACGCCTTGATACCTTGTGCGTTTGCCTCTTTAGTAGGAATACCAACTGATTCGTGCGGGGTTTTGGTAATCATCTTTGTTGCGCCAGAGAGTGCGCCAACGGTTGATGAGAAAGAAATAAGACCTAAAGCCTCGGTTTCATCATGAGGGAAACCGCCCATCCATTGATGGAATACGGTGGTAACGATTACGTCTTTATAACCGAATTTTTCAAGATATTCTTCGGTTTGTTCTTGCAATGAACGGATAGCAGCAACGTCTTGAATAACGTTACCCCCCATACCGTAACCAACGGTAATATTCTTAACGCCTTGTTCAGCAGCAAGGAGCGCTTCGATAATACCAACGGTGTTAGAGATTGACGGCGGAACTAAAGTACCAGTCAAGGGGCCGAACGGTTCACGGTTGATGTGAACGCCGTTTTCTTCATAATAACCAACTAAACGGTCGCAATATTGCCAGTATTTGATAGAGTCTTCCAAAGAAATGCTCTTTGCATAAGGAAGATTATAAGAAATTGCGCCACCTTCGTTAGAAGTCCAACCTGCAGCGTGAATAATTTCAGCAAGAAGTCTTGCATCGGGAGTTCCGTGTCTTGCTTGAAGGGGAACTTTAACCGCGTCAAAAACTTGTTTACAACCAGTTACACCGTAGTTTACGCACGGGAAACCGTTAAGTAGCGCACGGTCGTTCATAATACTTTCTTTAATACCCATATCAGCTTCAACGTATCTGTTTTGACGGGTGTATGAGTCGATAGTGCTGGGCAAAAAGTCTGCGCCTGCATCTTCTAAATATTGTAAAAGTTCAATGTGCTTATTAACAACGGGCACACCTGCACGCGGTTGAACGAGCGTTCTTGATTTTAATTTTTTAGCCTTAGCAAGTTTTTCCGCAAAGTTCTTTTCTTCGGGAATACTCTTTAAGAAAGGTATTGATTCATCAAAATCAAGGTGGTAATCTTTACCAGTTTTCCAAGTTGCTAAAACTTGTTCTCTTTCTGCTAAAAAATCTTTTTCGCTTATCTTTTTATTTTGTACCATAATCTCACCATTTATATTTTAACAATATGTTTTTTCATTATTTTAAGGGCAAGTAACGGATCAATTTCCGCAAGTAAGCCCATTGCTGCAAGTATATAATCTTTATCAAGCATATATCTTGGCGAACGCGGTCTAAGTTCTAAACCTTTATTGATAGAATATTCAACTGCGCTCAAAATCTTTTCTGGGTTTTCGTTGTGAACTAAAACACCGCCCGTACCGATAACAAAATTCACCTTGCCAAGGTCTTTGCCAAACTGGTTGTAGAGCATACCCATAGGCGTATACATCTCTTCCATTTTCCCAGCGTGTCTACCCATAGCCTTATCCACGCAAATTCTACCCATAATTCTATCAATCTTAACTTGATCTGGGGTATTAGGCACGGTGTCTACGTGTTCATGTCGGTAAAGAAGTTCTTTTTTTAAGTCAACGCCCTCGTCTTCATCAATCATGCGGATTTCTTCTTCAGTCAAAGAAGATAATACACCGAGCGCTGAATATCTCATACCAAGGTCGCCTTCAACCGTACGCTTTGCATAAGGTTCTTCTAAACCTTTAATAACAACGTCGCTACGCTTTGCTGATGCTGAACAGATAGAGTACATATCAGTAGTTGCACCGCCTATATCTACAAGAACGATTTCGCCTAAACCGCTTTCGTGCATATATCCGTCTGCAAGAAGTGTTGCCGCGCGAAGTACAGATTCCGGCGTAGGAAGAATAAGTCTATCTATCTCACCTTCAATCTTCTTTATTCCTTTTGCAACGATAATATTATCTAAAAAGATTTTGCGAATTCTATCCCTTGCGTTGTCAATGTTTAGAACGTTTAGTCTCGGCATAACGTTTTCGCAGTAATATTCGTTCATGCCGTATTTTTCAGCCATCGCTTTGATTTCATCAGTACAGTTTTTATTACCCGCAAAGATGATGGGGATTTTAATTCCGCGTTCACAAAGCATTTTTTGGTTGAACAGAACGCACTCATCATTACCGCCGTCAGTTCCGCCAGAAAGAAGAATAATATCTATCTTTTTTTCGATAATCTTATCAACGTCCGCGTTAGTTAAGTGATGCGAAAAAGCAAGTTCAACTTTAGCGCCCGCGCCTAAACACACACGCCTTGCAGCCTCAACGGTAAGTTCGGGGATTAACCCGATAGCAGCCATTTTAAGACCGCCCGCCGCCGACGAACAACCGATAATTCTATCAAATTTAGGGTTTTCTTCCCCCATCTTTTTGCCAAGAACTTTTAAAGCGTTGTTATACCCGATTGTGATATCGGTATCTACAGTTGTAAAATGACTTGCGGTAGCAATAATGTCTTCTTTTTCAGTATCAACCGCTGTCAGTTTGGTAAACGTAGAACCGAAATCTATCATAAGATAACGGCTCATCTAATTATTCTCCCAAAAGTTCTTTAATATCGGGCAAAGTTTCTTCAATAGGAACACCGGGGCCGTAAACTTTGTTAAAGCCCATTGCTTCAAATCTTGCTCTTACGTCGTCAAAGTTTTGCTTACCAACAACGATATTACCGCCAACGAAAAGCGGAATGTCGCCAATACCTGCTTCGATACAGTTTTCTCTCATACCACGGCAGTCAATTTCGCCTTGACCGTAGAGTGATGAAACCATAATCAAATCTGCTTTGGTTTCAATAGCAGCGTTGATAAAATCTTCTTGTGAAGATAAAACACCGATATTTACTACGTTGTAGCCTTCATTCTTCAAAACGTATTCGATAATCTTGTTACCTACTGCGTGAACGTCAGCACCGATTACACCAATAACTATTGTCTTCATAACTCACCTTTATTTAGTCGCTTAAAGCAAGCAACTTTTTTTACTAAACACATTATAGCACCATTAAAATTTATTTACAACAAAATAATCAAATATTTATAACTTTTATAAAAATTTTTTATAATGTAACTACAAAAATAAAAAGCCCCGTACTATCAACGAGACTTTTTATTTAATATATTTAAGTTTTATGCCTTAAGTTTATCTGCAAACACACTTTTTGCTACTTCTATAAAAGCTGCGCATGCTTTGCTAATATAACGGTTCTTTTTATAACCTATGTACATGCGTCTGGTAATATCGTCGCCTTTGATTTTATAATAAGTACAATTTTCGCCGTTTGCACTTGTTGCTAAAGTATCAGTTACAAACGCTATGCCCATACCTGAACAAGCCATATTGTAAGAAGTAATAAGTTGGTCAAGATAAATTCTTGCATTAGGTGCAAAACCAGCCTTTTCACAAAGAATTTGAGCACGGCGTTGCATGTCGTTGCCCTTTTTCATAATCAAAAACTCTTCATTTTCAAACGCTGAAAGGTTTACCGCGGGGCAGTCTTCCCTATTGTGCTTACCATTTTTCAAATCTTCAATAGTAAGCGCGCAATCTACTAAGCCGTTATTGATTTCTAAATGATTAGGAACAGCCAAAATAACCATTTCATCAAAAAGCGGTTCGCAAGAATATAACTTTTGATCAAAATCGTGCGCGATAAGTAAGTCTATTGCATCGGTCAAAAGAAGTTGACGAAGGTCTGGTGAGTTTGATTCTACAAGTTCACTTTTAATCCCAGGGAATTTTTCAGAAAACTTCATTATAACTTTGGGCATAATGAAAGAAGAAACAAAGTTTTCACCACTTAAAACTAACTTACCCGTTTTAAGCGAGCCGATATCGTTTAATTCTTCTTGCAAGCGCTTTCTAAGCGAACGCATCTCTTCAATAGATTTGATATAAATTTTGCCTGCCTCTGTTAAGGTTATGGGCGAAGTTGAACGGTCAAAAATTATTACGCCAAGGCTTGTTTCCACCTTTTTAACCATAGCTGAAAGTGCAGGTTGTGAAACAAAAAACTTCTTAGCAGCAAGAGAAAAACTCTTTTCTTTATATACTTCGTATATATAATCGGTTACGTCCATATTTTTTTCCATAAAAATATTTTTATATCCTTTTAAGTTTTATTTGTTTTTATTATATCATAAATCAAAGCAAATAGCAAATTTATTTCTATAAATATTTTTAATACGCTTAAATATTAAAAAACCTTTGCTGCTTGCAAAGGTTTTAGTGTTTTGTGTTCTATTTAACCCCAAAAGTATTTTACTTAATAAAGTGCATAACACAAGTTAGACTTTCAAAATGCCCCGAAGGCAATAGCATGATATTGTCAAGGGGGTTTTTGAGAGTATAACGCCGTGGAAGGCGCTTTATTTCTTGTATTGCTCAATACCTTGTTCAAAAAGGTCGTTACCTTCAGAGTCATAAGTTACGATTGCATAGAAATCTTCAACTTCTAAGCGGTGAATTGCTTCTGCACCCAAATCTTCATAAGTTACAACTTCACAAGTTTTAACAGTTTCAGAGATTGATGCCGCAGCACCACCGATAGCAGACATATAAACTGCACCGTATTTGGGGAGCATTTCTTTATAAGCCTTATCTCTGGGGCCTTTACCAATCATAACCTTTAAGCCTTCTTTCAAAAGGGGTTCTGAATATGGGTCCATACGATAACTTGAAGTGGGGCCAGCAGAACCGATTGCTCTACCAGGTTTTGCAGGAGTGGGACCTACGTAATAAATGCAAGCATTATTTACGTCGATGGGGAGTTGTTCACCTTTTTCTAAAAGTTCACAAAGACGCTTATGAGCAGCATCTCTACCAGTATAGATAACACCGGTAATTTTAACAGCATCACCAGCGCATAATTTCTTAACTTCTTCAGGGTTTACAGGGCTTTTTAATTCAATCATGATAACCTCCCATTAAAGCGTGCAAGATTTATGTCTTGCAGAGTGGCATTGAATATTGATAGCCACGGGTAAACTTGCAATATGGCAAGGATGAACGTTAACCTTAACAGCAAGGCAAGTTCTTGTTCCGCCAAAGCCCATAGGACCAACACCAGTATTATTGATGAGTTCTAAAAGGTCTTTTTCAAGTTTGTTTGCAATAGGATCAGCACTTTCATCATCAATTTCACGGAAAAGCGCTTCTTTTGCAAGAAGTGCACTCTTTTCGAAGTTACCGCCGATACCAACGCCAACAACGATAGGAGGACAAGGCTTACCACCAGCGTGGAAAACGGTGTCTACAACGAGTTTCTTAATACCTTCAATGCCATCAGCAGGGATAAGCATTTTAACGGTAGACATATTTTCACTTCCGCCACCCTTAGGAGCAACGTCAATTTTGAAAGTATCACCAGGAACCATCTTGATATGTACGATAGCAGGGGTATTATCCTTAGTGTTAACTCTATCGATAGGATGGCGAACTACTGATTTTCTAAGGAAACCTTCAGTATAAGCACGTCTAACACCTTCGTTAACGGCTTCGTAAATGTCGCCTTCAAAGCATACTTCAGAACCGATGGTGAGGTATACTACGGCAACACCCGTATCTTGACAGATAGGAAGATGTTTTTCTCTACCGAGATAAGCGTTTTCAATGATTTGTTCAATAACTTGTTTGCCAAGAGGAGATTGCTCTTCTTGAGCAGCCTTTTTCAATGCGTTGAGAACGTTTTCAGGGATATTTTCGCACGCGTCGATAAATAATTCCCTAACCTTTTCACTAACGACTTTTAAATCAATCTTTCTCATAATAATTCCTTTTTGATTTAATGCGGTTTGTAAATATAAAACAGTTTAAGACTTGTTCTATGAAAAACGGTTTAGAAACAAGTCAGCCGTTTATAATAAAAAAACAGTTTAGAAACAAGCAAGACAAGGCTCGCGAAGCGTTTTGGATGAGATTAACCTTTTTGGTTATCGAAGTCAAAACGCAAAGCAGTAAACGAAGTATTGCGCCGTTTATAAGCCTGTTTTTTGAAAAACGGTTTAGAAACAAGTCAGCCGTTTAAAACGAGTATTTTATGATGGGCGCGTACTTACCGTACGCAACCAAATAAAAACGGAGTTTTGAGCGGATCACGAAGTTTATAAGCCGTTTAAGTTAAAAGCCCTGCGCACGCAAGGCTTTTAATCTTAAATTTATTTTTCGATTAGATTTCAGAGAAGTACTTGATGGTTCTAACCATTTGGCTGGTGTAAGAGTTTTCGTTGTCATACCAAGAAACAACTTGTACTTGGTAAGTTTCTTCATCAATCTTAGAAACCATGGTTTGAGTAGCATCGAAGAGTGAACCAAATCTCATACCGATAA
Source organism: Christensenellaceae bacterium (assembly GCA_045614185.1). Taxonomy (GTDB): domain Bacteria; phylum Bacillota; class Clostridia; order Christensenellales; family Borkfalkiaceae; genus UBA1259. The sequence continues at coordinate 54,804 of JAZLCJ010000020.1, read as the reverse complement.
CGTCAGAAGAAACGATTTCGTCGGTGTTGTAACCGAAAGATTCAGTTGCTTGTGCCTTCATAGCAGCGTTGATACCTTCTTTGGTAACGTCCTTACCCTTAACAACAGCGATAAGGATAGTGGTTGAACCAGTAGCGGTAGGAACACGTTGAGCAGCACCGATGAGCTTGCCGTTGAGTTCAGGGATAACGAGACCGATTGCTTTTGCAGCGCCAGTGCTGTTAGGAACGATATTCATAGCACCTGCTCTTGAACGTCTCTTATCACCCTTTCTTTGCGGACCGTCAAGAATCATTTGGTCACCGGTGTAAGCGTGAACGGTAGTCATGATACCGCTTTGGATGGGAGCGTAATCGTTAAGAGCCTTAGCCATAGGAGCAAGACAGTTGGTGGTGCAAGATGCAGCAGAAATGATCTTGTCTTCAGCAGTTAAGGTCTTGTGGTTTACGTTGTAAACGATGGTGGGAAGGTCGTTACCTGCGGGAGCAGAAATAACAACTTTCTTAGCGCCAGCAACGATGTGTGCTTGAGCCTTTTCTTTGCTGGTATAGAAACCAGTACATTCTAATACAACGTCAACGTCATATTGAGCCCAGGGGCATTCAGCAGCGTTAGCGCACTTAGAAATCTTAATTTCCTTGCCGTCAACGATGATTGAATCTTCAGTAGATTCAACGGTATGACCTTGAGCAAGATAGTTACCTTGCATGGTGTCATACTTCAAGAGATGAGCGAGCATTTCAGGGCTGGTCAAGTCGTTGATAGCAACAACTTCATAACCTTCAGCACCGAACATCTGTCTGAAAGCGAGACGGCCGATACGACCGAAACCGTTAATTGCAACTTTTGTTACTTTTGACATGTTAATGTCCTCCAAATAATATATTTCTTAAAATTTTTCAAATTTTGTCTTATACATTATAGCCCCTAAAACAACGCTTTGTCAATTATTTTGACGCCGTTATTTTAAATTTTCGGGGTTTAAGCATTGTAAATCGTCAGGTACAAACAATCCGTCTTTGCGAATGAGTTCGCCGTCGAGATAAATTTCGCCACCGCCGTATTCTTTGGTTTGAATTTGAACTAAATCCCAATGGATTGCAGAAACGTTTCCGTTATAGCAATCATCATAACAACAGCCGGGGGTAAAATGGATAGAACCTGATATTTTTTCATCAAATAAAATGTCGCCCATAGGCTTATTTATATAAGGATTAACGCCGAACGCAAATTCGCCAACGTATCTTGCGCCCTCGTCCGTGTCGAAAATAGCGTTTACCTTTTTGTTATCGTTTGCGGTCGCCTTGATAATTTTACCGTCCTTAAAGGTTAATGAAACGTTTTCAAACTTAAAGCCGTTTTCAACTGACGGTGCATTGTAAGTAATAACGCCGTTTACGCTATCTTTAACTGGCGCAGTGTAAATTTCTCCGTCAGGGATATTACATCTGCCAGAGCACTTCTTACTGCCGATGCCCTTGATAGAAAAGGTTATATCAGTATCTTTTGCAATAATATGAACTTTATCCGCGTGATTCAAGCGTTTTGCCAAAGCGTCCATAGCCTTATCCATTTTTGAATAATCAAGATTACATACGCTAAAGTAAAAATCTTCAAACGCATCCGTACTCATACCCGCTTGTTGCGCCATACCTTGGTTGGGGTAACGGAGCACAACCCACTTGGTCTTTTTAACGCGAATTTCATGATGAACGGGGTGAGAATAATATTCGCTTTCAATTTTAGCCTTTTCTTCGGGCACGTCGGAGAGTTCATTGCAGTTTTCCCCACCGCGAATACCGATATAAGCATCCATTTCGCTCATGCGAGCGCTGTCAAACTTAGCCTTTAACTTTGCTAACTCCACGCTGTTGCCAAGCATAAGTTCTCTGGTAACTCTGTTATCGTAAATTTCCACAAAAGGATAAGCGCCAACTTTATACGCCTCTTTAACGAGCGCGTTAACGAGCATATAATCAATACCCTTTGCCTCGATTAAAACCTTTTCGCCTTTTTTCAATGCGCACGAATAGTTTATAAGGTTTTTTGCCAACTGATTTACTCTTAAATCTTGCATAAAGCACCTACCTAAGCAATATTACGTATTTATTATACAACCAAACGCGTTTTTTATAAAGTATTTTTGCGTTAGAATTAAAATTTGTTTGATTATTTGACAAAAAAGATATATAATAGTATTTGTCAAAAAGCGGTGCTTAAAATAATAAGCCACTTTTCATATGATAAAATAATTATATTTATATATTTTTGGAGGTCCATAAAATGGCTTTAGTTAACTCTAAGAAAATGTTTGAACAAGCTTACAAGAACGGCTACGCTATCGGCGCGTTCAACGTAAACAACATGGAAATCGTTCAAGGTATTACCGAAGCGTGCAAAGAAGCAAACGCTCCCGTTATCTTACAAGTAAGTAAGGGTGCAAGAGCATACGCTAACCACACTTACCTTGTTAAACTCGTAGAAGCAGCAGTTCAAGAATGCCCCGATATTCCTATCGTATTGCACCTTGACCACGGTCCCGACTTCGAAACCTGTAAAGCAGTTATCGACGGCGGTTTCACTTCTGTTATGATTGACGGTTCACACCTTCCCTTTGAAGAAAACGTTGCACTTACCAAAAAGGTTGTTGAATACGCACACGACGTTGCTGCTCGTGGCAGATACATCACCGTTGAAGGCGAACTTGGTACTTTGGCTGGTATTGAAGATGACGTTAAGGTTGAACACGGTGCTGAAAGTTACACCAAACCCGAAGAAGTTATCGAATTCGTAGAAAGAACTGGCGTTGACAGTTTAGCAATCGCTATCGGTACTTCACACGGCGCATATAAGTTCAAACCCGAACAATGCACCAGAAACGAAGAAGGCATTCTCGTTCCCCCCGCACTCCGTTTCGACATTTTGGAAAAAGTTTCTGAAAAACTCCCTGGATTCCCCATCGTATTACACGGTTCTTCATCAGTTCCCCAAGAATACGTTAAGATGGTAAACGAAAACGGCGGTAAAATGCCCGATGCTATCGGTGTTCCTGAAGAACAATTAAGAAAGGCCGCTGCTCTTTCAGTTTGCAAAATCAATATCGACTCTGACTTGCGTTTGGCAATGACTGGTACTATCCGTCAATTCTTCAACGAAAAGCCCGACAAGTTCGACCCCAGAGAATACTTAAAACCCGCACGTGCAAACATCAAAGAAATCGTTAAGCATAAACTTATCAACGTTCTTGGTTGCGCAGGCAAAGCAGACGAATGCAGATAATTTTTAATTAAAAATAAAAGACCGTAGAACTATCTACGGTCTTTTTTTGTTACACTTTTTTCGACTTATTATAAATAATATTATTTGTAAAACGACAACTACAATATTAACTAAAAGCGCTATCAATATAAGTAAGTTATAATATCTAACCAACCAAATTATCGAAACTAATAAAAGCCCAGTAGTAAAAATCAAACAAAGCAAATTTCCGTCAATTCTTTTTCCGTTACTCATTCTTATCCCCCGAACATAGTAATTAAACAAGCAACGCAAGTTACCACACCCGACATGCACGTCAAAATCATTGCTATTTTTTCATATTTACTTAAAGACTCGTTTGATTTTTTCATAGTATCACTCTTTTTAATATTAATCTAAATAATATAACGGATTTAAATTACCAATATGCGTTGCACTTGTTATGGATTTGTTGTTAACTTATCTTATATAAATTTTAACACACTAATGCTTGTATGTCAATACCTAAAAAAGACCGTAGAATCATCTACGGTCTTTTTTATCTAAACAAACAAACTAACTACAGTGTAGCAAAGCGTATTGAAAAGGGATGTGTCCTTTCCCAATGAAAAACTAACACATCAGTTTTTGGTTTTACAGAAAAGCAGGACGTAGTCACCTCATCATTTCCATACTCTAAACAAAACATATTATACCCGATATAATACGGAATTTCCTCTTTAGGATTACGAAATTTCTCCACATAACATATAGGCAAATTATTTTCATAAAAAATCACACTCATTATAAGCCTATTATGTTTGCCATAACACACATGAGTTAAAATAATAGTTTCATTTTCTTTATAGATATAATAAGTACGTTCTATCAACGTTTTACAATCGGCTTCATATCTTTCCATCATAGATATTCTTTCCAACTCATCAAAATAGTAAGTGTACTTCCTTTTATTAATGTCGGGCGTCAACCTACTATGATCTCTTGAAAGCAGCAACCTTCTTATTATCCTATCAGGAAAATATCTACCCCAAGGGTTTGTATCACGCTCCGTACCCATTAAAACCTTGAAAGGATTAGTTGTCGCTTTTTTATACAAAGCATCAATATCACTATATTCTTCAAAAAATGATATGATTTCTGGTGTTCTATTTTTTGTTGTTTTCATTATCCCAACCTACTTAATATATCATTATAAATTAACGGATTTAAATTACCAATATGCGTTGCACTTGTTATGTATTTGTTGTTAATTTACCTTACATAAATTTTAACACACTAATGCTTGTATGTCAATACCAGTTATTTGCAAGTTTTAATGCTTTTAATTTTTCTTGATAATTTTCATCTTCTCTTACTATAAATAAACACTATATATATTAGCCCAAAACTTATCCTTTGTTTTGGGCTTTTTGAATATATTCATCATTATGCGAATAATATGCGGGTAAAATATTTTGTATTCATTTTTTTATGCAATATTTTATACTTTTATGCAAAATATTTTGAATATTTTTATTTTTTTACTCAAAATTGGTTGACAAATGAAATTTTATGATGTATTATAAGCGTACACTCAAAAAAACAAAATCTTTTTTAAGGAGAAACTATTATGAAAAAATTATTAAGCCTTTTGCTTTGCGGTGTTCTTTTAGTATGTTCCGCATTTGCATTTACCGGTTGTGTTGAACCTGAAGACGGTGAATCTGAACCCGTTCTTAAAGTTGTTGAAATCAACCTTTCTGATGAAGAATACGCTTTTGCTGTAAACAAGGGTAACACCGAACTTCTCAGCAGTATCAACACTTACCTTGCAACAGCTAAAGAAAATGGCGAATTTGACGCTATTATGGACAAATACTTTGGCGACGGCACTCCTACTGGTCACAAGTTAGGTGTTTATGATGACCCCGATAGCCAACTTGTTGTTCTTACCAACACCCCGTTTGAACCGTTTGAATACGTTGGTGACGACGGTAAGTATTACGGCGTTGATATGGAAATTGCTGCAGCTGTTGCTAACGCAATCGGCAAAGAACTTTGCATTATTGAATGGCTCGACTTTGACACCATTTGTGAAGAAGCAAACAAATATCCCAACGCTATCGTTGCTGCTGGTTTGACCGTTTCTGAAGAACGTGCTGAAATCATTGACTTCTCTTCTTCTTACTACAAGGCAAGCCAAGTAATTATCGCTAAGGCTGGCGACACTACTTTTGACAACTGCAAAACTGTTGAAGACGTTGAAGCAATTCTTGCAACCTTTACTGCTGACGTTAAAGTTGGTTACCAAAACGGTACTACCGGTGCTCTTTACGTAAACGGTGATGAAGATTGGGGATTCAGCGGTATCACTTGTACTCCTTCTGGTTTCAAGAACGCAGCGCTTGCAGCACAAGCACTTATTAACGGTAACGTTGACTACGTTATAGTTGACTCTGCACCTGCTGCTGCTATCGTTAAAGCACTCAACGCTGCTAACTAATTTTTACAGATAATTAACTTTAATTATTAAAAAAGCACGCTAATTCCCCACTTTTTTGTGGGGAATTACTGCTATTTAAAAAGACTATGAAATTTTCAGTTTTAGTAAAAAAATTCAATCTGTTTTGGAACAGTTTGCAATCTCCTGTGTTTACCGATAAGATTTTACTCGGTATTCAAAACACTTTCTTGATTGCTTTCATCGGCTTTATAATCGGGTTCGTTTTAGGCTCGATTCTTGCTATTTTAAAACTTTTACCCCAAAACAAAAGATTTTTCCGTTTCCTTTCTAAACTTGCGGATATTTATATTGCCATTTTTAGGGGTACGCCTATCGTTGTGCAACTACTCGTTGCGTATTACTTCCTTCTTCCGCTCTTTAGCATTTCTGCTGACGGACTTACCGTTTCTGAAATAGTTTTTGGGCTAAACAGCGCGGCTTACGTTGCAGAAATTATGCGTGGCGGTATTTTATCGGTTGATAAAGGTCAAACCGAGGCTGGCAGAAGTGTTGGGCTTAGTTATCTTCAAACCATGTTCCGCATAGTTCTTCCACAAGCGATTAAAAACATACTTCCTACGCTCGGAAACGAACTTATTACGCTTATTAAAGAAACAAGCGTAGTTTCTTTCGTTGGTGCAACAGACCTTTTCACAGCGTTCAGTTTTATCGCAAGCAAAAACTATGAGTATATGATACCTTATCTTATGATGGCAGTCATTTACATAATAGTAATTGTTCTTTTAACTATTGTTATTAAGATTATCGAAAGGAGGTTAAGAGCAAGTGACAACAGATAACAACCTTTTCGTAAACGACAGTTCAAACATCATTAGCATTAAAGGGCTTTATAAAAACTTTGGCAAGTTAGAAGTATTAAAAGGCGTTTCACTCGACATTAAAAAGGGTGAAAAAGTGGTTGTTTTAGGTCCGTCTGGTAGTGGTAAATCTACCATGCTTAGATGCTTAAACCTTTTGGAAGAACCCACTTATGGCGAAGTTTGGTTCCACGATAATCTTCTTACCCCCGTTGACCCTTACTTGCACTTTGATATTATAGAATTATCAAATACTTTTTCTAAAGTTTCCGCAAAGTATGCTGAAGACAAATCTTTAACCCCCGAACAAGTAAAAGCAAACGCCATCCGTGATATCAAGCAATATGATTTGCTTAAAAATAACGAAGGCGGTCTTTACAAAAAGGCTATTAAAGATTTTTATGCAAAACACGTTCTAAACGTAAATAAGGCGCGCGCAAGAATCGGCATGGTTTTCCAACACTTCAACCTTTTTAACAACCTTACCGTTTTAGAAAACCTTACCCTTGCCCCCGTTCAGTTAAAACTTAAAACAAAAGAACAAGCACAAGAAAAGGCTTTTGAATTATTAAAGCGCATCGGCTTAGAAGACAAGGCAAACGTATATCCCTCAACCTTATCTGGTGGACAGAAACAGCGTATCGCAATAGTTCGTGCGCTTGCTATGGAACCCGAAGTTATGCTCTTTGACGAGCCCACTTCCGCACTCGACCCCGAAATGGTTGGCGAAGTTTTGGAACTTATGAAAGATCTTGCAAACGAAGGCATGACCATGGTGGTCGTTACCCACGAAATGGGCTTTGCAAGAGAAGTTGCATCAAGAATTTTATTTATGAACGAAGGTAAAATTCAAGAAGAAAACGATCCCAAAAACTTCTTTGACAATCCACAAAACGAAAGATTAAAAGAATTTTTATCAAAAGTTTTATAACAAAAAACGGCCACGATTAATCGTGGCCGTTGTCTTTTTTTATATTTATTCTTCTTTTTTATCTTTTAAGTTAAGTATCGTTATACCGCCAAGCACCAAAACTATACCCAAAATTTTGAATTCGGTTACGCCCTCGCCCATAAAGGCTAGGCCTATAACCGTTGCGGTTATAGGGTCAAGCATTGCCATAACCGACACCGTGCCCACACTTAAATTCTTAAGCCCTGTTGAGTAGAGTATAAACGGCAATATAGTGCAAAGTATAACTAAACCTAAAGCATAACCCGCGCCTTGCCAAGTGGCAAGCAATCCAAAGTTGTTAAACAAGTTAGATGCGGGCACAACTATAAACATTGCAAACAAAAACGAGTAAAAGTTTATAACTAAAGCATCGTACTTTTTAGAAAGGCTTTTGGTAAATACGCTATAAAGCGCATAACCCAAACCGCTTAGCACACCAAAGATAACGCCTTCAAACGAAACCCCGCTGTTACTGTCAAAAACGCCCGAAACACACGCAACACCCAAAAGTGCTAATACGAGTGCTATAACTTTTTTTAGCGTAATCTTTTCTTTAAAGAATATTGCCGCAATTATAAGCACAAAAACTGGCGCTGTGTTAAGTAAAAGCGACGGCACGCTTGCACCGCCCAAAATATGTATTGCTCTAAAATAGCAAAGGCTAAACACGGAAATCCCGAATGCGCCCGAACAAATAAAAAGCAACAAATCTTTAGGCTGAACTTTCAATAACCTTGGGTTTTTTATTAAAATAATAAAAAAGAGAAAAACACTTGTGAAAATGCACCTTATACCAGCACAGTCTACCGACGAAAAGCCTACCCTTTTAAGACCGTCAACGAATATTGCTATTATACCCCACAATATGCCAGATAACAGCACAAATACCGTGGATAGTCCTTTGCTTTCGCCCAGTTTTATCACAGTTTTTTCTCCTTGATATTTTTGTTTATTTGCGTAGTAAACGAAGCATAACGCCGCTTATTCGCGCTTAAGCCTTTTTGCTCATATAATCTTCAATAGCCTTTTTAATTGCTTCTTCTGCAAGAACTGAACAGTGAAGTTTTTGTGAAGGAAGACCGCCTAAAACTTCAACAACGCGCTTGTTTGTAACTTTCAACGCTTCTTCAACGGTCATACCTTTAATCATTTCAGTAGCGGTTGAACTTGTAGCAATTGCTGCAGCACAGCCAAAAGTTTTAAATTTAGCATCAACGATAATATTATTTTCAATCTTTAATGAAATTTGCATAATATCACCGCAAGATGCGTTACCAACAGTACCAATTCCATCGGGGTTTTCAATTTCGCCTACGTTTTTAGGGTTTTTGAAAACGTCCATTACTTTTTCGTTATACATACTTAATTTCTCCTTCTGCTTTGAATAAGGGTGACATTTCACGAAGTCTTTGTACTGACTCTTTAATTACGTCAACCGCATAGTCAACTTCTTCCATAGTATTATGTTTGCCAAATGAAAATCTAATTGAACCGTGTGCTAATTCTTCAGGAAGTCCTAAAGCGAGCAACACGTGAGAGGGCTCAAGTGATCCTGATGAACAAGCCGAGCCTGATGAAACTGAAATCCCCGCCAAGTCAAGGCTAAACAATATTGATTCGCCTTCAATGAACTTAAACGAGAAGTCCGCATTTGCAGGAAGTCTTTTTTCTCTTGAACCGTTGAGTTTTACGAAAGGCACTTCCGCAAGTACGCGTTCAATAAAGTGGTCGCGTAAACTGCTTACAAACTTGAAGTTTTCTTCCCTTTCGCTTTCAGCAATCTTGAACGCTTCGGCAAACCCTACGATAGCGGGAACGTTAGTAGTTCCACCGCGTTTCATTCTTTCTTGATGTCCGCCAGTCAAAATGCTATCAATCTTAAGTCCGTTTCTAACGAAAAGCGCGCCGATGCCTTTAGGTCCGTAAATTTTATGCCCGCTCATGCTCATCATGTCAACGCCAAGTTCTTTTACGTCCGTTTTAAGCACGCCCGCCGCTTGAACGGCGTCGGTGAACATAACCGCACCCTTAGAGTGCGCAATTTCAGCAATTTCTTTGATAGGCTCGATGGTCCGCACTTCGTTATTAGCCATCATACAGCCAACAAAAATGGTATCGTCACGAATAATGGTTTTTAAGTGTTCTAAGTCCACCAATCCATCTTCATCTACTTTCATAAACTCAATTTCAAAGCCTTCTTTTTTAAGGGCTTTTGCAGTTGCAAGCATAGCAGCGTGTTCAATCGGGCTTATTATCATATGCTTGCCTTTATTCTTATATGCATGTGCAATACCGCGCATTGCCCAGTTATCGCTTTCCGTTCCGCCAGAAGTAAAATACACTTCGTTAGGTTTAGCGTTTATAATCTTTGCAATAGCATCCCTTGCCTCGTCCACCGCTTTAACAGATTCTCTGCCGTAAGCGTGTTGACTGTTGGGATTGCCGAAAATTTCAGTAAAGTACGGCGTCATCTTTTCAAACGCTTCTTTGCAAAGAGGCGTGGTTGCCGCGTGGTCAAAATAAATTGGCTTTCTTTCCATCAACAATCTCCTTTTAGTGTAATTCGCCTTTTATCATTTGTTCAATGGTCATTGAATCAAGCAGTTCGTTTATACCCTTATGAAGTCTTTTCCAAACCCCCGCAGAAGGGCAACACTTACACTTGCTATCTTCTTTGACACACTCTATAATTTCCATATCGTCCTCAAGCGCCCTAACGATTTCCCCCACGGTAATATCCTTTGGCGGACGGGCAAGAAAATACCCGCCACTAGCACCGCGCGTTGCCGTTACAATGTTTCTGCCAGATAACATACGCATAATCCTTTCCAAGTACTTACCAGAAACAGAAACGTAACTCTCTAAAGTACTTGCAGAAACAGGCGTATCGGGATAATTAAGCCCTAAAAAATGACAGGCTTTAAGACCGTATTTTGTCTTAGACGATAATTTCATCTTTACTCCTAATTGCTACCTTTTTGGTTGCAATTATATTATATACTGTACGCTAACTATTGTCAATTAAATAACACAGCCAAACAGCAAAAAAACAACTATGATAAAAATTGTTGACAACGCATAAAAATAATGTTAGAATAATATTAATCCGTAAGGGAGTAGTAACCGCACAAGCGGAACAAGTCAACATCATGGCAGATAAATACTGTCTGGCTTGTTTTAATTTACGAGACTTGCGTATAACTTTTAACGGCTATACGGAGTTTTGTTTTCGAAGAGTTTTATCCAAAGTAGCCTAAAAGTTGCTTTGGATTTTTTATTTTCCGCTTTTTACAACAAAAAATTCAACCAAAAATTATTTTTGCTATTGACAAACATATTTTTTAATTGATATAATTTAAAATAATAAAAAAATATAAAAACAATATATAAAGGAGCAAAAAATTGATACCTCACAATGAAAGTCAAGAAACAGTTTTGGCCAACTTTCAAGTTGATGCGTCAAACGGTTTAACTTCTAATCAAGTTGCCGAACGCAGAGAAAAGTATGGTGAAAACAAACTCAAAGAACAAAAGAAGAAAACGATAGTTCAGCGTTTCTTTGAACAGTTCCAAGACGCAATGATTATTATCTTGCTTATTGCGGCGGCAGTTTCACTAGGCGTTGCTATCTACACGACCGTTTCAACCGGGCACTTTGATCTTGTTGAAATGATTGAACCCTTCCTTATTCTTGCAATCGTTTTGCTTAACGCTATTATGGGTGTTGCACAAGAAAGCAAGGCTGAAAAGGCGCTTGAAGCGTTAAAGAACATGTCTGCTCCGCACGCACGCGTTATTCGTGACGGCGTTGAAAAGATTATCATGTCTTCCGAACTCGTTCCTGGGGACATTATTAAACTTGAAGCAGGCGACTTTGTTCCCGCTGACGCAAGACTTATTAAGAGCGTAAACTTAAAGTCAGAAGAATCTGCACTTACTGGTGAATCAGTTCCGTCTGAAAAATTTGCTGATGCTGAAGTTAAAGAAAAAGCACCTATCGGCGACAGAACTAATATGGTTTTCTCAGGTTGCTCTATTACCTATGGTACTGCTATTGCAGTTGTTACCGCAACTGGTATGGATACCGAAATGGGTAAAATTGCTGGCATCTTGGCTAACGAAGAAGAAACTAAAACTCCGTTACAAGAAAAACTTGCAAAACTTGGCAAGATGCTTGGTTTCTTAGTTCTTGGCATTTGTTTTGTAATGTTTGCCGTTCAACTCATTAGAGACGGTTTTGAATTTGATAACATTATCGGTGGATTTATGTCTGCAATCTCTCTTGCGGTTTCTGCTATCCCCGAAGGTTTACCCGCAGTTGTAACTATCGTTCTTTCAATCGGCGTTCAACGCATGGTTAAGAGAAACGCTATTATTAGAAAACTCCCCGCGGTTGAAACGTTAGGTAGCGCGTCTGTAATTTGTTCAGATAAAACTGGTACCTTAACCCAAAACAGAATGACGCTTGTTAAAACTTTCGTTGACGGTGGCGATATTATCGACTTTAACGGCTCTGCCGAAGGCGAAACTTATAAAATGCTTTGCTACGGTTCACTTTGCTGTGATGGTAAAGTTGTTTTCGAAGACGGTGCTGAAAAGCATATCGGTGACCCCACCGAAACTGCCATCGTTCTTGCAGCGCATAAGGCTGGCGGTGTTCAAGACGAATTGAACGCACAAAGCCCCAGAAAAGCAGAACTCCCCTTCGACTCTGACCGTAAACTTATGACCACGGTAAATATTATCGACGGAAAAGTTATTGCAATCGTTAAAGGCGCGTTCGACGTTATCGCTAAGAAAACAATTAAGGGCGATATTGAAAAGGCAAAAGTTGCTTGTGATGAAATGAGCTCAAACGCACTCCGCGTTTTAGCAATCGCTTATAAAGAACTTAAAGAAGTTCCCACAAACCCCACTTTTGAAGAACTTGAAAGTGAACTTACTTTTGTAGGTTTGGTTGGTATGATTGACCCGCCCAGACCTGAATGTAAAGTTGCGGTTGCAACTTGCCGTCAAGCAGGCATTAAGCCCGTTATGATTACTGGTGACCATATCGTTACCGCTACTGCTATCGCTAAAGAACTTGGCATTTTCGTTGACGGTGATAAGGCTATCACAGGTGCTGAACTCGATGAAATGAGCGACGAACAACTTGATAAAGAAGTTAGAAACATCTCTGTTTACGCGCGTGTTTCACCCGAAAACAAGATTAGAATTGTTAAAGCATGGCAAAAGAAAGGCGAAGTTGTTTCAATGACCGGTGACGGTGTAAACGACGCGCCCGCACTAAAGGCTGCTGATATCGGTTGTGCAATGGGTATTACCGGTACTGACGTTGCTAAAGGCGCTGCTGATATGACGCTTACCGATGATAACTTTGCAACCATCGTTGAGGCTGTAAAAGAAGGTCGTGGTATTTTTGAAAACATTAAAAAGGTTGTTGGTTTCTTACTTTCAACTAACCTTGCTGAAGTTTTGGTAGTATTTATTTCAACCGTAATTTTAGGTTCAATCTTCCCCGATCTCGGCAACCCGTTCATTCCTATCCAACTTCTTTGGATTAACCTTGTAACAGACTCGTTGCCGGCAATTGCACTCGGTAAAGAAGCGGTTGAAAGCGACGTTATGTTTAGAAAACCCAACCCCAAGAATGAAAGTTTATTCGCACACGGCTTGGCTACTAAGATTTTCTTAAACGGTATTCTTTTAACAATTACCACTTTAGTTGGTTACGTACTCGGTGCATACTTTATGCCTCACGCAGAAGGACAACTTAACCACGCAGCAGGTAGCACTATGGCGTTCATGATTTTGGCGTTGAGCCAACTCGTTCAAGCGCTCAACATGAGATCTTCACACTCACTCTTCAAGGTTGGTTTCTTCTCAAACGCTACTATGAACTTATCACTTCTTATCTGTACTGCACTCACCGCGGTTGTTATGTTTATCCCTGGTGTAAACGAAGTATTCGATATGATGTACCTTGATTGGTGGTTGTACCTTGTAGGTCTTGGCCTTTCACTCTTCCCCATACTCGTTATGGAAATTGCAAAGGCTGTTGGTTTTGTTAAAAGCCATCACCCCGCTAAAAAGTAATATTTAACTAAACTAAAATGCCGACGGAATATTCCGTCGGCATTTTTCTTTTGCAAAAAAATTAAGGAAAAACTTTTGGTTTAATTAAGCATATTTTCTTCACCGCCAACCTTGAAAAACTTGATGGCGTTTATTCCTTTAGGGTCGCCGTAAAGTGCGGTGCAAAGGCGCAAATTTTCCTTTTCTAAGGCAGACACGCGCTCTTTTAGCTCTTGATTTTCTTTTCTTTCGCGCACGGCAATTTTTGCAACCATTAAGTTGATTGCGTCTTTTAATCTTTCAAAATTTTCATCGGATATAACTTGCTTTTCACTTCTATCGTTGAGTTTAGTTATATCGTAACCCTCATTTGCCAACTGCTTCGTTATGTCTTTAATTAGTTGTGGTTTTTGTTTAACCGCGTTTCTAAACTTGTTTTGGTATCTAAGCGCTATTTTAGCGTCGCCTTCGGCAAGGTCCATAACGCAACTTCTTGCCGACCTGCCTTTAAGTTTTGCTATAAGTACTTTTTTTATTAAATCACTTTCTTCTTTTTCACCAAACTCAATTATTTTACCAACAGATAGAGGCTTTCCATCAAGGTATTTATTACAAAATTCGCTGTCTTCTGCACTGCGCTTTGCAACTGCGTAATAAAGATTTCTTACCGTGCCTTTTGCCTTGCCAAACTTTTCGCCGTAACTTTCAAAAACCTTTGACAACGATTGATTATTGCGCAATTTCAAAAACTCCGCCAAGCACACAATATCCTTTTCTTTATATCCGTAAATTTTCTCCATTACTTATCTCCTTTTCTTTTTTGTAATAATCTTATTGACATAACAAAGTAAAATTATACATAGATATAAGAGATATGTTTTATTATTTTTCAAGCGACAGTCCTTGCGCCATAAAAGTAAACGGCGAGTTTTGTGGAATTTTGTCAAAAGAACTAAAACAAATAAATATTGACCGTGCGTCCCCATTCATTGAACTATGCCCCGTTTCTACCTGTCAGCCTTGCACGAACCTCTTACTTGACCAAAACTTTTTATGTTCTCCCCCTAAAAGCATAGTACTCACCGACCTTAAAGGTGGGTATTTAATTAAATTTACCCCACACCATTTAAGCCAAGAATTTAAGGTTATATCCCAATACAAATCTAAAGATTTATTAGTTACTATATTTAATGAAAACGGCTTAAAATTATCCATTGAAAGCCCTAAAAATTTTTACGCGGAAACGGTTGACTTAAATATAAACGAGGCTGAAATCAAAGAATTTAGCCTTAACGGCGGTCGTTTTTTAAGCATTTGTATGACTAACGAAAACAAGTTTTTAACCGTGTTTGAGATAAGTGAAAAGATAAGAAAAATTTTCTTTAGGCAAGTAGATAATTACTCTACCGACAACCAGTTTTATACTGAAGAAGAATATTGTGATATTGCAAAACACCGCGTAAAAACATTTTGGGAATATAAAAACGGCGCGTTTTGTTCCACAAACAAAGTAAATTCTTGTGATAGTGGTTTTTGTGCACAAACCCTAAACGAAAAACTTATTCCCTATTGTTTTTTAGAAGAATACCTTTACGGAAACGAGTGGGATAAATATTTATGCGGTAGCGTGTTAAAAAATAAAAACCGCCTAAGTGGGTTTTTAGGGAAATTTATAGGTGTAATGCCTCCCCCACGATTTAGAAACTGCGACGAAATAGGTTTAATATATTCCAAGCGTGAAAACTTATACTTTGTAGAATATTTTAAGTTTTGTTTAGAGAATAGAAAAATTAACAACATTATTAAATGTGAATAAAAAAAAGAAGTTAGAATAATCTAACTTCTTTTATTTTTAACAAAACTATTAAGCGATAGATGCTGAAACAACTTTAGCAGCGATTACGGTTTGTCCGTCAACTTCAGCAACGGGAACGGTAATGGTGTGCTTGTTGTAACAAACTTCTTGAGCGCCTTGAGCGGTGAAGATATCACTTGATGACACAAAATCACTTTCTGCAACAACGTGCTT
This sequence comes from Christensenellaceae bacterium, assembly GCA_045614185.1. GTDB lineage: Bacteria > Bacillota > Clostridia > Christensenellales > Borkfalkiaceae > UBA1259. The sequence continues at coordinate 39,190 of JAZLCJ010000020.1, read as the reverse complement.
GGTTAAACCGTGGTTGTTTTCGGGTTGATTTACGTCATAGTTACCAGTATAGTAAACAACGTATCTGTCTACACTGTTTGAAGTCATTGACTTTGCAATTAAATCAAGCGCGTGTTTGTTATCTTCATTTTCCATATCGATTTGAGCGAAAATACAGAACCAACCGTTATAACCAGAAAGAGCTGTATCAGTATCACTAACAGGAATAAACCAAGTTGCTCTACCAGAGTTCATGGTTGCGTTGCTTGTATCGTAAGAATTGTCGTACGCATACCAAGTTCTCCACAAACCGATTGAACCTTTCTTAGCAAGAAGATTTGAACCAGAAACGCCACCGCGTTCAAATTCGCCTTGAACTTGGGGCATAATCTTTTCTTGTGATTTAATAGAAGAACCGTCTACAAGATAATCACCCAACATAACTTGGTTGGTATAAGATGCGTTCTTATAGAAAACAGCGTTGTTATAGTATCCTTGTTTTACGTACTTGGTAATATTTTCAACCGTTTTGGGAGCGAAGTGTCCATAAAGGTCAATGGTTAAGGTTACGTCTTCAAAACCGATAACAACGTCTTCTTCCGTTTTTTCATAATTGTAAACGGAAATATTGAGTTTGATTTGAGTAATGTCTTCACTACATCCAGCCATGCTAAAGCAAGAAACAATAAGTAACGCGCTTGCAATAAAAAGGCTAAGAAGTTTTTTAAGTTTCTTCATACTATTCTCCAAGAAAATAATTTACTGCTTAAGGGCATACCCTTCTAATTTAAAATAATATATTATTATTTTACTTGAAAATTAAAGATTTGTCAATGCTTATAAGCACTTAACTTGTTTAATGTTGTAATTTTTTTGCCATTTTTTAGTGTCGCAAATAAAAACACGGCAAAGTACAAGTTTTTTACAGTAAAAAAAAGAGAAAGTGAAAACACTTTCTCTTTTTAATGTTATCTAAATATTTTGTAATCTAAAATTATTCAGCAACAACAGTAGCGCCAGCTTCCTTGAATTTAGCGATCATAGCGTCAGCTTCTTCTTTGGTTGCGTTTTCTTTGATTACTTTGCCGTTTTCAGCAAGAGCCTTAGATTCAACAAGACCTAAACCGGTTGCTTCCTTAATAACTTTGATAACACCAATCTTGTTGCCACCAACTTCTTTAAGAACTACCTTGAATTCGGTCTTTTCTTCAGCTGCAGGAGCAGCTTCAGCAGCGGGAGCAGCAACTGCGATAGATGCAGCAGCGCTTACGCCAAATTCTTCTTCTATTGCTTTAACGAGTTCGTTAAGTTCCATAACGCTCATGCCTTTGATTTCTTCTAACATTGCTTTAATATCTGCCATTTTTGTTTCCTCCTAAATAATGGACTAATTTTTTAATTTAATATTTTGCTATTAAGCATTTTTTTCTGCAACTTGATTAAGCGCAATAGCGAGTGCTCTGGGAACACCAAGTAAAGCACTTGCAAGCATACCGTAAAGTTGTTGTTTTGAAGGGATTGCAGCAAGCGCCTTAACGCCCTTTTCATCCAATCTCTTTTCTTCAAAATAAGCGCTCTTTACAACAACCTTATCTTGATATTTCTTTGATGCATCTACAATAACTTTAGCCGCACCAGTTTCATCCGCGCCGAATGCAACAGCCGTAGGACCGTTCAAATCGTCGTTGAAATCGGTAATTCCTAAAGATTCAAACGCTTTCTTAATAAGGGTGTTCTTGTAAACCTTATATTCAACGTTGTTCTTTCTAAATTCACGACGAAGTTCGGTGTCTTCTGCTACGGTAAGACCGCTAAACTTAACGAAAACAACTGATTTTGCGTCTTGAATTTTTTCTTTAATAACACCAGCTAATTCTATTCTTGCCTCTTTGTTTGCCGACATTTGATTACCTCCTTATTTTAATGAAAAAGCCCTTGCACACCAAAACGGAATACAAGGGCATAAAAACACAAGTTCTTATACTAAAATTTCCGCCTCGGTGGGTTTGTGATAAATCACAATTACAAATACCTACTGTCTTGGGCTATTTAATTTACTATGTTAGTATAGCACTTTAATTTAGTATTGTCAACTAAATTTTAGCGTTAATTTTAACGCCAGGACCCATGGTGCTTGCTAAGGCAACACTCTTAACGTATTGACCTTTTGCTGCAGCGGGTTTTGCCTTAACGATGGCTTCCATAAGTGCTTCGTAGTTTTCTTGAAGTTTTTCTTTGCCGAAACTCTTCTTACCGATTGCACAGTGAATGATTGCGTTCTTGTCAAGTCTGTATTCAACTTTACCAGCTTTGGTATCTTTGATAGCCTTAACAACGTCCATGGTAACGGTACCTGACTTAGGGTTAGGCATCAAGCCTTTCGGACCTAAGATTTTACCGATACGACCAACTAAACCCATCATGTCGGGAGTAGTGATGATTACGTCGTAATCAAACCAGTTTTCAGTTTGGATTTTTTGAATCATTTCTTCTGCGCCTACGAAATCTGCACCAGCTTCTTTTGCTTGGTCAGCCTTATCGCCTTTAGCGAGAACTAAAACCTTAACTTCTTTACCAGTACCGTTGGGAAGAACGAGCACGCCTCTAACTTGTTGATCGGCTTGCTTAGGATCTACACCCAAACGAACGTGAAGTTCTACAGTTTCATCAAACTTTGCTTTTGCAGTATCAAGAACCAAACCGATTGCTTCTTCTACTTCGTAAAGTTTGGTTGCTTCGATAGCTTTTGCGCTATCAATATATTTTTTTCCGTGTTTCATTTAAATTTACCTCCTGTGGTACATTCGGGTATCGCTACCCTCCCACTATATCATTAATCTACGACTTCAACACCCATACTTCTTGCAGTACCAGCGATCATGCTTGCTGCTGCTTCTAAAGTATTTGCGTTAAGATCGGGCATTTTGAGTTTTGCGATTTCTTCAACCTGAGCCTTGGTAATCTTAGCAACTTTGTTCTTGTTGGGAACAGCAGATGCGCTTTCGATACCACACGCTTTCTTAATAAGAACGGGTGCCGGCGGGGTTTTCAAAATGAAAGTAAATGAACGGTCTTGATAAATCGTCATTACTACAGGGATAATAAGACCTGCCTGATCTTGAGTCTTAGCATTAAATTCCTTGGTAAATCCCGGAATGTTAATACCGTGCGGACCTAAAGTTGAACCTACGGGCGGACCGGGTGTTGCCTTGCCTGCGGGCAATTGCAATTTCACGATAGCCGTAACTTTCTTTGCCATAATAGTTTCCTCCATTTGGTGGTAATATCGTTGCGCCAGTGCGTTTAAATTTAACGCAACTCCCACTCTTTATATAACGCCGAGTTCATCTCGCGCGTGATATGCGTATAATATATAATGTTATTGAGCCGTTTCTTCAGTAACTTCCGTTTCTACAGCCACTTTCTTAACTTGAACGAAGTCGAGTTCAACGTCGGTTTTTCTGCCGAACATTTCCACGTTAACTTTAACCTTTTGGGTTGATTCGTTAAGTTCTACAACCACACCGCTGAAAGATTCGATAGGACCTGATACAACGGTAACGGTATCACCAACTGCGAAATCTACTGAAAGAGCAACTTCTTCAAGACCCATTCTTGCAACTTCAGCATCGGTAAGCGGTAACGGTCTGCCTTGCGGACCTACGAAACCAGTTACACCCCTCGTATTAGTTACGAGATACCAAATGTCGTTTGAATAAATCATTTTCAAGAACACGTAGCAAGGGAATTTCTTTCTTTCAACTAACTTCTTCTTACCGTTTGCCTTTTCTTCCAAGGTTTCTTCAGTAGGAATCTTAATTTCAAAGATATTTTCTTGCAAGTTATTGTTCTCTATTAACTTTTCAAGGCTGTCCTTCACCATTGCTTCATAGCCGGAGTAAGTGTGAATAACATACCATCTTCCTTGTTCTATTGCCATTTGCAAACTCCTGCTATTAAGGTGTGATTAACTTTAATAATTCGGACAAGCCGAAATCGAACGCGGTTAAAATGACCAAGAAAACAACAACCACTGCAATTACAACGCCAGTTTGCTTGATAACCTTACCGAAAGAAGGCCAACTAACCTTCTTGAGTTCGGCAAAAATATCTTTAATCTTAGCGCCAACTTTTGCAAAAAAGCCGGGTTGCTTTTTCTTCGCCTTTTTAACTTCTTTTTGCTTTTCGGTATTTTCACTATTCTTAGTGAATTCACCTTTCGCATCTAACTTATTGAGTTTCATTGCGATTGCCCCTTAATTTTCTAAGCCCCATAGGGCTAAAATAATCATGCGAAAATTATTATTTCGCTTCCTTATGAGTGGTATGCTTTTTGCAGAACTTACAATACTTTTGCATTTCTAATCTTTCTGCATCGTTTTTCTTATTCTTAAAAGTATCGTAATTTCTTTGCTTGCATTCCGTACATGCCAAAGTAATCTTTGCTCTTGCGCCTTTTGCTGCCATAATGCACCTTCCGAACATCAAAAAATTACACCCCTTGAATCGGGATGCTGATTTATTTTACCAAATAATAATATATATGTCAAGTTTTTTACGCGTTTTTTGCAAATATTTTAAACAAAAACACGGCTTTTTTAAACCTTTTACTACATTTTGCAAAATTAAAAAACCCGACCACAATATGTTGCGAATCGGGTTGTGTTTTTATTGCTTTTTTAAACACTTTTTTATCAATTTTTCCTATATATTATATATATTTACTTAAAGGTGCGTAAAGTTCACCCTTTTCTATCACTTTATTTATACTGTCTTCCGTAAGAAAAGCCACCCTTTTTTCATCATCGTAAACCACTATCTCGTTTACGGCGTTTACATCTAATATCGAAAGCATTTTTTTGACGGTTACGCTTTGATGTAATGCCTGCCTTTTTATATCCATTCCGCACTTTAACTTATCCACCGTAAGCGCGGTGTAAAGTTTGATATATTTGTTTTCTTTATTTTTACCAAACGCACCGAAAAGCACGAACAGCAAAAACAAAAGTAGCGAAAGATTACACTCGTAAAAAAGCGTCAGTATAAAACCTAAAGCAAGTATCAAGGCAAACACTATGCATAAAATTTTTACAACCTTTTGCGCCTTTTCTTCGCCAAACTTATCCTTTAATAGTGCGGAAACTACTCTTCCGCCGTCAAGCGGTGCCGTGGGGATAAAGTTTACAAACGCCATTGAAAAGTTTGCCTCCGCAACGATATCTGTAAAAGCGTAACTTTCGGGATATATCCACCAAGTAGCAACGAAAAACAAGCCTATCGCGAGGTTTAGAAAAGGCCCTGCTAAAGCAATTTTTATTTCGTCTTTAGGCTTTAAGCCGTCTATATTACCAGATACTACCGCGCCGAAAGGCATAAGCGTTATTTTATTTAACCTATACCCTATTTGCGACGCAACGATAGAATGCCCTAACTCGTGAATTACAGCGCATACGGTATAGATTATAAAGATAAAAATCTTACCCGTAAGCGCATAGTAAAACCCGAATACAAAAAACAGCGGATGAACGCTTAAATTTATACCGCCCATACAACCGAATTATCAATTATTTGATAATCGGAAATAACAGTTCCGTCGCTACCCATAAAGCACATAGTAGCCTCTGCACTGCAGTAGCCTACGGGGATATTGTGGTAAACGCTGTCGTTTAAGCCCGCGTAAGCAAAGTCAAGGCCACCTAATACCGACTTAAAGTTTTCGCTGTGAGTAATTTCAATGGTGTACTTACCGTCTTCACCCTTGGTTACTTGAGTTACTTTACCATCACAAGACGCGTACACGCTACCCTTTCCAGAAAAGGTTATAACACCTTCTTCTAATTGCATATCCGCGCCGTCAGTTATAGCGATTACGGGCGCAAACTCATCATAAGTGCGCGCATCCACTTGAGCGGTATTTTGCGTTCCGAACACCCCGCGCAAAAACACGTTTATTCCGCTATCAGTATAAACTGCGTTGGTTAAAAATATGGTTGCAACAAGAAGTCCTATGATAACTAACTGGATACCGATTACAGAAACTTTAAACTTTTTTTTCTTATCCGTTGCTTGTTCTATAATAGGCTCGCTTTCTATTGCTACTAATTGTTCGTTTTGTTCTTCCGTTTGGTCAAATAAAGAAACAGACCTTTCTTCTTGTTCTTCCATTTGCGCGTTTACCTTTTCAACCACTTCTTTCTTTACTTGGTCGGGATTAATTTTCTTTACTTTACGACGCTTTTTTTGAGGCTTAAAAGTTACGCTTGCCGTGTTTACGGGAATTTCAAGCATGGTTGCATATTGCAATTTATCGTTCATATAAAGTTCTCCTTTTTGTTTGTCTATAAATCTATATGAACGCCCACGCTTGTTTATTACTAAAAAAATCGACCGCTTTTTATCAAAAACGGTCGATTTTATTTTATTGCGCTAAAAATTCTTTTATCAATTCCACTCCTGACGGATAATTTTTGCCAGTTTTTTCGGCTTGTTCTTCATCATAAGAAGTTGCGCCGTTAGAAAGATTACGCTTACTGTTATAAATCATATATGGAACAGGGTCAGAACAATGCGTCATAATAGACAAAGGAGTGGGGTGATCGGGCGCAATTAAAACGGCAAAGTCTTCACCCATGCTTTCTAATCCTTCAATCACAGCCTTTACAACCTTTTCATCTATTTGTTCAATAGAATAAATCTTGTTTTTAGTATCGCCGTGGTGTCCGCATTCATCGGGCGCTTCCATGTGGATATAAACGTAATCCAAGCCGTCCTTTAATGCGTCTAAGCACGCCTTTGCTTTTCCATCAAAATTAGTGTCGTAATTACCAGTTGCGCCTTCAACTTCAATAACGCGCATGTTTGCAATTTTACCTATGCCCTTAAGAAGGTCAACGGCAGAGATAATACCGCCCTTTAAGCCAAACTTTTCTTCAAAATCTTGAAGTGCGGGTTTAGTGCCTTCCCCCCAAAACCAAAGTGAATTTGCGGGGTTTTTACCATTTTCAATTCTCTTTTTGTTGATGGGGTGATTTTTAAGAAGTTCGTATGACTTTTCCATAAGTTTAAGCAAGTTTTTGCCCTGCTCACTCTTTGGCAAGTATTCCTTTACAGGCTTACCAGTAATATCGTGCGGGGGCGTACAATCCCCTGCGATAACTCCGTTTGCCATAACCAAACAATGGCGGTAACTTATACCAGCGTAAAGCGAATAAACTTCGTCGTTTAATTCTTTTGCAAGATATTCTATAAGTTCTTTTGCCTCGGCAGTAGAAATTTCCCCAGCGCTATAATCAATCATAGTTTTATCAGCGTAATCTTCTTCATCTGATACAGTAACTAAGTTTGCGCGCGCGGTTACGTCGGTATCTTTCAGTTCAATACCGATAGACGCCGCCTCTAAGGGAGAGCGCCCTGTGTAACATTCTTTAGGGTCATAACCTAAAACCGAAAGGTTAGCAACGTCACTACCCGGTTTCATACCGCAAGGCACGGTACGGCAAAGCCCAACTTCACTCTTTTTTGCAAGTGCGTCAATAAAGGGCTTATTTGCTACCATAAGCGGTGTTTTATTATCTAAAAACGGTTGGCGGTAATCAGCCATTCCGTCACCCAAAATAACAACGTATTTCATTATAAACTCCAATCAATCGGCTGTATGCCGTGTTCAATTAAATATTCGTTAGTTTTTACAAAATGCCCACACCCGAAAAATCCGTTATACGCAGATAAGGGGCTTGGGTGCGCACACTCTAAAATAAGATGTTTCTTGCCGTCTATAAGCGGTTTTTTACTGCGAGCGTTTCCGCCCCAAAGCAAGAAAACAACGTGTTCTTTTTGGTCGGAAATCTTTTTTATAATAGCGTCGGTAAAAAACTCCCAACCTTTACCCTTGTGCGAGTTTGCTTGATGCGCACGAACGGTTAAAACAGCGTTGAGTAAAAGCACACCTTGTTTTGCCCAACCCGATAAATTACCCGTGTTTTTGGGCGGTATACCTGTTTCTGCTTTCAGTTCTTTATACATGTTTACAAGCGACGGCGGAACTTGAATACCATCGGGCACGGAAAAAGAAAGCCCCATTGCTTGCCCTTCGTTATGATAGGGGTCTTGCGCTAAAAGCACCACTTTAAGGTTATCAAACGAAGTATACTTCATACTGTTAAAGATATCGTACATTGAAGGATAAACGGTGTAATTAGAATATTCAGTTTTCAAAAACTCTCTTAAAGCAAGATATTCTGGTGAAGAAAATTCTTCCTTTAAGATTTCATCCCATTGCTTTGTAATTTTTACCATAACACCAAACATGCCACCTTGTTTAATATATGATACCATTTTCCTTTGACAAAATCAATTTAATTTAATATAATAAAAAAACATTATTTATCTATATGGGAGAAAATATGAACGTTTTTGACGTTGTTTTAATAGGTTTAGCCCTATCCATCGATGCTTGCGCCATAACTATTTCTAACTGCGCAACTTATAAGGATACCCTTACCAAAAAGAAAGAATTATACATGCCTATATCTTTTGCCCTTTTCCAAGGGATAATGCCGTTAATCGGTTATTTGATAGGCTGTGCGTGCGCATCTTTTATATCTTCTTTCACAAAATATCTTACCGCTGGAATTTTCTTAATTCTTGCAATAAAAATTGTAATTGATATCATCAAAGAAAATAAAGAAGTTGTTATTACAAAAGAAGAGAAAAAAGATAAACCGCCCTTTACCTTTTGGCTTGCAATCGTTCAAGCAGTTGCAACCAGTATTGACGCACTTGCTTGTGGCGTAACCTTTGTTGATTACACTTGGCCCGAAGTATTATTAGCAATTTCTATAATCGCTGGCATAACGCTTATACTTGTTTTTGCGGCTCTTTTCTTTGGAAAATCGCTTGGAAAACTTTTCGGCAAATATGCAGAATGGTTTGGTGCAGGTATACTGTTAATACTTGCAATTAAGTCTTTACTTGAGGCAGTAGGTATTCTTTAATAACAAAATTAAAAGCCTTTCGAATTTCGAAAGGCTTTTTTTATTTTAACTTAATTGAATTTGTTCTTCAGGGTTATATTCTATTCTGCCCGCGGTTACGGGGTTAATATAAAAGTTTGTTTTAGCAGGAATTTCTTCCCAAGTGTTTACGCCTATCACAAACGAACCAAAACCGTTGGTGTTAAAATAAGAACCGCTACCCACGTTATTTTTATAGAAAGTGTTGCCCGAAATATCACAAGATGCAGGTTCTGAATTTACCGTATGTAAAACTCTGCTACCTATGTTTTTGAAAGTGTTGCCCGTAATCTTAAGGTCACCCACACCGCCTTTTGCGCCGATTTGCAAAGCGTTATATTGTACGTTTTCAAACACACAATCTTTAACGGTAAGTCCAGCGTAATTTCTTACTAAAATTGCCGTAAGCGACATACCCGCACCAGAATGATTATAAATATCGGTAAAGGTGCAATTTTCAATTGAAAACTCTTCCGCTAATTGACTGTAAGCATACACTTGAGCGTTACCCTTAAAAGTACAATATTTTATGGTCAATCCGCTTACTAAACCGTTAATATCAAGCCTACTTGCACCTCCTGTTGACGGAGAATAAAAGTTCATGTTTTCTACGGTGATTTCCGCACAATCCGCCTCAAAACGCAAATTTGTAACGACAACGTCATCTTCACACACTATTTTAGTACCGACTTTCGCATCAGTTACGTACATGGTTGAATAAGTGCCTTTCTTGATTAAAATTGTAGAATTATTTTGAAAGCCTTTACCTTCTTGAATTGCAGTAAGTTCGTTTTCTTCATCAACTATACCTGCAACGGTAATTTCTTTTTTAACATCTTTTGCGCAAGTATCACAATAATATTTTTTGTAAACTTTTCCGCGCTCTTCCGTATAAGTTGCCCTTACGGTTACGGCGTGCCCGCAACCCACGCTTTCACCGCCGGTTTGACCACAAGCGCTAAGCGTAGGCAAAATAAAAAACGCACAAAGCATAATGGCAAGTAGTTTTTTCATAAATTACCCCCTAAAATTATTAATATAATTCTAATGCATATTTGCCCTTTTGTCAATAGCCTTTTATAAAACGGCTCGCTTTTTAAGCGAGTTTGCGTTTATTATTACGCCTATAACCATGCTTATCATAATAATATAAGTCCAAAGTAAAAATACAATTATTCCAGCCAAACTTCCGTAAAAGGCGTTGTAAGAATTAAATAGCCTTAAATAAATTGCAAACCCAAGCGTGCCTAAAACCACGGCAAAAAGCGAAAATAAACTGCCCAAAGCCACTTGTGAAACTTTAAGTTTTACGGGGCTTATAAAAAGGTTTAACAGTATTATTATAACAAAACTTACTATAATTACTGAAAAAGCGATTGATATTGCGGTTAAAAGTTCTCTTAAGTCATCTACTAAAAAAGAAAACTTAAAAAGATTTTCGCCAAAAGCAACGGCAAAAGAACACACTAAAAACACCAAAAACAGCGTTACCAAAGCAAAAAAGGCAAACGCATAACGCATAATCCCCCTTTTTGCCAACGATTTTATAGCGTAAATATGCTCACCGTCCTTGCCCATTTGGTTGAGAAGTCTTACACAAGAATAGATTGCGGAAAACACAAACAAAATCGTTGCGCCTTTAGACGCTGTTTTAGCGGTGTCTATAATGCTTTCACCCGCGGGGCGGAATTCTTCTGGCAGTCTTGACGCAAGGTCTTTACCGATATCAACCCCAAACACGCCAAACGCGGTAAGCAACAAAAACACGAGTGGAATAACCGCCGTTAAAAAATAATATACCCACGCACCCGCAACGGTAGAAAGTCGCTTTTCCGAAAAGGTTTTAAAAACCTTTTTAATAACCTTTTTCATAATAAAAACAGTTTGCGTTATCCGCAAACTGTTTATACTTTTTTATATTTTTTGGGTGAAAATCTTAGAATAGATTTCCTTGTACTTATCCTTATAGAAAAGGTTAGTACCGCTAGTGGTTACAGACGCCGTACCCGCAGCAACGCTCATCTTCAAAATTTCGTGCATAGGCACGCCTTGAATTAAGCCCACGCAAGCCGCCGCCACCATGCTATCCCCAGCGCCAACGGTAGAGTTAACCGCAACCGACGCAGATTTACAAAAATAACTTTCCGTTCCGTTGGTAAGCACCGCGCCGTCAGAGCCCAAAGACACCAAAACGTTTTTAACGCCTTTATCAATATACTTATACGCCGCCCAAACGATATCTTTAAGGTCCACAACCGATTCTCCTGCAAAACTTTCCAACTCTCTAAGGTTGGGTTTTGCCATAAACACTTCACGGCTACCTATTGCCGAAAGCATATTTTCTTTTTCGGTATCGACTATAACCTTAACTTCTTTAGGGATAACTTTTAACACTTCACCGTAAAACGAAGGGCTTACGCCTTTGGGTAAACTTCCGCTCATAACGGCAACTTGACAAGAAGGAGAAACTTCCCTTACTAAATCGATAAGCGCAAGTTGTTTTTCTCTTTCAACAGTTTCGCCCCTATCGTTTATTTCGGTAAGCATAGAGCGTTTGTCTATAATTTTATAGTTAACTCTTGCGTTTCCCTTATCGTAAATAAACTTATGCTGAACACCTTCTTTATCGAGAACGTGCTCAAACATTCTGCCGTGATTTTCAAACATAAACCCAGTTGAAAAACTTTTTTCACCAAGTCTTGCAATCCCCACGGCAACGTTTAACGCTTTGCCCGAATAAGTTTCCACCTTGCTGTCAATCTTATTAAGCATACCAACATTTAAACTGTCTAATTCAATAGTACAGTCAATGCTTGGATTCGGACATATCGTAAGAATCATTTATACCATCTCCTATGCGCTTTTATTTAATAAGCGCTTTATTTATTTGCTTCGGCAATAATTTTTTCTTGTGCGGAGAAAGGAACTTCTTCGTAAGATAAGAATTCTTGAGAATATTTGCCTCTGCCTTGTGTCATACTTCTTAAATCTGTTGCGTACTTAAGCATTTCAACAAGCGGTGCTTCAGCAGTAATTTCTTGCAAACCGTCAACCGTTTCCATACCCAAAATTCTACCGCGACGCTTGTTCATATCGCCCAAAATATCGCCCGTATAGTTATCGGGGACGATAATCTTGTAAGAATAAATAGGTTCTAAGATAACGGGTTTAGCCTTTCTAATAGCCTCGTCATACGCAAGTTTTGCAGCGGATACGAAAGCAACTTCTTTACTATCAACGGGGTGATATTTACCGTCGAAAAGCGTGCACTTTAAGTTAACCATAGGATAACCCGCAAGTACGCCCTTTTGGATAGCCTCTCTTAAACCCTTTTCAACCGCAGGAATAAATTGCTTAGGAACAGAACCGCCAACAGTTTCGTCAACGAATTCAAACATACCGTCAGCCGCGCCCGATTCAAATCTAATGTTAACAACACCGAATTGACCTGCACCACCAGTTTGCTTTTTGTGTTTACCTTCGCCTTCAGCCTTACCAGTAATGGTTTCTTTGAAAGCAACCTTAGGATCAGCAAGAACAGCCTCGCAACCGAATTTAGACTTTAATTTTTTGCAAAGGATTTCTAAGTGAGTTTCGCCTTGACCGCGAATAACAGTTTCACCCGTGTCTTGATCTTTTTCAACCTTAAAGGTAAGATCTTCTTCTGCCAAACGGTTAAAGCCTTGGAACACCTTGTCTTCTTCGCCAGACTTAGCCGCAGAAATCTTCATAGTAAGAACGGGCTTGGGGAAAACTATATCATAATACTTAATCTTGAACTTTTCATCACAAAGCGTATCACTCGTGTTGGTGTTAACAAGTTTATTAACCGCACCGATATCTCCCGCAACAAGTTCTTCAACGGGTTCTTGTTTTTTACCTTTCATAACGTAAAGCCCGTTAATGCGTTCTTTTTCGCCAGTAGTTGCGTTATAAACGGTCATACCGCTCTTTAACGAACCAGTAAATACTCTAATCATATTGAGCTTACCAACAAACGGGTCGGCAACGGTTTTGAATACTTGTGCAGAGAAAGGCTTGTCTTCTTCACAAACGATAGAGTGAATTTCACCACTTTCATCAGTAGCCATAACGGGTCTTCTTTCATACGGAGAAGGAAGAAGGTCAACAATTTCATACATAACGTTCAAAACGCCCATGTTTTGGAGTGCAGAACCACCCATAATCGGGATAGTTTCACCCGCGCAAAGACCTGCTCTAATACCCGCAACAACTTCGTCGTTAGTAAGCGTGCCTTCATCAAAGAACTTATTGAGAAGTTCTTCACTTGTTTCGGCAGCCGCTTCAATGAGCGCGTCTTTCAAAATTTTAACGTCGTCTTCCATACCCGCGGGCACGTCCACTTGTTGTCTACCGCCGGGTGAGAATTCAAACGCTTTACCAGAAATTACAGATACGTAACCTTTCATCTTGCCGTCACGCATAATCGGTAAGTGAGTAGGAGAAATTTTTCTGCCGTATTTAGCGCGGAAAGCCTCAACCGTGCCAACGTAATTGCTGTTTTCTTTATCAACGCCGTTTACGAAAATCATAAGCGGAATATGACGGCGCAAGCAGTAATCAATAGATTTTTCCGCACCAACGGAAAGCGTTCCGTTAGCATCGGCAACCAAAATTGCAGAACCTACCGCGCGCATTGCTTCTTCAAATTCGCCTTCAAAGTCATAAAAACCAGGCACGTCAACAATATTGATTTTGCAATCTTCCCAATATGTATAAGCACATGCTAAAGAGATAGAAATACCCCTTTGCATTTCTTGATCATCATAATCCATAACGGTATTTTTTTCAGTAGTTTTACCTAATCTATCAATTGACTTACCGTTAAACAAAATTGCTTCAGCAAGAGAAGTTTTACCACTTCCACTATGCCCAATTATAGCAACGTTCCTTATTTTATCAGATGTAATTTTGCCCATGAATATGTCCCCCTTAAATTTATAATTACATGGTATACAATTATCGCCTGCTGCGATTATATTCATTATAAACCAAAATGCAACACTTTTCAAGGGGGTTTTAAAAATTAGTTTGTATTTTTTTGTAAATTAGTTATCAATAATCGTTATCGTCGAAAGCGGAAGAAAACTCGCTTGCGGAAATACCGCTGTCATTGTTTTTTTGTAAGGGTTTACACGGCGGTGGACAAGGCGGGCGTTTAGGCGGTTTTATCTTGGGCGGATAATCTTCACTACACCTGATATCCACCAAAATTACGTCCCCACCGATTTTAACAATTTTTCTATCTTCAATATAAAGTTCGGTTTTATCAAAAAAGCGGAATAATTTACAAACTTTGCGCCCAGGCACAAAAATCCCCACAAGTCGCCCTTCGGGAAAGGCTAATTTTATATTAGTAATCCGCCCCAAACACCTGCCGTCCGTAATATTTATAACGTCCTTTTTAGTTAAATCTTTATAAGTTAGTTCCATAATACCAAATTATGCTTAAAATATTATTAAAATGCAAAAAAATAAGCGCCGTACCCGTCCAAAAAGGGTTCGACGCTATTTTTTAATTAAATTTATTTACTTTTTGTTTTTTTAATAATAGCCTTAACGCCATAGATAACGCCATAAATAGCAAGCACCGCAAGGAAAAATATAATGGGGTTTATTATCAAAAGCGACCATTTAGGAATAATACCGCCTGAAACCAAGCCGATATAGAGCGCGTCTTCATTAAGGAAGAACCAATTATGTTCTAACAATAAGTTGCCCAACTTTGCCCAAAGGGTAATTGCAACCAACAAAATAGCCGACTTATAGCACTTTTTAATGTCTGGTTTAAGTTTGCCAAGCGTTATATTTAACACACCCCACGCCAAAAGCGTTCCGTGGTAAAACATTGTTTGAACGGCTTGATAGCACCAAGGCTCGCCATCGCCCACGCTTGCGGGATAAGACAAGTACATAAGTGGCGCTAAAATAGAAAGAATGGCAACTGGTTCTAAAATCTTTTTGCCGTTGCGGTTAAATTGTGCAAATAAAATAAGCGGACAAAGCACGGTGCAGATATGGAACGGAAGTTTATCCATATTCATACCGCCGTAAACAAAATCGTGCACAAAAAAATCACTAAAATAAGAAAGGGCCAAAGTATACGCTAAAATTCTTAATAACTTTTCTTTCTTTTCTTCCGACTTTTTTGCAAACAAACAATGTAGCAATACTACCGTGCCGGTAATAAGCAAAAACCAAACCAAATGCGGAATTGAAAAGGCGGTTATACTTATGCCCGTGTTAAAGTGTGATTTAGCAAACAACTTAAAAAATAACTCTCTCATAACTTTTTCCTTCGTATTTTTATTTTTTAATGTTTAAACTTAAGTAAAAAAATTCAAGCCGTAATCCCAGCGGTTATCAAAAGCAAGAAAGCCCGCCAGCAATTAAACTTTTCGACAATATTATACAACTTTAAATATTGCCTTGCAAGTGTTTTTTGATTTTTAATAAAATTAAAAAAGACGCTTTTTAAAAGCGTCTTTTTTAGTTAAATTCTTATCGTGTTTTTTATCTCTTTTAACGCGGTTTTTTCCAAGCGAGAAACTTGCGCTTGGCTTATACCTACTTGGTGGGATATTTCCGTTTGAGTTTTCCCCTCGTAATACCGCAAGTATATAATCTTTTTTTCTCTATCATCAAGTTTATTCATAGCGGTTGAAAGCGCAACCCTTTCCGTCCAACACTCTTCCGTGCACTTTTCATCGCCTATTTGGTCAACTAAAAGAAGTTCATCACCCGCCTTGTTGTAAACTGGGTCGTAAAGCGAAACGGTGTCTGATATAGCGTCAAGGGCGTAAACGACTTCCGACAGAGCAACTTGCATTTTATCGGCGACCTGTTGCAAAGAAACTTCTTCATCATCTTTTTCAAGTTCACCACGCGTTTTTAAGGCAAGATACGCGGTATCTCTAATACTTCTTGAAACGCGCATACTGTTACCATCACGCAAAACTCTTTTAACTTCGCCAATAATCATAGGCACGGCGTAAGTTGAAAATTTTACGCCGAAAGAAAGGTCAAAATTATCAATGGATTTAATAAGCCCTATGCACCCCGCTTGAAAAAGGTCGTCTAAATTAGCGTTTTTTAAGCGAAAGCGTTTAATTACTGAAAGCACAAGGCGCATATTAGCCACTACAAACTCATTGCGGGCGTTTTGGTTGCCCTGTTTAATTTTTTGAAGAAGTTCATTAGATTTTTCTTCACTTATCTTAGGCAAAGTTGCGGTGTTGATACCACAAATTACAACTTTATTAAGCATAAATCCTCCTTTATGTACTTTTAGTGAAAAAGAAAGACTTATATTAAGTTTTAGCAAAGAAAAAATTTTTATACAAAAATAAAAAAACCGACGGCAACTCCATCGGTTTTTATCTATAAGTTTCTACGTCTATTGAATAAACGCTTACCGTTCTAATGTAAGCAACTTTTGCTACGCCTTTATAACTTAAAGTCGCTTTCCATTTTCCGTTTTCTTTAACGATAATGGTTTTATAAACCTCAATTTCCGCACCAACGTTTGAAGAATACGCCAGGCAAAACTTCTTCAGGGGCGTAACCAAATTCTTCAAGTGAAAGATTAACAAAAGTATCAACTTCAAAGGTTGAAATTTCCGCATATTGCCAAGTTGCATAAACACCAGGGATAGACATTAAGCAAATTAGCAATATAAGAATAGAAAGCCTAAACTTATATTTCATAGCCTACCCCTTAAATGTTTAATTGTTATTTTAACGAAGATATTACTTGTTTAATAGTTCTACCATCAGCAATATCAGCATTGCCTTTAGTTTTCCAAGTGTCTGTATTGAACGAACCACCCGTGTTAAGGGGAGAACCACTATAAGCAGTAATAGAAGCCGTGCCTTGATACATACCACCAAGTTGATACCAAGTTTTAGTATCAGTAGAAGTAAATACGGCAGCATAAACGATAGCAGTTTTAGATTCAAATAAACCTTTTTTCAACGTGTCGGTAGTTAAGTAAATGGTCATTTCATTACCGTTAGCATCACCCGTTTTAGTGTTGTTATCAAGATTTTCACGCTTAATCATTGCCGTAACGGGAACTTCTTCACCGTTAATGTTCATTTTTAAGTTACCCTCAAACAACTTATTGAGTAAAGCAACGTCCGCATTAGACGCGCCTGAAACGTTACCGATATAAGTATCGTTACGGTTATTACCGCTTTCTATATCCATTTGGTTAGTTAGTTGGTTGTAAGAATCTTTTGCAACGATATTGTTAAGAATTGCATTAAATTGAGCAAGCGCACCACTAACCGCAATTTCTTCTTCTTCAGGAAGGTCTTCCGCAATTATAAATTCATAAAACATTACGGAATTAAGAACTAAATTGCTTCTGTTTGAATTTGAAAAAGCAAACTTTACGTCAAAAGTAAGATATTCTCCCTTAGGAACTCTGTCTTCACGCTCGAGCCCAATCAAGGTATATCCTATATTGTTATTGTCGTATTGTTCAGAAGTATATTTAACCGCGTTAAACGCGTAATCATCAGTAGTAGAAGAGTTATAAACTGTAATTGATAAGGTTACGTCTGAATAAGCATTGTTTTTAAGCATTGCAGTAGAACTTAAATAAGTGCTTTGATAACCGTTAACAATCAAAGTTCCGTCGCCAGACTTTTGTTCAACTTTAGTGATATACACCACCGTGTTTGCCGTTGATGGAGCAACCCACTCATACTCCGTAATTCCAACGCCAAAATAAGTGTCTTTAAAATTGACGTCCGCGTCAACAGCGTAATACCAAGTTGCAGAAACCCCAGGGATAGAAATCACTAAAAATAGTAATGCAATAATAAATAGTTTAAGCTTGTGTTTTATCATCTTTTCCCTTCTCTTGCAAAAGTTGGTCTTCAGTTTTTGCAACTTGATTTTCTAATTTGGGTAAAATTATTGCAATTCTATCATTAATAACTTTAATGAGTTTATTTTCTATGATAGGCGTAATAATAATAGCGCCTACAACTAAAAGCATGCAAAGCCATCCAGCAGGTGATTGCATAAAGAGAACGAAAGAACCGATAAACGGAACTTTTTCACCCCTATAAATACCTTTCATTTGTTCGTATTTAACAGGGAAACGGTCAGCCGCTTCAACAGCGTCGCCTTGCAACAAGAACCATCTTTCATTAGGGTGTCTTTCATTAGGCTCTTCAATACCTACTATTCTATGAACGATAAGCATTTCGTCAACTTCGTAAACGACGATATCATAAAGTTCAAGATCTTCTTCTTTAGGAAGTTTATAAGTTAAAATAAGGTCAAAAGTTTGAATTTGATCGTTTAATTGATTTTCAGTTAAATAAGTGTTTTTAGAGTGTTTTTTAGCCATTGAGCCAGTTTGAACTACTCTGTAAGTAGGAACTGAATCAAAATACACTTCTTGAGTGCAGTTTATATAAATAGAACCAGAAAAAACAACCGCAAAAATGGCAACCAAAATAATCGTCAAAGCGTAATCACACACTTTGCCGAACTTGGTTTCTTTCTTAAGTTTTTGTTTTTTATGTTGCTCTATAAGTTTTGCGTCTTCATCACCAACTTTAACCAAGCGCACGTACATTTTGTATATCAACGAAATGCAAGTGATAGATAAAGCGGTCAATAAAACGAATACTATAAGACACAATATAAAAACGTAAATTTCATAATTGGTCATTTTTAGTTCCCTTTATAAAAAAGCATATAAACCAGCCGTATGCAAATACGGCTGGCTCATAGGTTTGTTTTGTTATTTAATAAATAAATTAGTTTACAGTACCGTCGGTTACACGAACAAGAATGTTACCAACAAGACCTTCTTTAACACCAGGATGTCCTTCAGGATCGTACTCAACGTGACCACCGAAAACGTCGTGTTCATGCTTGGTATCAAGAACGAAAGTTTGTGAAAGTTCAATCATACCTTCCAAAGCTGTTTGGTCTAAGGTGTAAGTGAAAGTGCCGTCTGCTTCTTTAGTCCAAGTGAAAGTGTTGTCAAGAACATTGTTAGCAGTGTTAGAGAAGCTGAAAATGTTAACGGGAGCAGCATCTTTACTAAAATTGCCGTCAGCACCTACTCTATATTGCATAGGAACGGTAGTGTCGAAGTAAAGTTCAGAAAGAACGCCGTTTTCTTTAATTTCCTTAGGTGCGTTTTGAGCAGGGGTAAAGGTTACTTTTAAGAAAATTTCTGAACCATTGTTGCTTTCGAAAACGAGTTTTGCTTCGTGATCTTTGTTTGCTTGGTCTACAAAAAGAACTAAGTTAGATTCTACCTTATAAGTACCGTTAGCGCCAGTAAGTTCTGCGTCTGCAATGGTAACTTTTGTTTCTGCAAAAGCGTCTGCGATGTCGTTAGTACCAGCATATTGCCAAGTTGCGTATACGCCACCGATTGTTAAGCACATGAAAAGTGCTACGAGTAAACTGAGTTTCTTCATATTTTTTCTCCTTTGTTGAAAAGTAAGTATATTATAACTATACCACATTACTTTGTCAATAATTTTTAAAAAATTTTCTTGATTTTTGAAAAATTTACACACTTTTTTTGTGTACAACAATAATTTAGTTAATTATACTTAATATTGTGTTACAACAGTGTTACAAATAAAAAAAAGAACGACTTAAATTTTCGTTCTTTTTTGCTCATTAACTTTCTTTTATAATTTTTTTGCTCTGTTTTTTATTTTATATCATTTTTGAAAATTCTTTCTTTAACCTGCCTATTATTTTCTTTTCTAACCTTGATATGTAACTTTGCGATATTCCAAGCATATCCGCAACTTCTCTTTGGGTTTTTTCATCTTTGCCCTTTAAGCCGTACCTAAGTTCCATAATCTCACGCTCTCTGTCGTTAAGTTTTGTAAGCGCAACGCCTAAAAGGTCGTTTTCCACACCGTTTTCTATCTTTTTATAAACTATATCGCCGTCAGTTCCCATCACGTCGGAAAGCATAAGTTCGTTGCCTTCCCAATCGGTGTTTAACGGCTCGTCAAAAGAAACTTCACTCTTTAATTTTACCGTTCGGCGTAAATGCATTAAAATTTCATTTTCTATACATCTGGACGCGTAAGTTGCAAGTTTAATGTTTTTATCTAAATTAAACGAATTTACCGCTTTAATTAAACCTATAGTCCCAACGGATATTAAATCATCAAGGTCAACGCCCGTGTTTTCAAAACGGCGGGCAATATACACCACAAGCCTTAAATTATGCTCTACTAAACTATCCCGCACTTTCTTTTCTCCGCTGGATAATTTTTCAAGCATTTTACTTTCTTCTTCTGTTGAATAGGGTTGGGGCAAAACTTCTCCACCACCGATAAATCTTAAAAGATTATCGCTTAAATCAAACAGTTTAAGAAACTTTTTTAGCCTTAAAATCCACTTGTTCATCACCACGCTCCTTATACAGCGCGGGGTGCAATATTATATCGTAACCCTCCCCCACGCTAAACTTTGAAATCATTAAGGTTACGCTATTAAATGTATTCTGCTTGTCCTTAAGATATATCTTTAACTCGTCTACTTTTACGCTTAAATTGTCGCTTTTGCCGTTTACCGTTTGTACGGGTATTTTTTCAAACTTAAAATCGGTTATATCACCAACAAAATTAGCAAAGAAAAACTTTTTTCCACACACTATTACGGGCGAATTTTTGTAATAAACACCGTTCCCCGTATCAAAAAAACCCTTGCACAAAACTTCTTTTTTGTTTACGGTAAGTTTTATATCCACCGTGTTTACCACAATATCTTTTCTTCTATATATATGGTTTACAACGCCACCTAAAAGTTTTAACGCAAAATAAACGGGCAAACATATGAGCGCTGAAAACGGCTCTATTGAATAATCAAGGTTAAAGATATTAAAAACGCCTATTATTGCACCGCCTATTAAAAAGGTATAACAAAAAAACACCACGGCGTTTATAAAATATTCTCTAAAACTTCTATACTTTGCGGGCAATAACACTATAAAAAGTCCGCTTGCAATTTTAATTAAAAAGGATATGACCTTTACCCCGTCGACAAGCGGAAAGATAAGCGCAAACACCGCACCGAAAACACTTGCCAATATAAGCCCCCACTTTTTATAGCGAGCGCCCGTCAAGATAAACACCGCGTTCAATATCATATAATCAATCAAAAAATTATTGATTAACACAAACTCTATATAAACGACCATATCCACCCCGCGTTAAAGCATTTTAACACGAATAAAAAACCAAAAAATACAAGTTTAACTTGCTTTTTGCGTGTTTTTGTAGAATTTAGTTAAAGTATAAATAAAAAAACACGCTTAAAAAAGCGTGTTTTAGTTGCGTTTAATTTAAGAATTCCAAAATTATATCGTTTTGCACATACAAATACTCATCTTTAATAGTTAAAATATCGCCGTTTCTATCTAAGTAACGCATCTTCTTTTGCAAAACGGCTTTATAATCTTCATCAAAGTTAGCAGAGTACTTTTCGTTAAACTCTTTTATATTAAGCCCCTCTGCCGTACGCAAAGCAAGCATAATATGTTCAAACTTAGCGTCTTCGCCCTCGATAATATCCGAAGAAATTTCAGGGCTTTTGTTATAAATTATGGCGTTCATATACTCGTCAATACTGAAAGTGTTGGTAAAGCGTCTGCCGTCCGCAAAAGAACTTGCCGATACCCCAACGCCGATATATTCTCCGCGTTTCCAGTAATTCATATTGTGTTTTGAGTAAAAGCCGTCCTTACAAAAGTTAGAAACTTCATATCGATTAAAGCCTTTTTCTTTTAAGTACGCCCTAATTCCGTCGTAAATATCAGCAACTTCGTCATCACTTAATAATTCGCCGTTAAGATAATCGGTGTAAATAGGCGTGCCTACTTCGGGGGTTAGCGCGTAAACGGATAAATGGCTTACGCCCCCAGCGATTGCAAGGTCAACCGACTTTTTAACTTGCTCTAAAGTTTGGTCGTGAATACCCATCAAGATATCCGCGCTTATATTTTCACCTTTCAAAAGGTTACAGCACTCTAAAAAGTCCTTTGCGGTATGTATTCGATTAAGTTTTTTAAGTTGGTCGTCAAAACCCGATTGCAGGCCGATTGAAAAACGGTTTACCCCCACTTGCTTATAAATCTTAATCTTTTCTTTATCCACCGTGCCGGGGTTAAGTTCAATGGTAATTTCCGCATCCTTTCTAACGGTAAAACACTTCTTTACTTGCCTTATTGCACCGGCGATAAGGTTTGCGTCCACAACCGACGGAGTACCCCCGCCGATATAAATGGTGTCTATAATCTTATCGGGGTATTGCTTTGCTCTACCCATAATTTCACGATAAAGACAAGCAAAATAACTTTCCGCCTTACCTAATTCTCTGGGGTATGACGCAAAATCACAATAAGTGCATTTTTGCTTACAAAATGGTATATGAATATAAATTCCCGCCATAAATTACCTATCGTTATCAGTTTTAAGAATAGAGATGAACGCCTCTGACGGAATTTCAACCGTACCGATAGAACGCATCTTTTTCTTACCTTCTTTTTGCTTTTCAAGAAGTTTTTTCTTTCTTGTTACGTCACCGCCGTAGCATTTTGCCAAAACGTCTTTTCTAAACGCTTTAACAGTTTCTCTTGCGATAATCTTTCCACCAACAGCCGCTTGAATAGGAATTTCAAACATTTGGCGGGGAATAACTTCTTTCAACTTTTCCGCAATCTGTCTACCGCGTTCGTAAGCCTTATCCTTATGCACGATTATAGAGAGAGCGTCGCAAATATCGCCGTTAAGTAGCATATCCATCTTAACCAAATCACTTCTTTGATAGCCAGAAACTTCATAGTCGAAAGACGCATAGCCTTTCGTTCTTGACTTTAGACTATCGAAAAAGTCGTAAATAATTTCGTTAAGCGGTAAAGTGTACTTTAATTCTACCCTACTCTTATCAAGATACACCATATCTTTATAAATACCGCGCTTAAACTGGCAAAGTTCCATAATAGGTCCAACAAAGTCTGGCGGTGTTAATATGCTTGCGTTGATTATAGGTTCTTCCATATAATCAATTTCAGTTACGGGCGGTAAGTGCGTGGGGTTTTCCACAACCATTTGCGTGCCGTCCGTCTTGTATACTTTATATGATACTGACGGTGCGGTGGTAATAATTTCAAGGTCGAATTCTCTTTCAATTCTCTCTTGAATTACGTCCATATGAAGTAGCCCCAAAAAGCCACATCTAAAACCAAAGCCGAGCGCTGCGGAGTTGTCGGGCTCGATTGAGAGCGCTGCATCGTTAAGTTTAAGTTTAAGTAGCGCGTCTTTCAAGTCGTTAAACTTACTTCCGTCTAAGGGGAACACGCCAGAGAACACCATAGGCAATGCCTTTTTATAACCGGGTAACGGTTCTTTAGCGGGGTTTTCTACACCAGTAATAGTATCGCCAACGGCAGTATCTTCAATACTTTTAATACTTGCCGCAATATAACCAACTTCACCCGCAGATAAACTGTCTTTGGGTTGCATTTTGGGCGAGAATACGCCGACTTCAGTTACGTCAAACTGCTTGTCGCTCATAAAGGTTTTAATCTTAGTGCCTATTTTAACTTCGCCGTCCATAATACGCACAAAACAAATTACGCCCTTAAAGTTATCGTAATAACTATCGAAAATAAGCGCTTTTAAAGGCGCGTTTTCATCACCTTTGGGTGCAGGGATTTTTTCTATAACTTGTTCTAAAACGTCTTCAATATTAAGCCCTGTCTTTGCAGAAATTCTTGGTGCGGTTTCCGCCTCAATACCCAAAATTTCTTCAACTTCGGTTGCAACTTCATCAGGGCGCGCGCTCGCCAAGTCAATCTTGTTGATAACGGGCATAATTTCCAAGTCGTTATCGATTGCAAGGTATGCGTTAGCCAAGGTTTGCGCTTGCACGCCTTGTGTTGCGTCAACTATCAAAATTGCACCTTCGCACGCCTTTAACGAGCGTGAAACTTCATAAGTAAAGTCCACGTGTCCAGGGGTATCAATAAGGTTGAAAATATATTCTTCACCATTTTTTGCTTTGTAGAACATTCTAACGGGCGTAAGTTTAATGGTAATACCGCGTTCTCTCTCTAAGTCCATAGAGTCAAGAAGTTGTTCTTCCATATCACGCTCACTAACCTGACCCGTTTTTTCCATAAGGCGGTCTGCAAGCGTACTTTTACCGTGGTCGATATGCGCCACTATACAAAAGTTTCTAACGTTTTCTTTCTTTACTGCCATAAATTACCTAAAATAATAAGTTTAATTCTTTATTAGTATATAATAAACCCAAAAATAAATCAAGTAAAATAAAAACCGTGTAAAAAACATAAAGAAAAAAGCAGACTGCAAAGTCTGCTTTTAATTATTCCGTAATAATTTTTATTAACTGCTTTCTAAAATCTAAAAATGCTTTATCTATCTTTTTAATTTTTTCTACCATAACAAAGTCATCTACCATAATCGATTTTTTTGACAATATAGGTCTACCCCTTTTTGAATAATAAGGCTTAACCTTTTTGCTTAAAACGTCGTTAATTGCAACAATTAAATCTTTCTTTCTCATAGTGGTTGGTGCACGAACCCCTATTTCCCTTGCATAATCTCTTAACTCGTATAAAGAAAAATTTTTCAACTCACCACTTCTTCTCATTGCTCACCATTTATACATTAACTGTATAACACCACAATTGATTATACATATAATGTATAGTGTTGTCAAGGAAAACGATATGAAAGAAGAAGTTGGAAAAAGACTTTTAGAATGTAGAAAGTCAGCAAAAATGACACAACAGCAAGTTGCCGATTTATTAGGCGTCGCTCAACCCGTTTATCAAAGATTTGAACACGGTGTTTTTGAGTGCAGTTATGAGCAACTCTACAAACTCTCAGAGATTTTTGACGTTTCAATTGATTATTTATTAGGAAAAGCAGATATATAAAAAGCAGACTGAAAAGTCTGCTTTTTTAATTTATTCGTATTGTAAATGCACCCTACATTTTGAACATAGGTATGCGCTTTTTCCAAAAAGAGTTTTCTTTAAGCCCTTTTTTAAGCAAAAGCGGTTGCCACATTTGGGGCAATACACTATATCCATAGTTAAGGGGTCAAAGTCTTTCAACAGAAAGGCTTTTTTGTTTTTATAAGCGCCCTTTTCTAAACTTGCCTTACCGTAAACCCTAATCTTAAACTCGCCTATTTTGTTTACGACATCCGCCCACTTTCTCCACGCTCCGCGGTGGCTCATTCCACCCTTTACGGTGTGAAGAAGTTCGTGCACGACCGTGTTATAAATATCTTCGTCATTAGTCAAAAACTTGTTTACGGTAACGTAATATTCATACCCTAAACACTTTTTTGTGTTCGGTCTAAAATGCGTTCTTCCGTAATAAGAACAGCCTTTGTTTTCTCCAAAATAAATAGATTTTGATATAGGCACGCCGTAAAATATAAGTTTAGCAATGCTGTTTTTTATGACGTTTTCATATTTTTCGCTCACCGCGAAAAAATAATTTTCTTTCATTATCTACCGAATTTCTTGAGTAAAATTTCACGCAATTCATCGTTTGAAAGTTCTTTCTTTTCAGCGCGCTTTCTTTCAGCATCACGGCGACCTTGTTTTCTTTCTTTATCCGTCTTTTGGTTGCCTACGTTAAGCCCGTGCGGAAGTTCACTCGTTTTCATCGTGAGTGAAATCTTTTTCTTAACCGTATCCACGCCTAAAACTTTAACCTTAACCACGTCGCCAACCTTTAATGCATCAGACGGGTGCTTGATGTAGTTATCAGAAATTTGTGAAATGTGCACCAAGCCGTCTTGATGAACGCCGATATCAACGAATACGCCAAAGTCGATAACGTTTCTAACCGTGCCGGTAAGTTCCATACCTTCTTTTAAGTCGGCAAGGTCCATAAGGTCGCTTCTAAGTATAGGCTTAGGCAAACTATCACGGATATCTCTACCCGGTTTTAAGAGTTCGTTTACGATATCTTGAACGGTGGGAACGCCAACGCCACATTCTTTTGCAGCGTTTTCCCAGCCCTTAACTTCAATCTTTGCTTTAATATCGCCGATTTTACCGAGTGCAACGTCGTCTAAAGTATAACCCGTGAACGCTAAGAGTTTTTCAACTGCGGGGTAAGATTCGGGGTGAACGCCAGTGTTATCCAAAACGTTGCCGCCGATAATTCTAAGGAAGCCCGCACATTGTTCAAACGCTTTTGCGCCGAGTTTTTTAACGTTCAAAAGGTCTTCACGCTTTTTGAAGGGTTGTTTTGCTCTATAATTGATAATTTCTTTTGCGATACCTTTATTTAAGCCCGCAACGTAAGATAATAAACTTACTGATGCGGTGTTAAGGTCTACACCAACGCTGTTAACGCAGTCTTCAACAACCCCACCGAGCACTTCTTCCAAGCGCTTTTCGGGCATATCGTGTTGATATTGACCTACACCGATAGACTTAACGTCGATTTTAATAAGTTCCGCCAAAGGATCTTGAAGTCTTCTTGCAATAGATACTGCAGAGCGTTGCGCGGGCTCGTAATCGGGGAATTCTTCCGCACCGAGTTTACTTGCGCTGTAAACTGATGCGCCCGCTTCGTTAACAACCGCGTAAGAAAGTTCATTGTCAACTTCTTTAATCATATTTGCAACGAAGATTTCAGATTCTTTACTTGCAGTGCCGTTACCGATAGAAATTACCGATACGTTGTGCTTTTTTATTAACGCAAGCAAGGTTTTCTTTGCTTCTTCAATTCTATTTTGGGGCGGTGTCGGAAAAACTACAGCCGTATCTAAAACGTTACCTTCGCTATCAACAACCGCAATTTTGCAACCAGTTCTATACGCGGGGTCAAGCCCTAAAACGATTTTACCTTTTAGCGGGGGTTGTAAGAGAAGTGGGCGAAGGTTAACTTCAAACATCTTGATTGCTTGTTCGCTTGCCTTTTCGGTGAGTTCGCTTCTAATTTCTCTCTCTATTGACGGAAAAATAAGCCTTGAGTAAGCATCCGCCGCCGCATTTTTAACGATTACACCACTTTCCGTATCGTTCTTAACGTAAACGTTACAAATTGCTTGTACAAACGCATCCGTATCAACCACTACTGAAACCTTCAAGCACTCTTCTTTTTCACCGCGATTAACGGCAAGAATTCTGTGTGAAGGAATTTTGTTGATTTTTTCAGAATATTCCGCATACATATCGTAAGTTTTGGCGTTTTCCGCTTCCAAAAGTTTGCAAGCAAGTTCGCCAACGTCCATAACTTTTTTACGGAGTACTTTTCTAAGTTCAGCATCATCACTGATTTTTTCAGCGATAATATCAGCCGCGCCTGCAATTGCTTGCTCAGCCGTTTCTACACCCTTTTCTTCATTGATAAATTCTTGGGCTTTTTCAGTAACGCTACTTGCCGTTTGCTCTAAAATAAAGTCGGCAAGCGAAGAAAGTCCTTTTTCAATAGCAACGCTTGCGCGGGTTTTTCTCTTTTGCTTAAACGGTCTATAAATATCTTCCGCTTCGGTTAAAGTTTCAGCGCCAGCGAGTGCGAGAGCGATTTCATCCGTCATCTTGCCTTGTTCAGTGATAGAATCAGCAATTTCTTGCTTTCTCTTGTCAAGATTTCTAAGATATTTAAGCCTATCGGCAAATTCTCTTAAAACTTGGTCGTCGCAAGAACCAGTTTGTTCTTTACGATAACGCGCGATGAACGGAATAGTATTGCCGTCGTCGATAAGCGTAATAATGTTTGCCGAGTGGTCGGCGCGCAAGTTAAATTCTTTTGATAGTTTTTGAGCGTAGTCCATAAAATTTTCCTTTATAAATTATAGTTTTTGGCAATACCGCCACGGGCGGTTTCTAAATATTTTTTGTTCAAGTCTTTACCCGTTTCGTACATAGTTTTAACTATTACGTCGAAGGGAATTTTACGCATAGGTGCAAGATAATAAGCCACACAGAATGAATCAAACGCGCGCATTGCAGCCATTGTATTTCTCTCTATACACGGAACTTGCACAAGCCCCAAAACAGGGTCGCACGTAAGCCCAAGATTGTGTTCCATCGCAACTTCAGCGGCACACTCAATTTGGTCTACGGATAAATTAAAAATTTCCGCTATTGCTGCTGCCGCCATTGAACACGCCGTTCCTATTTCTGCTTGACAACCACACTCTGCCCCACTTATAGATGCGTTGGTTTTAACAATATTCCCTATTAAACCAGCCGTTGCAAGCGCATTTATTATAACGTCTTCAGTAACGTGTTCGTTCTTAAACGCGTAATACAAAACTGCCGGTAATACGCCTGCGGCTCCACACGTTGGGGCTGTAACGATTTGACCGTTATCAGCATTTTCTTCTGCTACAGCCAAAGCATAAGCGCAAGTAAGTTTGTTTCTAAGCAGCGAATCTCTTACAAAAATGTCATCGCTTTCATAAATATACTTTGCTTTTTTCAAAACTTTCAAGCCACCAGGAAGAACTCCGTCTTTTTGAAGTCCGCGTTCAATAGCCTGTTTCATAACTGCCCAAACGGTTTTTAGATGTTCTTTAATATTAGGCTCTACTTCATAAACGTAATCGTAAAGCGTTTTACCTTCTTTCAAAACGTAATTTTTTATATCGGTAAAAGTTGAAAGCGAATAAACTTTTTCAGGTTCGATAAATTCTTGCCCGTCGATTTTTACACTTCCACCACCCACACTAATTGCGCGTATTTTGTCTATTTGGTTTTCACCTTGACAAACCAAAATTTCCATTGTGTTGGGATGTGGAATGTCTTTTTCTTTAACGTTAAACTCTATTTGAGTTTTTTCGCCAAGCACCTTTCTCAAAACTGCGTCAGTACCGTGTCCTTTGCCTGTAAGCGCTAAAGACCCATAAAGAATTACTTTAAATTCTTGGACACTTGTATATTTACTTTTTACAAATTCAGCAATTTTTTCAGGTCCAATCGTATGAGAACTTGACGGTCCTATACCGATTTTATACAATTCTTTAAGTGACTGCATTACTGTTTTTTACCTTTTTTCTTTCTAATTTCTTTAATAGTTTTTTCGTACCCGTTGTCTTTGGGCTTATAATAAACCTTGTCTTTTAGGCTATCGGGTAAATATTGTTGTTCTACGTAGCCGCCAAAGTCGTGCGGATACTTATATAAAGATTTTTGCTTTTTATCTTCTTTTGATGCGAATTCGTAATTTTTAAGGTGCGGTGGAATATTATCGTCCTTTACGGTTACTGCATCTTCTTCCGCCGCATACATAGCGGTAACCACCGTGTTAGACTTTTCCGCTTCCGCTACGTAAATAACCGCTTCCGATAAGGGTATCAACCCTTCGGGAAGCCCCAACCTTTCATAAGCGAGCAAAGCGTTTGTTGCAACCACCAACGCGTTAGGGTCGGCAAGCCCTACGTCTTCAGCAGAGTGAACGACCAACCTTCTTGCCAAAAGCAACGGATCGCACCCACCCTTGATAAGCCTTTGCATATAATAGAGCGCGGCGTTTGCGTCGCTCCCCCTAAGGCTTTTACAAAAAGCGGATAAAATATCGTAATACAAATTTTCATCAAAAGAAAGTGCCTTTTGTTGAATAGATTCTTCCGCATCTTTTAAGGTTACGGTAATTTTTCCAGTGCTATCTGGTGCAGTGGTAAGCGCAGCGAGTTCTAAAGCGTTATACGCAACGCGTAAATCCCCTGCCGCGGCTCTAGCAATATGCTCCAACGCATCCGTTTCGACGGTTAAATCATAATTGCCAAGCCCTTTTTCTTTATCGTTAATTGCACGGTTTAAGGCGGTTATAATATCTTTTTCTTTTAATTTTTTAAGTTCAAACACCCTACATCTCGAAACGATAGCGGGTGTCATCGCGGCAAAAGGATTTTCGGTTGTAGAGCCGATAAAGATTATATCGCCGTTTTCAATCGCGGGTAAAAGGCTGTCGCTTTGGGTTTTATTAAAGCGGTGGCACTCATCTAGCAAAAGGTAAGTTTTTTTGCCGTAAAGTTTAGCGTTTGCTTGCGCTTCTTCAACCACTTTTTTAACGTCGGCAACACCGCTGTTTACTGCGTTTAACTTGACGAAGTTGCCGTCCGTGCCTTTAGCGATAACGTTTGCAAGCGTAGTTTTGCCGCAGCCTGGCGGCCCCCAAAAAATACAACTCCCAAGCCTATCCGTTTTGATTGCACGGCGAAGCAACCCTGTTTCAGAAACGATATGGTCTTGACCTAAAAATTCTGAAAGGGTGTTTGCACGCATTCTTTCCGCAAGCGGAGCATTAGTGTTGTTTTTATTTACTAAATCAAATAAATCCATAGAAATATTTTATCATATCCTATATTTTTTTTCAAGTTATAATACAATATATTATGACGAAAAAATTACTATCCGTAAAAGAGTTTTTGCTTTTTACCTTTCTAATAGCCTTTTCGATAATTTTAACCGTGGGTGGGAACTTTTCTTATGCGTGCGTTGACGGAATTAAACTTTGGTTTGCGTGCGTTTTTCCATCGCTTTTCCCTTACCTTTTTATAACGGCAATTCTAACCAATCTATCTATTACGGCGCGCCTATCTAAAAGATTATCCCCCTTAACCAAAAGAATTTTCAACACGGGCGGAATAAGTGGTTTTGCGTTTATTATAAGTTTAATTTCAGGCTATCCCTTAGGTGCAAAAACAGTTGCCGACCTAAAAGAAAAAGGGTTACTGACCGATGCGGAAAGCGTAAGGTGCTGTGCTTTTTGTTCCACAAGTTCGCCTATGTTTTTAATAGGTAGCGTGGGCAGTATAATGTTTAACTGCAAAACTTTTGGATTAACGCTGTTTTTAACGCATTTTATTTCGGTAATCATAGTAGGTTTTATCTTTTCTTTTTATAAACGAAAAGATAAACCGCGTGATAAATTTATTATGTCTTTGCCAAAAAATAGCGACAATTTGCTGTACGACAGCACTTATCAAGCGGTAATTTCCGTGTTAGTTGTTGGTGGGCTTATAACCATATTTTACACTTTGACTGAAGTTTTGCTTTCCCTAAAAATATTATCCCCCGTAATCGAACTACTAAGCAAAATCACAAAAGACAAAAATATTGCGGAAAGTTTAGTTTTGGGTTGTTTTGAATGCACGCGCGCACTAAAAAGCCTGTCTTTATCTTCACCATCAATCCTGACTTTGCCTATTGCCTCTGCCCTATGCGGTTTTGGCGGTGGCTCGGTAATAGTTCAATCCATTTCATACTTAAAAAAGGCAAAAATAAAAACCGCCTTATTTATCATTGCAAAGATAATTTCAGCGGTTATTAATTTTATAATAGGTTTAATTATTTCTTTAATTGTTTTTTAAGTTCAGCAACCAGTTGCTTAGGCACGTAATTTGAAAAATCTCCACCAGAACTTATTATGTTTCTTATAGCGGTAGAACTTACGTGTGAAAGAGTTGCAGGCGTAGGGATATAAACGGTTATAACTTCCGGATACATATCTTGATTATAACGCGCCATAGTGTTTTCATACTCGTAATCTTTTTCATCACGAAGTCCTCTAACCGTAACCTTAACGCCTTTATCTTTCATATAATCTGTAAGCATACCAGAGAAAGCGTCCACTTCAACTTTAGGCTGGTCTTTATAGAGTTTTTTTATAGTTTCAATTCTAACTTCATCAGAAAAAAGCGGAGTTTTATCCACGTTTACGCCCACGGCAATAATAACCTTGTCAAATATTTCAAGGCATTTATCAACCACGAAAGCGTGTCCGTTTGTAAATGGATCAAAAGTCCCTGCAAAAACGCAAACTTTCATTTTTACTCTCCTTTTTCAAAAAACGTTAAATGAATTCTACCGTACTTTCTTGTATCTACTATCTTTAAGCCAACCACTTGACCATCAAACGGCTTTTCATCTTCAAAAATAGCAACGCCGTTTAAATTAAGCGCCCTGCTTACATTTTCTAATACACTTTGCCCTAAACCCAACTTATACGGCGGGTCAATATAAATAAAATCAAACTTATCGGTGGTGTTTTTAACAAAAGTTAACGCATCACCGTTTTTTACGGCATATTCTTCAGTAACCTTTAGTTTTTCAAGATTTTTTCTTAAAACTTCGATAGAACGCTTGTCCAAATCATTAAAAGTAACCTTTGACGCCCCGCGAGAAAGCGCTTCAATGCCCACGGCACCCGAACCGCAAAATAAGTCTAAAAAAGTTTTACCGTAAATCTTAAACTGCAAAATATTAAATAAACTTTCCCTTGCCTTATCGGAAGTGGGGCGGATATCTTTACCCGAAAACTCGGTTAAAACTCTACCGCGATATTTTCCACCGACTATTCTCATTTGCTGGGTCCGTAAATCTTTTCGTGTTTTTGTTTAATCATTTCTTGTTGACGCTCAACCTTTTTAGCGCCCAAGATAAACGGAATACCAGTACAACAACAAATATAAGGGATAGAAAGCAAAATAAAGAAATAATTTCCACCCAAAAGTTGAACTATACCTTGCACCATCATATAAAGGAAAGTGGGGATAATTTCAACTATACTGTTATCCACACCAGCAATAATTAAAATAACGTCGATAATCATGCAAATAATAAGCGGAGCACAAACGATAAGACCAACAGCAAAGCCTTTCCAAGGCGCGTATTCTTCCGCCACTTTTAACTCTCTATATTCGCCCGTTTGAACAATAATTCTTCTTTCAGCATCGTTTGCGTTGCGGGTTTTAAGCGCAAGTTCACCATCTTTATAAGCCATAACGCACACAACTACCGCATAAAGAATAAGATTGAGTGAAAGCAAGATAAGTTTTAGTACAAATTGCTCTTCTTCCATGCTCCAAACACCGACTGCGGTAAGTGCCATGCACCCCAAATAAATGAAAGGTAAAATTGCTTGTTTTAATAAATATTTCATAACCACTCCACGGGCAAATACGCCCCGTTATCTTAAGTAAATTTTCTCCGCCCTTTTAACAGCGTTTGTCAAAATTTCGTAACTAATAGTATCGTGCTCTTTAGCGATTTTATCCGCGTCATCCATAACGCACGCCCACTTATCCATTTTGCCAAGGTACGCGCTTAAATCCATGCATCTATTATTGAAAAGTTGATTAGTTTCTTTGCGAAAAAGCCCATCGGCATAACCACAGCGCACCAAACTAAAATCAATATTGCACGGAGCAAGTTTGACACCGTAAAGCGCACTTTCACCAAAATTGATATTTTGACGACCTATCACGGGCGCAAAAACCTTTAAGGCGGGCTTTACAGAAACCAAATCGCTTTCAAACGGTTTATACCCGTAAAGCAAAATGCCAAACCTGACCATATCCATTTGCACGCCAGATAAAAACCCACCGCTTGCGGAAATATGACAAGTTATATTATTATTATAACCTTTAATCAAGTTATTTGCAAGCAAAAATTTATCAACCTGTGATAAAAGCATATTTTTATTTTCGGGCGCAAAAAAATGAGAGTATAACCCGTCTACTTGTATTCCCTGCAAATTAAAAGCAAAATCTAACAGTTTTTTAAGGTTTTCTATCCCCTTTACCCCTTGCCTATTCATACCAGTATCGTACTTAATATGCACCTTTGCTTTTATCCCTTTAGGTACCGCGCATTTAGAAAGAATTTCCAAATGCTCTTTTGTATATACGGTTGCGGTAAGGTTTAGTGCAACGGCAGAAGAAACTTCACAAGGGAAAAACGGTATTAAACACAAAATATCTTTATCAATTCCGCTTAAGCGGAGCCTTTTTGCCTCTTCAAAAAGCGCAACCGCAAAGCAATCTGCTGTGTTATAGAGTGCAGAAGAAACTTCTTCCGCTCCGTGCCCGTACGCATCGGCTTTAACCACCGCGCAAAAAGACGTGCCCTTATTTAATTTTTTCTTTAACATAAGCGCGTTGTTTTTTATTGCCCCTAAATTTATAATTGCTTTATTTAACATAATGATATTATATGAAAAGCAAAAATAAAAACTGCAATAAAAACAAAAATACCACCCAAAAGAGTGGTATTTTTCATTATTCTATAAATGATTAAATATTTGTAAAACTTATGTCGCCAATATAGAGATTTACTGTTAAATATGTACGCGAACATCTTAAGTGAAGTAAATCTGCAGATACTTCTTTAATTGCACTTGAAGATGCTATGGTGTAATCTTTAATAGGTTCAAAAGGAGCAGTAGAGCCGGTTTTCAAACTTACGGCACCAAAATAAGCACAAAACTCATCAATTGAGTAAGTAACAGTATTCCATACGTTCTTTTTGTGGTTTTTAGCCATAACGCCTTCAGGATCATAACCACTTCCTTGAACTAAATAAGTAAGTGAAATTCCATTATAACCGTAACCTTCAGCAAGTTTTCTAAGTTCTTCTTCGTTATATCTAAGTTTAATATACACGTTACTTAAATTTCTAAGTGGTATCATAAACGACGGCTTATCAAATCCTGCATAAGGATGGGCGGACGGATCACAATAAGAGGGCTTATCTTCATGCAACTTAAGCGTAAAAGTACCTTTAGTTGTACATTCGCCCGTAGTTTCATCATAAGTAGGTGAAGTTGTGCGTGTAGTTGTATAAGTTACAATAGGAGCTTCTGAGTGATTTGTTTCTATAGATAAAATAGTAGAAGTATCGTTTACAAGTTCAACGTCTGTAATGTACATTTGAAAAAGACCACCAGTACCACTCATAGTGCTAAAATAGCCTATAAATAAAACGTTATCTTTATCAGACCCAGTACCTACCGCCTTGGTAAAATCTTCAATAGAAAGCATGTGAGTGCGCCAAATATTTGTTTCTATCTTTTTGCCAGCAGACTTTCTTCCACTTGCCCCAAAGAATTTTTCTTGAGTTAACAAGTCAAAAAGACTGGTATAATCACTGCCTTGCTCATCAGGTGCTGCGCCCCCTGTATTTGTACGAACAAGCGCGTAAGTAAATCTTACGTGGTTATAAGTTCCGTAAGGTGAAGAAGAATCTTCATACTTTTTAGTTTGCTCATTGTATACGGGGAGCATACCAAGAAGTTCATCTTTTGTATAGTTAAGTTTTAATCTAAGCGAGTCTACGTTAGAAAGACTTAAAGTAAGCGCACCTTTACCTGATTTAGCCATAGTTTCCGCGCCGATTAAAACGTCATCTTCTAAATGCTTGGGCTCGGTTTTGTCATCACCAACTATCTTGCTACCAACAGTTGGCAATTGTTCATTAGGAAGATAACGGTCGTTATTAAGATCACCAACTTGTCTACCAACGGTTAACCAAGAAAAACTCTTTTCCGTTGCCGTAAACACCTTTGTATTATTTACGCAATCAACGTTAACGCTTGCATCTTCAAAAGCACTTGCTAAGTCCTTATTGTTTACAATGCTTACAACTTTTCCGTTGGTATTATTTACAAATTGACCACCGAAAGTTGCTTTAATCTGTTTAAAATCGTGGTCTACTTCTATATTTTCTTTAAGTTCAAAAGAAACACCGTCAAAAGTGTTGCCTTTTTCAACTTGTGATGAAAGAGTATATAAATCTTGACTTTCAGTTATCGCCAAAGGATTTGTAGTTTCTTTACCAAAGTTTGATAAGTGTTGCGCCTTTTGAATTACTTCAAGCGCATTCTTTCCACTAAGTAAAGCCTTTGTTGCAACTTGAGTATAACTTCTTTCAAAATTAGCACTCGGCACGCTGTAAGTGTATTCGCTACCGTCCAAAACATACGCAATTACGGTAAAGCCTAAATCAACGTTTTTAGCGAATATACCTTGGATTGCGCCGTTTGCGTAATATGCACCGTCATCACCTGCAATATCTTCAGTACTTTCCCACTTGGTAATATTATCTTGTGCATCTGCAACGTAAATGGTGCTTTCGTCTACTATAATACCTTTGCTTTCTTTGTTTACATACTTGGAAATTGAGTTGATATAATCATCTTTACCGTACGCTACGCCGTTTTCATCAGTACCTTCTGCCCTTTGGTCAAATAATGCCTTGGGCGTAATAATAAAGCCTAAAGACGCACCGCTTGATTTTACGTAATTTGCAGTTGCATAGTCCATTTTAACTCTAAATCTAAGACCAGAAGTTGATTCGGTTTCTACTTCCGCACTTTTACCAATACGAATTTGCGCTGATTCCATTACTTGGAAGTTAAGTGTTTCAGGTTTTTCATTAGCGCGAACAGGCTTAACTGTTGCTGCAAAGGTAAGCGAGCAAATTGCTACTACAACGCTAAGCACAACTAAAACTAAATTTCTTTTAGTTAAACTTTTCATTCTGCTCTTACCCCCTTATTGAATTCCCCAATCTTCGTCACCGCCGACGTTATCGTAGTTAGAGAACATCAATACGTCTTGAAGAAGATTTTCTATTGCCACCTTTGGTGCAATATAAGTTTTTTTCGTCATAATTTTTACCTCCTTAAAATATGACAAACAGGCTAAAACTTTATATTTAATCTATCAAAGGTGAATTTTCTCTATTCGCAAGCAATAGAGAAAAGGGTGCACCCTTTCATTAAAAAATATTATTTTGCTCGTTTATTATACATCATAATAATAAAATCTGGCAATATTTTTTAATAAAATTGTTGGTTTTTTGCCATTTTTTATTAAAAAAACAAAAAAAACCACTGATTTCTCAGTGGTTTTTTATTTTAGAAACAATTAGTTTCTGGGGTTTTTAAGTTGTGCTTGTGCAGCAGCAAGACGTGCAATAGGTACACGGAAGGGTGAGCAAGATACGTATGAAAGACCGATCTTGTGGCAGAATTCGATTGATGAGGGATCACCACCGTGTTCACCACAGATACCGCAGTGCATTTCAGGACGAACTTTTCTACCCAAAGTTACTGCCATATCCATAAGTTTGCCTACGCCGTTTTGGTCGATTTTTGCAAACGGATCGTTTTCAAAAATCTTAGCGTCATAGTATGCATCAAGGAACTTACCTGCGTCGTCACGGCTGAAACCGTAAGTCATTTGGGTAAGGTCGTTAGTACCAAAGCAGAAGAATTCTGCTTCCTTAGCGATGTCATCAGCGGTGATGCACGCTCTGGGAATTTCAATCATAGTACCAACTTCATACTTAAGATCTGATTTTGCGTTTGCAATTTCTTCATCAGCAGTTGCAACTACTAAATCTTTAACGAACTTAAGTTCTTTGATTTCGCCAACTAACGGAATCATAATTTCAGGAACTACTTTCCAATCAGCGTGTTTTGGTTGAACGTTGATAGCCGCCCGGATAACCGCTCTGGTTTGCATTTTTGCAATTTCGGGATAGGTTACGGTAAGACGGCAACCACGGTGACCCATCATGGGGTTTGCTTCGTGGAGAGCAGAGATGATTGCTTTGATTTGTTCAACGGTCTTGCCTTGTGCTTTTGCAAGCGTCTCAATATCTTCTTCAGTAGTAGGTACGAATTCGTGGAGAGGCGGATCAAGGAAACGAATGGTAACGGGGTTACCTTCTAATGCTTCGTAAAGTTTTTCGAAGTCGCCTTGTTGCATAGGAAGAATCTTTGCAAGTGCGGTTTCTCTTTCTTCTACGGTATCAGCACAAATCATTTCACGGAACGCGTCGATTCTGTTGCCTTCAAAGAACATGTGTTCAGTACGGCAAAGACCGATACCTTCTGCACCGAGTTCGCGTGCTTTTGCAGCATCCTTAGGAGTATCTGCGTTAGTACGAACGCCAAGCGCTCTGTACTTATCAGCCCAAGCCATAATTCTGCCGAAGTCGCCAGAAATAGTTGCGTCTACGGTTGCAATAGCACCGTCGTAGATGTTACCGGTTGAACCGTCGATAGAAATGATATCGCCTTCCTTGTAGGTTTTGCCTGCAAGAACGAAAGTTTTGTTTTCTTCATCGAAGTTAGTGATTGCTGAGCAACCTGATACACAGCAAGTACCCATACCACGGGCAACTACTGCTGCGTGTGAAGTCATACCACCACGAGCGGTAAGAATACCTTGTGATGCCTTCATACCTTCGATATCTTCAGGAGAAGTTTCCAAACGAACGAGAATTACCTTTTCGCCCTTAGCCTTCCAAACTTTTGCATCTTCAGCGGTAAATACGATTTTACCACAAGCAGCACCAGGAGATGCGCCGAGAGCGCGTGCAGCGGGCTGAGCAGACTTCAATGCCTTAGCATCGAATTGCGGGTGCAAGAGAGTGTCAAGGTTTCTGGGGTCAATCATAAGTACTGCTTGCTTTTCATCAATCATACCTTCGTCAACAAGGTCGCATGCAATCTTAAGAGCAGCCGCAGCAGTTCTCTTACCGTTTCTGGTTTGGAGCATATAGAGTTTGCCGTGTTCAACGGTAAATTCCATATCTTGCATATCTCTATAGTGATCTTCTAAGATTTGGCAAACTTTTTCAAATTGAGCGAATGCTTCGGGGAACTTTTCAGCCATTTGTGCAATAGGCATCGGAGTTCTAACACCAGCAACAACGTCTTCACCTTGTGCGTTGGTTAAGAACTCACCCATAAGGCCCTTGTCACCAGTAGCGGGGTCACGAGTAAATGCAACACCGGTACCGCAATCGTCACCCATGTTACCGAAAGCCATCATCTGAACGTTAACAGCGGTACCCCAAGAATAAGGAATATCGTTGTCACGACGGTAAACGTTTGCACGGGGGTTGTCCCAAGAACGGAAAACAGCCTCAACAGCGCCCATTAACTGCTCTTTAGGATCGGAAGGGAAGTCCTTACCGATTTTGTTTTTGTACTCTGCTTTGAACTGCTCAGCAAGAGTTTTAAGATCATCAGCGGTAAGATCAACGTCCTGAGTTACGCCTTTAGCTTCTTTCATTTCGTCGATAAGCTCTTCAAAGTACTTCTTACCAACTTCCATAACAACGTCAGAGTACATCTGAATGAAACGACGATAGCAGTCGTATGCCCAACGAGCGTTGCCGGACATGGTAGCCATGGTTTCAACAACTTCTTCGTTAAGACCGAGGTTAAGGATAGTATCCATCATACCGGGCATAGATGCGCGAGCACCTGAACGAACGGAAACGAGAAGGGGATTTTCCTTATCGCCGAACTTTTTGCCGGTGATTTCTTCCATTTTATCAATGTATTCCATAATTTCGGCCTGAATATCATCGTTG
>JAZLCJ010000019.1:0-17550 GCA_045614185.1 Christensenellaceae bacterium | reverse complement strand
CAAAAAGCCTTTATAAAAAACTAGTGGTAAAAAGAAAATCGCTAGGAAATTCCTAACGATTTTCGTGGTGCCGCTGGCCGGACTTGAACCGGCACGGATGTTACTCCGAGGGATTTTAAGTCCCTTGCGTCTGCCTATTCCACCACAGCGGCTTATTATTAAATAAAAAAACTCTGCACTCGATAGCGCAGAGTTTTTTGTTGGAGGCGCCACCCAGATTTGAACTGGGGGTCAAGGCTTTGCAGGCCCGTGCCTTACCGCTTGGCTATGGCGCCACCGATATGAGTGGGGAAAACCCCTAATAAAAAAAATGGAGCGGGAAACGAGATTCGAACTCGCGACATTCGCCTTGGCAAGGCGACGCTCTACCACTGAGCCATTCCCGCACATAAGTGCAATAGCGATATTGGTGGGAACAATAGGGCTCGAACCTATGACCCCCTGCTTGTAAGGCAGATGCTCTCCCAGCTGAGCTATGCTCCCGTGTCGCTATTGCTGATATAATATAACAAATTTAGAAATAAAAGGCAAGCGTTTTTAAGGGGTATTTTAAAATTTTTTTAAAATTTTTTTTCTTTTTGTTTTTTTAACTAAAAAGTTAGGGGAAAGTATCAAAATATATTGTGTTTAACTATATAAATTTGAAAACTCTATTGACTTACTCTACATTTTTATAATATAATATATATACAAAATGTTAAAAATATAAAATAAATTTTTTGGTGGAAAAATGTTTTCAGTTGGTATTGATATTGGGGGAATGAGTATTAAAGTAGGTTTGGTTGATGGTAATGGCAAAATTATTGCTCAATCTCGTTTTAAGACGGAAAAAACTCCAGATGAAATGATTGCATGCATGGCTGAACATATTACTAACCTAATTGAAGAAAATTCACTTAATGCAAAAGATTTAATTGGTATTGGTATCGGTTGCCCGGGCTCGGTTAACGGTGATACAGGTATGGTTGAGATTTTGCCGAATCTTGACGGTTGGATAAAAATTCCTATCGTTGATAAATTGAAAAAGTATTTTGACGTTCCAGTAAAAATTTCTAACGATGCAAACGTTGCTGCTCTTGCAGAAGTTTTATATGGTGTTGCAAAAG
Source organism: Christensenellaceae bacterium (assembly GCA_045614185.1). GTDB lineage: Bacteria > Bacillota > Clostridia > Christensenellales > Borkfalkiaceae > UBA1259. The sequence goes on along the minus strand of JAZLCJ010000019.1, from coordinate 16,444 downwards.
ATTATGACAATGCAATAATGTTTACATTAGGGACAGGCGTTGGTGGTGGAATTATCCTTGACAAAAAACTAGTTGAGGGCGGACATTCGCTTGGGGCTGAACTTGGTCATATAACTTTAGTTTTAGAGGGCGAGGAGTGTACTTGTGGGCGCAGAGGTTGTATTGAAAGATACGTTTCAGCAACTGCCCTTATTGAACAAACCAAACTTGCAATGCAAAATGATAAAAATAGCACTATGTGGGACTTTATTGGTGGCGATATTAATAAAGTCGATGGTAGAACTGCCTTTGAAAGCGCTAAAAATGGCGATTTAACGGCTGAAAAAGTTTGTGGCAAATATATTTATTATTTAGGTGAAAGCATACTTAATATGCTTAATATTTTCCGCCCCGACGTATTTATTTTAGGTGGTGGGATTAGTGCTCAAGGCAAGTATTTAACTGATAAATTGCAAGATTATTGTGAGAAGTTTGAGTATGGCTACAAAATGAGCCCAAGGACGGAAATTGTTACAGCAACGCTTGGTAATGATGCTGGTATTATAGGTGCAGCTGCTCTTTTGAAACAATAAATTATTAAACCGAAAAAATTGTACTTGACATAGAATGAAATATGAATTAAAATAAAGGCGTATAAAGGCACGCTTGTTTAACTTTAAATTATATTTTTGGAGATGCTTATGAAACATACAGAAACGTTAATGTGGAAAGAAATTTGTGAAACTCCTAGAATTTTTGGCGAAATTCAAAGTAAAAATGCCGACGTTATGAAAGCCCTTGTTGCAGACATTAAAGCGGGTACTGCAACTAACTTTGTTGCTGCGGCTCGTGGTACAAGTGACCATGCGTTGATTTACTTTAAGTATATGCTTGAAGTTAATTCTCAATATACAGTTGGCTTATCTGCGCCCAGCGTTGTAACTTTATATAAAGGTAAAATTAATTATTCTAACAGCGTTGTAATCGGCTGTAGTCAAAGCGGAAAGGCTGCTGATGTTCTTGAAATTATTAGACGCGGTAATGAACAAGGTTCAATTACTATTGCTGTTACCAATGATTTAGATAGTCCTATGGCAAAAGAAGCTAAATATCACCTTTACTGTAGTGCAGGAGAGGAAAAGAGCGTTGCCGCAACAAAAACATTTAGTTCACAACTTTTCATTATGTTATGGCTTGCTGCTGAACTTTCTAATCATAGGGAAGACTTGTTACTTCTTAGCCATTTAAAACAAGAAATTGAAAAGGTTATTCCTATAATTGATGTTTTAACTACAAAGTATGCTGATAAATTTAAGGAAATGAAGAGCGGTTTTGTGCTTTCACGCGGTATGACTTACGCGATTGCATTAGAGGCAACCCTTAAACTTCAAGAAACTTGTTACATACAAATGAAAGGTTATGCTGGAAGTGATTTTTATCACGGACCTATGGCAATGGTTAACGAATCTACACCAGTTATTATTTATTGTGCTAAGAATAATGGTGATAGCGACATGCAAAGAATGGTTCGTGAAGACCAAATGAAGTGCATTGATAAGATGATTAGCCTTGGCGCGCCTGTTCTTTTGGTAACCAACGATAACGTTCTTATCGGTAAAAAGGGTTGTAATGATGCGCTTATTAACTTTGGGGTTCCCGAAGAAGTTTGCATGTTTGCGTTTGCACTTTTTGCACAAATGCTCGCTTGTAAAATTTCTTGTGGCATTGGTAACAATCCCGATGCACCAAGAGCACTTAATAAAGTTACTATTACAAAATAATTATAAAATAAAGGATTTGTTATGAAATACATACTTAAAAACAGTAGAACGGGCGAAGATATAAACGAATTTTATACCACGCTTGAAATTACCAAAACGGAAAAAGAACTTATATTTGAATTTATATGCAAAAACTCTAAGCAATATAGTGCTTATGATAATTATAACGACCCGATTTACGAGGGAGACGTTTGTGAAGCGTTTATTTGTACTGGTAATGATATTACTAGGTATTTTGAAGTAGAAGTTGCACCTAATAATACCTTATTCTTAAATAAAATGAAGTGTTTGGCTGTAGGGGAGTATGAGGCTGATCCCATTTCAAAGGAAGAGTGTTTTGTAACTTCTGAAACGGAAAAGTTAAACGAATCCGATTATAGAGTAAAGTTTATTGTGCCTTTGGACAAAATTAATTATGATGAAAAAATCGGTATAAAGTTTAATGCTTATAGGATTGAAACTGAAGGTGGTATACCTGATAAAAATCTACTTGCGGTAAGCCCAACGATGTGTGATAGTTTCCATCAACCTGCAAGTTTTATTGAGCTTAAATAAATTAAAAACGCTCGCTTAGATATAAGCGAGCGTTTCTTTTTTACAAGTTATTAATAAGGTTGGGTAGGGCTCTTTCAAATTCTACACCATACCAGTTTCTATCGGGATTTTCCATTGTTTTTAATATACTGTCAACGGTAAAATCAACGGCAATTTTAAGTGATGCATCTAAAGTTTTACCAATTGTAAGCGCACCGCAAAGGGCACTTGCAAAGACGTCGCCCGTGCCGTGGAAAGATGCAGGAAGGTGTTCTCTATAATAACTAAAATAGGTGTCTTTATGTCTGTCATAACCGTATACACCTAGTTTGTTTTCTTCTAAAGATACGCCTGTTAACACTGCTTTTTTTGCACCTAAATCCGTTAAAGATTTTAAGGTTTGTTTTACGTATTTTTCATCATAATTATTGCCTTTATAAGTTTGGCCTAGAATATATGATGCTTCTGTAAGGTTGGGAACAATGATATCCGCATGTGCACAAAGTCTTGCCATAGACTTTGCAAATTCTTCATTAAAACCTGTATATAATTTCCCGTTATCAGCCATAACGGGGTCAACTAAAATAAAGTTATCTTTAGTTTTAAATTGTTCAAAAATTTCGGTTACGATATTTACTTGTTCAAGTGAACCAAGATATCCCGTGTAGAGTGCATCAAAACCTATGTTTTGTTCTTTCCAATGCTTTGCGTTAGGGAGCATGTCGCTTGTTAAATCACGGAAGGTGAAACCATTAAACGCAGTATGTGTGGATAAAACTGCCGTTGGGAGAACTGAGGTTTCAACACCAAATGCTGATATTACTGGTAGGGCAACGGTTAAAGAACATTTGCCTACGCATGAAATGTCTTGAATGGTTAATATTCTTTTCATTTTTTCTCCTTATAATCGAACACGTCAGTAAACATTTCAAGTTTGGACGCTTTTAACACTTTTGTGATAATATTTGGTGTAAAGTTAGGGAATATTCTGCCTAAGAAAGCCATAGGTTTTCCGTCAATACCCATTGTAATGCGTTTTTTCTTTTTAGCAATGCCCTTAACTATTTTTTTAGTAGCCTTACTTAAGGGCATCATAAGGTTATTGATAAGTTTATTTTTCTTACCGCTTTCACTTTGACGGTTTAATATGTCTGTTTTAATAAAACCTGGGTAAACTCCACCTATATAAATTTGTTTTTTATATTCTTGTTGAAGTGTTTCCGTTAAACCTCTAACGGCGTATTTTGTAGCGCAGTACATACTTTGACCAACTACTGCACAAAGACCTGCCGCGCTTGAAACGTTGATAATTGCAGGGGTAGAGGACTGTTTTAACAAAGGTAAAAGTGATGATATTGAATATAGATATGCTGAAAAATTTGTTGCAATAATTTCATCAATTTCAGCATCTGAATATTTTTCATACTTAGCAAAAGGCAACATAAAACCAGCGTTATTAATTAAAACGTCAATTTTAGTGTTTGTATCATTTAATTCTTTTGCAAAGTTTTGCCAATTTTCTCTAATAGAAACGTCAAATATTTTATAAGAAAAGTTTGACTTTTTATCGCCTAAAGTTTCTATTGCAGAAAGAATTTTTTTCTCATTTCTTGCTATACCTATGATTTTACAATTAAATTTTTCTATTAGCATTTTTGCAACGGAAAAACCAATTCCGCCACTTGCGCCTGAAATAACAACCGTTTTATTTTGAAGATAACATTTTTTCATAACTTACCTCTTTCTAAATATTAACACAATCAGGTTTATAAATCAAGAAAATTAAAATATAAAACGCCATTTTATACCCGTACTACTTGAAAAGATTTTTTATATATGATATAATTTCTAATAATAAAATTATTAGGTAAGCAATTATGAGCACAGTAAAACAACTTTTAGACAAACTTAATGATGAACAAATTAAACCCGTCCTCGACACAGAGGGCGCTGTTTTAGTTATTGCGGGGGCTGGTAGTGGTAAGACGAGAGTTTTAACCAGTCGTATTGCTTATCTTGTGTTAGAAAAAGGTGTTAAACCCTATAATATTTGTGCTATAACCTTTACAAACAAGGCCGCAGGGGAAATGAAAGAGCGCCTAAGACAAATTGTTCCAGACGTAGACGATATGTGGGTTTCAACTATCCACAGTATGTGCGTTAGAATTTTAAGACAAGAAATTTCACATATAGGGTTTGATAGAAACTTTACTATTTATGATGAAACTGATAAAGATAAAGTCTTAAAGCGCGTTTTTGAAGAACTTGGTTATGACGTTGACTCATTGTTTAAGTCGTGTAAAAATATGATTTCAACCGCTAAAAACGACTGTTTATCGCCGGAAGAGTGGCGTAAAGCAAATTATGGTTTAAGATTTGCTGATGATATTGAAAAGATTTATAAGGCGTATGAAACGCAACTTATGCGTTCAAATGCGCTTGATTTTGATGACTTGTTGCTTAAAACTTACGAACTCTTTACAAAACATCCAGAAATTGCCGAGTATTATTCTAATAAGTTCCAGTACATTCATATCGACGAGTTTCAAGACACTAACACAGTTCAGTTTGAAATTGCTAAGATGTTATCAGTTCATCACGGTAATCTTTTTGTCGTTGGTGATGATGATCAAAGCATATATGGTTGGCGCGGTGCAAAGGTTGAAAATATTTTGACCTTTGATGATATTTTCCGCGGTGCAAAAATTTATAAATTAGAAAGAAATTATCGTTCAACAAAAAAGATATTAGAACTTGCAAACTGTATTATAAAAAATAACACGGGGCGTAGAGAAAAAGAATTGTGGACGGAAAATCCCGAAGGGGTTAAGGTAGAAACTTTCGTTGGTTCAGATGAGAATAACGAGGCTACTTTTGCATCTTTACAAATCAAAAACCTTATGGCAAGAAATAGTGACTTGTCTTATCGTGATTTTGCTGTTTTTATGCGTGTCAACGCGCTTTCTCGCGCATATGAACAAGAATTTATGAAGTACGGTATACCGTGCAAAGTTTTTGGCGGATTTAGGTTTTTTGAACGTAAAGAAATTAAAGACGTTTTGTCATACTTGAAAGTTGTAAATAATCCTAGCGATGACGAGTCTTTTCTTAGATGTATTGCATCGCCAAAACGCGGTATTGGCGATAAAACTTTAAGAGAGTTAAGAGAATTTTGTGCATCAGCAGGTATTTCGTTATACGAGGGTTTGTTTAGATTAGAACAAACCAGTATTGGATCTTCTGCTAAGACAAAGTTGTTTAACTTTGGTATGTTGCTTGATTCTTTTAAGAATTATTCTGAAAATAACGGCGTAGTTAGATTGATGGAATACGTTCTTGAAATGACTGGTTTTGAAGAGCAATTCTTAGAGAAAACCGAAGAAAACACTTCAAGGCTTTATAACATAAGCGAATTGAAGAACTCTGCCGATCAGTTTGAAAAAGATAACAAGGGAGCAACGCTTGCCGATTATCTTAATTCAGTTACGCTTAGTTCTGACGTTGACGGAATAAATAGTGATGATGCGGTAACCATAGCAACTATTCACGCTGCAAAGGGCTTGGAGTACAAATGTGTATTCGTTGCAGGGCTTGATGAAAGTATTTTGCCTATTTCACGCAGTATTGATGATGCGGAAGAAATGGAAGAAGAAAGGCGTTTGATGTACGTAGCCGTTACGCGTGCTATGGAAAGATTGTATTTAACGCGCGCTATGAGTCGTTATATGTATGGCAGGCGTGAAAGAATGGTACAATCAAGATTCTTAAAAGAAGCCCAAACAATTTTAGCGCCTAAAAAGGCTGAAGAATCACCGTATAAAGAATATTCTTACCAAAAAAATTATGATTCTTTTAATGACGACGATAATTATTCATCGCGCGGTGGGTATTCTTCTGGATATGCCAAAACTTTTTTGCAAAATAATAAACCCAAAGAAGTTAAGGGCGTTGAATACGGTAAATTTAAGTCTGGTGCAAAAGTTCGCCACACAAAGTTTGGCGAAGGTATTGTTATAGGCGTAAAAGGTGCTGGGGATAACTTAATAGTTGACGTTGCTTTTAAGGGCGTTGGTGTTAAATCGTTATCAGCAAAATTTGCACCTATGGAGGTTTTATGAGTAATAGAATGAGAGAACTAGTTGACGTGCTTAACAAGTACGCTCACGAATATTACGTACTAGATAATCCTACTGTTTCAGATAAAGAATACGATAAACTTTACGACGAATTAGTTGCTTTAGAAAAAGCGACTAATGAAGTGCTTTTTGACTCTCCTACTAAACGAGTTGGGGGAGAGCCTATTTCTGCGTTTAAAAAGCATAAACATATCGAAAGATTATACAGTTTAGATAAGGCAACCAGCGAAGAAGAAATTTACGCCTTTGAAAAGAGAATAAATAAAGAAGGCAAAAAAATTGATTACACAATTGAATATAAGTTTGACGGACTTACTATTTGTTTAACTTACGACCAAGGTAAATTTGTTTGTGCAACTACTCGTGGTAACGGCGTTGAAGGGGAAGACGTTACGGCGCAGGTATTGACTGTTAAAAGTTTTCCGCTAACTATTTCTTATAAGGGCAAAATTGAAGTTCAAGGCGAGGCTATTATGCGCCTTTCCGTTTTAGAGAAATATAATGAAACGGCATCAGAACCGCTTAAAAATGCGCGTAACGCTGTTGCAGGTGCAATTAGAAATTTAGACCCAAAAGTTACTGAAAAGCGCCACGTTGAAATTATGTTTTATAACGTAAACTATATCGAAGATAGCGTATTTTCTACTCAAGTTGAAGGGGTTGAATTTTTAAGAAAAGAAGGTTTTAAGGTTCACCCGTTTTTGCGTATTGAAAACACTATCGAGGGTGTTATGTCTGCTATAAAAGAGATTGAAAACAGTAGAAAAACACTTGATATTTTAACTGACGGAGCAGTTGTTAAAGTAAATGATTATTCTATAAGAGAAGAACTTGGTAGTACGGATAAATTTCCGCGTTGGGCAATTGCTTTTAAGTTTGAGGCGGAAGAAGTTACCACTATTTTAAAGAACGTTTTATGGCAAGTTGGTAGAACGGGTAAGTTAACACCACTTGGTATTTTAGAACCTACTGAACTTGCGGGTGCAACCGTAAAAAAAGCAACGCTTAATAACTTTGGCGATATTCAAAGAAAGGGTGTGTTAATCGGTGCGCGCGTTTTAGTTAGAAGAAGTAATGAAGTTATTCCTGAAATTTTGGGAACGACTGAAGTATATCCTACTTGTAAGGAAGTTAAAAAGCCCACTATCTGTCCGTATTGTGCAAGTGAACTTGTTGAAATTGGTGCAAATCTATTTTGCCCTAACGATACTTGCAGACCTAGGGTTGTAGCAAAACTTACTAACTTTGCAGGTAAAAACGGAATGGATATTGAAGGTTTTAGCGAAAAGACTGCCGGACTTTTATTTGATGAATTCGGTGTGGAAAACTTTAGTGATTTATATGATTTAGACAAGCAAAAAGTTCGTGCGTTAGACGGTTATAAAGATGCTAAAACTGATAATTTATTTACCGCTATTGAAAAGTCTAAAACAGTAGCGTTAGACAAGTTTATTTATGCGCTTTGTATTGATAACGTTGGTAAGAAAACCGCTAAAGATTTAGCAAGTAAGTATAAAACGCTTGAAAGTTTAAAGAATGCGGATAAAGAGTCGTTGCTTGACACCGAGGATATAGGTGAAATAGTTGCTGAGTGTATCTACAATTACTTTAGAAACGAAAAGAATTTAACTGAAATTGATAGGTTGTTTTCACTAGGTGTAACCGTTCAAGAACTTGCTGAAGTTTCTGAAGGTGTGTTCTTTGGTGAAAAGGTAGTGCTTACGGGTACGCTTTTAGATTTTAAGCGTGATGACGCTGCAAAAATTATTGAATCGCTTGGCGGTGAGGTTTTATCAAGCGTGTCTAAAAAAACTACTATGGTACTTGCTGGCGAAAACGCGGGTAGTAAACTTGATAAAGCACAAGCGTTAGGCGTTAAAATTATTGATGAAGATACATTTAAATCGCTTATAAAAACTTGATTAAATAATAAAAGTGTGTTAAAATAGTTTAAATATAATACGGAGAAGTTTGTTTATGCTTAGTATGACGGGTTACGGTAGGGCAGAATATTCTGAAAACGGAATTAACCTTATCGTTGAAATGAAGACCGTAAATAATCGTAATTTTGATTTAAACTGCAAAACACCACGTGCATTTATTGCGCTTGAAGACGCTATAAGAAAGACCGTTCAAGCATACGTTAAACGTGGCAGGATTGATTTATTTGTTAATTTTTCAGATACTCGTGAAAACGTTTCTGATTTAACAGTAAATTTGGATAAAGCAAACGCTTATTATAATGCAAGCAAGCAAATTGCAGAAAAGTTTAACCTTGCAAATGATATGAGTGTTAGTTTGCTCATGAAATCGCCAGAAGTTATAGTTGACAATTCTGTGCTTGACGTTGCTGAAATTGAGCAAATTGTAAAAGACACGGTTAAATACGCTTGTGAAAATCTCAATCAAATGCGTAAGATTGAAGGTGAAAAACTTGTTGTCGATATGCTTAACCGTATGGATACGATTAAAGAATTAGCTGATAAAATTACAGAGCGCGCACCGCTTGTTGCGCTTGAATATAAAAACAAACTCAAAGTTAGAATTGAAGAGTTTTTACAAGACGTAAAATATGAAGAGTCAAGACTTTTAAGTGAAGTTGCTTTTTATACCGATAGAGTTAATATTGATGAAGAGTTGACCAGATTAAAATCACATATCGTTCAATTCCGTGATATTATCAAAACTGAAGGTATGGGTAAAAAACTTGACTTCTTAATGCAAGAGTTTAATAGAGAAACAAATACCATTTGTTCTAAATCAAACGATATTGAAGTTACTAGATATGCGTTGGAACTTAAGAACGAAATTGAAAAAGTAAGGGAGCAGGTTCAAAACCTTGAGTAGTATGAAAAACGTTTTAATCGTGCTTTCAGGCCCGTCGGGCGTAGGGAAAGGAACTATTGCAAAGTTGCTTACGAAAGATGACAATATTTCACTTTCAATTTCTTGTACGACGCGCGCTCCAAGAGACGGGGAAGTTCACGGGAGAGAGTACTTTTTTATTGAAAAAGAAGATTTTAAGTCTAAGATTGCAAATGACGGGTTTTTAGAATACTCAGAGCATTTTGATAACTTTTACGGCACGCCTAAAGATTTTGTGCTTGATAGTTTGAAAGAAAAAGACGTATTGTTGGAAATTGACGTTAACGGTGGACTTAAAGTAAAAGAAAATTATAGTGAAGCCGTACTTATTATGCTTCTTCCGCCGTCGCGTGAAGAAATTAGAAACCGCCTTATTAAAAGGAATACGGAATCTATTGAAAAAATCAATTCAAGAATGGAAAGAATTGATTATGAACTCAGTAAGCAAAGTCTTTATGATTACGCCGTTATTAACGACGATTTAGACACTGCGCTTAATGAAATTAAAAAAATAATTGAATTAGAAAAAAACAAAGTTTAATAAAGTAATTTCTTAAAGGAGAGTTAACTATGATACATAAACCGCCTATTGATGAATTGGCACAAAAAATTGGTTCAAAATATGAACTTTGCATCGTTACTAGTAAGCGTGCAAGACAACTTATGGAACAAGCGCAAAACCAAGGCTACACCGAACTTCCGGACAATGAGAAGCCTTTGTCTGTTGCTGCTCAAGAAATTGAAGATGGCAAACTTGTTGCCACCAACGACTAATAAAACTTAAAAAATGTGTTCATCACTTTGGTGGACATATTTTGTTTTTAACGGATAATAGGTTAGATATGTTTGCTGACGTAATCGTCGACATCAACAACGTAGAAGTCGATAAAATTTTCGAATATTCTTATTTTGGCTCCACCGTTCAGGCTGGTAGCCGTGTTGTTGTGCCGTTCGGCAACAAAGTTATAGAGGGAATTGTTATTAAAACAAAAGAAACAAGCAATTATTCTCCTGATAAAATTAAACCTATTTTAAGAGTTTTAGAAGATATTCCCGCGCTAACCAATGAAACTTTAGCGTTGATGGAATACGTTTGTAAAACTTGTTACGTTACCCGTGCGGCGGCTCTTAGGCTTTTTCTTCCCTCGGAAATGCGCAAGGGAAAGGTTAAAGACCATTTCGTAAGGTATATTAGCCTTGTTGAAGACTTAAAGGTTGAAGATATTCTTTCTTCAATGCGTAAGTCTGCTATAAAACAAAAAGAACTAATTGAGTACTTAAAAGAAAACGGAAAATCTCTTTGCACTCCTCTTAGTGATAAGTTTGGTGCGTCCGCATTAAATACAATAGTAAAAAAAGGTTACGCGCAAATTAGTAAGGAAAAGTTTTTGCGTTCACCTTACAAAGATTTATCTGCGGATAAAAAGAGCGTTTCTTTAACACCTAAACAGCTTTTTGCAGTAAATTCAGTAGTGAATACTGACAAAACTATTAGTTTGATTTTTGGCGTTACCGGTAGTGGTAAAACTGAAGTTTACTTAAATCTTATCAACAAAACTATAAACGCCGGCAGAACGGCAATAATGTTAGTGCCTGAAATTGCATTAACTCCGCAAATGTTAAAACAACTCCGTGCTCGTTTTGGCGACAATGCGGCAATACTTCATAGTGGATTATCTGCGGGTGAACGCTTTGACGAATGGTGGAGATTAAGAAACGGTGAGGCAAGAATTGCAATCGGTGCAAGAAGTGCTATTTTTGCGCCAGTTGAAGATCTGGGTTTAATTATTATTGATGAAGAGCACGACGGAAGTTATACTAGTGAATCTTCACCGAGATATTCAACCATTGATATCGCAAAATTCCGTGCGGAAAATAACGGGGCTAAGTTAGTTTTGGGCAGCGCAACGCCATCGATTGAAAGTTACCTTAACGCAACTGAAGGCGAATATAATTTGATTGAACTTCCTGATAGAATAAACAAAAAACCCTTGCCGGAAGTTGAAATTGCCGATATGCGTAAAGAAGTTAGACGCGGTAATAATACTCCTTTTTCTTCAATATTAAAGGTTGAACTTGACGAGTGCTTAAAAAATGGTAATCAAGCGATAATCTTCTTAAATCAGCGTGGATATTCTAAAACTGTAATATGTACTGAATGTGGTCACGTTCAAAAATGTGAGTCTTGTGACGTGTCTTTGACTTATCATAGGGAAGATGACGCTTTGCTTTGTCATTATTGTGGGGCAAAATATAAAATGATAACCGCTTGTACCGAGTGTGGAAGTCCGTTTATTAGATACGGTGGCACGGGTACAGAACGTGTTGTTGACGAACTTAAAAAACTTTATCCAAAAGCAAGAATACTTAGAATGGATAGAGATACCACGCAAAATAAAGAAGGGCATTTTAAGATTTTAAGCCAGTTCGCTAATCGTGAGGCTGATATTTTGGTTGGAACTCAAATGATTGCTAAAGGTCATGATTTTCCTTTCGTAACTTTAGTTGGTATACTTGATGCGGATATGAGTTTGCATTTTTCCGATTATAGAAGTGGTGAGAGAACTTTTCAACTACTTACCCAAGTTGCTGGTAGAAGTGGTAGGGCGGAAAATGCTGGTAAAGTAGTTTTACAAACCTATTCGCCCGATAATGCAATCTTAAAATACGCAATAAAATACGATTACTTAAACTTCTTTAAACAAGAGATTTCGGTTAGAAAAGCAACGGCTTTCCCGCCTTTTACAGATGTTGTAAGAGTTCTTATTAGTGGCGAAGACGATGAAAAAACGCTTGCGGTAACAAAATCTGTTTATGAAGATTTAAGCGTTATATATAATTTACAAAGAGAAAAATTTCGCTTTTTCGGATGCATGAAAGCACCGCTTAAGCGTTTACAAAACAAGTTCCGCTATCAAGTTTTGATGCGTGTTAGCGCTAACGATAGAGAACTTTTAGACGAAATTTTTGCGAGTGCAGATAAGCATAAAACTCGCGCAGTTTCTGTGTTTATGGAAGTAAATTCCAATAATTTAACTTAAATGGTGATACTATGGCTATTAGAAATATTGTTCAACTTGGAGATCCCACGCTTAGAAAAAAGAGTTTTGAAGTAACTGATTTTGGTGAAAAAACTCATCAACTTTTAGACGATATGAAAGAAACGCTTATTAAGGCGGACGGAGCAGGTCTTGCTGCACCGCAAGTTGGTGTTTTGCGCCGTGTGTTTATCGTTATGGCTGAAGGTAAATATTTTGAATGTATTAACCCAGTTATAGTAAGTCAAAGTGGCTCACAATCGGGTGAAGAAGGCTGTTTATCTGTAAGGGGTAAATACGGCGCTGTAACCCGCCCAAATAAAGTAACGGTTAAGGCTTTTGATAGATTTGGCAAACCTTTTACCGTAAAGGCTGAAGGTTTTTTGGCGCGTGCTTTTTGTCATGAGTATGACCACTTGGATGGCATAATCTACGTAGATAAAGCAGATTACGTCAAGGGAGAAAACGATTGAGAATAGTTTATTTAGGAACGCCTGATTTTGCAGTTTTACCGCTAAAAAAACTTGTTGAGAGTGGTAAACATAAAATTGTTGGCGTAGTTACAAATAAAGATAAACCCGTTGGTAGAAAGCAAATTTTAACCGCTCCGCCTGTAAAACAGTATGCATTAGAAAACGGACTTCCCGTTTATCAGTATTCTAAAATCAGAGTAGAAGGCGTGGAAGATATGAAGGCGCTTAAACCCGACTTGATGATAACTTGTGCGTTTGGTCAAATTTTATCACAAGAAATTTTAGATATAGCAAAGCACGGCGTTATTAATATTCACGCGTCATTATTGCCTAAATATAGGGGAGCATCACCTATACATTACGCAATTTTAAGCGGTGAAAAGAAAACGGGTATTACTATAATGAAAACCGATATCGGCATAGATACTGGTGATATGATACTTCAAGAAGAACTTGAAATTTTAGACGGTGAAACTTGTGGTAGTCTTTTTGAGCGTTTGTCAGTACTTGGTGCGGATTGTTTAATGAAAGCGTTGCCTTCAATTGAAAATGGAACTGCTGTATTTACTAAACAAGATGAAAGCAAGGCAACCTTCAGCAAAATTGTAAGAAAAGAACACGCACTTATAGATTGGTCTGATAGTGCGGAAAACATTTATAATAAAATACGCGCTTATAATCCCGCACCCATCGCTTTTTGTTATCTTGACGGCAATCCGTTTAAGGTATACGAGGCAAAAGTTTGTGGGGGTAATGGTAGCGCGGGGCAAGTATTAAAAGCGGATAATGAATTAATTATCGCATGCGGTAGCGGTGCGTTATCACTTTTAACCGTTCAAAAAGCGGGCGGAAAGCCTATGAATATAAAAGACTTTTTGCGTGGTAATAAGTTTGTTGTGGGTAGTGAATTTAAGTAATGGTTAACTATTTTTACGATTGTTATTCTATTTTAAATAAAGTATATAGTGAAAAGACTTTTCTTAAACAAGCAATAAATTCTTCTTTTATTGAAGAAAAGAACCGTGCGCTTACAATTAAGACTTGTTACGGTGTGCTTGATAAAGATATTGAACTTTCTTACTATATATCAAAACTTGCTGAAAAATCTCCAAAACTTGTTATTAGAACCATTTTGAAGATTTCTATGTATGCAATTAAATACTTAGAAAAAAAAGAGTACGCAGTTACTAAAAATGCCGTAGAACTTACTAAAAAATTAGGCAAAGGCGGAATGGCAGGTTTTGTTAATGCTTTTTTAAGAAAGTTTATTAATACAAAAATAGAACTGCCTAATGATGATTTTAAGCGCTTATCAGTTAAGTATTCTTACCCAGAATTTGCTGTAAAATCGCTTGTTAAAACCTATGGCTTTGAACGAACGGAAAAGATTATAAGCGCAACTAATGAAAGTACTTGTCTGGCATTTTACGGCGTAGACGGTAAAGATTACTTAGAAAAACTTGGCGTTGAATTTACCGATACACCATTTGACAACGTTTATATTGCAAAACGCTTTGTAAGAAATACCGACTATGATAAGGGCATTTATACTTATCAAGCACTTGGTTCAATTGCTATTTGTGAAGAAGTTGAACCTTGTGAAAACTTGCTTGATGCCTGTGCTGCGCCTGGTGGTAAAAGTGTAAGATTATCTTATAAATGTAAAAACGTTACTTCGTTAGATATTCACGAGCACAGGGTTGAACTTATCGAGGAATATAAAAAGCGCATGGGCAGAGAAAATATTGCCACTCGTGTTGCTGATTCTAAGATAAAGATTGATGAGTTTATCAATAAATTTGATGCTGTTTTAGTTGATGCGCCTTGTAGTGGGTTAGGGGTTATGAATGATAACCCAGATATTAAACTAAACCGTGAAGAAAATAACGTTTTAGAGTTAAATAAAGAGCAAGTTGCAATACTAAAAACAGTTTCTAACTACGTTAAAAAAGGTGGTTACTTATATTATTCAACTTGTTCAGTTTTGGATAGTGAAAATATAGAAATAATAAAAGCGTTTATGTCTGACATAAAAGGCTTTGAAATATGCAAAATCAATAGTAAATTACCGCATGAAAGCGTTATGGACACAAATCAATTTTTGCCCGATATTTCTGGCGGTTTAGGCTTTTATATTGCAAAATTAAAGAGAGTAAATTAGAGTGAAAGAGTGTTTATTAGGGTTTAACCTTGAAAAACTTAAGAGTGTAATTAGCGAACTTGGGGAAAAAAGTTTTAGAGCAGGTCAAATTTATAAGGCTCTACATTTAGGACTTGATTTTTCTGAAATGACTGAACTTTCAAAACCTTTTCGTGAAAGGTTACAGGATAAGTATACTGCTCAACCAGTAACTATTATTAAAAACTTAAAGTCAGTTGACGGCACTCAAAAATTCTTATTTAAACTTTGCGACGGCAACGTTATTGAAGGCGTTTTAATGAAATATAAGTATGGCTATACCATTTGTGTTTCTACACAAGTTGGGTGTCGTATGGGTTGTGCTTTTTGTGCATCTGGTCTTCATGGTTTAGTTAGAAATTTGACTTCCGCTGAAATTTTAGGTGAAGTTATTGCTGTAAATAGATATCTTGGCGGTGGGCTTGGTGATAAAAGACAAATAATAAATATTGTTTTGATGGGTAGTGGTGAACCTCTTGATAATTATGATAATACCATTGAGTTTTTAAGGCTTGTTTCTGAAACGGGTGGTATCAATATTAGCCAGCGAAACATTAGCCTTTCAACGTCTGGTATCGTTCCTAAAATGTATAAACTTGCTGATGAAGACGTAAGCATAAATTTAACCGTTTCGCTTCACTCTCCGTTTGATGATGAGCGTGAACAAATTATGCCCGTTGCAAAAACCTACAAGATTGATGAAATTTTAGGTGCATGTGCAAATTATTTTAAGAAAACGGGTAGAAGATATATATTTGAATACGTTTTAATCCGTGGTAACAACGATACCGTTCGCCACGCTAACGCGCTTATTTCTAAACTTAAGGGTAGACCTTGCCACGTTAATTTAATTAGGCTAAACGAAGTAAAAGAAAATGAATTAAAAAGCGCAACTGATAAAGAAGCGTATAGATTTTTAGGATTATTAGAAAAAGGCGGGCTTTCAGCAACGCTACGCAGAAGAATGGGTGAAGATATTGACGGCGCTTGCGGTCAACTTCGCCAAAGATATATTGAAGAAAATTCTACAGGTGAAATTTGATAGGGCAAGTTTATAAAGCACATACGGATTCTTATCTTGTTAAGTGCGACGGAAAACTTTATAAATGCGGGGCACGTGGCGTGTTGAAATTAAGACGCAACGATATTGCCGTGGGCGATTTTGTTGAAGTTGATAAAAACGTTATTTGTGCCGTGAAAGAGCGAAAAAATAGATTTATTAGACCTAACGTTTCTAATATCGACTTAATTGTCGCCGTTGTTTCGCCTGAACCAAAGCCTGATTATTTGCTTTTGGACAAACTTTACTTAAACTCTGTAAAAGAGGGAGTTGAGTTTTCTATAGTTGTAAATAAAGCGGATATTAGCGACCAAGTTCTTTCTTATATTAAAAAAGAATACGGCTCGCTCGGTGTTGATATTATTTGCGTTTGCGCTAAAACGGGCGAGGGGTTAGATA
>JAZLCJ010000018.1:0-24034 GCA_045614185.1 Christensenellaceae bacterium | reverse complement strand
CGGGTTTGACGTCAACGCATTTAAAAACCTTTCTACGCGCGAAATAAAAAATCAACTCGTTACCATTCACGGTGTAGGTAGAAAAGTTGCTGATTGCGTGACGTTATTTGGGTTTAGGCGTGGCGATAGTTTTCCAGTTGATACGTGGATAGAAAAGGTGTATCGGGAAGATTTTAGGGGCACGGGAACTAATAGGGAAACGATAGCCGAATGGTTTGTCGAGCGGTTCAAGGGAAACGCGGGGTATTACCAGCAATATCTTTTTCACTATAAAAGAAATCAAGAAAATCGATAAAAGCGAAAAAAGGTAAATAAAAATCGATTAAAATATTTGTCAAAATGAGTAAAGTTATGATATACTTTATAAGATAAAATTTTGTTATAAATTATGGAGGGCATAGATTTATGCAGTATTCAACTGAAGTTAAAGAAATGACCTGCGTTTGCAAAGGACCGAAACACGGCCCTGCACCCATTCCCGAAGAAGGTAGATGGGTTGAAGCAAAGGAAATTAAAGATATTTCCGCATATACGCACGGTGTAGGCTGGTGCGCACCCCAACAAGGTGCTTGTAAACTTTCATTAAACGTTAAAGATGGTATTATTGAAGAAGCGCTTGTAGAAACCATTGGTTGCTCTGGTATGACTCACTCAGCAGCAATGGCAGCAGAAATTCTTCCTGGTAAAACTCTTCTTGAAGCGTTGAATACCGACCTTGTTTGCGATGCAATCAACACGGCTATGAGAGAATTATTCCTTCAAATCGTATACGGTCGTTCACAATCTGCTTTCTCTGAAGGCGGTTTGGTTATCGGCGCTGGTATGGAAGACCTTGGTAAAGGTGCTCGTTCAATGGTTGGTACCATGTACGGCACTAAGGCTAAGGGTGTTAGATACCTTGAAATGACTGAAGGTTATTGTACAAGAATGGCTCTTGACGAAAACGATGAAGTTATCGGTTATGAATTCGTTTCACTCGGCAAGATGACAGACTTTATTAAGAAGGGTATGGAACCCAACGAAGCGTACGAAAAGTCAAAAGGCACTTATGGTCGCTTTAAAGAAGAAGACGGCGCGGTTAAGTATATCGACCCGCGTAAAGAGTAATAAGGAGGGCAATTATTATGGCACAATTTGAAGGTTATGAAAGACGTGAAGCCAAAATTCTTGCTACCTTAGCTGAATATGGCATTTCTTCTATTGATGAATGTAAAGAAATTTGTGATAAGTACGGTATTGATCCTTACACTATCACTCAAGAAACTCAACCCATCTGCTTTGAAAACGCTAAATGGGCTTACGTTGTAGGCTCAGCTATCGCTTTGAAGGCTGCTGAAAAGACTGGGGATAAGAGTGCTGCAACCGCTGCTGCTAATATCGGTATCGGTTTACAATCTTTCTGTATTCCTGGCTCAGTTGCTGAAAACAGAAAGGTAGGTTTAGGCCACGGTAACTTAGGTAAAATGCTTCTTTCAGAAGAAACCGAATGTTTCTGTTTCCTTGCTGGTCATGAATCTTTCGCTGCTGCTGAAGGCGCAATTAAAATTGCACTTAATGCAAACAAGGTTAGAGTTAAACCCTTAAGAGTTATCCTTAACGGTCTTGGTAAAGACGCTGCTTATATCATTTCAAGAATTAACGGCTTTACTTACGTTGAAACCAAGTTTGACCCCGCTACTGAAGAAGTTAAGGTTTTGGAAGAAAAACCCTTCTCTAAAGGCGCAAGAGCAAACGTTAAATGTTACGGTTCAGATAGCGTACCCGAAGGCGTTGCTATCATGAGATATGAAAACGTTGGCGTATCTATCACTGGTAACTCAACCAACCCCACTCGTTTCCAACACCCTGTTGCTGGTACTTATAAAAAGTGGGCAATCGAAAACGGCAGAAGTTATTTCTCAGTTGCATCAGGCGGCGGTACAGGTAGAACTCTTCACCCCGACAACATGGCAGCAGGTCCTGCATCTTACGGTATGACCGACACCATGGGTAGAATGCACTCTGACGCTCAATTCGCTGGTTCATCTTCAGTACCTGCTCACGTTGAAATGATGGGCCTCATCGGTGCGGGTAACAACCCAATGGTTGGTATGACCGTTGCTTGCGCAGTTGCAGTTCAAGTTGCACTCAATAAATAATTTATTAAAGACTAAAAAAGACACGCTTTTAGCGTGTCTTTTTGTTTTGTAGTGTTTAACAAGTGTTTTTATATGCGTTTATGTTACGCATAATGATATTAAATCAATAGTAAAAGCCTGCATAAAGCAGGCTTTTTTCTTTTTTATTCCCAAGTTTCAAAACAGTACTTTCTATATCGCCTTGGGAAGAAACTGTCTTGCTGTGCGTGATGTGCTCTCTCTTTAATATTTACAGAACGGAAATATTTTTTCCATAAATTTTGCAAGTATTGTTCTTGCTGTGATGCGTTAAATGATGGAAGAAGTTCGGTGTAATCTGTCTTAATTGTAATGCCGTTAGAAATGGCAATAACGTTTCTTTTAACGTCGTGAATGATGAACGGGGTATGACCTAAACGCTTTAGAAAGTGCGGGGCAAGGAGTGCCGTTATATCATTATCGGGTGAATACCTTGCGTAAAGCACACCGTTTTCTGATTCAGTAAAACGCAAAAAACCACTTACTATATGGCGTTCGTGTAGAACTTTTTGGATAAGATATGAAAAGTCAGAAACAGCCTTTTCGCTCAACTTTTCCGATATATCCGCACGCTCTTTTAAGGTTAGGTAACCGTAATTAAAGGCGATAGATAGCGCACGAGTGTCGCAAGACATCAAGCATATTTTTATATGGTAAATGATATCATCGCCACCGTAAGAGTAAAGCGCTTTTTTAACCCTTTCACAATTTTCTCTATTGGTGGTTATTCTAATGTTTACCGCATCAAGTCGAGGCTGAAAGGACAGCGCATTTTCTACAGCGTCGGGCACGATTTTTTCAGTAAAACTCATAAACAATGCAGACAAAATTCCGTCTATATTATTGTCAATAGTAAAAATCTTCATAATTCACCCGTAAGTGCGGATAAGGCGATAGGGTTGTTGAACATAGAAAGTTGAGTTGCCGAACCGCACACTTCCGCACCGATAAGCATATTCTTAATTATAAACTCATTTTTTCCGCCCAAAAATTTACCCTTGCAGGTTATAAAGTGTACGGCGCGCTTTAATACTACGCGCAATCTTTTTAGGTCGTCAAAATCGAGTTTAGCGTGTTTTCTTGCTTGCATTATTCTATATGCACTTTTTACTCCAACACCTGGGATACGAAGTAACATTTCAGGCGAGGCTGTGTTTATTTCCACGGGGAAAAGGTGCGGGTTCTTTAACGCCCACGCGCATTTAGGGTCGTACTCGGTGGACAAAAACCCGTCTTCGCCCGTAATTTCATCTGCGGTAAATCCGTAAAATCTAAGCAACCAATCGGCTTGGTAAAGCCTGTGTTCGCGAAGAAGTGGAATTTGCTCTTGCGGAAGAATAGAAGTGTTAAAGTTGGTGGGGTTATATGTAGAAAAATACACGCGCTTTAGTTTATAGTTTTGGTACATGTATTCGGTAAGTCTTAGAATGTGCGCGTCTGATTCTGGTGATGCGCCCACTATCATCTGCGTAGTTTGTCCAGCGGGCAAAAAGTCCTTTCTACGAATGGACGGCGCGGAAAAATATTTATCTTGAGCAAGCATTTTCATAGGCGTAATAATAGCGGTTTTATCTTTTTGTGGGGCAAGAAGTTTAAGGCTTTTTTCGCTTGGCAGTTCAATATTAAAACTCATTCTATCCACTAAAAACCCCGCCCGTTCAATAAGAATTCTATCCGCGTTAGGGATACCTTTAAGATGAATATATCCGTTAAAATGGTACTTTTGCCTAAGCAGTCTAACCGTTTCGTATAAAAGTTCCATAGTGTAGTTAGGTGATTTATAAATAGAAGAAGATAAAAACAACCCTTCAATATAATTGCGCTTATAAAACCCCATAGTAAGTTCACAAATCTCTTCTGGGGTGGCAGTTGCCCTTGGTACGCTGTTAGACCGCCTTGAAGTGCAGTAAGCGCAGTCGTAACAACAATCATTGCTAAGGAGAATTTTAAGGAGAGAAATACATCTGCCGTCGGGGGTAAACGAGTGGCAAAGTCCACCCACACAAGCGTTACCTATACCACCAAAAGAATTTTGTCTTTTAGACCCGCTTGAAGAACAACTAACGTCGTACTTAGCACTTTCAACCAGTATAGATAATCGCTTTTCGTCTAACATAAATCTCTCCCTAAAATATGTATGGTAGAGTTATTATAACACATAAAAAATTAAAAAGCAAACAAATGTTCGTATTTTTAAAAATAAAATAAACGGTAATTTGTACCAAAAAAACTACCGTTTAATCACATAATAAAGGGGATAAGGGTTATACCCCTAAGATTTTAGCGGAAATATCAGCAGGGATACAGTCAGCCTCTGCAAGTTCATCTTTTTTAATGTCTGCCATTTTACAAACGAAAGATAAAACTTGACCGCCAAGCATCTTAACACCGTTTTCGGTGTTCCAATGCGCCTCATCACTTCTATATTCTTTAGGGAGAGAAGTAGTAAGCGAATAAAGGTCGTTTATTACCGTGTCAGTACCAGATAAAGCGTCTATAGCAATCTTATTGTATTCTTCAATTTCTTTGTTGTAGCGGTGGTATTTTTCGCCTTTATAACCTTCTTCCACGATAGAACAAGTGGTTGCAAAAACCATTTTAGCGTTGGGGAAAATTTTTCTCAAGCGCTTGTCAACTCTCTTAATAAGGTCGCCGTAAAATTCAGGTGGGGTAAGCGGGCCGTCATCGTAAATATGAAGAACGTCCCAAGACCCTGCGTTCCAATGCACAACGTCAATATCGTCAGGCCACTTGCCAAGGCGTTTCCACTCGTGTGCAAATCTAAGAACAAACTGCGCAAAACGGCAGTTTTCATCGGGGTAATAAACTTCAGCAACGCCGTCCAGCGCACTTTTAACGTATTTTTGATAACCTAAACGAATAGAATCGCCGATTAAAACAACCTTTTTCATTATTTCTCCTAAAAAGAAAGGGTTGGAAACCAACCCTTTACAATTTTTTTGAATTACTTAATAATTCTAACTCTAATAACGTTTTCTACTTTAGAAATATGTTCGATGGCTTTATCAGAGCAAACTTCGTCAATATCTAAAATAGTAACTGCGTTATCGCCCTTGCTTTGGTTGGTAAGGTTAGAAATGTTAATGCCTTCATTACCAACGGCACCTGTGATTTGCGCAAGGATGTTAGAAGTGTTCTTGTGAAGAATAACAAGTCTACAAATAGTAGTTCTTGGCATAGCGCAAGTGGGGTAGTTAACGCTGTTAACAATGTTACCGTTTTCGATGTAATCGATAAGTTGTTTAGCAGCCATAACAGCACAGTTGTCTTCAGCTTCTTCAGTTGATGCGCCAAGGTGGGGAATGCAGATAATATTTTCTTGATCGATAAGTTCGTCTGCGGGGAAGTCAACGATGTATTTAGAAACCTTACCACTCTTGGTTGCTTCTAAAATAGCACCGTTATCAACAAGTTCGCCACGAGCACAGTTAATGATAACTGCACCATCTTTCATAATACGGATAAGACCTGCATTGATAATACCCTTGTTTTGAGATGCGATATAGGGAATATGAATAGTAATGAAATCGCATTGTTTAACAAGTTCTTCAAGAGTTTTTTCGATTTTAACTTTAGAAGATAATCTAAGTGCAGCGTTAACAGACAAGAAGGGGTCGTAACCTACAACTTCCATACCTAAATCTATAGCAGAGTTAGCAACTAAAGCGCCGATAGCACCTAAACCGATAACGCCTAACTTTTTGCCTTTAATTTCATGACCGGCAAAGTTAGCCTTGCCTTTTTCAACCAACTTGCCAACTTCTTCGCCTTGACCTTTAAGGGTTTTGGTCCAGTTGATAGCCGTGATGATATCTCTAGAACCGAGAAGAAGGGCAGTGATAACTAATTCTTTAACAGCGTTAGCATTAGCACCAGGGGTATTGAAAACTACAACGCCTTGTTCAGCGTATTGTTCGATGGGGATATTGTTTACACCAGCACCTGCACGTGCAATAGCGATGGTTTCTTTGTCTAAGGTATAGTCGTGCATCTTGAAAGAGCGAAGCATAATACCTATGGGGCTTTCTACGTTAGCACCAACGTTGTAAGACGCATCGAATACGTCGTTAATAACGGGGCTAATAGCGTTTAAGGTAAGAATATTTTTCATAATTACTTATTCTCCAATTCGAATTTTTTCATAAAGTCAATAAGTGCTTTAACACCTTCAACAGGCATAGCGTTGTAGATAGATGCTCTCATACCGCCGGTAACTCTGTGGCCTTTAAGTGAAACAAGACCAGCCTTAGTTGCTTCTGCAACGAACTTAGCATCGAGTTCTTCGCTGGGTGAAACGAAGGGAACGTTCATGATTGAACGGTCTTTAACAGCAACTTTGTTGGTGTAGAAAGTTGAGTTGTCGATAAAATCGTAAAGCATCTTAGCCTTTTCTTCGTTAATCTTTTGGATAGCCTTTACGCCACCTAATTCTTTAAGCCATCTAAATACGAGAAGTGACATATAGATAGAAAAGCAAGGGGGAGTGTTATAAAGGCTGTCGTTCTTATCGTGGATAGCGTAGTTAAGCATAGTGGGGCAAATGGGAGAAGCGTTGCCGAGCAAATCTTTTCTAACGATAACGATAGTAAGACCAGCAGGGGCAATGTTCTTTTGCGCGCCAGCGTAGATAAGACCGAATTTAGAAACGTCAACTTCTTCACTCAAAATGCAAGAACTCATATCGCTTACGATAGTAGCGTCTGTTTTGGGAAGAGAAGTGAATCTAGTACCAAAAATGGTGTTGTTATAAGTGGTGTGAACGTAATCGATACCGTCACGGAAAGTAACCTTATCCATATCGGGGATATAGGTGTACTTATCTTCTTTAGAAGAAGCAGCGATAGCCATATCGCCGTACTTAACGCCTTCTTCATAAGCCTTTGATGCAAAGTTACCCGTGAGGATATAGTCAGCCTTGCCGTTCTTCAAAAGGTTAAGGGGAACAGCTGCGAATTGTTGGGAAGCGCCACCTTGAACGAAAAGTACCGAATAGTTATCGGGGATATTCATGAGTTCGCGAAGAAGAGCTTGTGCTTCTTCATTAACAGCCATAAAAGGCTTACTGCGATGGCTCATTTCGGTAATACTCATACCTGTGCCGTTAAAATCTAAAAGTTCTTTTTGTGCTTGTTCTAAAACGGTCATAGGAAGAGTTGATGGACCTGCTGAAAAATTATAAACTCGCATAATGTATCTCCTTAGAATAAAAATGTTGTCATATTTTAATATTTTTTTAATATTATACTCTTATATGCAAATTTTTTCAAGCGTTTTTACACAGTAAAAGATAAATTATTGCAATGTGTTTTAAATACTGTTTACTTTTTTTGAGAAAAAGTGTATAATACAAAAGAACATAAGTTAAAAACTAAAGGAGGCGACTAGTTTTATGAAGACCAAAAAGAATGGACAAGCATCGGCAAAAAAAGACCTTCTACAAGTGAAAAAATCCAAGAAAAAAGTTGTTAAATCAAAAGATAAAAACTTAAAGAGAAAGGCTCAAAAACCTGAAAAATCGTTAAAGATTAGATTTTTAGGCGGTGTGGGTGAAATCGGTAAGAACATGACCGCGTTGGAGTATGGTAAAGATATTATCGTAATCGATGCGGGGCTTACTTTTCCTGGGGACAATATGCCGGGCGTTGACCTTGTTATTCCAGACGTAACTTACTTAAAAGAAAACCTTTCAAGAATAAAGGGTATAGTTATAACACACGGGCATGAAGACCATATCGGTTCACTCCCGTATATCTTAAAAGAAATTAACGTGCCCGTATTTGGTACTAAACTTACTTTAACGCTCATTGAAAATAAGTTAAAAGAACACAAGATAGACAATGCAAGTCTAAATTGTATAAAACCGTCAACAAGTATAAAACTCGGCTGTTTTACTATTGAATTTATCAACGTAAATCACTCTATCGCAGGCGCGGTTGCGCTATCGATAACAACCCCCGTAGGCGTGGTTTTCCACTCTGGGGACTTTAAGATTGACTATACGCCTGTAAACGGCGAAACTATGGATTTAGCAAGGATTGCAGAGATAGGTAAAAAGGGCGTACTTTTACTTATGGCGGATTCTACTAATATTGAAATAGAAGGTGTTACTATAAGTGAATCAGCGGTTAAAGAAACGCTTGACCACGTTTTTTCCGACAATATGAAAAAGCGTTTAATTATAGCCACTTTTGCATCAAACGTGCATAGACTTCAACAGATATTAGACCTTGCTAAAAAGTATAAAAGAAAAGTTGCTTTTTCTGGTAGAAGTATGATAAATATTGCAGACGCCGCGTCAAGAATAGGCGAACTCAATATTCCCGATGGTTTAATAGTTGACGTAGAACAAATCAAAAATTATAAAGATAATCAAATAGTAATCGTATCTACTGGAACACAAGGCGAACCTATGAGTGCACTTACCCGTATGGCAAGCGGGGAGTTCAATAAGGTAGTAGTTGGTCAAAATGATACGGTAGTAATAAGTGCGTCGGTTATCCCTGGTAATGAAAAAATGATTTACGGGGTAATAAACAATCTTTATAGGCTTGGTGCGGAAGTTATTTATGAATCGTTAGAACCTATACACGCATCTGGGCACGCTTGTCAAGGCGAACTTAAAACGCTTATATCTTTGGTAAATCCAAAGTTCTTTATACCCGTTCACGGCGAATATCGCCATTTGACAAAACACACGCGTTTAGCGCACAGTTTAGGCGTTAAAGAAAGTAATACTTTAATTGCAGAAATCGGCGACACTATAGAATTAACGCAAAAACAAATGAAACGCGGTGAAAAGATAAAGGCAGGCTCAAGATTTGTTGACGGCGTCGGTATCGATGGGGAAGACAGTTTTGTTCTTCGTGATAGAATACATCTTTCTGAAGACGGACTTATAGTAGTTGTTGTAGGCGTTGATGAATTTAGCGCGGAACTATCTTCGGTTGAAATTATCGGCAAGGGCTTAGTGTTTAGTGAAGAAATGATTGATAATGCTAAATCACATTTAGTGCACGTGCTTGATTCTATCGACTTAAGAAAGGTTAGTGATGAGAATGAACTTGCGGGTATTATCCGTAGGGGATTAAAGAATTATATATTTAAGGCGACAAAGAAGAATCCTATGATTTTACCTGTCGTTATGGTGGTATAATTTGTTAGACATAATACGAGAAAGACGACAAATAGCGGGGCAAAACGGCGAACCGATTTTAAGAGATGAGTCGTTTGAACTTCTCTTAAAATTAGTTAAAGAAAAAAAGTCTAAACGCATTTTAGAAGTTGGTGTAAATTTAGGTTATTCCGGCATAGCAATGCTATTAACTAATGAAGATGCGGTTTTGACTGGAATAGAAATTAATGAAGAAAAGGCAACGCTTGCAAGAGAAAATTATAAAGAATTCGGCGTGGATAAAAGGGCAAAGATATTCCTTGGCGACGCGTCTGAAATAATACCCGTTTTAACGGGCGAGTACGATTTGATATTCTTAGACGGACCTAAAGGGCATTACTATGAATATTTGCAAAATTTACTTGGCGTGTTGTCGGTGGGCGGAATTTTATTTGCGGACAACGTTCTATTTAGAGGATACGTTGGCGGGAAAGTTAAAACACCACACAGATTTAACACTACAAAAAACAGTATGGAAAAATTTTTAAGCGCTATTACCACTTCTCCTGACTTAAAGACGGAAATCATTGATTTAGAAGACGGTATTAGCATAACGGAAAAACTAAGATGAGTAGAATTGAATTGTTGTCGCCAGCGGGCGATATGTCAAAACTTAAAACCGCGCTTTACTTTGGCGCAGATGCCGTTTATATCGGGGGCAAGCACTTCAGTTTGCGTGCTTTAGCGGGTAATTTTACCGATGAAGAAATTTTAGAAGCGGTATCCTTTGCACACTCACTCGGTAAAAAGGTATACGTAACCGTGAATATCTTTGGTCGAAACGATGATATTGACCAAGCGGAAAAATACTTCAAATTTTTAGAAAGCGCAAATATTGACGGTGCAATTATATCTGATACCGGCTTAATTTATCTTGCAAGACAAGTTGCGCCTAATCTTCCCATAAATATTTCTACCCAAGCCAACACCTTAAACTATAAAACGGTGGAGTTTTGGAAAAATTACGGTGTAAAGCGTGCAATTTTAGCAAGAGAATTATCTTTAGCAGAAATTGAACAAATACATAAAAAAGTACCCGATATGGAAATTGAAACCTTTATTCACGGTGCAATGTGTATTTCATACAGCGGAAGATGTTTGCTTTCAGATTATCGCACGGGGCGTTCAAGCAATCGTGGCGAATGTGTTCAAGCGTGCAGATGGCATTATGAAATTCGTGAAAAAGATTCTGAATGCGGTTTTATGGAAATGCAAGAAGATGAACGCGGAACTTATATAATGAACAGTAAAGACCTTAATCTTTTAGATTATATTGCTGAACTCGATAAGGCGGGGGTATGCTCGTTCAAAATCGAAGGAAGAATGAAGTCGGAGTACTATCTTGCAACCGTAGTAAACGCTTACCGCAGAGCGCTTGACGCGTACTATGAAAAGGGCGAAAGTTATAAAGAAAATCCCCTTTATCAAGAAGAATTAAAAAAGACCGCGCATAGAGAATTTACCACGGCGTATATAAGCGGATATAACGATAGAACGGTCAACTATGACGACAGCCAAAGCAAAGGCACGCACAAGTTTATCGCGCAAGTTTTAGAAGGGAACGAAGGTAGAGATTACGCGCTTGTCGAAATGAGAAATCGTTTTAAGGTTGGCGACGAGTTAGAAGTGTTGTCACCAAGCAATTCTTTTAATAAAATCATCACGGTTGAAAAGATGACTGA
Source organism: Christensenellaceae bacterium (assembly GCA_045614185.1). GTDB lineage: Bacteria > Bacillota > Clostridia > Christensenellales > Borkfalkiaceae > UBA1259. Next base: position 13,004 of record JAZLCJ010000018.1, on the reverse strand, counting down.
TGAAAAAGATACTGAAGTAATGGATGCAAAAATCGTTCAGCAAAAAATCAAACTTTATACTTCAGTTTCGTTATCAGCGGGTGATATTTTAAGAATAAAAATGTAATATTATTACGCATAATCGCATTAAAAAACCCTTGCAATTTGCAAGGGTTTTTGTGTTTTTGTAAAGTTATGAGTTGTATGTGGATAATTTATGTTTTGCTCGGTAATAAGTTTGTATACTGTTAAAGCCTGATTCAAAAATTAGGTCGGTAATTTTTCTGCTTTTATCAGTTTTTAATGCGTTTGCAACGTATTCTAAACGAAGTTTGTTCACATAGTCGGGGATTCCAGAATTTAGGTAAGCGTGAAAAGTTCTTGATATATGTTCAGGGGTGTAACCAAACTGTTTAGATAAGGTTGACAGCGAAGTATCGCCCTTATAATTATCGTTTAGATAGGTTAAAAGTTTTTGCATGAACGCCGTTTCATCACGCTCGCTTGCAGTTGAAAAAGCAAGGTGTTGTTCAATAAGGTCAACTATAAGTGCGGTTGCGCTTGTCCTTACCGTTTGGTTTTGTTCTTCATCAATGATAAAGGTTTTTGCAAGCGAGTAAACTTTTTCGCAAAGAGTAGCGTCGCTTATAAGTGGATTAATGATTTTTTTACCAACTTTGCGTGAGCAAAAAGAAGTAATAGCATTCGTGGGAATAATTAAAACCAAACCTTTAGAATTTGGCAAAGTGGGGGCAGAGTAAGCGTGTATGTCGTAACTATCGAAAAATATTATATCGCCACCGTGTAGCGTATAAGCCTTTCCATTAGCACTAACGGGGTATTCACCACTATATACTATAAATATTTCAATAGTGTTGTGAAAGTGTGCGGGAAAGGTAAAAGTACTGCCAATTCTATATTCAATTTTTTTCTTGCCGTCTTGCAAGCTTTGATAATAACCTTTCATAAGGTATATTATATCAAAAAATGAGAATAAATCAAGGGGTTTTGTGGTTTTTTTAGGTAAAAATTCGTTGTACAATAATAAAAAACGGTAAAAAGGCGGTTTATTATGAAATATTCTTTGAAAGATTTTACCATAGAAGAAAAGATAAAGCTTTTAACGGGTAAAAACGATTGGAATACTCAAGATTTGGGCGGAAAACTTTCATCACTTTGGCTTAGTGACGGCCCTAACGGTTTAAGAAAGATTGAACTCAACGCTGTTTCTACTGAAGACGGCGGAATTATTACCAGTAAACAAACTCGCCCCGCAACGGCAATGCCAACTTTATCGGTTGTTGCAAACACCTGGAATAAAGAAATGGCATACCTTGATGGAAAGTCTATTGCGGACGAATGTATAGAGTATGAAGTAGACGTACTTTTAGCACCGGGTGTAAACATTAAAAGAAACGCGCTTAATGGTAGAAACTTTGAATATTTTTCAGAAGACCCTTTCCTAACTGGTAAAATGGCGCGCGCGTTCGTTGAAGGAGTGCAAGACAAAGGGATAGGAACAAGCGTAAAGCACTATCTTGCAAATAATAGTGAAAACGATAAAAACAGCATTTCAAGTGAAGTTGATGAAAGAACTTTAAGGGAAATTTATCTTCCTGCATTTGAAGAATGCGTAAAGGCAAAGCCTTGGACGGTAATGGCTGCTTATAACCGTATCAACGGCGTATATGCTTGCCAAAACAGAAAAATGTTAAAAAAAGTTCTTCGTGACGACTTAGGTTTTGATGGTGTTGTGGTTTCCGATTGGAACGCAATCCATAACCACCCGTTAGCGGTAAAAGCAACTTGTGATCTTCGCATGCCGTATAGAGAGGCAGCGTACACCGAACTTTTAGATGCGTATAATAGGGGCGTAATTACTGAAGAAGAAATTGATAAATGCGCGCAAAAGGTATTAGAACTTGTAGAAAAGAAAGAAAACGCGATAAAAAATCCACCGGAATATACTAAAGAACAGCGCCATCAAAACGCTGTTGAAATTGCAAAAGAAGGTTTAATTCTTCTCAAGAATAAAGACAATATTTTGCCTATTAAAAATCCTAAGAAAGTATGCGTTTTTGGTAGATTTAACGCAAACCCCGTTTTTGGCGGCGGCGGTTCTTCAAGGGTAGTTGCGGATCAAGTGAAACCCTTGTCTACCTTGTTGCAAGAAAAACTTGGCGTAGAAGTTTACGCAGGTAGGGTAATTAGAAACGACGTGCTTACCGCAACGGGTTATTTTAATATTCACTTGCCACACGCATATGAATCTGACGTAACTTTAATTTGCGTTGGCGAGCAACCCCCGATGGTATCTGAAGGCTTTAATAGAGAAAGCATTAAACTTTCACCCGCGCAAGAAGATATGATAATTAAAACCAGTAAAGTTACCGATAATATCGTAGTTTTAGTATACGGTAGTAGCGTAATTGATATGAGCGCATGGATTGATAAAGTAAAGGGTGTTGTGTTCGTAGGATACGCGGGCGAAGGCGTTCAAGAAGCGGTATGTTCAGTTATTACTGGTGAAACCGTGCCGAGTGGAAAAACTACTGAAACTTTCCCGTTGTGCATTGAAGACACGGTTACTAAAGGTGAATTTGACGACGGACATTCCGATTGGTATAAAGAAGGTATCTTCGTAGGTTATCGTCATTACGATAGAGAAGGTTTGGAAGTATTATATCCTTTTGGTTACGGTCTTTCATACGCAAACTTTGAGTACTCAAATTTAACTATTACACAAAAAGGCGAAACGGACTTTACCGTTAGTTACGATATAACAAACACTTCAAATATTGACGCAAAAGAAGTTTCTCAAGTTTACGTAAAAGATATGTTTAGTATTGTTGCTCGCCCCGAAAAAGAACTTAAAGGTTTTTCTAAAGATTTAATCAAAGCGGGCGAAACTAAGAGAGTAAGTGTTGATCTTGACTTTAGATCATTTGCTTATTACAGCACCACTTATGATAATTGGGTAATAGACGGCGGTACTTACGAAATTCAAGTAGGCGCGTCTTCAAGAGATATAAAACTTGTTGGTAAAATTAAACTTGAAGAAAAACTTAGCGCTTATGAAAGAAAAATTGCGCAAGCACACGCAAATTATGAATGGTAGGAGAAATCTTTATGAAAAAGTATGACGTAGTAGTTGTCGGTGGCGGTTTTGCAGGCGTAGGTGCTGCTTTGGCAAGTGCAAGAGGCGGTGCTAAAACTTTGCTTGTAGAAAAAGGCAATGCGCTTGGTGGGGCGGCGGTTAACTCGTTAGTTATGCCGTTTATGCCGTATTTTACTGAGTTTGACGGTGTAAAAACTGATCTTTCCGCAGGTATTTTTAAGAGTATTATTGATGAACTTGAAAGGCGTGGTGCAATTGAAAGCCCAAGAAAGTTTAGTGAAGAAGAATTGAAGTTTTTACTTCAAGAAATGCTTTTAGATGCAGGTGTTGACTTTTTATTCCACGCGTATATTTGTGGTACGGATAGAAAGGAAGATAAACTCAACTCTATAACGGTTGCAACCAAAAGTGGCCAGTTAGAAATAAAAGCTGATTATTTTATTGATGCAACTGGTGATGCGCAAGTTGCATTCCTTGCGGGTTTCCCTACGAAACTTGGCAGAGAACCCGATAATCTTTGTCAACCTATGACGCTCTGTTTTAGAGTGGGTAACGTAGACGTTGAAAAGTTTATGGAAAGCAGACCAAACTTCCAAATAGAATACAAAAAGCAACTTGCAGAGGGAAAACTCATTAACCCCAGGGAAGATATTTTGGTGTTTAGAACGATAGTTCCAAACGTGTTGCATTTTAATACTACAAGGGTTGTAAAGAAAAATCCCGTATGTGCAGAAGAAGTTACACAGGCGGAAATTATTGCGCGTAGACAAGTTTATGAAATGTATAAATTTGTAAAAGAAAACGCCGCGGGCATGGAAAACAGTTTCTTGATGAGCACCGCTCAAGAAATAGGCGTAAGGGAAAGCAGAATGATAGTGGGCGAATACGTTCTTACTGAACAAGATTGCAGAAACTTTACTAAGTTTAGTGACGGTATTGCCGCTTGTAATTATGATATTGATATTCATAATCCAGAAGGTACTGGTACAAGCCATTATTATTTTCCTAAAGGCGAATATTATACAATTCCGTATCGCAGTTTAATTCCTAAAAACGCACAAAACCTTTTGGTTGCTGGAAGATGTATTTCATCAGACCACGGGGCGCAAGCATCATATAGAATTATGCCCACCGTTTGCTGTATAGGTGAAGCCGCAGGCGTTGCTATTGCGCAAGCGGTTAAGAAAAAGATTTCAGTTTTAGAAGTTGATACTGATGAGCTTCGTAAAACCCTTAAAGAAAACGGAGCGTTTATTGAAAAGGAATAATTTAATCACACATAATCATACTAAAAAACCCTTGCAAATTGCAAGGGTTTTTGTTATTTATCGGTAATTGAAAATTGAGGGGGAAGTTGCCCACTTAACTTCTTTCTTTTGCATAGCAAAACTTTAAAAACGGGTGGCATAAGCGGTATTAAAATTCGCCTATAAAGTTTAGGTTCACGGCAAAATTTAAGGTGCTTTACGTCAATAGTTAAGTAGTGCAAAATCTTTCTGATAATTGTGCCGTTATTAAAAGTGCCACCGTGGAACTTAAAGAATTTTATATAGAAAATTAGTTCACAACATATTGCAAGGCGCATAACGTGTGCGTGGTGGATAATATCGGGGAAGTTATTGTAAGCGTCTTTTACAATGTTGTTAAGGCTTATAAACGCGCTAAGTTTATATTCGTTAAACGGTTGATGAACTAAACTTGTGGAGCGTTGAACGTAATAATATGTGGGTGTTTTTATAAGCACGGTTTTATTTGCTTGCTTAAAGAATTTATAGTTGAAAAAAGAATCTTCATTATAATGGCAATCTTCTTCAAAGCGAATATTGTGCTTGCGTAAAATTTCACCCGAATATAGTTTGTTCCACGCACAAAATTCAAACTTGTTTTGGCAAAGGTATTCTTTAAGCGCGCCCAAATTATCAAATTCTTCCGTCTTGTAACTTTTAGGCTTGTTAAATTTATTAAAATTATATTTTGCGTTTTCGCGCGCCCTTTTATATTGAATAACGGTTGCATCAGCATTATTTTTGATAAGTTCTTTTACTAAAAGTTCAATGTGGAAAGGGGAAACAAAATCATCTGAATCCATAAAGGTAATATAATCGCCTTTAGCCTTGTCAATACCTGTGTTTCTAGCACAAGAAACGCCTTTATTTTTAGACTTTAGCGGTATAATGCGCTTATCTTTTTGCGCGTAAAAAGATAAAACCTTAAAAGTATCGTCATGGCTAAAATCGTCAACAGCGATAATTTCAAGATTTTTATAAGACTGTTTGCAAAGGCTTTGCAAACATTTATCTATGAAGTTTTCCGCATTATAACAGGGCACTATAACCGAGATAAGCGGTAAATTTTCTTTTAACATTATTTAAAAAGACCTTTAACTAATTCGATAACCATATCTTTCATGACAAAGTAATCAATGTATTCATGCTTATCAAAAACGAATTCGTGTGAAAAAGATTGAATAATATCCATAGCAAGGTGAATTTTTTCTAAAGAATTTTCCACTTTAATGCCAAGGTGGTCAAGTTTTTCAGCAATTTTTAAGGTAATATCATCTTCAAGGGCAATAAATTGCGCGCCAACAGCCTCGTCAGAGCCCGCAAGCGAGTGGAGTGCCTCATGAATTTTGCGGTTGTTTTTGTGCGTTTTAATAGCCATATCAACAAGTTTAGGGATTAAAGCGTCAAAATCAACAGGGAGTGTAAGTTTATCAAAAAGTTTTAAAAAAGGCGCAAAAGCCTTGTCTATATAAATTTCTAAAACGCTAATTAAAATATCACGCTTATCTTGAAAATAACCGTAAACAATACCGGTAGAAACACCTGCGCGTTTAGCAATTTCCGCAGTGTTAGTGCCGTAATAACCAACTTCAGAAAAAAGCTCGTATCCAGCATCAATAATCTTATTTTTCTTTTCAATAGAGCGCTCTTGGCGCGGTTGTCTAACTACGTTTTTCATAACATTATATATTCTACACTAACGCGGTAATAATGTCAAGCAAAAATTTTTTAAAAAGTTGAAAAAAGTTTCACATTTTATTTGACAAATAAAAAAATAAATGATAATATAATAACGAAAAAAATGAAACTTATTTCACATTTGGAGGATGTATGGTAAAGACTTTGGATAAGTTTGCTATCGGAGAAAGCGGAAAGGTTATTGCCGTTAGTGGAGAAAGAAAGATTAAAAGAAGACTTTACGATATGGGTATCACCAACGGGGCGGATATTTATCTTCGCAAAAAAGCACCGCTTGGCGACCCTATTGAAGTAACGGTTAGAAGTTACGAGTTATCGCTTAGAAACTCTGAAGCTGCTTGTATAACGATGGAGGTTACACCCAATGTATAAATTTTGTTTAGCGGGTAACCCCAACAGCGGTAAAACAACGCTTTTTAATGGTTTAACAGGCTCAACCGCGCACGTAGGCAATTGGCCGGGCGTAACGGTTGATAAAAAAGAGGGTATTTATAGAAAGTGTGCAGAACCTATCGCAATTGTCGATCTTCCCGGTATCTATTCACTTTCACCTTATACTCAAGAAGAAGTTATTGCAAGAAATTATATTCTTGATGAAAAACCAGATTGCGTTATCAATATTATAGACGCAACTAACTTAGAAAGAAACTTATATTTAACCACGCAAATTATGGAAATTGACGTTCCCGTAATACTTGCGCTCAACATGATGGACGCGGTTAAAAAGCGTGGGGACAGTATCGATGCAGCTGAACTTGAAAAAAGACTTGGGCTTCCCGTTGTGGAAATTTCCGCATTAAAGGGCGAAGGCTTAGACAAGTTGATGGAAAGGGCGTACGAAACTTGCAAAAAGAAAAGAGAAGGTAAAACGGTTATTGAAAACACTGCGTTAAAGCACCTTATTGGCGACATCAAAATCGCACTCGAAGGGCACGGGGTAAAGAACCCTATGTTCCACGCGGTAAAACTCGTTGAACTTGACGAACTTGAAGTTTTAATGCATAAAGAAACTGTCAACATGGTTGAAGCGTTCAAGAAAACTCATAACGACGAAACTTTTGGCGACGACTTTGAAGCGCTTATTGCCGATGCAAGATATAAATACATAACCAAGTATTTTTCACCGACATTAAAGAGAAAGAACGAAGAAAAATTCGTAGTAACCCCGTCTGATAAAGCGGATAAAATTTTAACGCACAAAATTTGGGGCTTCCCGATTTTCTTGGTGATTTTATTTGCAATCTTCCACTTGACTTTCTCTGAAAACTTTTTGTTTTTAGGCGGAGTTCTTCCCGAAGGCTTTGGTAAGTTAGAAGGCACGCTTTTTGAAGGCGTTTTCGTAGGGGATAGCGGAATTAACTCGCTTGGCGTAATGCTTATGGGCGTTGTTGAAGTATTGACGGGCTTAGTATCAGAGCTCGTTGGCGGTTGGCTTAGCAGTTCACCCGAATGGGTAAGCGGTCTTATTTGCGACGGCGTGCTCGGTGGTATCTTTGCAGTTTTAGGTTTCTTACCGCAAATTCTCGTACTTTTCTTGTTCTTCTCTATTTTAGAAGACAGCGGTTATATGGCAAGAATTGCCTTTATTTTAGACCGCGCACTTAAAAAATTCGGGCTTTCAGGTAGAGCGTTCTTGCCTATGATAATGGGCTTTGGTTGTTCAGTTCCCGCAATGATTAACACCAGAACACTCGTTGATGAAAAAGAAAAACTTGCAACGGTTAGGGTAATACCTTTCTTTAGTTGCGGTGCAAAACTTCCTATTTTGACTGCTATTGCTGGTGCAATCGTTAAAGATTTTGCAGTTGGCAACGTAGACTTAATCACTTACGGAATGTATCTTTTAGGCATTGTAACCGCACTTATTGCAGTAATTTTAATGCGTGAAACTACCTTAAAAGGCGAAACTCCGCCCTTTATCATGGAACTTCCCGCATATCACGCACCACAAGTTAAAAACTTAATAATGCTCCTTTGGGATAAGGCAAAGCACTTTATTCAAAAAGCGTTTACCATTATTTTAGCATCTACTATCGTAATTTGGACGATTAGCCACTTTGATTTCGGTTGGAATTATCTTACTGATGAACAAATGGAATTAAGCATTTTGGCGGGGCTTGGTAAACTTATCAGCCCGCTGTTTACTCCCGTAGGTTTTGGCAGTCAATTAGATGCTTATAAGTGGGTGTTTGCCGTTGCTGCAATAACCGGTCTTATCGCAAAGGAAAACGTTGTATCAACTCTCGGCACACTTGCTGCATGTATAGGTGCTGCTGCAATTGACGTAGAAGTTGACGGCGGCGTTGGTGCTGTTTCGGCAATGATTCAAGCAACTGGCGTAACGCTTCCCGCACTCCTTGCGTTTATCGCGTTTAACATGACAACCATTCCATGCTTTGCTGCCGTTGCTGCGGCTAAAGGCGAAATGGCAAGTAAATCAAAATTTAACTGGACGCTTTTATTCTGGGTTGTAACTTCATATATCGTATCTTCAGCCGTATATCTAATCGGCACGGCTTGGTGGACGGCATTTATCTATTTAGCGGTATTAGTAATTGCTTTCGTGGTAATAAAACTATACAACAAAAAGCGTTTTGCTAAGGAGAAATAATGGATCCTATTGAAATCATAGTAATAATCGCTGCCGTTTTAATCGTTGGCGGAGTAATAGTGAAATCAATCATCGATAAAAAGAAAGGAAAAACTTCTTGCGGTTGTGATTGTTCTAATTGCTCAGGCAGTTGTTCATGCTGTGGAGAAAAAACTAAAAAAGACGAAAAATAATTCTTAACAGATCACTAATCAAAGAAAGACTTGGCAAGATAATTACGATTGCTAAGTCTTTCTTTTTTTCAATAAGTTGAAAAAACTTAATTTTTGTGTTATACTAAGTTTAAGTAGTAATTACGGAGAAAATTATGACTAAAAAATTTACAGTTGGCGGTATGACTTGCGTCAACTGTTCAAGCGGAATTGAAAGAAATATTGCAAAACTTGACGGTGTAAAAGCCGTAAGCGTTTCGCTTATGGAAAAGGTTATGACCGTTGATTTTGACGAAAATATTTTATCTACGGAAAAGATTATTGCCGTAGTTGAAAAGTTGGGGTATAGCGCGGAAGTTTTCGGCAGTAAAAAGGTGGATAGGTTTGCAGATGCAAAAAAATTAAAGCGTCGCTTTTTTATCTCACTTTTGGTGCTTGCGCCGTTGATGTATTTTTCAATGGGGCATATGTTATCACTTCCCGTACCGAATAATGAAATCAACTTCGTAATTCAATTCGTTTTAGCAACGGTAATACTTATCTTAAATAGAAAATTCTTCATAAACGGTGTAAAAGCGGTGCTTAACGGCTCGCCGAATATGGATACGCTTGTATCTTTAGGCTCAGCATCAGCGTATATTTACAGCATAGTAGTAACGGTAATGATGTTTTTAGGTAAACTTTCACCCGAACACACGTTTTTTGAAGCGTCTGCAATGGTTGTTTCACTCGTAACGCTTGGCAAATGGCTGGAAGAGTTATCTAAGATTAAAACGGGTGATGAAATTGAAAAATTAGGCAATCTTCTCCCCAAAACGGCAACTATAATAGAAAACGGCAAAGAAAAAGTCGTTCTCACATCTGAACTCAAAGAAGGCGATATAGTTTTGTTAAAAGCAGGGGACTATGCAAGTGTTGACGGTGTAATTATTGAAGGAAACGCAAGCGTAGATAAGTCTGCAATAACGGGCGAAAGTTTGCCCGTAGAAGTGGGTGTGGGCGATTCGGTTAGTTCAGGCAGTATATTAAAGAGTGGATATCTTCATTTAAAAGCACAAAAGGTTGGGGAAGAAACGCTCTTTTCAAAGATAGTTGAAATAGTAAGAAAGGCGGGCGCAAGCAAAGCACCTATCCAAAAACTTGCCGATAAAATATCTAAAATATTCGTTCCAACCGTAACTATAATAGCGGTTGTAACCTTTGTTATTTGGTTAATTATAAGTAAAGATTTTTATAAAGCGTTTAACTTTGGAATAAGTGTTTTAGTAATATCGTGTCCGTGTTCTTTAGGGCTTGCAACCCCCGTAGCCGTTATGGCAGCAACGGGTAGGGCGGCGTCTTACGGCATACTATTCAAAAATGCGGAAAGTTTGCAAAACGCTTGCAAAATCAACTGTGTATTGCTTGATAAAACGGCAACGATTACTGTTGGTAAACCCAAGGTAACCGATTATCTTAACTTTACAGACGAGCCTAATTCAATGCTTTTCCCCGTAGTAAGCGCGTTAGAATCAAAATCTTCACACCCGCTTGCAGAGTGCGTTAAAAATTACTGTGGCGATAGTGATAAGGTTGTTACCGATTATTCTTATATAACGGGTAAGGGCATTATAGGTACGGTTGACGGTGTTAAGTATTTTTTAGGGAATAGAGAACTTTTACCTGAAAATATTATTATGACCGAAATTCCAACTGATATTACAGAAGGTAAAACCGTAATTTATTTTGCTGATGAATACCAACTCGTTTCGGTATTTGCCGTTAGCGACTATTTAAAAGAAGACAGCAAAGATGCAATATCAATGCTCCACGCAAAGAATATTAAAACCGTTATGATAACGGGCGATAATGAAAGTTCTGCAAAAAGCATATCTGCTCAAGTTGGGCTTGATGAGTTTGTGGCAAACGTTCTTCCGCAAGATAAGTATGAAATAGTTGAAAAGTACAAAAAAGACGGCTATTTTGTGGCAATGGTTGGCGACGGCATAAACGACAGCCCCGCGTTAAAGAGTGCTGATATTGGCGTTGCTATGGGTACTGGTACTGATATTGCAATAGATAGTTCTGATATAGTAATTGCAAACGGTTCACTTTTAGCGCTTGCAAAAACCGTAGAAATATCTTCAAAAGCACTTAAAATAATCAAGCAAAACCTTTTCTGGGCGTTCTTTTATAATATTATAGGAATTCCTATTGCAGGGGGCGTGTTGAGTGCTTTAGGTGTGGTTTTAACGCCAATGATAGCCTCTGCTCTTATGTCAATGAGTTCGCTTTTCGTGGTAACTAACGCATTAAGAATTGCTGGCAAAAAGAAAAAAGAAAAGCCTGCGTGTGATAATTCTTGTGGCGTGCTAACTGATATTAAGGTTGGTATTGAAGGTATGATGTGTATGCATTGTCAAAGCAAGGTTACCGACGCGTTAGCGTTAGTTAAAGGCGTTTACGGGGTAAAGGTTAGTTTACAAGAAAACCAAGCGACCTTTAAGGCGGACAACACGCTTACCGATAACGATATAATTTCTGCGGTAGAGAGCGTTGGGTTTAAGGTAACTAAAATAGAAAAATAAATATAAAACAAAAAACGCGCTGACTTTGTAGTCAGCGCGTTTAATTTATTTAATTATAAAATTACGGTAATCGTCATAGAAACTTCAGGGATAGAAACAGCGGAAATTTTCCATTTATTGCTGTCTGCAATACTCTTTGCTATTGCAAGCCCTAAACCGCTACCACCCGACTCGCGTGAGCGTGAAGAATCTCCACGGTAAAATCTTTCAAAGATTTTAATTGCATCTGTTGATGCTATGTGGCTACCGCTGTTAGTAACAATAAGAAGTGTTTTATTGTTTTCTTTTTTAAGCGTTACAGTAATTTCGCCCTTTTCATCAGCGTGTTTAATAGCATTATCAAGTAAGATGTTAAGAATTTTTTTAACGCTTTGCTTGTCGCCGTTATAAATTATATCGGGCGTAACTTCAACGTTTAGCGTTTTGCCTTTTTCAAACGCAACGGCATCAAAGGGTAGGGCAGTTTCTAAAACTTCATCAGAAATATTAAACTTTTCAAAATTAAGTTTTTGATTGCCCTCATCTAATTTTGCTAAAGCCAACATATCTTCAACAAGTCCGCCCATGCGTTCTGTTTGTGATTTTATGTTGTTTATCCATTGTGAATTGCTGTTTTCTTGTTTTAGAACTTCAACGTTTGCTGAAATTACCGATATAGGCGTGTTTAGTTCGTGGCTTGCGTTAGAAATAAATTGTTTTTGCTTGTCGAAAGAATCTCTTAAGGGGCTAAGTACCCACCAAGACAGTTTCATCATCAACAAAAATAACAAAAAGTAAATTACCGCCATAGATAGCAAGGTGCTTATCATGGTTTGTCTTAAAGAAAGAAAAGAATCCGTAGCGTCTACGGCAATTAAAAGGGCACGGTCTTGCGCGCTTGCAAATATTTTGTAGTAAACGCTGTCAATATGTCCTGATTTATGCACTTTTGAAAGAACAACTTCAATTATTTGGTTCGTTTGTTCTTGTGTAAAAGTTGCATCGTCAAACCAAACGTTTTTAATTTTGTCGTTAATACTGTCGCCGTTAGTGTTTATGGTAACGATAATACTGTTAGAATGCGCCCCGCTACTGCCACGCATATAAAAATCCGTTGCTGTATCGTTGATAACGTTTTCAATATTTGCGATAGTATGTGTGTATGAAATGTAAAAAACTGTTGCAAAAATAATAGATAACACGCCAAGAAGTATGCACATCATTATTGCAACGAATCTAAGTTGTGCCTTTTTAATCATTTTTAACCCCAAGGGTATAACCAATACCGCGCAGAGATTTTATTTCTGTTTTTGCTCCAACTGCATTTAATTTTTTTCTTAAGAAAGAAACGTAAACCTCAATGGTGTTGTATTCAGCGTCGGTATCGTATCCCCAAATTTTTTCAATAAACTTTTCTTTGTCAATACTCTTTCCGTTGTTTAACATAAGCATTTCTAAAATTTGGAATTCTTTTTTGCCAAGGAGAATTGTTTTTTGGTTGCAAGAAAGTTCTAGCGTGTCGCGATTTAAATTAATATCGTTAAAATTGATAACGTCGCCCACAAAGGTTTCTTTCCTTCTAAGCATAGCGCGAATTCTTGCAAGTAGTTCGTC
>JAZLCJ010000017.1:0-125897 GCA_045614185.1 Christensenellaceae bacterium | reverse complement strand
GTTACAAAGCTTCGTATAGGTGATGCTAATACCATGATGGCAGAAGGTGGTATTCAAGCTGCTGATAAGCCAAACGATAGCCCTGCAATTCACTACTTAGATGCTTTTGGTGGCGGTCACTTTGCTGCTAAACACGAACTTTTATATAAACTCGTAAACGACGCTCCAGACGCTATTAAGTGGCTCAACGAACTTGGCGTTATGTTCGATAAAGAAGAAGACGGCACGATGATTACCACTCACGGTGGCGGTACTTCAAGAAAACGTATGCACGCTTGTAAAGACTATTCTGGTGCTGAAATTATGAGAACGCTCCGTGATGAAGTTTTGAATAGGGGTATCCCTGTTGTTGACTTCACCGCAGCTATCGAAATTATTAAAGACGTTGAAGGTAAGGCTGCCGGCGCAGTTTTACTCAATATGGAAACCAAAGAAGTTAAGATTGCTAAGGCAAAAACCGTTATTATTGCAACGGGTGGCGCAGGTAGACTTCACTATCAAGGCTTCCCAACTTCAAACCACTATGGTGCAACTGCAGACGGGTTGGTGTTAGGTTATAGAGCAGGTGCTAAACTTCTTTATGCTGACACTCTTCAATATCACCCCACGGGCGTTGCTGAACCCACTCAAATCTTCGGCGCATTAGTTACTGAAAAAGTTAGATCACTCGGTGCACAACTCGTTAATAAAGACGGTGAAGCATTCGTTTACTCACTTGAAACTCGTGACGTAACCGCATCTTCTATTATTAGAGAATGCAAAAAGCGCGATAACGGTATTAAAACTACCGACGGCGAAGGCGTATGGCTCGACACCCCGATGATTGAAATGATCGGTGGTGAAGGCACTATTGAAAAGCGTATTCCCGCAATGCTTAGAATGTTCGGCAAATACGGTATTGATATTAGAAAAGATCCTATCTTAGTATATCCCACTCTCCACTATCAAAACGGTGGTTTAGACATTTCTGCTGACGGTATGACCACAACCGTTCCTAACTTGTTCGTAGCAGGTGAGGCTGTTGGGGGAATCCACGGTAGAAACAGACTTATGGGTAACTCACTCTTAGATATCATCGTATTCGGTAGAAACGCTGGTAAGAGTGTTGGTAAGATTTATAAGGATATTGAAGTTAAGGAACTCACGCTTGACCACGTTAAAGCGTTCGATAAAGAACTTAAAGACGCTGGCATCAACGCAACTAAACTTTCTCCGCAACTTCTTCCTAATTATACTAAACAACCTAATATTTAAGCGCGAATAAACTTCGTTATGCGTCGTTTACTGAAAAGCGTTTGGACTTCAATAACCAAAAAGGTTAATCTCACCCCAAACACTTTTCGAGCCTAGCCTAACTTGTTTCTTCACACTTAAATACGTGATAGAAAACAAGCGCGAATAAACTTCGTTATGCGTCGTTTACTGAAAAGCGTTGTTTATGTATTAAATAAAAAAATTCACGCCCGACGGCTTTTAAGTAAAGCGGTCGGGCTGTGGTATGTATATATATTATATATAATGTATATATAAAAAGGGAAAATGATTAAATAATTTTCAAAAAGGAATATAAAAATGGAAAAACAAGCAAAAAAGAAAAGTCTTAAATGGCTTTGGATTACTTTAGCGATTATTGCCGTTGTTGGTATTGGCGTATGGTGTGGCTTAAACGCTAAGGTTGCACCTGATAAAAAAACCGAGTTGCCCACTCTTAACGTTTTTGGTTTACCCGCACTTTTAACTGGTATTTTCGTTGTAACTGCTTTAGGTTATCTTTTAGGTAGAATTACCATTAAAGGCGTTAACTTGGGTACTGCTGGCGTATTCTTAGTAGCAATTTTATTCGGTTATCTTTGCACTTTAATTCCGCAAGATATCCCTGTATTAAACGCACTTCGTTTAGAAGCAGGAAAGGGTAATACCACTTATTATAAGAGCGTTATCCAAAACGTTGGCTTGGTAATGTTCGTTGGTTCAGTTGGTTTTATCGCTGGTCCTAAATTCTTCCGTGACCTTGCTAAAAACTTCAAAACCTATATCGTAATGGGTATTACCATTATCGTAATCGGTGCGGCACTTGCAGTATTATTTACGGTTGTTTCACCTGAAAAGTTCGGTGCTGATTTCTGGGCTGGCGTATTGTCAGGCTCACTCACCACTACCCCTGGTTACTCTGCTGCTCAAGAAGCAATGGTTTCAAAGGTTGGGGAAGGCGCTGATGCATTAGTTACGATTGGTCACGCAATCGCTTATCCTTTCGGCGTTATCGGCGTAGTGCTTTTCGTTCAACTTCTTCCCAAATTCACCAAGGCTGATATGGCTTATGAAAGAAGTTTGTTAAAGCCTGAAGTTATGGAAGCAACTGAAAAGAAAGAAGAAAAGAAACTCTTTACTTGTGATGATTTTGGTTTTACACCTTTAGCACTCGCTATCGTTTCAGGGCTTATCCTTGGTGGTATTAAAATTCCGCTCTTTAACGGTATTAACTTCTCACTCGGTACTACTGGTGGCGTTCTTATTATGTGTTTAGTGTTCGGTCACTTTGGTAGAATTGGTAAACTTTCATTACAAGTTCCCACCGCAACCGTTAAAACTTTGAAAGAATTAGGCTTAATGCTCTTCCTTATCGGTGCAGGTGTAGACGGTGGTGTTAGCCTTGTTGCTGCAGTTGGTGGCGATTTAGGTATACTTGCTTGGGGTTTCCTTGGCGGTGTTGCAATGACTATCGTTCCTATGATCGTTGGTTTCTTCCTCGGCAAGTACGTACTCAAACTTCCGCTCCTTTCAAACCTCGGTTCAATCACCGGTGGTATGACTTCAACCCCCGCACTCGGCACTCTTATTTCTACTGCTGAAACGGATGACGTTGCTGGTGCTTACGCATCAACCTATCCTATCGCACTCGTTTTAATCGTTATCGCTTGTAACTTACTTATCAACTTGATGATGTAATTTCATTTGATATAAAGTTAACCCCCGCGGAAATTCCGCGGGGGTTAATTTTTCTAAATACGCATTCGTTATTTTTTGTCCAAAGCGTCAACGGCGTCGGCAATATTAGTAAATTGTGATTTTTTAGAGTGCTTGTCAACGTGGATTTTGTTTACGTCGCCATGGGTTAAGCAACCAGCACCACCTATACAGCCACCCGTGCACGCCATACCTTCAATAAAGTTACCGTCAAGCACGCGCTTAGATGCTTTAAGAAGTGCAACTCTGCACGCATCAATGCCGTCGCAAGGCACAGCCTTTAGGTCAAAGCCTTCAATGCCACGCTCTTTAATACCTTCAGCAACAGCCTCTGAAAGACCACAGTTTCTTGCGAAAATTCTGCCGTAATAAGATGCGTCCGCAATATCGTATTCGGGCAAAGAATTGATTTCTATATCCTTGCTATCGAATAACGCTTGCAACTCTTCAAAAGTAATAACGCTGTCAACGAAATCTTTTACTTCATCCTTTTGGAATTCCATCTTTTTAGCAGTGCACGGACCTATGAAAACAACTTTTGCAGTTGGGTCATCTTCTTTAATCTTTTTAGCAATGGTTGCCATAGGGGATAGGTTGTGAGAGATGTATTCAGAAAGGTCTGGGAATTGTTTTTTTACGTAAGAAACAAATGCTGGGCAACATGAACTTGTCAAAAATCCTTTTTCTGCAAGTTCTTTTGCTTCGGCAAGGGCAACGATGTCAGCACCAAGTGCGGCTTCTGTTGTGCCGTAAAAACCAAGTTGTTTAATGCCAGATAAAACTTGACCTAATTTAGCATAAGTAAATTGGCTTGCAATTGCAGGGGCAACAACGGCGTATACTTTATATTCAGTATTATTTTTGCTGTTCTTAATTAAGTCGATAACGTCTAAAATAAAAGACTTATCATTGATAGCGCCCCAAGGGCATTGATAAACGCACGCACCACAAGAAATACACTTTTCATCATTGATTTGCGCTGCCTTATTTTCGTCCATAGAAATTGCTTTAACTTTGCACGCGCGCTCACACGGACGTTTGTGGTTAATGATTGCGCTGTAAGGGCAAACCTTAGAACAAAGTCCGCATTCAACGCATTTATCTTTATCAATGTGTGCCTTTTGGTTGCGGTCAATGGTAATTGCACCCTTTTTGCAAGCGTCTTCACAGCGGTGTGCTAAACAGCCTCTGCAAGCGTCAGTTACTTCATAACCACCCATGGGGCATTCATCACACGCAATATCAATAACTTCAATAACGTTCTTTTTGGTTTTATCCCCGCCCATGGCAAGTTTAACGCGCTCTATTACTATTGCTTGTTCTTTATAAATACAGCAACGCATAGTCGGTTCTTTGCCAGGAACGATAATTTTTGGAATGTTCATTAAGTTTTCTTGTAAAGTGCCTTGCCAATGAAAGCGTGCAACTTCTCTTAAAACTTTATACTTTAAATGTTGGACTTTAGTATCAAAAATTCTCATAAAACAAGTTGTCCTTTAAATTTTATTAAAATATTTATTTTTTGCTTCTAATACTTTATTGATAAATTCATTATCAAGTTTGGTTAGATGGTATTTTTTTCTATAAATTAAAACGTCTTTATACGTTTTGGTGTTAAACGCACACTTTCTTTCCACAAGGTTATATTTATCTTTTAAGTCTTGCGGAATAGGTGAAACCCACATATAAGTGTTGGGCACTTGCTCTAAAAGGGTAAACTGAACACCGCGTTCAAACACCATTATGCGCTTTTTAGAGAATTCAGAAAGTTCCGCCCTTTTAACGTCAATAAGGGGAAGAGATGGTACGTACGGGTCGCCGTGTGTAATTTCAATGCACCCTGCCAAATCTTCCGCAACGATAACGTCTTTTTTTGCCAAGGGGTTATCTTTAGAGATAGCCATAACGTAAGAAAATTCGTTTAGCATTTCACAGTTTAACTTCTTTTCTTCAAAAAGTGTGTTAAAATACTTTTCAAATGCGCTTTGATATCTTACTATGCCAAGGTCATATTCTTCTTTTACAACGTTTAAGATAGAGCGCATAGAGTTTGTTTCTTTATAAATAATTTCTGCAGAAGAAGAATGTTCTAAAGATTTAGAAAACTCTGAAAAAGCGTAAGAAAAATAACTTGCCCTAGGCACGCATACGGATAGGCGCAACTGTTTTTCGTTACGGGTTTCATAAATAGATTCAATTTTTTTGATTTGAGTTAGCGCGTTTTTTGCGTAAAGCAAAAATTCTTCACCGTCGATGGTAATTTCTAAGCCCTTAGAAGAACGCTTGAAAATTTTAATTTTAAGATCGTTTTCTAATGCCTTAATTGCTCTACTCAAGTTCGGTTGAGAAGTGTAAAGATTTTCCGCCGCTTTACTTATTGAACGGGTGTTTGCAACTTCCACAGCATATTTCATATGCAAAATATTCATAAAAATTACTCCTGCTATACAGTATGGTTATATAGAGCGTATATTATAGTCAAGTATAACACATTTAACATATTAAAACAACTATTTGATTAAACTAAAAATTTTTAATTTACGAAAAACTTTCGTGTTAAAATAATTGTACTTTGCTTGTAAATAGTGGTATACTATTTAAGAAATAAATTTATATATTTATAGGAGTTTTTTATGGAAGAAATAATGATGAATAAGCGTAAAAAACTTAGCGAAAAACCTGTATATAAATGGGTTATCGTTGCATTGTGCTTTGCAATGGTATTGATTTGTTTGGGTTTTTGTAGCTCACCGTATTCTTGGTACACAAATACCGTGCTTAAAAATCTTGATTTGGAAAGTCAGGCTGACCTTTACGACTTAAATAAGAGTATAAGATTTGTAACCACGGCTGTTGTAAACTTGTTTTTCGGTTATTTAGTAACTAAGTTTGGCACTAAAAAACTAATACTTGCGGGTATAATTTCTTTGATTATCTCTCAAGTTTGTTACGGTACTGCAACTAACCTTGTACTTATTTACGTTGCAGGTTTCTTCTTTGGCTTAGGGCTTGCATGGACCACAACTACTATCGTTGGTTACGTTGTAAACCAATGGGATAAGAAGAATAAAGGTACTATCATGGGTGCAGTTTTGGCGTCTAACGGTATCGGTGCGGTAATTGCAACTTTCACCATTAAGCCTATTATCAATGCACCTGCTGTTGATAGTTATAGAACTGCTTATTATACCGTTGCAATTATCCTTGCAGTTCTTTTCTTCCTTATATTGTTATTCTATAAAGATAAAAAGAGAGAAGATGGTCTTCCCTTAGAAAAACCTGGCAAAAAGAAAGCAAGGGGTCAATCTTGGACGGGTATTGAGTTTAAAGAAGTTGTTAGAAAGCCTTATTTCTATCTTTCACTCGTATGTATTTTCTTTACGGGTATGGCACTTCAAAGTATTACGGGTATTGCAACCCCGCACCTTGAAATTGCAGGACTTGCAACGCACTATGTTGATATAACTATTATAGCGCACTCAGCGTCGTTAGTAGTGTTTAAGTTCTTAACTGGCTTTATGTACGATAAGTTGGGTTTAAGAAAAACCACGGGTATTTGTACGATTACTGGTGTAATAGTGTTTATTTTACTTGCATTAGTTGATAATTCTCTTTTAGGTTTCATCTTTGCACTTACCTATAGTATATTTGCATCACTTGCGCTTCCGCTTGAAACAATTATGCTCCCCATTTATGCAAACGACTTGTTTGGTGAAAAGCCGTACAGCAAAACTTTGGGTCTTATCGTTTCAGTAAATACCGCGGGTTATGCAGTTGGTGCTTACCTTGCTGGTCTTTGCAGAAAACTTTCTGGTGGTTTCTATACGCCTATCCTTTTCATCGGTTCTGCCGTATTAGCAGTTGTATTTATTTTACTTCAATTTGTAATTACCGCTGCAAATAAAGAAAAGAAAAAGGTTGCTCAAATGGAAGAATCAGAAAGACTTGCTAAAGAATTAGAGCAATTAGGGGCGGTTCAACTTGCCCAAGAAGCAGAGCAATTATCTGCTGAAAAATAGTCTTTAATAAAAGTTAAACGCGTGTTCAGTTGAACACGCGTTTTTTTATTTTTCTATCAAACTATTTAGTTTTTCCATTTGTTCTTTTGTGGGGGTGGGTATATCCTTAAACTGAAAAGGAATGTTCATTTCATCATACTTAACTTGGCAAATTTTTTTAAACGCAAGAAGTTCAATTTTTTCCACGCATTTGAATTCTTTTTTTAACTTGTTTAAGTTGTTGATGTTTTGCTCGTTATCGTTAAGGGTGGGGATAATAACTTGCCTTATCCATACGGGGATATTTTGTTCGTTTAGGTATGACAAAAATTCTAAAACCTTAGCGTATTCGCACCCAACAAAGTTGTTGTAAAGTTCACCGTCAGTATATTTAATATCGAGTAAAACTCTATCGGTTACTTTTAATGCGTCTTTTACCGCGTCGTTAAGATAGCACCCAGAAGTGTCAAGACAGGTGTTTATACCGTTTTGTTTGCAAAGGGCAAATAAGTCTTTAACGAATTCGGCTTGAGCAAGCGGTTCTCCGCCTGAAACGGTAATACCGCCGTCCGTGCCAAAATACTCTTTAAAACGCAACGCTTTTTCTAAAACTTTTTCTGGGGTAAAACTATTGTTCTTGCTAAACTCCCAAGTGTCGGGATTATGACAGCACCCACAACGGAGTGGACAGCCTTGTGTAAAAACCACAAACCTTACGCCTGGGCCGTCAACCGTGCCAAGACTTTGGAAAGAGTGAATGTATCCGTCCATATTACATGCTTTCGTGGAAAGTTCTGCTTATAACTTCGCGTTGTTGTTCTTTAGAGAGTTTATGGAAGTTTACCGCATAGCCTGAAACTCTGATAGTAAGGTTGGGGTAGTCTTCAGGGTTTTCATAAGCCTTGATAAGCGTTTCTCTATTAAGAACGTTTACGTTGATGTGATGAGCGTTTTTCTTAAAGTAACCGTCTAAAATATTTACTAAGTTGTTAATTCTATCTTCTTCAGTCTTACCTAAAGCATCGGGAGCGATAGAGAATGTGTTAGAAATACCGTCACGGCAATCTTCATATTTAAGTTTTGCAACTGAGTTAAGTGATGCAAGCGCGCCGTTTTCTTCACGGTTATGCATGGGGTTAGCACCAGGTGCAAAGGGGGCAGATGCTTTTCTTCCGTCAGGTGTTGCGCCTGTGTTTTTACCGTACATAACGTTACTGGTAATGGTGAGAACTGAAAGGGTATGTTCAGCATTACGGTAAGTGGGGGTTTTTCTAAGTTCGGTTATAACAAGGTGGGTTAAATCTTTAGCGATTAAGTCCACTCTGTCGTCGTCATTACCGTATTTGGGGAAAGCGCCAACAGTTTCAAAATCAACTATAAAGCCCTTTTCATTTTTGATAGGTTTAACAGATGCGTATTTAATTGCAGAAAGTGAGTCTGCCACAACTGAAAGCCCTGCAATACCAAACGCCATAAATCTATGAACGTCAGTATCATGGAGCGCCATTTGTGTTTTTTCATACGCATACTTGTCGTGCATATAGTGGATAACGTTCATTGTATTTACGTAAAGTTTTGAAAGCCAACTTACGTAAACGTCGTAACGCGCTTTAACCGTTTCATAATCGAGTTTATCGCCAGATAAAACTTCCATTTGCGGACCGATATGAATATCGCTGGTTGCATCGTAGCCACCGTTTAAGGCAATAAGAAGAAGTTTTGCAAGGTTACAACGCGCGCCAAAGAATTGCATTTGTTTGCCAATTTTCATTGCAGAAACACAGCAAGCAATAGCGTAATCATCACCGTAGATGGGGCGCATTAAATCGTCGTTTTCATATTGAATAGAGTCGGTGTCAGCCGATACTTTTGCACAGAATTTTTTGAAGTTTTCCGGCAAGTTATTAGACCACAATACCGTAAGGTTGGGTTCTGGTGAAGAACCCAAGGTGTAAAGGGTATTGAGCATACGGAAAGTGCTTTTGGTTACTAAGGTTTTTCCGTTTTCACCCATACCGCCAAGTGCCTCGGTAATCCACATAGGATCGCCACCGAAAAGTTCGTTATATTCGGGGGTACGCAAGTGTCGTGCCATACGGAGTTTCATAACGAAATCATCCATTAATTCTTGCGCGCCCTCTTCAGTTAAAACACCTGCTTTTAAGTCGCGTTCGATATAAATATCAAAGAAAGTACTTACTCTGCCCAAAGACATAGCCGCACCGTTTTGTTCTTTTATTGCGCCAAGGTAAGCAAAGTAAGTCCATTGAATTGCCTCTTTAGCATCTTTTGCGGGTTGAGAAATATCGTACCCGTAGGTGAGCGCCATTTCTTTTAAATAATTAAGGAATGTTATTTGTTGGAAAAGTTCTTCATCAAGTCTAATGGTATCCGTATTAAAATCGCCACAAGAAAGCGCGTCTTTATCTTTTTTCTTTTGTTCAATAAGTTTATCAACACCGTAAAGTGCAACTCTACGATAATCGCCTATAATTCTGCCTCTGCCGTAAGCATCGGGAAGACCTGTTATTACGTGGCACTTTCTTGCCATACGCATCTCTTCAGTATACGCGCGGAAAACACCGTCGTTATGGGTGGTACGGAAACGGAATTCTTTTTTAACCTTTTCACTTAAAGTATAACCGTAAGCCTCGCACGCTTGTTTAACCATACGCATACCGCCAAAGGGGTTTACGCTACGCTTTAAGGGTGCATCCGTTTGAAGACCAACTATAAGTTCGTTATCCTTATCAAGATAACCGGGGTTAAAAGCGGTAAGTGAAGAAACCGTTTGCGTGTCAACGTCTAAAACGCCACCTTTTGCGCGTTCTTCCTTAAAAAGGGCGTTTAATTTATCCATAAGGGCAGAAGTTCTTTTAGTTGCTTTTGCTAAGAAAGAACTGTCGCCTTCGTACGCGGTGTAGTTGGTTTGAATAAAATCGCGCACGTTAATTTCATCTTGCCATTTACCTTTGATAAAATTTTTCCAGTTTAAGTGTTCCATAAAAACTCCTTTTTGGAATTGCCGTATAAAAAAAGGCAATCCAACTTTGTAAAAAGTGAATTGCCCAGACGGTCGGCATATAAATGATACGTTCCCTTGCGGTTACCCGCTTGTCCGTCAGTTACGTATCAGCATAATTATTATACCACCATAAAAATAGGGTTGTCAAGTTTAAAACATAAAAACAAAATATATTTTTACGCTCTTTCAATCGTTTCAATTTGGAAAGAATATTGATTTTCAGGTCTGTAATACTTATTGTGTACGGTTGAATAATAGTCAACGGTTACGGTTTTGCCGTCCGCACTAACGTAGAAAGTTGCAACCATGCCCATTGCCTCTAAACTTTCATCAATACCTTGCGGGTCAACCAAAATTTCTGCAACGGTGTTGCCGTGTTCACCAGTAGAGTTTCTAAGAAGAACACTGCCCGTGGGTGAATGCCCGCAAAGCACCATAACTATATTTTCATGCTTGCTAATAAATTCTTCCCACATATTATCAGCGTCGTTTGCTTTAGGGTAATCTCTGGTGGGGTATGCACCGCCGTTTGCTTTGGTTACGAACTTGCCGTTTGCAGTAAGGTATGCGTGCGTGGTAACTATAATATTATGGTTGGGGTGATTTTTAGCAACTTCATTTGCCCACGCCAAAATATCATCATCAGGACCGTAGTCAAGCGCAATAACCAAGTAATCACGCGTGCTGGAAGAGAATTCGTGCACGGTGTTTCTTGCCTTAAATGCATTAGACGCACCGCGGTAGCAGTCTATGTATTGTTTAGCGTAAGGTGAAGTATCTTTACCAAAGTAAGTATCGAAGAAAGAACTTACCCCCATACTTCTGCCCGCGCTGTAAATATCGTGATTTCCTCTGATAACTGAGTAAGGAACTACACCGTCCATTCTTGAAATTTGCTCATAAGCAACGTCCCATTCTCTTTGATTGTCGTCATCGGTAATGTCGCCTAAACCAAAAACGTGCTTAACTTTTTTCTTTTGAACGTTATCTAAAACGTAGTCGTAAATGTTCTTTAACTTATCGGGGTAGTAATAGGTTACTATTTGAGTGTCGCCTATCGCCATGAAAGAAAATTCGTACTCGCTAGGTTCGTTTACAGTAGCTATTAAATCGTGTTTAGCCTTTAAGGTGTAACCGTGGTTTGCGTAGTCGGTTAAATCTTCGTTTGAAATTTTGTGGAAAGATAAAAGGTTATCAGCAGTTGTATCAAACGATGCGTAATCAGATGCAATTTCATCAGCAGTTCTTACGTCAGAAAAGAGAGCAACCGATTTGATTTTGCCCTTAAAGAATTGAGTGTTGCCTGAACGCAAATCTCCGCCGATAACGAAAGGATTGTTAATTTTAGGGGCTTGTGATATTTTTAAAGAAGCTTCTTTTTTTAGTTCACCGTCGATATAAAATTTTACGGTTGTATAGTCCCAAGTAACTGCAAGATGAACCCAATCAGATTTTCTTGAATCATAGTTGAACTTATACTCATGCGTTTTACCAGCACCGTCTTGATAGAAAAGTCTGGGTTTTCCACCTTCATGAATTTCAAGGTTAATCGCCTGATTAGTGCCGTTGTAGTTACCAACTAAAACACCCGCCCTGCCTAAAAAGTCGCTTTCAATACTGTAAACAACTTCCATAGTTTTGGGGTTTTGTTCAAGCGCTTTTTCCATATTGTAAGTGGTAAAAGCGGTGAAAGATAAGCCATCTTCCTTTTGTTCAGGATTGCAATCACAACCAAATGACAAAAGAAGCGTTACCATACATAGAATAAGTGAAATACTTCTTATGAGTTTTTTCATATTAAAGTGCTCCTAATTTTTTTATAATATAGCACAATTGCTATATCTTTGTCAAGATTATTTGTTTAATTACCTATTTATAAGCATTAAAAAAGCACCTTAAAAAAGGTGCTTTAAGATAATCCATTTATATAAAAAACAGGGCGGACACGATTGTCATTATAATTAAAAAGCCAAAGTTGAAAAGTGAAAAAAGCAATATGTAATATTTGGTTTTTCCAGGGTTTCTCATAGAGTATTCTTTGAAAGTTATTAAACTTGCAAGTGAGGATATAAGCGTTCCGCACCCACCTATGTTTACACCTATAAGCAAGGGTATATAGTTGGTGGTAAATTGAGAAAGCAATATTGCAGACGGCACGTTGCTTATTACTTGGCAAGATAAAACGGATACGATAAGCGGATTTTTATCTAAAAGATAAGCGAACAAATCTTTTACCGCGGGGATTCTTGCCATGTTGCCAGAAAAAATAAAGAAAGCAACAAAAGTGAAAAGCAAGCCGTAATCCACTTGTTTTAACGCTTTTTTATCCATGAAAATAAGCGCAAACGGAATAACGATAAGCCCAGTCCAGTAAGGGATAATTCTAAACACTATAATTATAGAAAAAGCAAAAAGCAAAAGGTAAATTATAGTGCGCACGGGCGGAAGTGCAGTTTTTTCTTTTTCAGTTACTTCCATAGGTTCTTTCTTTACGAATAAACAGCAAATTGTAATAAGTGCTATTGCAAGTAAGAACGGGGGTAACATAATAGCAGTAAATTCACCCGTGGGGATATTAAACTTTGAATATAAGAAAAGGTTTTGCGGGTTACCGAAAGGTGTTAACATTCCGCCAAGGTTTGCCGCAATGTTTTGCATAATAAAAGTGAAAGCCATCAACTTTCTTTTGCCTGTGGTTGACAAAATAAAATAGCCTAACGGTAAAAAGGTTAAAAGCGCCATGTCGTTTGCTATCAACATTGAACCGATAAAAGTTATGTATACAAGCGCTAAAATAGATGCCCTTGTGTTTTTAAAAACTTTTACTATTTGAGTTGCTAAAACAGTGAAGAACTTAATGTTTTTTAGTGCGCAAACTACAGCCAACACGCAAAATAAGCAAGTTAAAGTTTTAAAATCAAAATAGCCGAGATATTCACTATCCGGCGGAACGAAAAAGCAGGTTATGGTAGCAACTAAAATTGCAATACAAAGCACCGCGTTTTTCTTAACGAATTCAGTTATTGCGTGCGTAAATGATAACGCACCGTGATGACGCTTTTTTGCTATTACACTCATAATAAATTCTCTTTTTACAAAACCGAAAGAAATTATATCACTTCTAATAAAAAAAGCAAAGCAAACTAAGGTGGAAAATCAAAGAAAAATGAAAAAATTTACATAAAAAAACGGCACTCTTAAAATAGAGTGCCGTTTGTATTTTAGGTTTTAGTTAGTCGCTTTCTTTTTAGATATTTTTTCAATTACGGTGGTTATACCTTTGGTCGCTAAATATGAGCCGAAAGCAAATAAAATAGTTAATATTGATAATACAAGTACGTAAATCATATGCCCTGCAAAACCGATAGATGCAACCATGCTCAAACGCAATTCTTCAACGATGGCAAGGTTACAATGTTTAAGGTTTTGGAAGTTTGTGTCAAACACAAAGGTCATTATTAAGGCAATTAGCACGTAAAAGGCTAAGAAAATAGTCATTACGATAAAGTCTTTCTTAGTATTGTACTTATAGAATTTAAGTGCAATCATAAGGAAAAAGTATAAGCACACCAAAGAGTGGAAAGTTACCGTGTGGAAATTATCAAAAGACTTAAAGTATCCTTTAATATTACCGTCGCTATAAACAACGGTGGGCATTATAAGCATAAAGAAGAAAACGGACGCGCTACAAGCAAGCGTCAATGTGTCAACCTTATCTTTGTGTTTGCCACGGTAAAAAGTATGCAAGGGGAAAAGATATAAAAACAAACTGCAATAATGAAAGGGTAGAGCATAAAGGTTATAACTGTCATCGCGCAAGTTGTACCCTTGTTTCATAAATTCTAATGCAAGTAAAATAATGGTTATAATTTGCAAGGGAATATACTTTATTTTTTCATCTTTGTCTTTTAACAACCACCCCAACAAAAAAGCAAGTGCAATAAAGACTATAAAAGTTGGCATTATAGTGTAAAAATGTGTAGAAGTCCAAAGTCCCATAAAAAACACCTCAATAAACTTTATAGGAATATTTTAGCATATGAACACTTATAAATCAACAGATATTAAAAAATAGTCTAAATAATGTTCTTATATTTTGATGATATCGTTATTGTAGCACAAGAGATTTTTATTTGTAATAAGAAAAACACGCTATCTTTACTTGAGTAAAAATAGCGTGTTGAGAGTTTTAGTCGAATTCTTTTTCGTCGTCTTCTTTTTGTTGTTCAACTAATATGGTAAGTTTAGTTACGCGTTCTTCTTCCATTTGTGAAACTATTACAAAAAGGTTTTCATAACGGAAA
Organism: Christensenellaceae bacterium; assembly: GCA_045614185.1. Taxonomy (GTDB): domain Bacteria; phylum Bacillota; class Clostridia; order Christensenellales; family Borkfalkiaceae; genus UBA1259. The sequence continues at coordinate 111,603 of JAZLCJ010000017.1, read as the reverse complement.
CTTTCTCCCACGTGCGGGTCTGCGTTGAGCATTTCAATAGCCCAACCGCCCATGGTTGAATATTGACACTCAAAGTCTTCGGGTTGATTGAATTCAATTTCTTCAAAGAAGTCTTCAATATTCATGTTGCCGTCAACTTCGTAAGTGTTTTCACCAGTTGCAATACATTCGGTAAATACCGTATCGGTATCGTCCCAAATTTCACCAACAAGTTCTTCTAAGATATCTTCCATACAAACGATGCCAAGCGTACCGCCAAACTCGTCTATAACGATTGCAAGGTGCATGTGCGCTTCTCTAAGTTTTGCAAGTGCTGCAGGAAGTTTCATGGTTTTATGAAGTTTAAGCGGTTTTAACAAGATAGGGCGAATATCGGGATTTTCGTTATCAAGGGTTGCTTTAAAGTAACGGGTAAGCGATAAAATACCTATGATATTGTCAATGCTGTCTTCATAAACGGGAAGTCTTGAATATTGTGATGCGTCTGATAAAACGGCTTTAATTTCTTCATTATCGTCGATATCAATAGCCGTCATATCAATACGCGGGGTCATGATTTCTTCAATAGTGGTATCCTTAAAGTCAATAGTAGATTGTAAAAGTTCGCCTTGTTCTTCATCTATAACGCCTTCTTCTTCAACCATATCGATAATAGAAACAAGTTCTTCTTCGGTTACGGTGGGGTCGTCTTCTTTATGGTCGCTACCCCAAATCTTTCTAAGAAGAGAGATAAGTGCCATTACGATAAATACGAGGGGAGAAAGGATAATAGTAAGGCATTTTATTGAAAAGGCGATTACGTTTACGAACGAATCTGCGTTTTGTTTTGCAAGTACTTTAGGTACTATTTCGCCAAAGATTAAAATTACAACGGTAACTAAGATGGTTGCAATAGTAGTTGCAAGCGCAACGTTTTCTTTGAAAAGGTCTAATACGATAAGAGTACTGCAAGTTGAAATTGCAATGTTTGCAAGGTTGTTACCAATTAAGATTGCACACAAAGCAATATGGAATTTTTCTATTATGCCGTAGGCTATTTTTGATGATTTTTTACCGCTTTCAGCAGCACGGCGAATACGAATTTTATTTGCTGAGTTAAAAGCAATTTCTGATGCTGAAAAATATGCTGATAAGCATATCATAATAAATATAACCAGATATGCCCACCACATGTAGCTAAAATGTTCTGCAAACATTATCTTGTTTCCTCCTTATCAGTTTGTGTGCTGTTTTGGAGTTCAGCAAGATCTTCTTCGTCAAGAACGTGTACGATAACTTCAGTAACTTTGCCGTTATCTACGGTTTTTGCCGTAATTTCAACGTTTTCATAAACAAAAGATTCGTCTTCTTCAGGTAAGTGCCCAAGCGTTTCTAAAATAAAAGAAAGCAGGGGTTTTGACGCAATGTTCTTAGGCGCTCTGCCTAAGCCCATTCTTTCAAACACGTTGCCGATAATCATACGGGTATTAACCATATATTTGTTACCGCCAAGTGCTTGGAAGTTTTGGTCAACAACGTCTTCTTCGTCCCAAATTTCACCAACGAGTTCTTCTAACACGTCTTCAATGGTTACTAAGCCGACTATTTTTTTATCCTTATCTTGAACCATAGCCATTTGAATTTTCTTTTGACGCATTTCGGTCAAAAGATCGTCTATCATAAAATCTTCGTTTATGATATAAGGTCTTGTCATAACCGAGCGCAAATTAAGTTTAGGGTTGCGATGGTATTCGGTAAGGAATGTTCTTATTCTTAAAACACCCACAACTCTGCCATTTTCCGTTTTAACAGGTAGGCGAGAGTAGTTAGTATCTTTAATCGTTTGTAAAATTTCTTCAGTTGAGGCGTTAAAGTTGAGGTAATCAATATCCTTATCCATGGTCATGATTTCATCAACCGTCGTTTTGGTGAACTCAAGCGCGGACTTTAACATATCGCCCTGTTCTTCATCAACAACGCCTTCTTCTTCTGCCGTGTCGAAAATTTCAGTAAGTTCATCTTCGGTGATAGATGGGTCAACTTCTTTTTTAGAAAAGAGTTTGGTTGCGCCTTTAGAAATTAAACCGAAGAAAGCAGAAAAAGGTGTTAAAATCTTCATTAAAAAGCGGAGTGAACCTTGGAAAAAAAGTGAAACTGATTCACTTCTGTCGTTTGCAAAACTCTTAGGTATCATTTCGCTGAATAAGAAGATAACAACCGTACTTGAAACTGAACAAATCATAGAGAAGGCAAAAGAGTCTAAAAACGTTTCATCATAGCCTAAACCTTCGCTGAAAATTTCAGTTGCAAGTATGGTAAACACCGATGCACCCAAAATTTTGGTAACGTTGTTACCTAAAAGCAGGGTGGTAAGTGCTTTATCAAATTTATTCAAAACACTCATAACGCCCTTGGCGCGCTTGTTGCCGTCGTCAGCAAGTGTTTTCATTTTAATTTTATTTACGGCTGAAAACGAACTTTCAGTCGCTGCGAAATAAGCCCCGCCTATAACGCATACTACAAAGATAATCCATCGGGGTATACTGTCAATACCCATACAAAAACCAACTCCTTTTGTGTCAAAATTAGATATAAATCTGCGACAATACCTATTTATTCTAACATTTTAAATATAGTCTTGTCAAGTGAAGTTGTTATAAATGCGCATTTATTAGTCAAATATGCTTAATTTTGTAGGTTGTTTGTTGAATTTTAATAAAAAAGGGAGAGAAAAAACTCCCCCTTTTGATAATTGTTTTATTCATCAACTAAATATATAAAAGACGCCATGCGTTTTGCGGATTCAACTAAGGATTTTAATCTTATATATTCTTTTACGGAGTGAATATTGTATCCTTCTGTGCCAAGACAGTCAACACAAGGAACTCCAATTTCGGTAATGTATGCAGCGTCAGCACCACTTAAACAACTTCTGCTTTTTAAAATTGGCAACCCACACTTTTCATAAATTGTATTCATTTTTTCAAGTAAAGAAACGTTCTTTTCAGAATGAGCCATTTGAGGTCTAAAACTTACTTCAGTAGTTTTACACCAACATCCATCAATTACGGTATTTTCAGCAATTTTTTTGACGGTTTCTTTGGCTTTAATCAGTTCTTCTTGGGTTGAAAAACGAATGTCGGCATAAAAAGAGCAATAATCAGCAACAGAATTAGCCGTTGAACCACCGTTAATTATACCGCAATTGCAAGTTAGTCCATCTGGATTTTTCATTTTCTCAAGTTCGATAATCTTATACGCGCTTTCTGTAATTGCATTTGAGCCATCAAAACAACGTGAAGAATGTAGAGCCTTGCCAAAAACTTCAAATTTATATCTTAAAATGCCCTTGCGAATTAGTACGGCAGTTCCTTTAACGTGCCCTTCAAGATTGATAAAAGCAACAGAATTTTTCGCTTTTGCACACATGAATTCTATGGTCTTTTTATCACTTGTTGCACTTCCAGTTTCTTCATCGGTTTGTATTATAAGTTTAACGGGACGCTTTTTGAAACCAAGTTTACTTAAAGCATCCATAGCCATAAAAGCTGCAACAACCCCGCCTTTACAATCCATAACGCCAGGACCATACATGTTTTCAGCATCTCTTTTAACTGGCGGATAACCAAATGCGCCAATAGGGAAAACGGTGTCTATATGCCCAGAAACACAAACAGGGGAGTTAGTTGATTCGGGATTCATTGTAATACAGATTGCATTACCGGCAACGTCGTGCTTAAAAACTTCAATATCCCAACCAAATGCATTTGCCATTTCAATAAAATAATTACCAACGGCATCTACACCAGCCTTGTTTGAAGTTGGGCTTTCTATATTACAAACTTCTTCTAAAATATTTAGATACTTTTGCTCTAAATTCTCAATATTACTAAACAACTTATCACAACACATCATTTTACCTATCAATATAAATCTCTTTTTTTTATTTTGCTTAATTTTAGAGATTTATTAGTTGAATTATAACACTTTTAAATATTTATTTCAATAGAATTGTAAGTTTATTCTAAAATAGTTATTTCACTATATAATAACAAATCATCACAACAAAAAAAGACACACCGCACGGTGTCCATTTTTCTTGGCGGAGAAAGAGTGATTTGTTTCATTTTTTACGCATAATTAATGAATATTAAAAGGTGGAAGTTAATTCCACCTTAAAAATTTTTGTATAAAATATTGACTTTTTTTAGTTAATAGCATATAATACTCATAGAGATTTGCATTAACCCTATTTTGTAGGGCATGGGTCGAAAGGACCGAATTGCAAATCTTTTTTATTTCTTATTATTTTTCTCCTTAATTCAAATCCCTCTTATCAAACTTATCACAACAACAAAAAAGACCATCAAAAGATGGTCTTTATTTGTTGGCGGAGAAAGAGGGATTTGAACCGAGAACAATATAGAAAAAACATAGTAAATTACTGATTATTTAAGGGTTTTTATTCCCAAATTAGTTCCCAATTATGACATTGAAGAAGACCGAAAGCACGGCTAAACCGCCTTGTGCTTTTCGGTCTTTTTCTTCAATGTATCACTAATGTTTAATTTAATAGATAACACAAGCAAGTGTGTTGTAAATTTCCTATAAAAAAAAGAAAGCCAGTCAAGACTGTCCGTCAATTTTGCAATGAAATGCAGTAGCTTTAAATGCAAAATTTTTTTAAGACTTCATTGACAACGCACTTTAACGCTTGTGTTTTTGCGCAATCAATGACTTGCAAGGCGAAACCTTACAAGCCTTGATTATTATTTATTTTTTTGGAGGGTTATATGGAAATAACTGTTTTTGAACACTATAAAGTGCATTACAAGTGTGCTTATACTACCACCAACGAAGTCGGGGAATACGTAGAGAAAGAAGAGCAAAACGAACTTAATATTGACGGAAAATCACTTCTTAAGATGATTAATAGTGCAATGCAAAGCAACAACTGTCTTAGCGTTCTTTTATTCGATAACGAAATTCAAATAATACACTTTAACCCTAACACTGGTGAAGACGCATATCACAACTTTAAATGGAAAGAAATTAAATAGGAGAAATAATCATGTTACAAATAGAAGAAATTGAAAAAATTAAAAGAAAAGACAGTGTTTTAACTAAACCAGGCGAGCCTGAAGGCTTAACTGTTGAAGAACAAGCTATATATTACATTTATGATGACCTGAACGACATTAAACATAAATTCGTTGATATTGCCTTTAGACTTGATGAGGCAAACAAACTTGAATATTACAAAAAATTCGGGTATGAAAGCATTGTAGAATTCGCAGAGCACTTATTCGGTTTTAAGAAATCAAACACATATAGTCTAATTAGTATAGCAAACAGTTTTTGCGACGGAATGAGACTAAAACCTGGATACGACAAATTTAGCCAATCACAATTAACCGAAATGTGTGCTTTACCCGAATACTTGAGAAAGAACGTTAAACCAGATATGACAGTACAAGATATTCGTGATTATAAAAAAGCTTTTGGTAAATTAACCTTTTGGAACGAAGATACTCTGAAACAACCACAAAATATTATTGAAGAATATCGAAAAGAAAAAGCGCGTCTTTCCGGACGTCTGGAAAAAACGGCTTTTAACAACAACGATATCGAACAAAATAAATATAGTTTTAACAGTAGAGAAAACGTTAGAGAGTTCTTGAAAGATAGCACGCAATGGAAACAAGGAGAATGTTATTCACCATTTTTTCATATGTACTACTATAAATTCAAAAATGGTAAAATTCTATATTCTTTCTATTATAGAATATGTTCTAAAAATGGACCAGACAATATTTATGACGTTAGTAATGATTTTTATATAACTTCGACTTATACCGACGTTCCAGTAAAAATCACTAAAGAACAAATCGAAAAATACATTTTGGAGCATAAAGAAGAACTATGAAAATTTTAATTATTATCGTAATTGCTATTATTAGCATTATAATTATCGGGGCTGGAATATACAGCGTTAAAGTCTATAAAAACACAAAAGCATTAGAAGAAAAACATTTCTGCAACTATTGTAAAGCAATGTTTGTTGCCAGCATTGAAAAACTTAACTATAAATATTGCCCTTATTGTGGGCGAGAATTAGACTATCACGAAAAATATAAGGAGAAACAAAATGAAGAATAACAATTACATAAAAGGCTTTTTAGTCAGTAGTGGTATAAAACTTAAAAAAGAACCATCACATGAAAGCGAAAAATTAAACAAATTACTAAATAGAAAAGTAATGATAAAATTTTTCGATGAAGAAGTTAAAATAGGTTTCTTAGAAAAAGAAACGTTTCCTGAAGGTAGATATCTTCTAAATGGGGAACAAAAAATAACGTTTTACAAATCACACGTTAAGCAAATTCAAGATATAAGCACTATTCACACATTAAAACTTCAACGTGAATACGCTCAATCGAAACTAAAAGGAATAAAACCTTTTGAAATTCGCTTTAACGATAGAAATTATAAAGTAGGCGATTTAATTAGATACACTATTCTTGACGATGACGTGTTAAATAAAATATTTGAAGAAAGACTTTACCGTATCGAATATATAACACACTATCAACAAAAAGTCGGTTATATAGTATTTACGGATAAACTAATAGAGGTAAAAGAAAATGAAACTTGATATCGAATTAACCCAAAAAACAGCGCTTCAACAATTAAAAATAATTAAAGATGCTTTCGGTTGCGACCTTGCTTATTATGGTAACGAAATGACAACGGCATACCACGTTGTTGAGGCTTATATACACAAAAAAGAAAAACAACTTAACATTTGTATTTTCGGCAAATATAAAGTTGAGTATAAATGCAAGTTTACCGTTATCGATGAAGAACGATATTTCACAAAAGATAAAGTAGAAAGCAAACACACCTGGGACGGCTATCAATTATTAGAAAAAATAATTGAATTGATAAAAGACAGTATGTTTATAAGCCTATATGCAGAAGAAAACAAAATCGTTATAGACCACTTCAACGAAAACACTGGAGAAACGGCTGAATACACTATTTCTTTTGCATCTATAATAAAAAATAAAGGTGGAAATTAATTCCACCTTAAAAAATTTTGTATAAACTATTGACTTTTTTAAGTTAATAACATATAATAATCATGCAATCAGTTGATTGCACTTAGCAAGTATGCAATGTAGCAGGTTTACCTGCGTTCGCTACTTGCTTTTTCTTTGCCTTTTTTGTCGCTTTTTATAATTTCTGATTTTGCTTTTTACATTAGCAAAATCATCATGTGTAAATAATAAATTTTTAATAGTTCTTTTACTGTAATTAACTTTTTTATCAGATACAATACCATTTCTAATATTAGATTGCTCAGTCCTATGCTTTTGAGGGTTATTTTTCAAAGGCATATTTTTTATACCAAAAGTTGTATCTCTATGTGTCAAACCTACACTACGATATTCATCACCAATTTCACCAAAAACATAAGACTTATGCTGTTCAGTAAAATTATATCTAAACTCATTCTTAGGAATGAGTTTTTTTCGTTGTTTTTTCTTTCGTGACATAAAATTACTCCTTATCTTTTTTTGTTAAACCCAAAAGAACGTCGTTCATAAAATACGAGTTCTGAGATAAAAGTTCTTCAAAACTTGCTTTTTCAGTTTCATATTCTTGCATATCATTAATACCAAGCATAGAACGTAACGCCTTTTCAGTAAATAAGTCAGAAAAACAATCAGTAGAGAAACGTTTTCGTAAAACTTTAATTATCATGAGATAATATTTACAAAGTTTTTCTTCACCGTCTAACGTTCCATCTTGCATTGATAACGTTGAAACACTATAACCAAACATATTATAAATACCCATATAATAGCGCTGAACTTTAGAAACTATCATTTTAAACAAATACATAGGTACGGTATTATCCGCCCTTGTATAACGATATTTATAATATAAATCAGCAAACTTTCCAAATAGAGAAGTATACAATAATTCTTCTACTTCAAAGAACGGCATAGCAATTCTTGTTTCAGAGTTTTCTTTTATGTATCCAACTAAACTTGTATCACGGTCATTAGCGCCCCAACTTTGCGCGCGCTGGTCATCAGTAAATATTCTTACAAACGGAAAATTATCTACAGTTCCCATATGTCGAATAAGTTTTAAATGATAAGTAAATAAATCGTTCTTTTGGTTAGCAATATCTTCTTTCTTCTTTTTTTCAATAAGTTCAAGATTATTACCACGTTCTTTACCAATTTCAGTAATTACAATAACGCCAAACTCAAAGCCGTCAGCGTTTTTATTATCTTCAACAACCTTTTTACCAAGGCGTAACATATCAAAGTCAAGAATATGAGAATGACGGCTGTAAGCCTCAATTAAACGGCTATCTTTTTTAAAAAAATCATTATCCCACAAAGGGAAATTACCTAAATCAGACAAAACTGAATCTACTCTAATAGAGTAATTAGTAATAAGCAAAGAAGATTCTATTACATAAATAAAGTATAATTGAGAATAAATTTCAATTATATCCCATACGTTAACGATTTTTAAACCATCATCACAAGTATAACCATAACGTTCAACATCATAATCAAAAAGCAAATTATCGAAATCGATAAACTTAAACTGCTTTTTGATTTTATTTTTTATCGAGAGCCTTTTTTTAGGCTTTTCAACCGATAATTCATACTGAGAGCGTAAATACCTTATAAACGTTTTAATCGTGGCCAAATTATAAATAATATGCTGATGCATAGCAACTTTCAAAACGTTTTCCAAGTTGCACCAAGGGAAAAAAGGGAACTTAAGGTCATTCTCTAACAACTTTTCAAACGCTTTATCACGGAACATAACTTCTTGGGATAACGCCATATCAGTTATCATAGTAGTTTTCTTTTTACCCATAGAACCACAAATCATGACTACAAGAGGTAATGAATTTATAAAACCACGATTTTTCATTTCACAATGATTTAACACACTATAACCGATTTTCTTTCTAATTTTATCGAAAACAATAAAACCAAGAATAACCCAACCGAATAAAGGCACAAAATTAAGCATAGAGGATAGGTCACATAATAACTTGTACAACTGAAAATATAGAGTGATAAAATTAAAAGAAACTACAAAATAAAAATAGAAAGCAAGAAAACTAATAAATATAGATATCAAATTGAAGTTTAACGCCCAAATAAGACACCATACAACCCAATAATACTTGTGTTCTTTGACAAAGGTTATAAATTTAATTACCCAGGCTTTAGCCTTTAAATATGTAACGTCAGATAACTTTTTTAATAACTTTAACGCTTTACTATCTTTGTTATAATCGTTATTCTCATTTTGGAAATAACGGTCAAGTAAAACATAAAATAATAAAATTAAAGGCATTAAAATTAAAATAACTTTACACAAATTATAAAGCGTATTACGTACTTCATAACAAAAGGCATTAAAATTTATTTCACTTGCCCATAAAGTCCAATAATTGTTCCAGAGTAGTTCAAATTCTTCCCAAGTTTCGGGTAACCCAAACGGCATAACAAACGGCTGAGAAGATGCGTTATTAACCGTAACTTGTACAGTTCCGCTATACCCGAAAAGTTCGGTATAATAATAAGCAACAGATAAGCCGAAATCCCTTACACTTTCAAATAAACGAGGGAAAGCGTAAGGGAAAACGAATATACTACACAATACAAAACTTAACGTAATTAAAATACAAATATAATGTTTATAATCAACTTTTTTTAATAAATTCAAAACTTTCTTCATAAATTATTACAAGTATAAAAACTATAAATTAAAACTAAAATAAAAATTACTAATAAAAATATCTTAAAAATCTTACTTCTAAAAATCTTTAATAAAAAAGAAACAAACTTATTCATAAAAACACCTACTTATATTTACGCCTTGCATTGTATGTACGAATTTTAGAAACATAATAAACAGGCTTATTAGAATATTTGTTCTTTGGTTTAGATTTTTTTACGTGCTTATAACCAACATTTTTAGGCTTACGCTTTTTTGAATGAATTAAAATTTTTAACTTTTCAAATACCCAAGCAAAAAACTTAAATGGAGCAGTAATGATATGCATAAAAACTTTTTGAGCCAAAGGCAATAAACCAAGATAATGCAAACAAACAATTAATAATACAATTAATAATAAAGCAAAAATTATAGATAAAAAAGTAATTGAATCAGCCTCTAATTTTTCTCTATAAATACCACCAGTACCATCTGGTGTTAAATCAGGGTGAATTAAATCTGTAACAGTAGCAAGATTATAAGTATTATTTCCAGATTGAAAATGAAGTCTTAAAATGCCGACGTCGGCAACTTCATAATAAGTATCAAAAGTACTACCAAGTGACGCATCGGTAATTACTTGAGTTCTTTCAGTTTCAATAAAACTAAAAACCCATTGACTTTGAAGTAAAGTTTTTTTAACTTCATTATCAAATGATACTTCTTGAGCCTCCAAAGAAGTTACAAAATCATTTGAAGGTAAAATTCTATTCCAAAAAGTTGTCCTACTATATAAACCTTCTCCAACATAAGTAGCAATATCAGAACTTGTTAAAGTTCGTTTAATATCTTTACTCCAAGAATCTTTATTAACAGTTGTACCTTCAAAAGGTACCCAAGATTCAGTAATTTTACGGGATTTATATGTAATATCAGCATCAAAAATATGATCGATAACATATTTATCAACAGTAAAAGAAACAAACCAAGCATCACCAGAATCAAAAATACCTGCAAGAGAACGCAAAGTTAAACCATCTTCAAAAGCAACATTTCCTACAAAGGTAATTTCAACTTCTAAAACTTCAAAAGTGTTCATTTCATAAACAACTTTATCATTTTCATTATAGACACACCATTGTTGACCAACATTAATACCAATTTTATATTCTTCATCAACAGCGCCATCAATAGCACTATCAATAAGTAAATTAAAATCACGATAAAAACCAACAATGTTATAATACCTATAGTCTTCATCAGAAACGGTAAAATCTTTTACTAAATACTTTTGAAAAACGCCAGAAGTAGATACTAACTCTAAATAATATGTATTTATATCAGTTAAATCATTACCATTTTCTGAATATTCAGTTGATAAAGAAATTTTAGAACCTACTAATTTAACTTCATTAATAGCAGGTTGATAAACGTATAAATATAAACGATTAGAAGAACTTTCTGCAATTTGAAAAACTTCCATCAAAGGTTGGTCATTAGAAGTATTAGTATCATTATTAATTGAATTTATGTAATTTAAAGTTAAAGATGGAAATTTGCTACTATCAAAGTTATCGGCAGTTTCTAAATCATCTAAAACATTTGAGGTTTCAGTAACAGTTTCTGCTTTAACAGTATTAAAGTTTAAAAAAACAAAAGAAAACAAAAAAATAAAAACAATCAAAAAAGATAAAACTTTTTTTAATTTAATTTGCATAAAAACCTCCTAAAACATTTATTAATCAAGACCATTAACAAAATCTAAATTAGGTGAATTACGTAAAGCCTCTAAATATTCTTCATCTCCAGATAAATCAACAAAATCATAGATGTGAATAGTTAAATCTTTAATTATATAATCATAATTAATAATATCCGTAACACAACCTAAAATATAAACATCTTTTAAAGATGTAGAACTAAAAGCCTTTAAATCTAAACCAGTATAATCACCACGCCAAACAATAGTTTCTAAATTATTCTGATTAGAAACAAAAGTTCCAGAAATAGAACCAACATCATAACCATAAGGTGTAATGATAAATTCAGTAGTAGCACAATTAGTCGATGTTAAACTGCCTGAATTAATAGAATAATTAGTAGACATCAAATCTTCCCAACTATTAATAAGAAAGCCGTTAGAATAGTTACCAGCAGGACAGTTATCCCAATCTGTATAATCATAAGAATAATCAAAAACAGCGTCATAAGTGATATTAGCAGTAATATTAGATGTAACAACATTAGCAATACTAACACCACCATCAGTAGACCAACCTTTAAAAGTTGAATTAGGATAAACTGGGGTAGAGGGCATAGTAAAAGAACCACCATCTTTTACTATATATTGTTTGTAAAGATTACCAGCAACCTTAAATGTGACTGTATTGCCAGTTTCAGAAACGGCTATAATATCGACATCTTCAGTCACCGTAAAAGTATTAAAATCAACTTTCGTTCCATTACAAGTCCAATAGTTAACTATATAACCTGGATATAAAGCACTTATATGTTCTTTAATAGGCTCATTAAGTTTTGAACCAACAGTATATATACTTGTGCTAAAGACATTCCCATCAACTAAAAATCTAACAGTAACTTCATTACCAGGAATGATAGTATCGGAACTACCATCTTCACTATCATTAATTTCAGATTTAACAAAAGTCTTAAACTTAATATTATATTTTACTGAATCGTTATAATTAGAAACTTGTAAAACATAAAAATAACTATCCAAATCAATAGTAGGAACAACAACGTTAGAAGTTTTATGAATCACTTCTAATACGTTTTGAAGTGTACAATTAGGACGTATACTAAAAGAAAATCCATCATTATCACTTGTGAAAACAAAATAAGATGACAAATCTTCAATATCTTTATAATTAAAAGTTTTACCGTCAACAGTATAACTAAAATTTACTTCTTCATTAGGCAAAAATTTAACAGTATATGAAGTATCTTTAGAATTAACTAAATACTTAACTGTAAACTTATGCGCTTTACCTTCTTCAAAAGCCATTTCTTTATTAGAAGATAAAATCATTTCATTATTATATTTTAAATAAAATGTTTTAAAATCTTCAGTCAAACCATTAGTTAAAGTAAAAACTAAAGCAATCGACCCAATGATTAAAAACAATACAATCAAACCAACAAATAAACCAGATGTATCTTTACTATTTTTACTCATAATTTACCTCGTATAAAAAGAAAAAAGCGGAGAGCGGAAAACCGCTATCCGCTTTTGTAATTAAAAGCCTATTTATTAACTTTAACAGTTAACTGGTCAGCGTAAGTATCGATTTCAAAGAAAGAAACTTCTGCGTCGTTAGTCGGTGTAATCATAACCTTGAAATATTCAGCAGTTTCGGGAACTTCAGAACCGTCAAAATCAGCGCTCAATTCTTCAGTAGCAGAAATGAATTCTTTTTCAGAATCATAGAAAACTACTTTGTAAGTAATAGTAGCGTCTTCTTTAAGGTCGCAAATTAAACCGTCAACTTTTTGGAAATCTTTCAAATAGATTGAAGAAGTACCTTGTTTGTATTCACCCTCTTCATCAAGAGTGCCGATACTATAAGTAAAGACGCTTGAACTAATCGTCTTAGTAGTTTCCAATTTATCAACTTTGCCAATAATAAATACCAAAGCAACAGCCATAACGGAAACAAGTACAAGTGCAACAATAGAAATAATCAGCGATTTTTTTCTTGTAATAGCCATAGAAAAAACCCTCCAAAATTAAATTTTTTTTATTTTAAATTAAAGTTAAAAGTAAACAACTAAGGAAAATTATTCTTCTTCATAATAAACTCTCCCAAATTATATTTTATTTATAAACATATTTGTTTATTTTTCTCGCTGTACTTAATCCTTTTGAAAAACCATTTACAGCAAAGGCACGAGAGCCGAAACGATTAGGAATGTCAGAATGTGCAGAATAGCCAGCCTTATACCCAACAAAATAAGCCTTACGCAAAGCATTAGGATAAGAAACCTTTTTACTTGCAGTTTTTACATTAGCACGCTTGCCATAACTTCTTTTACTTGAAACAGCATTAGTCATAATTCATATACCACCTTTATTTTAATTGACTTTGATAAAAATATTGATTATAATAAATGTAGGTTGCAACGTTCGAGTGCAACAAGCACCTTAAGTGGTGTGATAACCAACTTAATATTTGTTGGGAAGTTGTCGGCATTATTAAATGCCGACTTATTTTTTATATCTATTTCTAAACTTTAGCATATCTTTAGAATATTTATCCTTTTCTTTAGATTTACTAATTGTGCTTTTAATAAAAACAACATCTTTTACAGATACATCCATATTTTTATGATTTTGTTTAATGTTAGCACCAATTCTTAAAGGGTTACCTTTAACGTCTTCTATCTCAACAAAATGTTTAAAATGCGATTCACCGCTTTTATACTTTTTTAATTGCGTAGTATTAGGTTTTTTAGTAGTTAATCTAACTAAAGCCAAATCATCTTGATTTGTTTCAATCACAACGTGCGTTCTGCTTTCATTAGGTTTAGTTGATTTTTTGTTAACATGACTGTTTTTAACCATTACGGTACGACCGATAGGAACAGTCTTTTTTTTATTTTTCACAAAAACACCTTTTATAATTTAACGTCTTCTAACGTCATTTTGCTGAATAACTGTTTTAACAATAGTTGCTTTTCATATCGGTTTACTAATTCATCAGTTACAATTCTAACTGCAATATCTTTCGGAATTTCTAACCTTGCAACTAATAAATCAACATAATCGTTAAAAGCACCTTGCAAAGTCGTATCAGACGTTTTTAACTCATTGAAATATTCTTTTGCTTTATCTCTCATAAAATCACCAAATTACTGTGCTAAATTTTCAAAATTAATATCTGCAAGATATAACGTACTGGTTGTTAAACCGTTTGACATAAAGTGAAACAAGTTAATTTTTCCGTTAGTGTTAAAGCACTCTAAAACGTCTTCAACTGGAATTTCAAATTTTTTCCACTCACCAAGTTTTAAAAAATCATCAATAGTTGTTCCTGGTTTATTAGCAACACTATTGTCATAATTAGCGTCATTAGAAATAAAATATTTGCCAGTCTTAAAAACCGTTTTAACAGGATCTTGAACAAACTTTGCGTATCCGTCAGTATAAACTAAAGGCTCACTACCAAATACAAACGTTAAATGAGTGTACTTTGTTAAATCAATATTATTTAAGTCTATATTTAACGTTACCAAAGCGCCTGAATTCCATCTTATGGATAAAACATCACCAGTAGCAATATTTATTTTGTTTTCTATATCAGACATTAGAACTTTATTTAATTTAGAGGAATAATCAGTTGCACCAGAAACCGAAGTGTAAGAAATATTATCAACGCTAATTGACATAGGTTCTACAACTTCGGGTTCGTTGGGTTCTTCAGGAACGTCAGGTGTTTCAACTCCTGGTTCATCTGGTAAAATATCTTCTATTCCTGGTTTAGTTCCCTCATCTTTTTTAGTAGGGAATAGGTTAAAGGCTAAAGAGCCTAATAATGTTACCGCTAAAACAGAACTAATTATTATGATAAATGTTTTACCTTTAGTTTTTTTCTTCATAAAAACGCTCCTTATTCGAATATCTCATCAAATTCAAAAGTTCTTGTAAGTTTTGTTTCCGATACTTCTAAATCTAATATCGGTTTACAAATCTTATCGAAAAGCGTTGAAACGCTTTTCTTTTCAGTTACTTTGTGTTTTAAATCATAAACTTCGTTATAATAACGTTTACACTCACCGCAAGGCTTACCGTCAGAACCTATATCTCCATAAACAAGAATTTCCTTTTCTTTTACTTCTACATAGGTGCTTATACGCCTATAAAGTTGGTCGAGTGAATCACTCGAATTATAACGATATTGCTTATACCAGTAACACAACGGAACTGAACTTGTAATGATAATCATTTTGCCTACAAAAAACTTATTGAAAAATCTACTTCTAACACTTGAACTTGTATTATTATCAAGAATTTTGAGCAAATCGGATAAATCGTTAAATGCTGTATCACGTAAGTCATCTAATATTATTCCTCGTTGCCCCATATAATCTTGATAAGGGTCATTAGAAGAAGAACTAACACAATAGTCATAACCTAAATCGGTTAATAACTTTTTTGCATAATATGTTTTACCAGTTCCGCCTTTCCCAGTAATAAAAACAACTTCAACATCTCTATCTGGTCGAAAAGAACACATAGAGCATTCTATTTCCCATAGACTTTTAAGTTGTTTATACGCTTTTGTTTTATCAGATATAGGCAAAGTATCTATGTATTGAACCATTTGAGCAAAACTATAGTCCTTAAAATTACCTATAATCTTTGATTTTTCTATCTCAGTTTCAAACGAGAAATTTGAAACTACTTCAGATGGATCGTATTGATGTTTATGCTTTTGACTTTCATTACCATGTGTAAGATATAAAAGCATATCCGTCTTACGACCATGTATTTTACCTACTAAATTCTCAGGCACATCGAACCACTTAGCAACGTCTGAACTGTCGACACCACTATTACCAAAATTTACGTATACGTGGTAATGCGGGCGCGTGTCATCACACGCATGTTCGATATAAGCCCACTCTTTAATCGTTTTGTACTTCATACAAACTTCTTGAATATCTACGTTAAGTTTGTCTGAATTGATAACGATTTCGTATTGTTTTAACTTCATATTTATAAACCCCTTGAAGAAAAACATTTATTTTTTATTAAAAAACTTCAAAACCTTTAGTACTACGAATCTCTAAAACCTTACAAGCAACATCACGGCAATTTGTTATATAAAAAATTTCATATATTAAACTGCTACGCTTGATAGGTTTTACAGAACTGTTTTTCAAGTAAGAATACCAAGCAGAAACGATTTCTAAATAAAAATTTTTCTTACCAAAATCAATTAAACAATGACAATGTAAACTTTTATCAGTTTTGTGAACGCAATAAATAAAATCTTCAATAAAAGAATTTGCTTTCAAGAAACTATCAACATCAAATTTTTCAGAATCAAGTTCAAAAGTTAAACTAAATAAACTGTTACGCATAAAATATCCCCTTTCTGCCGGCAAAAGTGCCGGGCTTTTATTTTGCCTAATTTTTCCACCTTTTTTAGGAAATTTTCCACCTTTTTTCCACCTTTTTCCACCTTTTGCCGAATGCGCTTGGACAAGCCCCAAGCGCATAGGCGTTATCGGTAGTTTTTTGAAGGAGAAAGTTGCATTAACCAAAAGTGCAATTTAATGAAAAAATTAGTAACTTTTCCACCTTTTGCCTTAAAATAAAATTTTAAGTCAAAATAGGCAATAATTCTTCTATACTCTGTAGTACGTTTATTCTTTCATATTCATCAAAATAGATAGAACAACCGTTCTTGTTACCACAGAAATAGAGTATCTTGTCAACGTTGACAAGAATAGTTTCGTTTTTGGTCGTAGTTAATTGAATAAACTTTTTAGACAATTAAATCACCGTCTTTATAAGCAGATTCTTTAACTAAGTTCAAATCTGAAACGTAAACGGTATCGTTCTTTTCATTGATACCATAATGAACTTCTACAACGTCACCGATTTTGAACTTGCTATACTTAGTGTATTTATCGGGAGAACGAAGTTCACCAGCAGAAGTTACAACGCAAATCTTATTACTCATAGGGTAATAAATATTTCCGTTCTTACCTTTGTTAGGCATAATAGCCAAAGTTGCCCAAATAACATTTTCATCAGTAGACTTTTCTTTAGACGGTCTAACTGAAACTACAATTGCTCTCTTCATTTTTTACCTCCGTTTTGGGAATGAGAAAAA
Source organism: Christensenellaceae bacterium (assembly GCA_045614185.1). GTDB lineage: Bacteria > Bacillota > Clostridia > Christensenellales > Borkfalkiaceae > UBA1259. The sequence continues at coordinate 94,000 of JAZLCJ010000017.1, read as the reverse complement.
CCCAACTAAAATATATTTACAAACCCTTAAAGGGTAAGTATCAGGGGAAAGTGATTATTTATCCGCTCCATCACTTACGGAACGTTTTTCAAGGAGGTTGAAAAATAACCCTACTATTACAAAAGAACTTTATGTCTTTCGATAACCTAATTTAATACTTTTCTTTCAAAACAAGCATATAGGAATTGCCTGTGTTTTTGTTTTTTACAATACGAGTAAAAGTTCTACCAAAATTTGAATACTTGGTTTTTACAATGTTATAAGGCTTTTGCTTATCTTTTGTAGGGAAAAAACCTAAATATTCACGGATAGAACCATCTTTAGATTTATTTTGTGCTACACGTTTATAAGAACGTTGTCCTTTATCTTTAGCATAATAAGTTGAAACTAACATAAAACACCTATTAATTTACCATCTTTTTCTTTTTTCATAGTGACTTATAGTTCTCTTTAAAAAACCTTGAGAATCACGCTTAAATAAATCAAATAAAGTATTTTTTGCAGTAGTAAACCCAGATGTTACATCTACACCACCACTTCCAATATAACCACGATAACCTTTTCCGTTTTTACTGGGTTTACCACGAAGTTGAACTTGATATCCACCATAAGCACTTCGAACAGTTAGTTCATGCTTAGTGTTCTTACAATATTTTTTATTTAATCTTGCAACTTCATTTTTTAAATCAAGTCTTGATGACATAAAACACCTCTTATGTTTTTTATTTACTTGCAACGAGTGTGCAAGTATTTTTTATTTACAATAGAGTAATATATGCTCTATTGCAACTTATTATAGAGTAAAATTTACTCCGTGTCAACAGTTTAGAGCAATTTTTGCTATAATTTTTTAAAAATGGGAATTTAATTATGAAAATAAACGAAAAAATAAAAGAATTAAGAGAAGAAAAAAACTTATCTCAATACAAGATAAGTTCATTATTAGAAATTCAAAGATATACTTACGCAAACTGGGAACAAGGGCGTTCAGAGCCATCAAGTGAACAACTTATTAAACTTGCAGACTTTTTTAACGTTAGTATTGATTATCTTGTCGGTAGAGAAGATGACTACGTTAAACCACAAGTTGAATCAACATTATCTTACCGAGAACAAAAATTACTTCGAGCATTTAGTCAATTAGATGATGATGAGAAAGATAAAATAATTGAAGATTGCGAATACTTCGCAAACAAACATACAAAAGTAAATCAACAACAAAAGAGAGCGTAAAAATATGGGCTTATTCGATAAGATAAAAGAGTTCTTTCAAGAACCAGAAGAAATTGAAGAAATAGAAGAACAAGAACTAAATTGTATTATTTGTGGCGAACCATCAAACGGCAAGCATTTTTGTTTTAAATGCTGGAAAAAGTATAAAGACCATGGTGTAGATATTAGAATTAAGAATTGCAAACCTAATGCCCAAATATTAGATGAATATGGAAATAAAGAATATGAATGCGAAGATGGTAGATGGGTTAGGTCAAGAGCAGAATCTAAAATAGCAGACTGGTTGCATGGACACAATATTAGATATCAATATGAAAGAGAAATATCCTATGAAGAAAATGGTGTAAACAAAAAACTACACCCAGATTTTTATCTATTTGATTACGATTTGTATATTGAATACAATGAACGTAAAGATGAAGATTATTTAAAAAAGAAAAAATACGCAAATGGTATTTATGAAAAATTAGGCTATAACTTAATTATCATGGGAGATAAAGATATAAAAATATGCGATAGATACTTACGCAATGTGCTTAAATTAAAATAGCCTTATGGCGCAATATAAAATAAAAAAACGGCAGTTAAACACTGCCGTTATCTTTTAAATTTTCCAGACATCTGGAATTTAATCTCCCCCTTTTGACAAATAACCTCTTATATGCTGTTTAAAAGCAAAAAAAGGAGGTTATCTTATGGAATTACTCGAACTAATTCTTAAAATGTTGCAAGTCATTTATTACATATTTGCAATAGATAAAATGCTACGATAACCACCTTTTCGGTAATACTGTAGCATATAAAAGAACATTTGTCAAGCCAAACCATCTTTTTATACAAAAAGCCTCTACCCACACCAGTATATACGATAAGTGTGTTTTACTCCCTTATCGTATTCCGTTCCTAAAAGTTATGGAGGCTTTTACTCTCTTATCGTTATTCCATAAAACTCTCTTATCGCATATACGTACGTAAAAAATTAATTATTTTTTAACTAATTTACCTTGTAAATGAGTTAGACATCATATTACTTTATTCGCTAAATTTTACTTTAGAATTAACCTTACTAAATTTATAGTGAGGTTGCTTATGAAAAAAGAACAATTTGAACACATTGAAAACACTTTGAGAGAACTTGCGTTATATATCCGTAATGCTAGAATTGAAGAAGAAAAAGAAAACTTTAGAAAACTATTTTACATAGTAAAAGATGACGTTGCGCCGTTGCGTAATAAAACAGTAGATTTAAAACTAAATAATCAGTTGTTTACGCAAAAGGAGATTAAAGAAATGCCTTTCTTAAAAGACTTAAAGTATAGAAAACTTAAAAACGGTATTCATCAATTCCGTTACCGAAGAGATGGATACAACGTTTCTTTTAATTCTAAAAACCTTGAAATTGCAAAAGAAAAAGCACGTAAATTTATCTTTTCTTTAAAGAAAGATAAAACCGATATCAAATTTTCTCACTTAAATTCGCTATCTTACGTGGCCGATGCATGGTTAGAATTAAAGAAACCAAGAGTAGCAAAAACTACACATAGAATTTATGTAGGTATATTAAAAAATCACATATTGCCTAAATTCGGTAATAAGAACATTAAAAACATACTTCCGATGGACTTACAGCCGTTCTTTAACGAACTAAGCGAGAAACAAGGAAAAACGGCTGAAGACTGTAAAAACATATTAAACGGCATATTTAATTATGCTATAGGAAACCGTCTTTGCCCAACTAACCCTATGCAAGGTGTTATAGTTGATAAACATATCAGGGTTAGAGGCAAAGCCTTAAACAACGAACAAATAGACCGTTTTATACAAATTATGGAGAACAACGGTAATCTTGGACTTGCTTACCTTATTATTCTCCATACTGGTATTCGTGGCGCTGAACTTGAAAAGATGACTTTTGACTGGAATAACGGAACGTTTACTGTTTTTAATGCTAAATTAAAAAGAAGTCAAAAGCAATTTGAAGAAAACATCACAAGAACTGTTCCTATTATTCCAGAACTTTATAAATACCGTGAGCGTATCGAAAGCGAGAAATGGAATTACAAAAGTGCGACGTTGTCATCAAAAATGTATTTATACTGGACGGAGAACACAGTTAAGGACTTACGTCACACTTTTATATCTAAATCACGTGAAAGTGGGGTAGAGAACGAATTAGTGAACTTATGGACAGGACATCTGCCAGGAACGAACGTCACAGCCAACACTTACACGCATTTTTCAATGAATTACCAAATAGTGCAAGCAAAGAAAGTAGTAATTCATTGATATAATGCGTTAAATTTAGTTCCCAAATTAGTTCCCAAAAATTACGGAAAACGCTGTTTTTTGTAATAAAAAAGCACCATAGATTGTATTTTTCGTTAAAAAAAATAACAAAATATGGTGCTTTTGGCGGAGAAAGAGGGATTTGAACCCTCGCTGCGCTTATCACACACTACTCCCTTAGCAGGGGAGCCCCTTCGGCCTCTTGGGTATTTCTCCAAAGTTTTATTATAAATATTCGGTTGTAAAAGTTTAATAACTGCGTACAAATGTACTTCTATTAACTTTTGCTATGATATGTTAACATAAAAAAACACTTTTGTCAAAGTATTTTTAGTGTTAAACAAATTTTTCTTAAAATATGGTAAGATTTTTTATTTTAAGAAAAAGCGATATGGGTAGTTTGCTGTTGGGTAAGGGGTTTCTTGTCGGGGACAAGTGCCTTTTATAATTTTACCGCGAACGGCAGAGTAACTGTCAGAGCGAATTTTGATTGTAGATATAATTATGCCGTTTACAGTTTTAATTAAATAACCGTCACTTTTATAACCTGCTTTAGAATAACTAATTATTTTCATATCTCCGTCATATAGGTCGGGGAATTCGTGCGAAGTATCTGTTAAAATTTCATATTCGGGCGCGGGGATTTCGCTTGTTATAATGCTTTTTCTAACCAACTTTTCTTTCATAGGTTCGCCGTAAACTTGAATTTTTAATATAGAGCCGTTAGCAGAGGCTTGCAAGATAACGGGGTTATGCGTGTTATTTATAAACCTTAAGTCCGCCCAGCCAGAATTAACCATAGCGTCGAATGACGGTGCAACGTAAGAAACGGGCAAAGAGTGTGGGTGATATTCTATAATTTTTAATCCAGAAAGCAACACGGCGTTATAAAGCGTTGTTGAAACTTGGCAAACTCCACCGCCAACGCCGTCAACAAACTCGCCGTTAACGATAATTTTTGCGCTTTTATAACCGCGTTTTTCCGTTCGTTCGCCCACGGTTTTATTAAAAGAAAATTCTTCGTTTGGTGCGATTAAAACATTGTCAAGCGATTTTGTTGCAAGCATTATATTTGTTTTTCTTTCATCCGTTGAAGTTTGGTATGAAGTGTAAAACTCTGCGCGTAAAACTATTTCTTTAGGTTGTAAATCATAAAAAGGCATAGCAAAAACGCTTGAAAAATCAGCGCTTGCAAGCGTAATAATAAAACATAAAATCGTCAATATTATACTTAGTTTATTAAGCCTTTTCATAATTACAAATTAAGTATGTGTATTATAAGAAAAAACATACTTATTGAATATGCTTATGCTTTGCGAAAGTGTGAAAAAAAATACTAAAGTACTTGCGATTAAGTTTTAAGTATGTTATAATTTTTGCAAATAGAAAAAAAGGGTATAGTTATGAATTTTGGAATAAACGTTTTTGACTTTGGCGCTAAAGGTGATGGCGTAACCGATGATACTAAGGCAATACAAGATGCAATAAATTACGCGTCAAATCGTGGTGGTGGAAGAATTTTATTTCCGTATACTCTAAACGGTTACCGTATAGCGTCGCCCGGTATTGAAGAATACAACGGCAGGCAGGTTAGGGCGCAAATTATTATTCCACCGGAAAATAAAGCGAACATCTATCTTGAAGGGGAAATGCCTTGCAGATTGTTAAACCCTTATATAGTTAGACCGTTAGATTGCGGTGCTCAATTTAAGCCGACTTGCTTTGGCACGATGAGAAACGACAACACCTTTTTGTTTTCTGATTGGGAAGCACCCGAAGTGCACGACCCGTTAGAACGCCCTTGGTCTATTCTTTCCGCACCCGAAGGTGATGGCGGTAACGGTCGTTTTAGTACGACTAAGTTTTCAATGTCTAACTTGGAATTCCGCGTGCCTATGAATCACGATAAAATGTATCCTACGCAAAGTGCAGTTAACTTGCAAAATATTTCACGCGCGTGGGTTAGTGATTGTCAATTTTGCCTTAATGAAAACGTTGGCGATACCGTTTTAGGCAAAGAATTGCAAGAAAATCCTTGCCATACGGTAGGGCTTATGATGAGTGGCGACCAAAACGACCATAACGTTATAAAAAGCGTTGCGGTGCAAGGTTTTAAGTATGGACTTGTATTAGGTGAACACGTGGTTGCTGATTATCTTTATATCCATAATTGTGAAGAAGGAGTTGTGTTCCACGATAGTTCGCATTTATCAGTTATAACGCATATAGTTGCGCAACACAACAAGCGTATAATTTCCACTACGCGTGAAAAACTTTTTGGACATAGAATGGGGCCGTGTAACGTTATTATCGACAGCATCAATTTAGAGAGTGGTAAGGGATTGAAGCCAAAGGTGAGCGAATTAGAATTCGTTGTGTACGATCCCGATAATCGCTTGAAAGGTTATACAACACTCCATCAGCCTTGGGGTAAAAAAGAGTTTAAAAAACTTGGGGCTGAAAAGTTTGAAATAAAAGAATTTCCAAATCAAGTAATTTGTATGCAAAAAAGCGATACGGTGTAGGAATTTTTTGCCAAATATAAAAAATATTTGTAAAATGAGCAAGATAAACCCGTTTAATTATTAAAAGGTTAAATGGGTTTTATTTTTTAAATTTTATAAAACTATTGTTTTTTTGGGAATTTTTTGCTATAATAACCCATAAGCGAAATTTATTTATAAGGAAATTTAGCAATGAATTTAATTATTATCGGTGCGGGTAAGGTTGGTGAAACCTTAATCGCAAACTTCATAAATGAAAACCACGATATAGTTGTGGTGGATATCGATGCGGATAAAGTTCAAAACGTTGTAAATCGTTATGACGTAAACGGTATAACGGGTGGCGGTTTAGAGCGTAGCGTACTCTTAGAGGCTGGCGTTGAAAAGGCAGACTTCGTAATTGCTTGTACCGCACAAGACGAAAAGAATATTTTGTGTTCGGTTTTGGCAAAAAAACTCGGCGCAAAGTATACTATTGCGCGCGTTCGTGATCCCAAGTATTTTGAAGAAGTTGAAAATGTTAAAGACGTGCTTGGTTTAGACTTTTTCTTTAACCCAGAACTTCAAACGGGTAAAGAAATTGCGCAAATCATGAAATTCCCCTTTGCAAAGAGCGTAGAAAGTTTTGCGGACGGCAAAGCGACTATGGTTGAATTTACCGTTGCAAAAGATTCACACCTTTGTTATAAGAGTTTGATGGGCGTATCTATTGAATGCCAAGGCAAATTCTTGGTTGCAATGGTGCGCCGTGGCGATGAAGTAATTATTCCGCGCGGTGATTTTGTGTTAAAGGAAAACGACACCGTTTATTTAATAGCCGACGATAAAGAAATGGCGGTTATTATGAAAAAATTGCAGATGTATAAGCAACGTGCTAAAGCCGTGTTTGTTATCGGTGGCGGTAAAATTGCTTATTACCTTGCACAAGAACTTATCAGCGCGGGCGTAAACGTAAAAATCGTTGAACGCAATCCTGAAAGAGCGGTGGAACTTGCTAACGCACTTCCTAAAGCGACAGTTTTGTGTTTTGACGCAACCGATCACGAGGCTTTAGAAGAAGAACAGTTAAAGAATAGTGATGCGTGCGTAACTTTAACGGGCATGGATGAAGAAAACGTTATCATATCGCTTTATGCAAAAGAGCAAGGGGTAACCAAAGTTGTAACCAAAGTGGATAGACCTTCCGTACTTAGCATGGTTAAGCAACTCGGTTTGGATACCGTTGTTTCACCCAGAAACGTAATTGCTAACCATATTTTGAGTTTTGTAAGAGCGCATCAAGCGGATATCGGCAACGGTATAAACACTCTTTATAAAATGCACGGCAAGGCAGAGGCGTTGGAATTTACCGTAAACAACAATTTTACAGCACTTGGTGTACCTATTAAAAAACTTGGTATAAAACAGGGTATACTTATTGGCGGTGTTGTAAGAAACGGAGAGTTTATACTTCCCGACGGCGATACTTTCTTAATGCAAGACGACAAAGTAATAATAGTAACTTCAGCAGGCAAAATTACCGAATTAACACAAATTTTGAAATAATATGAATTATAAAGTAGTACTCTCAATCATAGGTAAAACGCTAATTATTGTGGCGTTGCTAATGTTGTTACCTATGATAGTTGGGATAATTTATCAAGAAAATAATTATTTATCCTTTGTAATACCGATAGCGATTGCGCTTGCTGGCGGTATACCTTTGGCGTTGTTAAAATCTAAGGACAACGCAATGTACGCAAAAGAAGGGTTTGTAACCGTTGCTTTAACTTGGATAGCGTTGTCTTTAATCGGCGCGTTGCCTTTCGTTATCGCAGGCGAAATACCTAATTATGTAGACGCGTTTTTTGAAACCGTTTCAGGTTTTACCACCACGGGTGCGTCAATACTTAAAGCAGAGCAACTTGACGGAATGTCAAGGGCGCACATGTTTTGGCGTTTGTTTACCCACTGGATAGGCGGTATGGGTATATTGGTGTTTGTTTTGGCTATAATGCCTGCTAATAACGCGGGTGTAATGCACGTGTTTAGAACGGAGTCCCCTGGACCTTCCGTTGGCAAGTTATCAAGTAAACTTCGCTTTACCGCGCGTATTTTGTATGGAATATACGTTGTGATGACTATTGTACAAACCATATTTTTACTTATCGGCGGTCTTCCTTTTTACGATAGTTTATTGCTTTCGTTTGGTACGGCTGGTACGGGTGGTTTTGGCATAGTAAGCACCAGCGCGATGGAATATAGTTCGTATGTTCAAATCATAATAGCGTTGTTCATGTTCTTATTCTCTATAAACTTCAACGCGTATTTCTTGATTTTAATAGGTCAATTTAAGAAGATTTTTGCTATTGAAGAAATTCGTGCATTTTGTATTTTAGTGGGCGTTGCTACTATTGCTATTGCAATTGATTTAACCGTGCAAGCGTCAAACTTGTTCGCGCACTTTGGCGATGCCTTAAAGCACGCTTTCTTCCAAGTAACTTCAATAAGTTCAACCACGGGTTTATCTTCGCACGATTTTGATAAGTGGCCTGCTTTTTCTAAGGCGATACTTATGATTTTAACGATAATCGGTGCGTGCGGTGGCTCAACGGGCGGTGGCGTAAAGATGTCAAGAATACTTATCTTGGGCAAGTCCAGCGCATCTGAATTTAAGCGACTTATTCACCCCAGAGCAGTGGTTTCAATCAATTGCGACGGCGTTGCACTTGACCGCAATACGGAAAGAAACGTTAGAACTTTCATCATTATTTGGATGATTGCGGTTGCTATTTCTACCTTGCTTTTAACCTTAGACCCGTTTGTCGATGATTTATTCTCTAACTTTTCAGCAACGCTTGCTTGTATAGGTAACGTTGGACCAGGGTTTGGTGCGGTAGGGCCTACTTGCGACTATTCTGGGTACTCTGTTTTTTCAAAAATTTGGCTTTCATTCGTGATGCTTACGGGCAGACTTGAAATATTCCCAATGTTAATGCTTTTCGTTCCAAGAACTTGGAGAAAGGGCTAAAAAATTAAAAACAAAACCGCCTTATATTAGGGCGGTTTTTACTTTAGTAAAAAGAATAGAAAAAAATTCTTGTTTTTAAGGGCGAAATGTTTTATTGTTGTGATAAATCGTTTGACAATTTTCGACCGTAAATGTTATACTAACTATACAATTAAAATATTTGTGTTTTTTACAACTGACGGATTAGCAGGTTACTGCGTGGAAGTAAAAAACGATAGTTTTGTCGACCGTCTGGGCAGTTTGTTTTTTCAAACTGCCTTTTTATGTTTAAAAATACCTTTTAGGAGATTACAGTATGAAGAAAGTTGCAGTTATTATGGGTAGTGATAGCGACCTTAAGGTTGTTGAAAAGGCTATTACCACACTTAAAGATTACGGTGTTGAAACGGAAGTTCATATCTATTCAGCACATCGCACGCCTGTTGAGGCTAAAGAATTTACCGCATCTGCGCGTGATAACGGCATCGGTGTTATTATTGCCGCTGCGGGTAAGGCTGCACACCTTGCTGGTGCAATTGCCGCAAATACAACTCTTCCCGTTATTGGTATCCCTATAAAAGCATCTGCTTTAGAAGGTATTGACGCGCTTTTATCTACCGTACAAATGCCCGCGGGTATCCCGGTTGCTACCGTCGCTATCGACGGGGCTGAAAACGCTGCGCTCCTTGCTATTCAAATGCTTGCTATTGAAGATAAGACTTTAGCAGATAAACTTGCGACTAAGCGCGCTGAAAAGAAAGAAAAAATTCTTGCAACTGATAAAGAAATCAACGCAAGATATAAATAAAACAATACTAAAAAGTGAAGAAATTTTCTCTTCACTTTTCTGTGTTTTATGAGTGTATATAGGAGGACTAAAAATATGGAACGCATACACGAAGAATGTGGGGTTTTTGGTGTTTATTCTAAAGAAGTACAAAACCTTGCAAGCATGACTTATTACGGACTTTACGCTCTTCAACACCGCGGACAAGACAGTTGTGGTATCGTTGTCAACGATGGTGGCGTTTTTACTGCTCATAAAGATTTGGGGCTTGTTGGTGACGTGTTCACTAAAGAACAACTTGCAAAACTTGGGCACGGAAAAATTGCTGTTGGGCACGTGCGTGCCGGTGTTAAAGGCTCAATAAACAACGATAATTCTCAACCCTTAGTTGTTAACCACGTTAAAGGTTCACTTGCGATTGGTTATAACGGAAGCCTTATCAATAAAGACGAACTTCGTACGGAGTTGGAACTTGAAGGTTCTATCTTCCACTCTACGGGTGCTACTGAAGTTATCGCTTACGAAATTATTAAAGAAAGACTTAAAGCACCGTCTATCGAACACGCTGTCGTTAGTGCGATGACAAAACTTAAAGGTGCGTACTGTATCGTTGTTATGTCGCCCACAAAACTTATCGCCGCCCGTGATCCATTAGGTTTTAGACCATTGTGTTACGGTCAAACAGCGGATGGTTCTTACGTGGTTGCGTCAGAGAGTTGTGCTCTCGATGCTGTCGGCGCAAAACTTATCCGTTCAGTAAAGCCTGGTGAAGTTATTGTAATCGACGCTATGGGCGTTCGCTCAATTGAAGAACATTGTGGAAAGGTTAAACCTTCTTCTTGCATCTTTGAATTCGTTTATAATGCTCGCCCAGACTCTGTTATCGACGGTTATTCCGTTCACGAGGCAAGGGTAGAAATGGGTAGATACTTGGCTAAAAAATATCCCGTTAAGGCAGACGTTGTAATAAGCGTTCCCGATTCTGGTAACGATGCTGCCGTTGGTTACGCTAAAGAATCAGGTATCCCGTTTGAAATGGGTTTCTTAAAAAATAAATATATCGGCAGAACCTTTATCTTCCCCGACCAAAAGGATAGGGAAGACCAGGTTAGAAAAAAACTCAACCCGATTGCATCAGTTGTTAAGGGTAAGCGCGTAGTTATGGTTGACGACTCAATCGTCCGTGGTACTACCAGCGGTAGGGTAGTTAATCTTCTCCGCGAGGCTGGCGCAACCGAAGTTCACTTTATGGTTTCATCTCCACCTTTCCTTTATCCGTGCTATTACGGTACTGATATTAAGAAGAGAGAAGACTTAATCGCAAACAATCACACCGTTGAAGAAATTAGACAAATGGTGGGTGTTGACACTTTGGGTTACCTTGATTTAGAAGATTTGAAAAAGATTGCTCTTTGTGATGGCCAAAACAGTTTCTGTTACGCTTGTTTTGACGGTAAGTATTCAACAGAAATTCCCGCAGAGCCACAACCCAAAAAGTATGAACAAAAAATCGATATAGTTGAAAAGACTATTTCAAAACTTAAAAAATAAATTCAGATAAAAAATTACGGAGATATATAAAATGGAAAAAAGTTACAGTGAAAGTTACAAAGCAGCCGGCGTTGATATTACCGCTGGTTACAAAGCAGTTGAACTTATGAAAAGCCACATCAAAAGAACTATGACCGAAGGCGTTTGCTCTGATATCGGTGGTTTTGGTGGTCTTTTTGAACTTGGTAAGGTTAAAAACCCCGTACTCGTTAGTGGTACTGACGGCGTTGGTACTAAACTTAAAATTGCATTCCTTATGGATAAACACAATACGGTTGGTATTGACTGTGTTGCTATGTGTGTTAACGACGTTATTTGCTGTGGTGCAAAACCCTTGTTCTTCTTGGACTACATCGCAGTTGGTAAAAACGTACCCGAACGCGTAGCGTCTATCGTAGAAGGCGTTGCTGAAGGTTGCGTTCAAGCAGGTTGCGCGCTTATCGGTGGTGAAACTGCAGAAATGCCTGGATTTTATCCCGTTGACGAATACGACCTTGCAGGTTTTTCTGTTGGCGTAGTAGATAAGAAGAAAATTCTTGACAACAAGAAAATGAAAGCAGGCGATATCGTTATTGCACTTCCTTCAACTGGCGTTCACTCTAACGGTTTTTCACTTGTAAGAAAGGTGTTTGACGTTGAAAAGGCTGACATTAAAACTCCGTTAGAAGCACTTGGTGGCAAGAGCCTTGGTGAAACTTTACTTACCCCGACCAGAATTTACGTTAAGCCTATCCTTGAACTTGTTAAAGACGTTAAGGTTAAAGCAATTTCACACATTACCGGCGGCGGTTTTTATGAAAATATTCCCAGAAGTATCCCCGATGGCTTTGGTGCAAAGATTGAAAGAAACGCTGTTAAAATTCTTCCTATCTTCGATATGCTTGCTAAAACTGGCAACGTTTGTGAAAGGGATATGTTCAATACCTTTAACATGGGCGTTGGTATGAGTGTTGTTGTTGCTAAAGAAGATGCTGATAAGGCGCTTTCTATCTTGCGTGCTAACGGTGAAAATGCTTACATCATGGGCGAAATCGTTAAGTCTGATAATAAGATTGAAATTTGTTAACGGTGAGATAATGAAAAGAACTGTTAACGTTGCCGTTTTGGTTTCTGGTGGTGGAACAAACTTACAAGCAATTATTGATTATACAGCGGCTGGAAATTTAGAAAGCGGAAAGGTCGTTAAAGTAATTTCTAATAAGCCTGGCGCTTACGCTTTACAGCGTGCGCAAAATGCGGAAATTGAAACGGCTGTTGTAATTAAAAAAGGCAAAACTCAGCAAGAATTTGAACAAGGACTTATCGCTGAACTCGATGCATGCGGTGCGGAAGTTATCGTTCTTGCAGGGTTTATGTGTATTCTTTCTAAAGACTTTACCGATAGATATAAAGATAGAATTATCAACGTGCATCCGTCGCTTATCCCAAGTTTTTGTGGTGAAGGCTTTTACGGGTTAAAAGTACACGAAGCAGCGCTTGCAAAAGGCGTTAAGGTTACTGGCGCAACAGTACACTTCGTAAACGAAATCCCTGATGGCGGAAAGATTATTATGCAAAAGGCGGTTAAGGTTAAAGAAAAAGACACGCCCGAAAGTTTGCAAAAAAGAGTTATGCAAGAGGCTGAATGGAAAATTTTGCCCGCATCACTTGAACTCATATGTAAAAACATTCTTAAAGGAGAAATAAAATGAGCGTAAAAGGCTTAAATAATATTGAAAACTTGCTCGAAAATAACACTTACCCTGGTAGAGGTATTATCGTTGGTAAAAGTGCTGACGGTAAAAGCGCTATGATTGCTTACTTCATTATGGGCAGAAGTGAAAACAGCCGTAACCGTATTTTTGAAAGATATGCTGGCGGTATGAGAACTAAGGCGTTTGACGAAAGTAAACTCGTTGACCCCAGCCTTATCATTTACAATCCGTATTTAGCGATTGATAATGCTGATATCGTTACCAACGGCGACCAAACCGATACCGTTTTTAACTATATCAAAGAAAACGGCGACGATGGTTATGCTTTTGAAAAATCTCTCCATACCAGAGAATTTGAACCCGACCACCCCAACTTTACGCCCAGAATTTCTGCAATCTTAAAATATGCTGAAGGTGATTTTAAGTATAAAATGTCTATCTTAAAGAGTAGCGACGGCAATCCCGAAGTTTGCGATAGATATTTCTATAGTTACGCACCCCTTTGCGGTTTAGGTCATTTTATCCATACTTATGAATGTGATGGCAATCCTATTCCGTCATTCTATGGCGAACCCGAAAGAGTTAAACTTCCCAACACCGCACAAGAATTAGCGGATATCGTTTGGGGTAGCCTTAACAAAGACAACAAAGTTTCACTTTTCGTTAGAGTTGTTTCACTTGCTGACGGAAAGGCTGAAGAAATTATTATCAATAAGAATAAATAGGAGAACGGTATGAACGAACTTGAACTCAAATATGGTTGTAACCCCAACCAAAAACCTTCAAAAATCTTTATGGCAGACGGTTCTGATTTGCCTATTAAAATACTTTCAGGTAAACCTGGTTATATCAACTTTTTAGACGCTTTTAACTCTTGGCAACTCGTTAAAGAATTAAAAGAAGCAACTGGCAAACCCTCTGCTGCGTCATTCAAGCACGTAAGCCCTGCTGGTGCTGCCGTTGGCGAAAAACTTTCTGAAACCTTAAAGAAAGTTTGCTTTGTTGAAGATATCGAAGGTTTAGACGATTCTCCTATCGCTTGCGCGTACGCAAGAGCAAGGGGAACTGATAGAATGAGTTCTTTCGGTGATTGGATTGCACTTTCTGATGAATGTGATGAAGTTACCGCAAAGATTATTAAAAGAGAAGTTTCTGACGGCGTTATCGCTCCGTCATATTCTCCTAAGGCGCTTGAAATTTTGAAAGAAAAGAGAAAGGGCGCGTATAACGTTGTTCAAATCGACCCCAACTACGTTCCTGTTGAGCGTGAAACTAAACAAGTTTTCGGCATCACTTTTGAACAAGGCAGAAATAACTTCAAAATTGATAGAGAACTCGTTACTAAAGAAATCGTAACTCAAAACAAAAATATGCCTGAAAGCGCAGTAATCGATTTAATTGTTGCGCTTATCACCTTAAAATATACTCAGTCTAACTCAGTTTGCTTTGCACACAACGGTCAAGCAATTGGCGTAGGCGCTGGTCAACAATCAAGAATTCATTGTACCCGTCTTGCTGGCAGTAAGGCTGACAACTGGTTCTTAAGACAAAGTGAAAAGGTATTAAATCTTCCTTTCCTTCCCACACTTGGTAGACCCGATAGAAACAACGTAATTGACATCTATATTTCTGATGATGCTGAAGACGTTTTGGCTGAAGGCAAGTGGCAACAATACTTCACCGTTAAACCCGAAGAATTAACTAAGGCGGAAAAGAAAGAAATTCTTTCTAAAATCAGCGGTGTTGCACTCGGTTCCGACGCTTTCTTCCCGTTCAGCGACAATATCGAAAGAGCGGTTAAGAGCGGTGTAAGTTATATTGCACAACCCGGTGGCTCTGTAAGAGACGACTTGGTTATCAAGGCTTGCGATGATAACGATATTATTATGTCGTTTACTGGTATGCGCCTTTTCCACCACTAAGATTTTGGAGTAAATATAATGAGAGTTTTAGTTGTAGGTAACGGCGGAAGAGAACACGCCATTATTCAATCATTAAAAAAGAGTAAAAAAATTGATGCTCTCTATGCAATTGCTGGTAACGGCGGTATAGCAAACGACGCTATCACTGTTGATATGGACGTAAAAGACGTTCAAGCAGTTGCTGACTGGGCAGAACAAAATAAAATTGATTTTGCAGTAGTTGCACCTGATGATCCGTTGGTTCTCGGTGCGGTAAACTTACTTAATGAAAAGGGTATACCTTGCTTTGGTCCGTCAAAGGAAGCGGCTATAATTGAAGGTAGCAAAATCTTTTCTAAAAACTTAATGAAAAAGTATAATATTCCCACCGCGGAATATGAAACTTTTTCAAACATGCAAGATGCTTTTAATTATCTTGATACAAAAAGCGCGCCTATCGTAGTTAAAGCAGATGGTCTTGCACTCGGCAAGGGTGTTATCATTGCAAACACTATTGAAGAGGCAAAAGACGCTGTTAAAAGCATGATGGAAGATAAGGTTTTCGGTGCGTCAGGCGCAAACGTAGTTATTGAAGAATTCTTAACTGGCCCTGAAGTTTCAGTTTTATCTTTTACTGACGGCAAAACGCATGTTCCTATGATTTCTTCAATGGACCACAAGCGTGCGCTCGACTTTGACCAAGGCTTAAACACGGGCGGTATGGGTACTGTTGCACCCAACCCTTACTATACTGAAGATATAGCAAAAGAGTGCATGGAAAAAATCTTTATTCCCACTATGAACGCTATGAATAAAGAAGGTAGAACTTTTAAGGGTTGCTTGTATTTTGGTCTTATGCTTACCCCTAAAGGACCTAAGGTAATCGAATATAACTGCCGTTTTGGGGACCCCGAAACTCAAGTAGTGTTGCCCCTTTTAGAAAGCGACCTTTTGGAAATTATGATGGCGGTTGCTGAAGAAAGATTAGATAAGGTTGAAGTTAAGTTCGCAGATAAATCTGCTTGTTGTGTTATTATGGCAAGTGAAGGTTATCCTGCAAGTTATAAAAAAGGCTTTGAAATTACTTTCGATACCGATAGAGAAAACGTTTTCGTTGCGGGCGCAAAGCTCGTTGACGGTAAACTTTTAACTAACGGCGGAAGAGTTTTAGGCGTAACCGCAATCGATAACACCTTAAAGGGCGCAATCGATAAGGCTTATGAAAAAGTATCTAAAATACATTTTGAAAATGCGTACTGCCGTAAGGATATCGGTGCGCGTGCATTAAAAGCATACGGAGAACAAAAATAATGGTTTACAGAATTTACGTTGCTAAAAAAGCAGAATTCGCTAACGAAGCGTTGGCTATCATGAGCGAAATTGAAAATCTTTTAAAAATCAACGGTGTAACAGACCTTTCAGTTATCAACCGTTACGACGTTGAAGATATTGAAAAGGACCTTTTTGAAAAGTGCATCAACGCGGTTTTCTCTGAACCGCAAATTGACGACGCTTTTTATGAACTTCCTAAAGCGGACTATATCTTTGCAGTTGAACCGCTCCCTGGTCAATTCGACCAAAGAGCAGATTCTGCCGCTCAATGTATTCAACTTTTCTCTGCAGGTAACCGCCCCGTTGTAAAAACCGCAAAGGTTTACGCAATCAAAGGCGTTTTAACTGAAGAAGAACTTGCATCAATAAAAAAATACGTAATTAACCCCGTGGAATGTAGAGAGGCTGACCTTGCTGAAAAGCAAACGCTCGCTATGGAATACACCCTTCCCGAAACTGTTGAAACCTTAAACGGTTTTAACGCTAAAACCGTGGAAGAATTAGGTGCTTTCTTAAAAGAAAAAGGCTTAGCAATGGATATTGATGACCTTAAGTTTTTGCAAGCGTATTTTATCAGCGAACAGCGTGATCCAACCATTACTGAAATCAAGATGATTGATACTTACTGGTCAGACCACTGCCGTCACACCACTTTCTTAACCACTATTGAAAATGCGGAATTTGAAGATCCGCTCGCTGAAAAACTCTATCAAGACTATCTTGCTAAGAGAGATGAATTAAAGAGAACAAAGCCCATTAACCTTATGGATTTGGCAACTATCGCTACAAGATATCATAAGGCAACTGGCGCACTTCCTAAAATTGATGATTCTGAAGAAATCAATGCTTGTACCGTTAAAATTAAGGTAAACGTTGGTGGTGAAGAACAAGATTGGTTGTTGCTCTTTAAGAACGAAACTCACAACCACCCGACTGAAATTGAACCTTTCGGTGGTGCTGCAACCTGTATCGGTGGTGCTATCCGTGATCCGCTCTCTGGCAGAAGTTACGTTTACGCAGCAATGCGCGTAACTGGTGCTGGCGACCCCTTAAAATCTTTGGAAGAAACCGTAAAGGGTAAACTTCCCCAAAGAAAAATCGTTACTACCGCAGCAAGCGGTTATTCATCATACGGTAACCAAATCGGTCTTGCAACCGGTATCGTTGATGAAATTTATCACGAAGGTTACGTTGCTAAGCGTATGGAAATCGGTGCGGTTATCGCAGCCGCTCCCGCTAAAAACGTTCGCCGTGAAGTTCCCGCTAAAGGTGACGTGGTTATTCTTTTAGGTGGTAGAACTGGTAGAGACGGTTGCGGTGGTGCAACAGGCTCTTCAAAATCACATAACGTAGAATCACTTTCTTCTTGCGGTGCAGAAGTTCAAAAGGGTAATGCACCTGAAGAAAGAAAATTACAAAGATTATTTAGAAATGAAGAAGCATCAAGACTTATCAAGCGTTGTAACGACTTTGGTGCAGGCGGTGTTTCAGTAGCAATCGGTGAACTTGCCGACGGCTTAAACATTGAATTAGATAAAGTTCCTAAAAAATATGACGGTCTTGACGGTACTGAACTTGCTATCAGCGAATCTCAAGAAAGAATGGCTGTTGTAGTTGAACAAAAAGACGCTGAAAGATTTATGGAACTTGCTACAAGTGAAAACTTAGAAGCAACCATAGTTGCAACCGTTACTGACGATGCTCGCCTTAAAATGACTTGGAAAGGCAACACTATCGTAGACATTTCAAGAGAATTCTTGAACTCTAACGGTGCGGAAAAGAAAACTGCTGTTAAAGTTGTTAAGCAAAAAATGGCAGAAAAAGAACTTCCCGCTGACTTTGTTGACGGTATTAAGGCACTTGCATCTGACCTTAACGTATGTTCAAAGCGTGGTCTTTCTGAAAGATTTGACTCTACTATTGGCGCGGGCACCGTTTTGATGCCGTTCGGTGGTACAAACCAACGCACGCCTATCCAAGCAATGGTAAACAAGGTTTCAGTTGAAAACGCTGATACCGATACTTGTTCGTTTATGAGCTGGGGTTATAACCCGTTTGTAAGTGAAAAGAGCCCCTTGTACGGCGGTTATTACGCAGTAATTGAAAGCGTATGTAAACTTATCGCAACGGGCGCAACCTTTAAGGATACTTACCTTACTTTCCAAGAATATTTTGAAAAACCCAACAAAGACGCAAGCCGTTGGGGTAAGCCTTTCAGCGCACTTCTCGGTGCTTATAAGGCTCAGCGCGACTTGAAACTTTCAGCAATCGGCGGTAAGGACTCTATGAGTGGTTCGTTTGAAAATATCGACGTTCCGCCCACGCTCGTTTCATTCGCGGTTACTACTGATAAACTCGACAGAGTTATTTCACCCGAATTTAAAGAGGCTGGCAATAAGGTATTGTTGCTTAAAGCAAAAACTACTGACGACGGTCTTATCGACAGCGCGGACTTGATGGAAAACTTCCGCATTATCGAAAGACTTAACAATGAAAATAAGATTAACGCCATCTATACTCCGTCAATCGGCGGTGTAGCAGAGGCTGTTATGAAGATGACCTTTGGTAACGACATCGGCTTTAAGTTCTCTATCTCTGAAAAAGAAGAAATCTTCGGCTATAACTACGGTTCTTTCGTGTTAGAAGTTAAAGATGATCTTTACATTGAAAAGGCAAGACTTTTGGGTTACACTACTGAAGAAAAGGTTATCGAATGTGCTGGCGCAAAAGTTGCTATTGATGAACTTTTAGGCGTTTACGAAGATAAACTTGAATCAGTATTTAAGTGCAATAACGTTAAGACTGATAAAGGTGAAATCCCTGAAATTAGTTATAGCGCAACCACTTGGAATTACTCTCCCACAAAGTTTGCAAAACCCAGAGTTTTAGTTCCCGTGTTCCCTGGTACTAACTGTGAATACGACACTAAAAAGGCTTTCGCAAGGGCAGGGGCTGACGTAGACGTATTCGTAATTAAGAATATCGGTGGCGTTTCAGAATCAGTTGACGCTTTCGCTAAGAAGATTAAAGAAAGTCAAATCATCTTCGTTCCTGGCGGTTTCTCTGGTGGTGACGAACCTGATGGTTCTGGTAAGTTTATTACCGCATTCTTTAGAAATAAAGCAATCAAAGAAAACGTTAGCGATCTTTTAGACGTTAGACAAGGTCTTATGGGCGGTATTTGTAACGGTTTCCAAGCACTTATTAAACTTGGCTTAGTACCTTACGGCAAGATTACTGATGAAGTTACTGAAGATATGCCTACTCTTACCTTTAACACTATCGCACGCCACCAATCAATGCTTGTTAGAACAAGAATTGCATCTAATAAGTCACCTTGGCTTATGGATACTAATGTTGGCGACGTTTATACCGTACCTATTTCTCACGGTGAAGGTAGATTTATTATTAAAGAAGACCTTTTAGAACAACTTATTGCAAACGGTCAAGTTGCAACTCAATACGTAGATATGGCAGGTAAGCCTACTTACGATATTAAGTTCAACCCCAACAACTCAGTATACGCTATCGAAGGTATCACTTCACCTGACGGTAGAGTATTCGGTAAAATGGGTCACTCTGAAAGAACAGGCAACGGCTTGTATAAGAACGTTTACGGCGAATATGATATTAAGATGTTCGCATCAGCAGTTAAATACTTCAAATAATTAACTTTTAGGAGAAACACTATGGGTTTTAAAAGTGATATTGAGATTGCGCAAAGCGTAACCCCAAAACATATCCTTGAAATTGCTAAACGCGCAGGCGTTGATGAAAAGTATATTGAACAATACGGCAATACTAAAGCAAAAATCAGCCTTTCACTCTTGAACGAGAGTGAAAGGAAAAACGGCAAACTCATATTGGTAACGGCAATTACCCCCACGCCCGCGGGCGAAGGTAAAACCACCACCACTATTGGTCTTGCCGACGGTTTGCAAAGAATCGGCAAAAACGTTGTAGTTGCGCTCCGTGAACCTTCTTTAGGACCTGTTTTTGGTGTTAAAGGCGGTGCTGCTGGCGGTGGCTGGGCGCAAGTTATCCCTATGGAAGACATTAATCTTCACTTTACGGGGGACTTCCACGCAATCGGCGCGGCAAACAACTTGCTTGCCGCAATGCTTGACAACCATATTTATCAAGGCAACGCTTTAGGCATTGACCCAAGAAAAATTACTTGGAAAAGATGCGTTGACATGAACGACCGTCAACTCCGTTTTGTTGTGGACGGTCTTGGCGGAAAGGTAAACGGAACTCCTAGAGAAGATGGTTACGATATAACGGTAGCATCTGAAATTATGGCTGTACTTTGCCTTTCATCTTCAATTACCGACTTAAAAGAAAGATTATCAAAGATAATTGTTGGTTACACTTATGATGATAAACCCGTAACCGCAGGTCAACTCAACGCGCACGGTGCAATGACCGCACTCTTGAAAGACGCTATTAAGCCTAACCTTGTTCAAACCTTGGAAGGCACACCCGCGTTTGTTCATGGCGGACCTTTTGCAAATATTGCACACGGCTGTAACTCTGTTATCGCAACAAAGATGGCGCTTAAGATGGGGGATTACGCTGTTACTGAGGCAGGCTTTGGTGCTGACCTTGGTGCGGAAAAGTTCCTTGATATTAAGTGTCGTTTGGCTGGTTTGAAACCCGATGCAGTAGTTATAGTTGCAACTATCCGCGCACTCAAGATGCACGGCGGTTTAGCAAAAACCGAACTCGGCAACGAAGACTTGGTTGCACTTGAAAAAGGCTTGCCTAATCTTTTACGCCACGTTCATAATATTAAAGACGTTTATAAACTTCCGTCAGTTGTTGCTGTTAACCGTTTCCCGACCGATACCGATAAAGAAATTGAACTTGTTATCGAAAAATGCAAGGAACTTGGCGTAAACGTAGTTTTATCAACCGTTTGGGCAGAAGGCGGTAAGGGTGGCGAATATTTAGCAAAAGAAGTTGTTCAACTTTGTGAAAAAGAAAACAACTTTACTTTCAGTTATGATGAAAATGAGTCTATTAAGGATAAAATCAACTCTATCGCAACCAAAATTTATGGTGGAGACGGTGTTGTGTTTACCCCAGAGGCTGAAAAGCAAATTGCTAAACTTAATGAATTAGGTTTTGAAAAACTTCCCGTATGCGTTGCAAAAACTCAATATTCGTTCTCTGACGATATGAAAAAACTCGGCGCACCCGAAGGTTTTAAGATAACCGTTCGTTCTGTAAAAGTTTCAGCAGGCGCAGGCTTTATCGTAGTACTTACAGGCAATATTATGACTATGCCAGGCTTACCTAAAGTGCCCGCAGCGGAAAAAATTGACGTTGATGAAAACGGTGTAATTTCTGGCTTATTCTAAACATTATATATATTATATAATAAAAAAAAGGACTACCCGAAAGGGCAGTCCTTTAATTATTTAATAAAGAATTTTCAAAGTAACTTGACACGACAAAATTACTATATTATAATATTTTTATCAAAACAAAGGAAGGCAAATATGAATCCACAAGTTGAAGAAATAATCAAAAAGAAAAAAGAAGAAGTAGAAGCATTAAAACAACAAGAAAAGAAAGAATTATTACTTGAATTAGGCTTAACCACAAAGGAATATGCCAAAAACGATAGTGACTTAAATGAATATCCTTATATGGAAGAAATTGATGGAAAAACAGTATATTATAAACTTAACCCTATCGAAATTAGTGAAGAAGATTATATCGAACTAAAAAAACACTTTAAAGAAACAAATTTACAAAAACAAGAAAAGGAAATTAAAAAATTTCAAAAATATTATGATACTTTTAAACAACTTCCTAATATTATTTTTTGGATTATGATTTCTTGTACTTTTATAGGAAGTATAGTTGGTGCAAGTATGTCTAGCGAAAGTGTCCTAGTATTTTTCATATCTGCTTTAGCAGGTGTAGGCTTATCATTTTTATATAAATGGCTTATAAACGTTTATATTTCGCACGTTATTTTAAGAACGGAATATTTATCATTGCTTGTAAAAAATATTGACAAAAATAAATAATTAAAAAAACTTAAGGGTTGGTAAAGATACCAACCCTTTAATTTCGTCTTTATTTAGTTTTTGTATACTGCGTCCGTCATTGGCTTGCAGTTTTCCCGAACTTGTTTACTTAACTTCGGGAGAAACGCAGTTCCTTTTCAACTTCATTCCGATTGAAAGAATTTCTTTACACTCTTAACTTTCGGCTTTTAGCGTTTTTTGGTTTTCCCTTATTTTAAGTAAAGGTTCGGGTGCATCATTGATTGCGGTTCTGTGTTCATCGGTGTGCACCTCCTAAAAAGTATTTTCTTCTACTTCCTACTCCTTATCTTTATTTCCACCTATATGGTAACATAGGGTAGGGAAGTTGTCAATATTTTTTAAAAAAATAAACTCAACAATATTTTTTAAAACCCCCTTGACGGTATGCTAAAAAATATAGTATAATAAAAGGGTGTTATGAAAGGCTTAATTATTGTAAATCCTTATGGTAGCGTTGCACCCAGCGTGCATCACGCTCAAAGGATGAAAGAAGAACTTAATAAACGCGGTGTTGAAGTTGACATTATTTCCGACGGTTTTTCACGCGTGGTTATTGAAGGCAAGCACGCGGAAATAGATTTGTCTGCTCCCGATTTTGCGGTGTATTTAGATAAAGATAAATACCTTTCGGAAGTATTAGAAAAAGGCGGTCTTAGATTATTCAACAAGCACGATGCCGTTAGAATTTGTGATGATAAAGGTCAAACTTACATCAAGCTTGCGGGTGCGGGCGTGCATTTTCCAAGGACCATTTTCGGTGCGCTTTGTTACCGCAAAGATTCCGTTATAAATGAAGAATGGGCGGATAAAATTGCATCAACTTTAGGCTATCCCGTAATCGTAAAAGAGAGTTTCGGCTCTATGGGTAAAGGTGTTTATAAGGCGGATAGTAGGGAAGAACTTCTTAAAATTATGGAAGAAGTTAAGTTAAAACCGCATTTATTTCAAGAATATATAGGTTATAAGCCAGGCATAGACGTGCGCGTTATCGTTATCGGTGGAAGGGCTGTTGCTTGCATGGAACGCGGTAATGAAAATGACTTCCGTTCAAACGTTGGTCAAGGCGGTAAGGGTAAGCAAATTATGTTACTTCCGCGCTTTAAAGAAGTTGCTGAAGGCTCTGCACATATCTTAGGGCTTGATTATTGTGGGGTAGATTTACTTTACACTGAAAGTGGAGAGCCGTACGTTTGCGAAGTAAACTCAAACGCATTTATAGACGGCATTGAATCGGTTACTGGTATCAATGTAGCAGGTATTTACGCTGACTATATTATCAAAACCGTTTTAGAAGAAAAAGCAAACAAAAAGTATTAAAATATAAATTTTAGTTAAAACTAAACGCATGGATAACTTCCGTGCGTTTTTTGTTTGTAAAAAAATTTTTTAAAAATTTGTCATAAACTCTTGACAAACAATTTTAAAAGTGTATAATAAAATTAGCAGTCGAGATATGAGAGTGCTAACACTTAAAACAAAAGAGTGCTAAAATTTTGAATATTAAAAAAGGAGATATATATTATGAGAAACTATTTATCAAGAAGAACTTCCGACTTAGGCTTTAACTTTTTTGAAGACTTTGACGATTTTTTTAAGCCCGTATTTTACGGCGTAAAAGACACCGCTATGAAAACTGATATCAAAAAGGTTGAAGGTGGTTATGAACTTGCGGTTGAAATGCCTGGTTTTGACAAAAAGGATATTGAATTATCACTTGAAAACGGGTATTTAAGGGTAGAGGCAAAGCGTGCTGAAAAGCAAGAAGATAAGGATAACTTTGTTCGTAGAGAACGCTCTGTTTCTTACTCAAGGTCATACTACGTTGGCGAAAACGTAACTGAAGAAGACGTGAAAGCAAAGTATGCTAACGGAATTTTGGAACTTTTCGTGCCTAAAGCAGAAAAACAAATTCCTCAAAAAAAGAATATTGAAATAGAATAAGAATTCTATAAATGTTTTTCCTCTCTAAGCGCCCCGCCTTATTTAGGCGGGGTGTTAACTTTTTCCAAAATTTGGAAAATCCTTTTATTTTAGTTGACAAATACTTACTTATGAATATAATATATTTTAGCACTTGAAAGTAGAGAGTGCTAACTGTAGTTAACGGAGGCAAAGATGAAACAGTTTAAGACAGAATCAAAAAGAATTTTAGATTTGATGATAAATTCAATCTATACTAATAAAGAAATTTTCTTGCGTGAACTTATATCTAACGCAAGCGACGCTATTGATAAGTTAAAATTTATATCTTTAACCGACACTTCTGTTATATCTAATTTTGAAATCAATATTTCAATGGATAAAAATGCAAGAACATTAACTATTGAAGATAACGGTATCGGTATGACCGATAAAGATTTAGAAAAAAACCTTGGTACTATTGCAGAGTCTGGCACGCTTAAGTTTAAAACGGAAAACGCACAAAAGACTGAAAATGAACTTATCGGGCAATTTGGCGTTGGGTTTTACTCAGCGTTTATGGTTGCGGATAAAATTGAAGTTTACACCAAGGCTTACGGCGCAGAAAAAGGTTATAAATGGGCAAGCAAGGGTGCTGAAGGCTATTCAATAGAAGAAATTGAAAAGGAAAGTTTAGGTAGTAAAATAGTTCTTTACTTAAAGGCTGATACTGAAGATTATAAATATTCTGACTTTTTAGAAGAATATAAAATTAGCGCGTTAGTAAAAGAATATTCTGATTATATCCGCTATCCTATCAAGATGGAAGTTACCCGTTCTATGAGAAAAGAAGGTAGCCCTGACGATAAGCCTGAATATGAAAGCGTTACTAAAACGGAAACTTTAAACAGTATGGTTCCGCTTTGGAAAAAACCTAAGGCTGAAGTTACTGAAGAAAACTTAAAGTCTTTTTATAAAAACGAATTCCACGATTTTGACGACCCCTTAAAGAGTG
Organism: Christensenellaceae bacterium; assembly: GCA_045614185.1. Lineage (GTDB taxonomy): Bacteria > Bacillota > Clostridia > Christensenellales > Borkfalkiaceae > UBA1259. Next base: position 68,747 of record JAZLCJ010000017.1, on the reverse strand, counting down.
TTTACGCTAAGATTGAAGGAACTGTTACTTACGACACTTTGCTTTTTATCCCCAAGCGCGCACCTTACGATTATTATTCTAAAGATTATAAAAAGGGCGTTAAACTTTACTGCAACGGCGTTATGATTATGGAAAAGTGTGAACAACTTATTCCCGATCATTTCGGTTTTGTAAGGGGTATAGTTGATTCAAGTGATTTATCTCTCAACATCTCTCGTGAAATTTTGCAACAAGATAGACAAGTAAAGGCTATCGCTACAAGTTTAGAAAAGAAAATTACCGCAGAACTTAAGAAAATGCTTGAGGACGACAGAGAAAATTACGAAAAGATGTTTGCGGAATTCGGTCTTTCACTTAAGTTTGGCGTTTACGCTGGCTTTGGCATGAATAAGGATAAGTTGAAAGACTTCCTTATGTTCTATTCAAGCAAGAAAGAAAAACTTGTAACTTTAAGCGAATATATTAAAGAAATGAAAGACGGGCAAGAAGAAATTTACTACGCTTGCGGTGAAAGTTATGAAAAAATTGCATCACTTCCGCAAATTGAACTTGCAAAAGACAAGGGTTATGAAATTTTATTCTTCAAAGACGGCGTAGATGAATTCGTTGCTAAAATCTTAATCGATTACGACGGCAAGAAGTTTAAGTCCGTATCAGAGGCAGACTTTTCACTCGATAGTGATGACGAAAAGAAAGAATTAGACAAGAAGAACGAAGAATATAAGGGCTTGCTTACCGCAATTAAAGAAAGCCTTGGCGATAAGGTTAAAGAAGTGCGCTTAACTTCAAAACTTAAAACTTATCCCGTATGCTTGACCGCTGGCGGTGAAGTTTCAATCGAGATGGAAAAAGTGTTTAACTCTATGCCTGGTGCTGACGGAAAAATGAAAGCTGAAAAGATTTTAGAAATCAGTTCAACGCACAAAATTTTGGACACGTTGTCAAAAATTTATGACCAAGCGCCTGAAAAACTTGCAAATTACGCAACCGTTTTATACGAACAAGCAAGACTTTTGGAAGGCTTAAACATTGATGACGTAACTTCTTTCGTAACCGCAATGGGTGAAATTATTTAAAAATTCAATAAAAGTTGACAAAAAAACCTTTAAAAACTTGCTTAGTTTTAAAGGTTTTTTAAACTTTATGTGATATAATTAAGTACGTTAATATGGGAAAATATAAAAATTTGTACAAGGAGTAACTAAAAAAATGGCAAAAAGCAAAGAAGTATGTGCTTTGCAATTAAACAGCGTAGTTAAGGTTTACGGCAGTGCGGACAATCAAGTGCGCGCGTTAAAGGGCGTAAGCATAAATTTCCGCAAAAATGAGTTCGTGTCTATTTTGGGCCCGTCAGGTTGCGGAAAAACTACACTTTTAAATATTATCGGTGGTTTGGATAAGTATACGGAAGGCGACCTTTTAATAGGTGGTATTTCTACTAAAAAATACAACGATAGAGATTGGGATACTTATAGAAACCACTCAATAGGTTTTGTGTTCCAAACCTATAATCTTATTCCGCACCAAACGGTTTTAACCAACGTTGAACTTGCTCTAACACTTTCAGGCGTATCTAAGGCGGAAAGAAAGGAAAGGGCTACAAAAGCGTTAGAAGAAGTAGGTTTAAAAGACCATATACATAAACGCCCCAACCAACTCTCCGGCGGTCAAATGCAACGCGTAGCGATTGCGCGTGCGCTTGTAAACAACCCCGAAATTATCTTGGCGGACGAACCCACTGGTGCGCTCGATACTGAAACCAGCGTTCAAGTAATGGAAATACTTAAAGAAGTTGCAAAAGATAGGTTGGTTATTATGGTAACGCACAACCCTGAACTTGCAGAACAATATTCTTCAAGAATAATTAGAATGCTCGACGGTAATATTATTGGCGACACCATGCCTTTTGAAGTGGAAGAACAAATTGTGGAAGTGGTTAGCAAGAAAAAGGTTAAAAAACCCACAATGTCTTTCTGGACGGCTTTCAAACTTTCACTCAATAACTTGTTTACCAAAAAGGGAAGAACGATTTTGACTTCTTTTGCGGGTAGTATCGGTATAATCGGTATTGCGCTTATCCTTGCGGTTTCACAAGGTACTACAGGGTATATCAACCACGTTCAAGAAAGTACGCTTTCATCATATCCTATCACAATTCAAACCGAGTCCATGGACTTAACTTCACTTATGCAAAGTTTTATGGGTGTATCTGGTGGGGAAGAACATGATAAGGACGCTATTTATAAAGACCCGATTATCGGCGAATTAGTAAACGCTTTGAGTACAACTGGTACTTCAAAGAACGACCTTAAGTCATTCAAAGCATTCCTTGATGCTGAAATGCAAAAAGAAGGTTCTGCACTTTCTAACTCAGTTTCAGGCATACATTATTCATATGACCTTGACCTTGCAATTTACACCAAGAATATCGATGGTAAAATAGTTAAGTCTGACACCGCTGAACTTATGAATGAAATGATTGCTAAGTATATGAAAGCAATGATGAACAGCGGTAAGTTAGAAGGTTCTGTTGGCGGAATGGACAGCGGTGTAAGTTCATCGCCCATGTCGTTCATGTCAGGCGCGTCTGGTATGTGGCAAGAATTTTTGCCCGGTACTAAAGACGGTGCGCTTATCAACGACCTTATTTACGATCAATATGAACTTATTGACGGTGGTTCTTGGCCTAACGAACATAACGAAATAGTATTAATAGTTAATTCCGATAACGAACTTGACGATTTAACGCTTTACGCGTTAGGCTTACTTAGTCAAGAAGAGATTGACGAAATTATAGAAGCTGCAGTTGCTGGCACTACTTTAGAAGATAACGGCAAAAAATGGACTTACGAAGAAATCAAGCAAATGTCTTTTAGAGCGATTTTACCTGCGGATAAATTCCAAAACCGTGGGGACGGCGTGTTTATCGATACCAGCGAACTTCTTTTAGAAAGTTTATATGAAAGATCTTTAGAATTAAAGGTTGTGGGTATAATTCGTGCAAAAGAAGATGCAGACGTAACAATGTTATCTTCAGGTATAGGCTATACCAAACTTTTAACCGAATACGTTATTGAAAAATCAAGGGAAACCGAAGTTGTTAAAGCGCAACTTGCAAATCCTAAGATTGACGTGCTTACTGGCTTACCTTTCGAATCAGCTGTTGATTCAATGACACCTGAGGAAGAAGCACAAAACTTTAAGGACTACGTAAACGAGCAAAACGATGCTAAAAAAGCAAAGATTTACGAAGATATTTTGTGTTTGAAAGCCGAAGAACAAAACTTAGATAAAGTGGTTGGAATGTTCGTACAACAGTTCAAAACCAACCCCATGTTCAAAGAACAAATCATTGACGGCGTAATTACTTTGTACGCTCAACAATTAGGCGTTGAAAAAGAAGTTTTATATTCATATCTTGGTGAGGCTACTGAAGAAGAACTTTTAGTTTACGTAATGCCTGTGTTTGAACAAATGGCAAAGCAACAGATTAGAAATCAAATTGCTGAGAGTATAGGTGGACTTAGCGATGCGCAAAAAGCGTTTATGTTAAGCCAAGTAATATCTTCAGCAACCAATGAAGAACTTGCGCATTATTATGAAGAAATAACAGAATTTTCTTCTAATACTTACGAAGATAATTTGGTAGAATTTGGTTGTCTTGATATCGACACACCGTACGTAATCAACATTTACGCGTCATCTTTTGAAAATAAAGATATTATTGCGGCAGCGATTGAAGATTACAACAAGAGCGTTGGTGAAGAACAACAAATTCATTACAACGACTACGTAGGCTTATTGATGAGTTCAGTAACGCAAATAATAGATGCAATAACTTACGTATTGATAGCGTTCGTATCAATTTCACTTATAGTTTCTTCAATAATGATTGGCGTAATAACGCTTATATCAGTACAAGAAAGAACAAAAGAAATTGGCATACTCCGTGCAATAGGTGCATCAAAGAAAGACGTTTCAAGTATGTTTAATGCAGAAACCTTGATTATAGGGTTTACTTCAGGGTTACTTGGCGTGCTTGTAACATACTTACTTTGCATACCGATAAACATTATATTATTTGCACTTACAGGGCTTGCAAACTTACAAGCAGTTCTACCTATAAATGCAGCGATAATTTTAGTGCTTATAAGTATGGCGTTAACGCTAATTTCTGGTATTATTCCGTCAAGAAGTGCAGCCAAGAAAGACCCCGTTGTGGCACTTAGAACTGAGTAAAATTAAAAATAAAAGAAACCGTGCAAGAAAAAGATTGCACGGTTTTTTGTTTAAAAACAAATCAAAAAATGTGTTTTTTGTACTAAAAAATGCAATTTTTAAATAAATTTTACAAAAAGCATTGCCAAATTTTATTATATGGTGTATAATGAACGAGCATAATAATATTTTTTAATGAAAGGGTGCACCCTTTTTTCCATCCTAATCGTATGGAAAAAAGTCCCCCTTGATAGATTAAATATTATGTTTTAGTCGAATTTGTCATATTTTAAGGAGGTAAAAAAATTATGACGAAAAAAACTTATATTGCACCAAAGGTGGCAATAGAAAATCTTCTTCAAGACGTGTTGATGTTTTCTAACTACGATAACGTTGGTGGTGACGAAGATTGGGGAATTCAATAAGGGGGTAAGAGCAGAATGAAAAGTTTAACTAAGAAAAATGTTCTTATCATAGTGCTTAGCGTTGTAGTAGCAATTTGTACACTTACTTTTACTGCAACTGCTAAACCTGTAAAGGCTGCTGGCACAATCGATTGGAATACCGCAACTTTTGAAGTAATGGAAGAAGCGTCTATCCGTATCGGTAAAGATGATGAAACAGGCGTAGTTGGCGGTGCTCAATCAGGTCTTCGTTTTAGAGCGAGAGTTGATGCTGATATTTACGCTGTATTGACTGCAGAAGATAGTACTGCGTATATGGGCTTTTTGATTACGCCTAAGGCGTTATTTGATGCAAGAGCAGAAGAAACTGTTGAAGAAGGTGGTACGCCTTCTTACGGCAAAGACGATTACATCAACTCTATCAGCAATTACGTAGGTGATCAAGGCACTGGTATTAAAGTAACCAAAGGTTTCTATGAAGAAGACGGTTACTATTATGCAAACGCAGCAGTAAACAACATTATCGTAGATAGTGATAAAAAAATAGACAACACTAAACTTGCTTTTACAGCAGTGGCGTACATTTACGACGGTGCAGAATATCACTACAGCGCACCCAGTGAAGATTTTTCAAGAACTTATAAGCAAGTTGCTAATATGGCAGTGCTTAGCGGTAAGAACGACATTGAAGTTGTTAGAAAGGCGCAACACTTAAGTGATTTAGGAACTAGTAATAATCCCATTATTATCAGAAACCAAGATGATTTCAATATTCTTGATACTGCGTGTGCAAGTGGCGCTGATTTTAGCGGAGTAACTTGTGCTCTCTATGCAGACAAAGGTATCAAAGAAATCAGCGTTGATTGCACTAATGAATTCTTTGCTAATTATGATGGTAAATGGAAAGCAACCGCTACCCCTGTTAAGAAAAATCATACTGCAAAGATTGTTGAAGCAGAAGGAACTATTCCTACCGCAACCACTGGTTGTACTTTAGATAAAATCGTTTGTACTGCTTGCGGTGAAACCGTTCAAGCAGGCGTAGAAGTTGCTTCTGGTCTTAATTACATTCCATCAGCATCAGATGTTGGTGAGCGAACATATTTGAAGGACGGAGATCCTGACAGGTATATTGGTGGAAATTACCACGTATCTTCAAGAACTTGGATAGATTACTTTGAGGAAGGTCAACTTCCCACAACCTTTGAATATGGTACAACCGTAAAAGAAATTCAAAATGAATATTACAACGGACCTGCAATTAGAGTTAGAACGGGCAGTTCTTCAAGAGGTCTTTACGTTACTATGCCATACACTGGCGAGCAATATAAGGCTTATGCAAAAGCAAACGATTACAACACAGTAAAGGTTTGGATGGCAATTAACTCAAGTGCAACAATGACTTCAACTGACTATATGCTTGGTGCTTTCGGCACGGATAGACAACAATGGAAGTGCTTGATACTTACCATTGATGAGTTTGTTGACACTTTTGGTACGATAACTAATGCTGAAGGTAACGATTACGCAAGAGTATTTACTGCAGATCCTACTAAGAATACAATCGTTTACCGTACGGAGGCTTATTGTAACTGGACTTGGGAATTCTTAATCGGTAATATTGAATTTGTTAACCATAGTGAAAGTCAACACACGCCTTTAACGGAAGCAACTTGTATTAAACAAGCAGTTTGTGCAATTTGTTATCAACCTTATGGTGAATTAGCGGCACATACTGAAGGCACAGCTGCAACTTGCTCATCATTGGCAACTTGCTCGGTTTGTGGCTTAGAATACGGTGATTATGCAGATCACGACGAAGTTGTAGAAATCCCTGCGCTTGAACCCACAAGTTTAACTAACGGTAACACTGCTAAAATTTCTTGCTCAGTATGTAATGAAGTAATTCAAGAAAGTGAAGTTATTCTTTCATACGGTCTTGCAGCAACAGAAGCAAACCTTGGTAAGGTGTATGAAACTGCTGAAGCTGTTTATGAATTATCTATTGCAAAAGCAGGCGTAGATATCCCCGGCACTAACGGAACTATTCCTTATACTGGTAACGCGTTCAAGATTAGTGCATTAAATCATAACGTTTACAATAGAGTTAAGTTTAATTACACCAAGGAACAATATCAAAAATTAGTAGATGATGGAACAATCAAGTACCTAAGACTTGCTTACTACATTGAACCAATAGGCGATTGGGGTACTAAGACATTGACTAACAATACTTCAACCAACATCTTTGGCGTTGCAAGATACGGTGTAAAAGCACATAATCTTGCACTCAATGAATGGAAATATATCCTTTTAACTGGTCAAGAGTTTGTTGATACGTTTAGTAAGGATACTGCTTACGACACAGAATTGTTTAGAAACTATATTGAAGTAAGTTCAAAATTAACGTTCAATCTCTATATCAGTGATATTGAAATGCTTGATTATGCACCCGTAGGTTTCTTCTATAACGGTGAAGCAGGCTTTACACCTAGTGCTGATAACTATGATAGAGCATACGGTAAGAGTGGTGCAACAGTTTCATTCGTTGAAGCAATTCCTGAAAAGAGTCCTGCAGACAAGGCTATTTCTAATACTGTTGGTTATGATGGTGGCGCTGCTCAAATTTATAGCACAGGCACTAACGCAACTGCATCTCTCAAGATGAATTACACTTTGGCTGAGTTTAGGCGTCTTGCAGAAATCAACGGTTGGACTGGTATTAAGTTCTACTATGCTTGGTCTGGTTCGGGTTCATGGAAAGATACCACCAGTCTTATCGGTGCTTTTGGTTCAAATCCCGTAAATAAGGTAAATGAAGTAATACTTACTATGGATCAATTCTATGCGGCATTCGCTAGTGAAACTGGCACTGTTTTATCAATCAAGAAGGCTGCTTGGTCTAATGCTTCATACATTTACATTGGTAGTTTAACTTACACAACTGCTGAATAAAACTTTAATTTAGATCACACGACAATTGACTAAAAACACAAAAAACATCATCCCAAAAGGGTGGTGTTTTTTGTTTTAAATCTATTTTAAAATTCTACCTGTTTTTTATTTTTTAAAAATGCGCATAAAACCCTTGACAAACTTACATAATAGTTGTACAATTATCTCAAAAGTTGGCACTTAAACCAAAAGAGTGCTAACACAAATCTTTTATAAGTGCTAAGGAGCGTTAAGCGGATGAAACTTTCTGATAGAAAGAAGAAAATATTGCAACTTGTCGTTGATGATTATATTTCTACTGCGCAACCCGTTTCCAGCAAGAGCATTACCGAAAAATATTTGACCAACATCAGTTCCGCCACGGTAAGAAGTGAACTTGCGGGCTTGGAAGAAATGGGGTATTTAACCCAACTTCACACCAGCAGTGGTAGAGTTCCGTCTGTTGAGGCGTATAAACTTTACGTTGCTGAACTTATGGATAAGTCAAAACTTACCACTAAAGAACTTTCCGTTATTAAAAGTGCGTTCAAAGACCACGCTGATAATTTAGAAACGGTTGTTCAAAACGCCGTTAAGGTTATAAGTGATTTAACTGATTATACTTCGGTTGGTTTTGCATCTCGCAGTGAAAAAGATAAAATCGTTAAAATTGATATCTTTAGGTATAAAAAAAATCAAGCACTTCTTCTTATCGTAACTGAAAACACGCTTATCCGTGATAAGTTTATTTCTATCCCTGAAAGTATGACGGATGCGCAAATTGCCGAGGCAAGCGCTATGCTTGCAAAACTTTGCTCGGGCAAAGAGTTTGGCGAAGTTATGAAACTTGGCGAAGTTATTGCTGAAGAATTCGACACCTATCGTGAAATTTTTGACGGTGTTATGACCGCTATTGAAGATTACCTTACCGCTAAGGGCGAAAAGGTCGTTATGGAAGGGGAAGGTAAAATCTTAAACAACCCCGATTATAATGATTCTGAAAAGGTTAAAAACTTCCTTTCAGTTGTAACAAGTAAAAATAAACTTGCAAACCTTTTGGCTGAAGATAGCGATAATATTGAAATTAACATCAAAATCGGTGGGGAAAGTGAAAAAGAAATTCCTGACGATTGCTCGCTTGTTACCGCAACTTATTCGGCAAGCGGTGTTAAAATAGGCACTTACGGCGTTATCGGCCCGCTTAGAATGGATTACCAAAAGGTTGTTTCCGTTTTAGAGGGCGTTGGTAAAATCTTAGAAGATATGTTGACAAACAATAAAGAATAAAGGACAGTGGTGGCATGGAAGAAAAGAAAGAAAAAACCGTAAAAGAAAAAGTTTCCGCTAAAGAAAAAGCCTTATTAAAAGAAAATGAAGAATTAAAGGCGCAAGTGGAAGAATATAAAGATAAGTGGATGCGCAACGTTGCCGAATTTGACAATTACAAAAAGCGCAACGCTAAACTTTGGCAAGATGCTTTCAATGAAGGCGTTGCAAACGTGGTAGTTAAAATTTTACCCGTTGGTGATAATCTCGACTGGGCTTTATCTTTAGGGCTTGATGAAAAAACCGCTGAGGGCATTAAAAACGTTAAGCGCAAATATCTTGAAACTTTAGAAAGTTTAGAAATTGAAGAAATTGACCCCACAGGTCAACCTTTCGACCCCAATATTGCTGAAGCTGTTATGCAAGTTGAAGGTGCTGACGGTGAGGAAAGCGACACCGTAAAGCAAGTGTTCCAAAAAGGCTTTAAGAAAGGGGATAAAATAATACGTTATGCAAAGGTAAGCGTAATAAAATAAGGCTTATAAACTGCGCATTTCTGCGTTAACCACACTCGACAATATGCATGCTATTGCCTTCGGTGGTTGCCTTGAACTGCTTGTTTCTTAACCTTATTTGGTAAAAAACGAGCCTTGCCTAACTTGTTTCTAAACCTTATTTAAAAAATAGGCCATTGCCTTTGGTGGTTGCCTTGAATTGCTTGAAATTAAATATTATTTATAAAAAAATTAAAACATTATATAAAAAATAAACTTGAAAATTATAGGAGATTAAATATATTATGAAAACTATCGGTATTGACTTAGGTACTACTAACTCTTGCGTAGCGGTTATGGAAAACGGTGAACCCGTTGTTATCGCTAACGCTGAAGGTTCAAGAACTACTCCGTCAGTAGTTGCTTTCCAAAAAGATGGCGAAAGACTTGTTGGTCAAGTTGCAAAACGCCAAGCAGTTTCTAACCCTGACAGAACCGTTCAATCTATCAAAAGACATATGGGTTCTGATTACAAGGTTGCTATTGACAGCAAAAATTACACCCCTCAAGAAATTTCTGCAATGGTTTTAACCAAGCTTAAAAAGGACGCTGAAAGTTATCTCGGCGGTACTGTAACCGATGCGGTTATTACCGTTCCCGCTTATTTTTCTGACAGCCAACGCCAAGCAACTAAAGATGCTGGTAAAATTGCTGGTCTTAACGTACTTCGTATTATAAACGAACCTACCGCTGCTGCACTCTCATATGGTCTTGATAAAGAAGGCAAAACTCAAAAGGTTATTATTTACGACCTTGGCGGTGGTACTTTCGACGTTTCTATTATGGAAATTGGCGACGGCGTATTTGAAGTTTTAGCAACCCACGGTAACAACATGCTCGGTGGTGATGACTTCGATAAGCGCGTTATGGATTACTTAGTTGCTGAATTTAAGCAAAAAGAAGGTCTTGACCTTTCTAACGATAAACTCGCTATGCAACGCTTAAAAGAAGCTGCTGAAAAGGCTAAAATTGAACTTTCAGGCATGAGCAAGACCAACGTAAACTTGCCCTTTATTACCGCTGATGCAACCGGTCCTAAGCACTTAGACGTTGATATTACCAAACAAAAATTCGACACTTTAACCGCGGACTTAGTTGCTGCAACCGTTACCCCCATGCAAAACGCTATGAAGGACGCTGGTCTTTCATACTCTGAAATTGATAAGGTTATCTTGGTTGGTGGTTCAACCCGTATCCCCGCCGTTATCGACGAAGTTAGAAAGGTTACTGGTAAAGAACCTTTCAAGGGCATTAACCCTGATGAATGCGTTGCTATCGGTGCTGCAATTCAAGGTGGCGTTCTTTCTGGTGAAGTTAAAGACGTACTTCTTCTTGACGTAACCCCGTTATCACTCGGTATTGAAACTTTAGGTGGCGTTTGCACTAAACTTATTGAAAGAAATACCACTATTCCCGTTAAGAAATCACAAGTGTTCTCAACCGCTGCGGATAACCAAACCGCTGTTGATATTCACATTTTACAAGGTGAAAGAGAATTTGCTAAAGACAACAAAACCCTTGGCAACTTCCAACTCACCGGTATTGCACCCGCACCTCGTGGTATTCCTCAAATCGAAGTTACTTTCGATATTGACGCTAACGGTATCGTAAACGTTTCTGCAAAAGACTTGGGTACTGGTACAACTCAAAACATCACTATCACTTCTTCAACCAACCTTTCAGACGCTGATATTGAAAAGGCTGTAAACGAAGCAAAACAATATGAAGAAGAAGATAAAAAGCGTAAAGAAGTTATCGATAACCACAACAAACTTGATGGTCTTATCTTCTCTGTTGAAAAAACCGTTAAAGATGCTGGTGATAAACTTACCGATGAAGACAAAGCAAAGGTTGAATCTGCTGTTAAAAAGGCTAAAGAAGAACTTGCATCTAATGATAACGATAGAATTGTAAAAGCAACTGAAGAACTCTCTAATGAAGTTCAAGGCGTATTTGCTAAACTCTATCAACAACAAGCTCCCAACGGTGATCCTAACGGTGGCGCTGGGGCTGGTGGCGAAGAATTCCATCAATAATTTTAACCGCGAATAAACTGCGTTATGCTGCGTTACTGCTTCGTGTTTGGATTTCGATAACCAGACGGTTAATCTCACCCCAAACACTTCGCGAGCCTTGCCTAACTTGTTTCTTCACGCTTAAAACAAGTGTTTAACAACTTGCTTGTTTCTAAAATCTAAAAATATAATTCTAATTAAATATCAAAATTCACTACTGAAAGGCAAATTTTGTGCCTTTCAGTTTGTGCGTTATTAAAACAAAAGAAAATTTTTATGAATAACTTACTTTTTTCACTTACAGCGCTTGGCGATGGTATTAAAAATGGACTTGTTGGTGCGTTGGGCTCGCTTTGGTTTCAAATTTTAATCAACGCCGTCGGCGTTTTTGCAATTGCCGTTAAAGTTATTGAAACCCAAAACAAAAAACGCTCTGCAATTATTCTTCTTGCAATCTTAAATTACTTATTGTGGATATCGTATTTTATACTAAACGGCAATTTTACAAGTGCGATAGTAAACAGTATAAGTTGTATTCAAGCACTCGTTTTCTTGCAACGCGGAAAGTATAAGTGGGCGGACTCTAAATTTTGGCTAATATTCTTTTTAGCCGTTCAAGTCGTAGCAAGTTTCTTCACTTGGAACGGACCGCTTTCACTCTTTTCAATAGTGGCAGGCATGTTGAGTACTATTGCATATTTCGTTATGGATGAAAAACTTTACAGATGGTTTTTCTTGGCGCTTATCTTGCTTTGGATAGGCAACGGCATTGCGTACGGTTACGTAATTGCGCTTATTCACGATATATTTGCATCAGTTTCTATTATTATTGCAATTATTCGTTATAACTTTATTAAAAAAGAAAAAAATCCTAAAACTGATTTACAAGGTTAAATTATGGCTAAAGATTATTATAAAATTTTGGGTGTAGAAAAAAACGCTACGCCTGATGAAATTAAAAAAGCATATCGTTCAAAGGTAAAACAATGCCACCCAGACTTGCACCCTGGTGATGAGGCTGCTGCGGAAAAGTTCAAAGAACTTAACGAGGCAAACGAAGTTTTATCTGATGAAAAGAAAAGAAAGAATTACGACACTTTCGGCGATCCCAACGGCAATATGGGCGGATTTGGCGGTGGCGCAAGTGGTTTTGGTGGATTCGGTGGTTTTGAAGATATTTTTGGCGATATTTTCGGCGGATTTGGTGGTTCTTCACGCTCACGCGCGCAAACCAAGACCAAGGGTGAAGATATTATTATCGAACTCTCTTTAAGTTTCTTAGACGCTGCTAAAGGCTGTCGCAGAGATATCACTTATAACCGAAACGAAACTTGTAGTTCTTGTAAAGGGACTGGCGCTAAAGGTGGCACGGCTTACAAAACTTGTGAAAAGTGCGGTGGTACTGGTCAAATTCAATATACTTCAAGCAACGGCTTTTTCCGTTCTGTAAACGTGCGCCCGTGTGATGAATGTCGTGGAACGGGTAAAAAGATTATAGATAATTGCCCCGATTGTAAGGGTAAAGGGTACGTAAAGACGGCAACTAAAATCACCCTTGATATTCCCGCAGGTGCGGATACGGGCAGTTATATTAGAAAGGCGGGCTTTGGCGAGGCAAGTAAAAACGGTGGACCTTCAGGCGACTTAATCGTTGAAATGAAGGTTGAACCCAGTAAAATTTTCAAGCGCAAGCAATTTGACCTTTACGTGGAAGTGCCTATCAGTTTCAAAACGGCAGCGCTTGGCGGTAAGGTTAAAGTTCCGCTTATTGACGACACAATGGATTATACTATCCCTGAAGGTACGCAAAGCGGAAAAGTTTTCTTCGTTAGGGGTAAGGGTATAAAGACTTCTCGTGGAAACGGCGACCTTTACATAGTCGTAACCGTAGAAGTTCCTTCAAGACTTTCAAGAGAACAAAGAAAACTTCTTGATTCTTTTGAAGATGCTACCGATATTAAACAATGCGCGCAAATGCGTCAATATAAAGACAACGTAGAAATGATGTACGGCAAAAATCCGTATGGTAAATAATTATGAGTAAATTTATTGAACTTACCGTTTCAACCACGCATATAGGTGGTGAACTCGTTAGCGACGTGCTTTGGAATTACACGGACGCAGGCGTGGTTATAAACGATATTGAAGACGTAATCGCCTTATCTCGCGATGGAAGGGCGTGGGATTACGCAGACGATAGCATTTTCAACGCGGATAAAACCGTGCTTGTAAAGGCTTATTTCCCCGTTGAAACCGCAAAAGAACAAATAGGGCAAGTTGAAAGAGATTTAGCCGATATGAAAAGCGCAAGTCCGTTGGATTTGGGCACTTTTGAAACGGTTAAGCGTGAGATTGACGGCGAACTTTGGCGCGAACAATGGAAAGAACATTTTAAGCCGATACCTATCGGTAAAATAGTAATCGTTCCCGAATGGATTAAGTATGAACCTAAAGAACAAGAAATAGTTATCTTGCTTGATTCAAACATGGCTTTTGGTACGGGTGAACACGAAACCACTTCTATGTGCGTGGAATTCTTATCTAAGTACGTAAACGCAAAAGACACCGTTTTAGACGTTGGTTGCGGTAGTGGTATTTTGGGTATTGCAGCGTCAAAACTCGGTGCTAAAGAAGTAATTATGACCGATATTGATGAGTGTGCGGTTACTGCAACAAATCATAATATGGTTCTTAACGGAATTGAAAACGGCAAAGTAATGCTTAAAAACTTGCTTGATGATAATACAGTTAAAGGACAAGTTATCGTGTGCAATATAATGGCGGAAGTTTTGATTGCTTTTGCTCCGTATATCGCAAACAATTTAACTGAAAACGGCATTATTATTTTAAGCGGTATTTTGGTGGATAGACTTTGTGCTGTAAAGGACGCATATATTAATGCGGGCTTTAGTTTTGTTGAAGAAAAAATAAAAGGCGAGTGGTCGGCATTAGTAATGCGCCGTGGTGATAAGTAATGAAAGCGGTTGTATTTACGCTCGGTTGCAAAGTGAACGAGTGTGAAAGCGATTCTTTAATTGCGGAACTTATTAAAAGGGGATACGAAGTTAGCGACGAGTTAGTTCCTGCCGATCTTTATATAGTAAATACTTGCGCGGTTACGGCTGAGGCGGAAAAAAAGTCCCGCCAAATGGCTGCGCGTATAAGAAAACTTAACGACAAGGCAAAAATAGTGTTTACTGGTTGCGCTGTGCAAAAAAATCCTACACCGTTTAAGGAAAAATCTGACAATTATTTAGTAACGGGTACTTTTAATAAGGGTAAAATTTTAGACATGCTTGATTTTTCAGGCGTACATATAAGCCCACCTTGTTCAGAGTTTGAAGAACTATCTTTCGTAAAGACTTTACGCACCAGAACTTACGTAAAAGTTCAAGACGGTTGCAATAATTTTTGTTCTTACTGCATAATTCCGTATTTGCGCGGAAGAATTCGTTCAAGAAATCCGTTAAGCGTAATTGAAGAAATCAAGACCACAGAGCCCGTTGAGGCGGTTGTAAACGGGATAAATCTTTCAGCGTATAATTACGAGGGTAAAGACCTTACCGAGTTGATGAAATCGCTCCAAGATTTACCTTGTAGAATTAGGCTTGGCTCTTTAGAAGTACGCGTAATAACCGAAGAATTTTTGACCGCGTTAAAAGGGTTAAAAGATTTTGCACCGCATTTTCACCTATCCTTGCAATCGGGTTCAAATAATACCTTAAAGGCTATGAACCGCCACTATACGACTGAAGAATACGCTTTAAAAGTTGATTTGATAAGAAAATTCTTCCCCGATGCTGGCATAACAACTGATATTATAGTTGGTTTCCCAACCGAAACGGAAGAAGATTTTGAAACCACTTTGAAGTTTGTGGATAGGGTGGCGTTTAGTGATATACATCCGTTCCCGTTCAGTCCAAGAAGTGGAACAGTCGCTTATAAGATGAAAGATTTAAGCGGTGATGTTAAAAAGGAAAGACTTCATAAAATGCTTGAAAAAAAGGCGGAAAGAAAATTATCGTTTGCCCTTTCAATGAAAGGAAAAATTCTTTCTTTCTTGCCTGAAGAAGAAAAGGATGGTTTTATTGAAGGCTATGCAGAAAATTATTTAAGGCTATATATTAAAGATTGCGCGTTAGATAAAAAAATTATTAAAGTTAAGGTTGGCGAGCCTTTCAAAGACGGTGCGCTTGCTGAAATTATATAAGGAGAAAATTATGGAAAACTGTTTGTTCTGTAAAATTATTGCGGGGGAAATTCCTGCAACCAAAATGTATGAAGATGAAAACATGCTCATCTTTAAGGATATCGATCCCAAGGCAAAAAACCACTATTTGTGCGTTCCTAAAAGTCATTTTAAGCTCTTAGCTGATATGACTGAAGAACAAGCAGAAATGTTAAAGGCGTGCTTTAAGAAAATCCCTACTCTCGCCAAAGAATTAGGTTTGGAAAATGGTTATCGCTTAGTAATTAACCAAGGCGACGATGCTGGTCAAACCGTGTTCCATTTGCATATACATATTTTATCAGGCCAAAAAATGGGTTGGACTCCTGCTTAAAAAGATCAATATATTACTTTAGAAAGTTAAAGTAAAATAATTAGTTAAAATGTACCGTTTTGCTGTATAATAATACCTAATTTGTTTAACAAAATGCTTGACACTAAAAAAGTTGAGTGGTATAATATAAAAAAATATTAAAAACTTTAGGAGAAAATGATATGTTTTGTAAAGAATGCCAAAAGTTCGTTCCTGATAATAAGACTGAATGTCCTTACTGCAACGGAACTGAATTTGAACAAAAGGAAATTAAAGTAGTACACGACGCACCCAGTACTATTTGGTGGTTTATTTGTTTCGTAGTACCTTTCCTTGGACTCGTTTTATATATCCTTTGGAAAAGAAAATACTCTCAAAGAGCAGATAGTTGCTTATATGCTTTCTTAACTCAAGTAGGTATTGCATTATTCATAGGTTTGTTCTGGGCAATTATCGGCATGGTAACTTGTGCTTTCCAAGTTGGTATTTTCCACTAATACAAAATTTATCTGTTAATATTTTATAACACAAGATTTTTATAATAATCAATTGACAACTTATGGCTTTGATGTTATAATTATCGTAATGCACTGTGTGCAATCTTTTATATGTAAGGAGATTTGATTATGTTTTGCGTAGAATGTGGTAAATACGTTGCCAATAAGTTAAATAAATGCCCCTATTGTGATTGTGAACAATTACAAGAAACTAACGCAGGTTTGCCTGATCCTAGTAGTCTTAAGACTGCGGACGGTCACAGCGCAGGCTTTTGTATGTTGAGTTTCGCTCTTCCGATTCTTGGCTTTATTTTGTTCTTCCTTTGGAAAAAACAATTCCCGATGAGAGCAACTGCTATCTTAAGAGCAGCAATCACCGGTGCAGTTTCATTAGTTGCACTTTTAGGTTTGGCACTTTTCTTATTCATTTCTGGTGCTATGGAATTTGGTCAAGCAGCAATTATGTGTTTGGTATTCTTCTACCTTGTATTTATTGTTGCAATTGCATAAGCATAAATCAATTAAAAAAATTACCGCCGTTCGAGTTCGAACGGCGGTTTTGTTTATTTTACAAAGTTTCTCTACCTAAAATAAAGTCAGTTGTTTCTTCATAAAAATCAGCAAGTTTGCACAAAAAGTCTAAAGATAATTCCCTTTGATTATTTTCATAACGGCAATATGCTTGCCTTGAAATATTTAGTAGTTTTGCTAAATCTTCTTGAGAGAGTTTTTTCTGCTGTCTTAAACTTCTTAAAGTTTTACCAATTTTCATAAAAACACCTAAATCAAAAATATAATATGTTATTGACATATTACCAAATTGGTGCTATAATAATCAAAATAGCACCAAAACGGTGCTATTTTGAAAAGAGATTTTAAGGAGAATTAAAATGTTTTGTAAAGAGTGTGGAAAATTTGTTTCGGATACAGCAACTGCATGTCCACATTGTGGTGCAACTGAATTTGATGGGAAAGTTTCAGAAAACAAAGGTGGTGGACTTACTTGGCGTTGCAATGAGTGTGGAAAAATATTGCCAAAAGGCGCTAAAGAGTGCCCTTATTGTCATTCAAAAAGTTTATCGTCTGTGAGTACTGCACAAACCAAAAAAACGGGTACAGTACAACAGAAATGGCGTTGTAGTGATTGTGGTAAATTATTGCCAGATAATGCTACAGAGTGCCCAAATTGTTATTCTAAAAATAGAACTGCAGTATCATCTAAGCCGTTTAAATCAAATTACAAGGCTAATAGAGGTCTTGAAAAAAATTATGATTCAGATTCAATAGGTTATGTAATATTAGGGTTCTTTCTTCCTCCAATCGTTAGTTTAATTTTATACTTTGTGTGGAAAGATAATTATCCACAAAGAGCAAGTTGCTGTCTTAAGGGTATGTTGATAGGTCTAGGTTTAGTGGTCTTGTTAGTTTTTTGTATAATTGCAATCACATCTTGTGAGATGATGTCATTTATTAAAAATATGAATTATTAAACAAAACCGCCGTTCGAGTTCGAACGGCGGTTTTGTTTTGATAAAAAACCTCTGCTTAAGAATTTAAGCAGAGGTTTATATTTTTTAATAATTGATAACTCTAAGTTGGAAGTAAGCCTTGGGGTGATCACAAACGGGGCACTTTTCGGGTGCAGCGGGGCTGTCTACGATATGACCGCAGTTACGGCAAATCCAAACAACTTTTTCATTTTTCTTAAATACGGTGCCGTCTTCAATATTTTTTAATAAAGCAAGGTATCTTTCTTCGTGTTCTTTTTCGATAGCGGCAACGCCAGCGAATAATCTTGCGATATCATCAAAACCTTCTTCGCGTGCTTCTTTTTCCATACGAGCGTACATTTCAGTCCATTCGCCGTTTTCACCAGCAGCAGCATCTTTTAAGTTTTCAATGGTAGAGCCAACGCCGTCATGAAGAAGTTTGAACCAAATTTTAGCGTGTTCTTTTTCATTATCAGCGGTTTCTAAAAAGAAAGCGGCAATTTGTTCATAGCCTTCTTTTTTTGCTTTAGATGCATAATAAGTGTATTTGTTGCGCGCTTGAGATTCGCCAGCAAATGCTTCCATAAGATTTTTTTCGGTTTTAGTACCCTTTAAATTCATTTTTAATTCTCCTTTAATGTAATTATATTAATATTATAATGTATAAAATAGAATAAGTCAATATGCAAATAAAAAAATTTACTTACTATTGACTTGTTTTTTTATTAGTGATATAATAATAACATTATTTTACTTAGCGAGGTAAAGTTTATGGGAGAAATTTTTTCGGCTTTTTTAATGCAGTTTGTATTTACTGTGGGCATAATCGTTTTGTTTGGTTTAATTATTGCAATACTTAACAAAATCTTTTATAGAAATCTTGCAGGGTTTGGTATGTTACCGTGCTATCTTACAGGTTTTATAGGTACGCCTATTCACGAACTATCACACGCGCTTTTCTGTATAATTTTTGGGCATAGAATTCATGAAATTAAACTTTTCCAAATCGGTGGCGACGGTACTTTGGGGTATGTAAACCACTCTTATAACCCCAGAAATATTTACCATAAAATAGGCAACTTCTTTATCGGCGTTGCACCTATAATCGGCGTATCACTTGCGTTCTATTTGCTTAACTTGTGGCTTGTTCCTGATATGGCAAACCAAATTGTAAGTACTACTGGTAGCGTAGATTATACCGCAGGCATGGGCGCAATTTTAAGCGGAGTGTTGAGCACGGTTGGTATTTTCTTTTCATATGCAAACAGTGGTGAGTGGTGGGTGCTTTTGGTAATAGGCATATTCCTTGCACTTCATATGACGCTAAGCGGTGCGGATATAAAGGGTGCGTTTAGCGGAATTATAGCGTACACCGTAGTATTGTTTTTGGTTAACTTAATTTTAGGTTTAATCAACGTTAATATTATGAACGGATTTACGCAAGTAATTATAAGCATGGCAAGTTTCCTTATAAACTACTTGATTATTTCAGTAGTGTTATCATTAGTTGCCGTATTATTTTCTTTCATAATCAAGAAAATTTTTAGATTAAGATAAAAAATAAAACACAGCTTTTGTTTAAGCGGGTTTTTTATAGTATTATTCTCGCTTTTTTATAAGTTTAACCGAAAATTTATTTGACAAATTTTCGGGGGGGGGTATACTGTATATATAATAATGTTTAGGAGGGAGACTAATGAAAAACAAAATTGCAATCGTTTTAATGTTCGTAATGGCGTTATGCGCACTCTTTACGGGGTGCTCATGTCAAACGCCTTGTACCGAGCATATTTGGGGGGACGGCGAATTAAAAACCGCACCCACTGAAACTACTGCAGGTATGTTCACTTACACATGCATAAATTGTAAGGAGCAAAGAGAAGAAGAAGTTGCCGCAGGTACTTACGTTTCAACAAGACAAGACTTGGAAAAAGCAATAGTTGAAACTGCTTGGGCATACTATATGAAGGGCACTAAAGTTCAATACGATTCTATTGGATTAAATAAAATTAACGCTAGATACGGTGGGTTAACTCGTCATACTTACGAGGCAGCGCCCGAATACGGCACGAGCGATACTACTATTTATTCAGTGTGTACCGACTTTACTTGTAACGCATATTATGATTCAATTGGTCGTAGAGTATTTGAAGGGGTATATTCACCTGGTTACGTTTTAACGTACTGGCATTGGATGTGTGCGGATAACCAACCTGAAGAAGGTTATAAGCCGTTATCTCGTATAATTGACCCTATTACTGAAAACGATAGGGATATGGCGATAGTTCGTTGGATAAACTACACAAAATATGCAAAAAACAATGCTTGGGAACTTCCGTATTGTGAAGAAATGCAAGTGTTTAGTTCATCAGCGTTTACCGATTGGTACGACGGCAAACTTGAACTCCGCAAAGAAGATAATAAGTACGTTTATTATAAAGACAACAAGCAACTTTCACTTGAAGATTCAAAGCAACTTGTATGTGATTATATTTTAGAAAAGAAAGACGGTAAGTACGTTCATCTTCGCCAAGGCGACGTTTTCGTTGAAGACGGTCACGCGCTTATTTATATCGGTGGCGATTACGTTTTAGACTGTGGTGGTGATAAATATATACCTGGTAACGGCACCGATCAAGTGGAAGAAAAAGGCGCAATTTACGGCAGAATGAAAACCGTAGCAAGCGTCGTTAAAGAAGATATGAGTGAAGACTTTGTTCTTGTTCGTCCGTTAGATTACTATGCAAAAGATAGCGATGATAACCCCTCAAACGATTTGATGCTTTTTAACGGCTCATTTATTGAAGTTCCTGAAAAATCTTTAAGCCGTATGCAGTATCCTGCAATGGATATTGATAGAACTGTTAATATTACGCCTTACGGCACGGCAGTTAAAGGCGAAGATTTAACTTATAGCGTAAAAATTACTAACGGCACTAACGAAACAAAGTATAAAACTTGGCGTGGTAACGGTTACAGCGGTCAAGAATATAAAGACTTAGTCGTAACCGAAAAAATCCCCGCGGGTACGGAGTTCGTAAGCGCAACTGGGGACTATACGCTTAGCGACGGCGTTATTACTTGGAAAGTTGATATCTCTGCGGGCGATACTAAAGAATTAACTTACACCGTAAAGGTAACCGCAAATAAGGGCGAAGTTATCGTAAACGACGGCGGTTTTGTTGCAAATATTCCGTCAAACTCAATCTCTAACAGAGTGGGCGGGGCAAAACTTACCGATAGCCAAGTAAATAAACTTACTGATATAGTAGATAATAACAAGTATACTAATTACGGTGCTGATACCGATTTTGCCAACAGCGTTTATAGCGTAATCGGCAAGAATTTGAACTTGCCCAGTGCAACCGACCTTATTGAAAACTTGTTTAAGCCCACAACTTATAACACGCTTCAACCTATTGGCGTAATGTATACTCAATCAACTTCACCCGTAACTATGTATACCCCGCAAAAAACTGTAAGCGCGGAATATGAAGTTTACCAAAAAATGTTGATTGACGGTTATTACGGCGGTTATAGAGTATACGACTTTGACAACGCAAAACTTGCTGAAGTTGGCGCTGAAAACTTTAATTTAAATAAAGAAATGAACACCGTAATTAAAGAATTTAAACTTGAACAATTAGAAGCGGGCGATATTCTTATTTACGGCAAGGCAAAGTTTAGGGGCGACACTAACTTAACAAGCGAACTTTCAGCAGTTAAAGTTATGGTTTATATGGGCAACGATACTTTTTTAATAAATGCATACGACGGCAATAAAGTAGTTCTTAAAGGTAAAGATGCTTTAGCGGAACTTACAACTTCGTTCTGGAAAGAAAACGATATATTCTTTGCTCTTAGACCTTCACAAGCAAACTAAATATTAAAACAAAAAAACCTACTTCGTTTGAAGTAGGTTTTTCTTTTACTTAAAATTCTTTTTTTCCAAGCAAAAAGTCTGCGGAAACGTCTAAAATATCGCACAGTATATCAAAAGTTTCAAGCGACGGCAAAGCCTTTCCGCTTTTATACATTGACATAGTTGCTTTTGTTATGCCAAGTTTTCTTGCTATTTCTGCATAAGATAGGTGAGAGGTTTTAACCGCCTCTTGTAATTTTTCACTAAAAATTTTTCTTGTATCCATATAAATAGTTTAATACAATCTAACTATTTTTACTTGACAGTTAGATTTAATCTAACTATAATATTAATATATTTTAATTTTTTTACAAAAGGAGAGAAAAAATGAAACAAGATATAACGGTTTTAATTAAAAAGATTATCGTTTTAGTAATGGCTGCTGTTTGCGTATTAGGTTTTTCTTCCACGCTAATTGCACATCCAGGGCTGGTGAATGAAGGTTTTTCTAATGGGTTTGACGTTTTATTCTTTAAACAAATATACGTTTATGATGGAATGGCTTTCTTAACGCCTATTGCGGGTGCGCTTGTT
Organism: Christensenellaceae bacterium; assembly: GCA_045614185.1. Taxonomy (GTDB): domain Bacteria; phylum Bacillota; class Clostridia; order Christensenellales; family Borkfalkiaceae; genus UBA1259. The sequence continues at coordinate 46,372 of JAZLCJ010000017.1, read as the reverse complement.
TGGATAGATTTTCTTTTAGCGCTTGGTATGGTAGTTATGGCAATATTTAACTTTATGGCAAAGCAAGAAAAGAAAATTTTTACCGTATTTATTTTAATTGGAATGATGACTGTTGCAGGCTTATATTGTATTTATGGCTTGGCTTTATATATAGGTACAATTATTGATCAAAGCTTTAGTGAATATGGCATGCTTACTGCCACTTATGCTTATAGACCTTTAATTTGGCAAAGTATATTGCTTGCTGGATATATTTTTGTGCCTGTAATTATTAAAAGAATAAATGAAGCGCAAGGTAAAACTACTGAAACCCCTGTTGTAGAGCCTACTATTGAAAAAGAAGAAAAGAAAGTGGAAGTTCCCGTTCAAGTTAAAACTGAACAAAAGATTGACACGGCAAAGATTAGAGAATTAAAAGAACTTCTTGATATGGGCGCAATCACGCAAGAAGAATACGATATAAAGAAAAAAGAAATTTTAGGCTTATAAAAAGATAACAAAAAAACCTACTTCGTTTGAAGTAGGTTTTTCTTTTACTTAAAATTAAAACTTAATTTTTTCTGCAATGTAGTTTTTAAGTTCAGCGATAGGAATTCTTACTTGTTCCATAGTATCTCTATCACGAACGGTTACAGCATTATCTTCTAAAGTATCAAAGTCAACGGTTATGCAGTAAGGAGTACCGATTTCGTCTTGACGGCGGTAACGCTTACCGATTGAACCTGCTTCGTCATAATCAACGGGGAATGACTTGATAAGGTCGGTGTAAAGTTCATCAGCCTTTTCAGAGAGTTTCTTTGAAAGGGGAAGTATTGCAGCCTTAAACGGTGCAAGGGTGGGGTGCAAGTGAAGAACTGTTCTAACATCGTTCTTTTCAGCATCGATAACTTGTTCTTCAAACGCGTTGCAAAGTACTGCAAGAACGGTTCTTTCTACGCCCAAACTCGGTTCAACAACGTAGGGGATATATCTTTCGTTGGTTTCTTGATCAAAGTAAGATAAATCTTTACCAGAAACGTTTTTGTGTTGAGTTAAGTCGTAATCAGTTCTGTCTGCAATACCCCAAAGTTCGCCCCAACCGAACGGGAATAAGAATTCAAAGTCGGTGGTTGCTTTTGAGTAGAAACTAAGTTCTTCAGGATCGTGGTCACGAAGTCTTAATTTATCATCAGCGATGCCGATAGATAAGAGCCAGTTATGGCAGAATGAACGCCAGTATGTAAACCATTCTAAGTCAGTACCAGGTTTACAGAAGAATTCAAGTTCCATTTGTTCAAATTCACGCACGCGGAAAATAAAGTTACCGGGGGTGATTTCGTTACGGAAAGATTTACCGATTTGCGCGATACCGAAAGGCATTTTCTTTCTGGTGGTTCTTTGTACGTTTACAAAGTTAGTGAAGATACCTTGTGCGGTTTCAGGACGGAGATATACGGTGTTCTTTGCATCTTCCGTTACGCCTTGGAAAGTTTTGAACATAAGGTTGAACTGACGGATATCAGTAAAGTTATGCTTGCCACAAGTGGGGCAAGGGATATTATGTTCGTCAACAAACGCTTTCATTTCTTCATGAGTGAACGCGTCGATAGGCTTAGGAAGTTCAAAGTCGTTTTCTTTAACCCAATCTTCAATGATTTTGTCCGCTCTAAATCTTTCATGACATTCTTTGCAGTCCATAAGGGGATCTGAAAAGCCTGCTAAGTGACCAGATGCCACCCAAGTTTGCGGGTTCATTAAGATTGCAGCGTCTAAGCCGACGTTGAGTTTATTTTCGGTAACGAATTTTTGCCACCAAGCGCGCTTAACGTTGTTTTTAAGTTCAACGCCCAAAGGACCGTAGTCCCAAGTATTAGCAAGACCGCCGTAGATTTCACTACCGGGGAAGATAAAGCCTCTGCCTTTGCAGAGAGCAACGATTTTTTCCATATTGTTGTTTACTTTTTGTTCTGCCATTGTTATTTCCTCATAAAACAAATAATAACTTGCTAATTATTGTACATTATATTGAAAATTTAGTCAAGTAAACAAGTTGATTAAATAAAATATTTAAATTTGCTTTTTTATTTTAAATATTTGTGGTATACTTATTGCATAATTATTTTCAGTTTGATTTAAAAAGGACTTTTTACTATGGTTGAAGCAACAAACTTTATCGAACAAATTATTAACGAAGAATTAGAAAGTGGAAAGGTAAACAGCGTTTATACTCGTTTCCCACCCGAACCTAACGGTTATCTTCATATCGGTCATGCAAAATCTCTTTGCATTAACTTCGGTATGAAAGATAAGTATAACGGCAAGTGCAACCTTTTCTTTGACGACACTAACCCCTCTAAAGAAAAAACCGAGTTCGTTGACGCTATCAAAGCGGATATTAAATGGCTTGGTTTTACTTGGGATATAGAAAATTACGCGTCTGATTATTTTGAAAAAATTTACGACTTTGCCGTTGAACTTATCAAAAAGGGCAAAGCGTTCGTTTGCGATATGACGCCTGAAGAAATCAGCGCAAACCGTGGTAACCTTACCACCCCTGGAACGGAGAGTCCGTATAGAAACCGTTCGGTTGAAGAAAACCTTGCGCTTTTTGCAGATATGCGTGCGGGTAAGTTTGCCGATGGTGAAAAGTGTTTAAGAGCAAAAATCGACATGGCATCGCCCAACATCAACATGCGCGACCCTGTTATTTATAGAATTTTACGCCAAACTCACCACAGAACTGGTGATAAGTGGTGCATTTATCCTATGTATGACTACGCTCATCCTATTTGCGACTACTTGCAAGGCGTAACTCACTCACTCTGCACCTTAGAGTTTGAAGACCACCGCCCCCTTTACGATTGGGTTGGTATTGAACTTGGTTTTTCACCAAAGCCAAGACAAATCGAATTTGCACGCCTTAACGTAACAAACCTTGTTATGAGTAAGCGTTATCTTAAAAAACTCGTTGAAGACGGCTCTGTTGACGGTTGGGATGACCCCAGAATGCCTACCCTTACTGGATTGAGAAACCGTGGTGTTCCCGCTGACGCGTTAAAAGATTTCTGCGCAAGAATTGGTGTAAGTAAGGCTAATTCTGAAGTTCAAATCAGTTATTTAGAGGCTTGCATTAGAGAGTACTTAAACGCTCACGCTGAACGCGCTATGGCGGTTTTGAAACCTTTGAAAGTTACCATCACCAACTATCCCGATGGCCAAACCGAACAATTAGACTTTGAAATTAATCCTAACGAAGAAGTTAAACGCACAAGAAAGATTGATTTTTCTAAAAACATCTATATTGATGCTGACGACTTCTCGCTCAATCCTCCGCCCAAATATTTCCGCTTAAAGAAAGACGGTTACGTTCGTTTGAAGAGCGCTTATATCATCAAGTGTGATGAAGTTATTACCGATGCTAACGGAGAAGTTACCGAACTTTTATGTTCTTATATTCCCGAAAGTAAGAGCGGTAATGATACTTCTGGTATTAAGTGCAAAGGCGTTATTCAATGGGTTAACGCGGATACCGCAGTTGATATTGAACTCCGTCAATACGGCTATCTCTTAAACGATGAAGAATATTCTGGACAAGATTTCTCTGAAAGAATGAATAAAGACAGCGTTACTATTCACCAAGGTAAGGTTGAGCCCTATATCTTTGAAAACGATTACGACGCACCCTATCAACTTATGCGCACGGGTTACTTTAAGCGCCTAAATGTTAAGGGCAAAGAAATCATAAGTGAAATTGTTTCTTTAAAGGACAACTTTAATACTAAGAACAAATAAGCGTCGCATTTCTGCGTTACTGCTTAGCGTTTTGACTTGCGAATTCCAACAAGGTTAATCTCATCCAAAACGCGTCGCGAGCCTTGAACTGCTTGTTTCTTTGTTCTTAAGAACAAATAATCGGTGCATTTGTGCGTGATACGCGTAAAACTTGCGCTTTTATTTGGTTACGTACAAAAAGTACGCGCTCCTAAAATAAAATGCTCGTTTTTCACGTCTGACTTGTATCTAAACCCTTATTGAACAAATATTCTTTTGTCCTTAAGAAAAATAAGGGCTTATATACTGCGTGATACGCGTAAAAAATTAAAATCTAATAAGGTAAATTATGCTTGATTTTATTTATAACACCCCTACTAAAGTGTTCTTTGGTAAAGACACTCATAAGCAAGTGGGTAAAATTATCGCTGAATACGGCTATAAAAAAATAATGATGCAATACGGTAAAGGCAGTATTAAAAAGAGCGGTCTTTACGATGATATTATGGCATCATTAAAAGAGTACGGCATTGAAGTTGTTGAAATGGGTGGCGTTGAGCCTAACCCAAAACTTTCTTTCGTGCGTGAGGCTGTAAAGGTTGCTAAAAAAGAAAATGTTGAACTCATTTTAGCAGTTGGCGGTGGCAGTACGCTTGACTCTTGTAAGGGTACGGCGCTTGGTACGGCTAACGAGCAAGACGTTTGGGATTTTCATATCGGCAAAGCCGTGCCTAAAGCAGCGCTTCCCGTGGCTTGTATTTTAACACATGCGGCGGCGGGTAGTGAAATGAGTAATTCAGCCGTTTTAACTAATACTGAAATCAATATGAAAAAGGGTGTTTCAACCGAGTTTAACAGATGTAAATTCGCTATCATGAACCCCGAACTTACCTACACGGTAAGTAAATATCAAACTGCGTGCGGAATAGTTGATATGATGACGCACACTTTAGAAAGATATTTTACCGTTTGCCCCGATACGGATATTACCGATAGAATTGCTGAAGGTTTGCTTTCTTCTATTATGGAAAATGCTAAAATCGTTATGGAAAATCCTACCGATTACGATGCAAGGGCAAATATAATGTGGGCGTCAAGTTTAGCGCATAACGGGTTGACTGGTTGCGGTAGAGAAAATCTTCTTGCCGTACATCAATTAGAACACGCTGTAAGCGGTATTTACGACAGCGTTGCTCATGGCGCAGGACTTGCCGTTTTATATCCCGAATGGGGTAAATATATGGTTAAGCATAACCCCGCACGCTTTGCACAACTTGCGCGCAGAATTATGGGCGTAACCGAAGCAGATGATGTAAAAGCAGGTATGCTCGGTATGGAAAAACTCCGCGACTTCTTTAATTCTTTGGGTATGCCGTCTAAACTTACTGAATTTGGCATTGAAAAGGATAGTGTTGAAGAATTAGCAAACGCTTGCACGCACAATAAAACCCGTGCTGTAAAGAGTTATATTCCGCTCGACTTTGAAGTTTGCAAAGAAATTTTCAACAAATGTTTTTAAGCCATATTTACTGCGCATTTCTGCGTTACTGCTTAGCGTTTTGACTTCGATAACCAAAAAGGTTAATCTCATCCAAAACGCGTCGCGAGCCTTGAACTGCTTGCAACTATGGCTTAAAAAGAGTTCGAGTGGTTATCTACTGCGCACTTGAGCGTTAACTGCTTCGTAAAAACAAAAATAAAAACTAAAAGGCTCTAAAATAGAGCCTTTTTTTGTTATAAATTAAGATTAAAACACTTCTCGCATTGCCAAAAGTTTACCAGAAAAACCGTCCACAAGTAAGGCTTTTAAGTTACCGTTACCAGATGCAATACCGATATACCAATACGGCTTGTTATCTCTAACGATAATGCGTGCGTAAATCTCCGCGTTAAAGTTGCCGTTTTGGTCGGTGTAGGCGGAAATCAAGTCTTTTTGACCGTTATATAAATAATCAAGTGCGGTTTTATAGTCAATGGTATTTTCTGGTAAAATAGAAGTCATATCAACTTTTTTATTATCTGCACCGCAAATTATGTTTACAGAAAAAGTGTGTGCGGAAAAATTATCTACTTCCACGCTTGCAGAAAGTGTGTGATTTACTGGGTTTAACTTAAAATCACAAGAATACTTTTTTTCGCCGTTTTCAAACAAAAGGGTATAAGTCGCACCGTCGTTGTAACTACCTTGTAACTTAAAGGTAAGTAAGTTTACTTTTTTGCAAGGCTTACCGTCGTTATCAAAAGGCGTTTCTTTAAAACCGTAATGAGCAATTACGGTAAGTTGGTCAAAAGAGCCTTCGTAAATATTACACCTTAGTTCGCTAACCCTATCGTACAAAGGGTTAACAGGTTTGCAAGCATAAAGAAAAGAACAAAAAACAGAGAGAAAAGCACAAACAAAAACGCAAATTTTTCGCATAAAAACCATCCTTTAAGGTAAAATTATGAAATAAAAAGCAAAGTAATTCGTAAAATGTAAAAAAAATGTCGTTAAAGTATTGATTTTTCAGTTAAACTTTGATAAAATAATAAAAATTACTTATAAGGGAAGGGCTTTTAAGGTTGAAGAAACTCGTTATTAAGACAACCGCAATAACGCTTGCATCTTTAATAGTCGCACTTGGGATAATATTCGGTGCGATGGCTCTTTTTGCCCCCAAGGCTTTGGGGGACCTTTTTGACGGCGCAGGGAATTATTCCGCGTCCGTTTTCTTTTATGAAAAAGCGTATGAAAAAACGGGGGATATAAATGACCTTGTTAACTTTGCCAACAAAGTTGATATGGCAAACGATTTAGAAAACGCAAAAGATTGTTATAAAGAATTAGTTGAACATAAGGACTTTAACGATTATTGTGCGTCAAAGGGCAATCCCCAAGAAGAAAAAGATTATTACTTAGGCAATTACGCTTTAATTTTAGCAAAGTCTGGCAAGTTTAGCGAAGGTTTAAGCGTTGCTGTAAATAGCGCAAAAACTTCATACGGCGCGTTCAACCCCGTTAGAATTTTAATTTATGAATATTTGACGGCTGATATGACGGAAAATATTACCGCAACCGTTACCGCGTTAGAAGAAATTGAACTTAGCGGTAATTATCTTGATATTGATAAAGAATATCTTGAAAATTTATTAGGTTAAAAATACAATTTATATATTTGAAATTATCAAAGGAGAACATTTATGGGTATCATTATTAAAGAAGGCTTAACATTTGACGACGTATTGCTCGTTCCACAAGCGAGTGAAATCGTACCCGCACACGTAGACTTATCCACACAGTTAACACCAAGCGTAAAACTTAACATTCCGCTAATGTCAGCAGCGATGGATACGGTAACTGAAGCTCGCCTTGCAATTGCAATGGCAAGAGAAGGCGGTATCGGTATTATTCACAAAAATATGTCTGTTGAAGAACAAGCACTCCACGTAGACAGAGTAAAGAGAAGTGAACACGGCGTTATAACCGACCCGTTCTATTTAGACCCCGATAGCCCTGTAACCGAGGCTCTTGCATTGATGGAAAAATACCGTATAAGCGGTGTGCCGATCACTAAAGACGGCAAACTTGTGGGTATTTTAACCAACAGAGACTTGCGTTTTGAAAGCAACTTTGAACAACCCATAAAGAACATAATGACCAAGGAAAACCTTGTAACCGCACCTGTGGGAACTTCTTTGGAAGAAGCTCAAAAGATTTTGGGCGCAAACCGTATTGAAAAACTTCCTATAGTTGATGATAAGGGTTACCTTAAAGGACTTATCACCATTAAAGATATTGAAAAGGCTATTCAATACCCCAACTCTGCAAAGGACAAGAACGGCAGACTTTTGGCGGGTGCAGCAGTAGGCGTTTCAAAGAATACTATGGAAAGGGTAGACGCGCTTGTTAAAGCAAAAGTTGACCTTATCGTTGTTGATAGTGCACACGGACATTCTAAAAACATTTTAGAAACCGTAAAACAAATTAAAGCAAAATATCCCAACTTACCGCTTGTTGCAGGTAACGTTGCAACTGCAGACGCAACCGAAGCGCTTATCGACGCAGGTGCAGACGTAGTTAAGGTTGGTATCGGTCCTGGCTCAATTTGCACCACTCGTATCGTAGCAGGTATCGGCGTACCGCAACTCACCGCAATTATGGACTGTGCTGAACGCGCAGACAAGTTCGGTAAAAAGGTTATTGCTGACGGCGGTATTAAATATAGTGGTGATATCACTAAAGCAATCGGTGGCGGTGCAGCGGCAATTATGATCGGTAGTCTTTTTGCTGGTACTTTGGAAAGCCCTGGCGAAATTGAAATTTACCAAGGCAGAAGTTTCAAAGTATACCGTGGTATGGGCTCACTTCCCGCAATGCAAAGCGGTAGTAAAGATAGATACTTCCAAGAAAACGCTAAAAAACTTGTACCCGAAGGCGTTGAAGGTAGAGTACCTTATCGTGGCGCACTTAGTGAAATCGTGTTCCAAATGTGCGGTGGTATCCGTGCAGGTATGGGTTACTGCGGTACTCCTACTATTGACGACTTAAGAAAGAAGGCGCAATTCGTAAGAATTACCAACGCATCACTTATCGAAAGCCACCCGCACGATATTTCAATCACTAAAGAATCACCCAACTACTCTCCAAGAGCGTAAATAATTTGGTTATAAAAACCGCTTACTTTATAAAGGTAAGCGGTTTTTTTTCTTAAACACAAGCAATAAAAGTGGGTGTTTAAGATAAAATAGTGAAATTTTTAAACAAATTTTGTAAAAAGCATTGCCAAATTTAATTATATAATGTATAATATAAAAGTAAAATAATATTTTAATATGAAAGGGTGCACCCTTTTCTCTATTGCTTGCGCATAGAGAAAAGCCACCTTGACAGATGAAAAATATTAGTTTTTAGTCAAATTTGTCATATTTTAAGGAGGTAAAAAAATTATGACGAAAAAAACCTATATTGCACCTAAGGTGGCAATAGAAAATCTTCTCCAAGACGTATTGATGTTCTCTAACTACGATAACGTTGGTGGTGACGAAGATTGGGGAATTCAATAAGGGGGTAAAAGCAGAATGAAAAGTTTAACTAAAAGAAATTTATTATTAGTTGTGCTTAGCGTAATCGTTGCAATTTGCTCACTTACCTTTGCAGCAACCGTTAAGCCTGTAAACGCTGAAGAAACTGCAGTTAACAACATTACCGTTGTTGAGGCTGCGTCTGTACGCGTGGGCTTAAAAGAAAACGAATACTCTGGTATCCGTTTCCGCGTTGTACTTGATGAAGCAACCAAGAACAATATTGTTGATAACGATAACGTTCAACTTGGTTTTATCATTACGCCTAAGTATTATTTTGATATTGCCTTAGTAGCAAAAGCAGCTGCGGAAGAAGCAGGTGGCTCTTACGACTTCTTAACTGAAATGAAGAAAAATAATCCTGAAAACTTTGCAGAAGATAAGCAACACGCATACGTAGGAAACGCTGGTGAAGGTCTTTTAATGTCTAATGCAGACGAAAAAACCAAGATTTATGAATACAAAGGCGAATGGGTAGCAAGTGCAGCAGTAGAAAACATCAAAGATACTAATAGAGATTTGCAATTTACTATGATTGCATACTTAAAGACTGATAGCACTATTGAATACTTCTTACCTAAAGACACTACTTTCTCAAGAGCATACTTACAAACCGCAAACAAGTCATTTATGGGTGGTGACGTAGAATTAGACGTTCTTCGTCAAGCACAAGATACTACTTTTGCTAATTTTGGTACTAATGATAACCCCGTAAAAGTATCAGATAATGATGATTTATACATCATTTCAAACGCAGTAGCACAAGGCGTTACTTATGAAGGCACAACTGATAACGCAATATTTGAACTTGCAAACAACGTAGAAGTAGACCATGATTTTGAACCTATCGGTGGTGGCTTTGCTGGTTCATTTAAGACAAGTGATAAAAAGGTTATCGTTTATAACAATAAAGATTTAGACAGCATTGGTATTGACGGTGTAACCGTAGTCAACCAAACTAAGTTGTTTAACGCAAGTGAAAGATCTGCAGATCTTCTTGTTAAGCAAAGTTACAGCACGATATCTTACGTTTCAGCGGAAGAACTTCACGCTGAAGAAAACGGCTTTACTAATGAAATAGGTTATACTGGTGGTGCAGTTAGACTTTCAAGTTCTTCATCTGGTAGACAAGTTGAAGTTTTCTTAAACGAAACGCTTGAAGAATGTAAACAATTAGTAGCAGAAAACAAGTGGTTTAGAGTAAAGATTATCGGTTTATTAGATCATACTGGCTCAACTTCAGTAGCGAATTCTTCAAGTGACGGTCAATTTTTAGTTTTAAATAACGTTTCATTCCCCAATAAAAATTGGGTTGAAGCAACTATAACTCTTAATGATTTTTACGCTTGCTTTAATAGTAAAACACCTAATAGATTGTTCTTTTCTCAATTCTTTTTAGATGCTGGCTCATATGATTTTTATCTTGGAGACATTGAGTTTGTCGATTTTGATTACATTAACGCACCGTTTGATTTAGATATTACTAAAGAAACTTATACAAAAGTTTCAGAAACGGCAAGCGCGGTTTATGAAACATCTTATGAAACAACTTATCCAGAAGGTGTCAATAACGATATAAATTATACTGGTGGTGCAACGAAGGTTGCTGGAATTGTAAGTAACATTACAACTATTGCAAGATTCAATTATTCAGCAAACGAATATATTGCGCTTGCTGAAGAAAACAATTTTAACGCAGTTAAGTTTAGATATATGGTTGTCCCTGCTGAAGGCACAACTGGTTTGTTAAGTAATTCAGCTAAATCGTTCTTAGGTGTTGCTGGATATGGTGTAAAAGATTTACCGATGGTAATGAACGCTTGGACGGAGCATATTCTTTCGTTGGATGAGTTTAAGCATTCTTTTGATGATGCAGATGGATTTACGGCGAGATTATTACTATCTTATAAGTGGAAAACAGCAGAAAATGGGGAGTGCGATGTATACTTCGGAGACATTGAATTTATAGAACACGATTTTGGTGAGTACGGTTTTACTGTAACGGAAGACAGCGTGCATAGCGCATACGGTACACGCTATGCGGCAAGCTCTGGCGCTTACAAAAATGAAGGGGCTTTTACTTCTGCTGAGACTTTGTCAGCACTTGGATATGCAAATGAGTATACGGGCAATGCAGTTAAAATAGTCGCTACTGCAACAAATACAACTATTCGTGTTAAAATGAACTATACTAAAGAAGAATATCAAAAGTTAGCAGCAGAAAACAAGTGGACTGGTGTTAAGGTTACTTTTGCTACTCACTCTGGTTATAGAATGAATAATACTTTAACAGGGACTGAGTCCGTAGTAGGATATATTTTAACTCATAATGGTGGAACTACTCTTGCACATAAAACTTGGCATACTACAACTTTAACTATGGAAGAATTCTATAATTGTTTCCTTTCAACAACTACCAGAGAATTCGTAATAAGGCAAAAAGCATATTGTACAAACGGAAACATATTCTATATGGGTAATATTGAATTTGTTTCAGAAACACCCGCAGCATAATTAAACAAATTAATAATTGATTATCCTTATAACAATGACTAAAACGCAAAAACGGACTGTCTTTTTAGATGGTCCGTTTTTGTTTTAAACTTAAAGGCAACGCAAAAGGTTTTTTATTAAAAAAATCTTTACTAATTACTTAAAATATAGTAAAATATCCGTATGGCTAATAATAAAATCAAAGCAAATATAACGGCTTACGGCGGGGGACTTGCGTTCTTTTCTTCAATAAGCATTTTCGTTATTATAAATTTTTTAGGGCAAACTATATTCGGGCTTATTTTTAACCCAAAAAGCGTAGAGTATATTGCAATTTGTTCAACCTTTTCCGCAATAGCGTTTGCAATCGTCAGCGTTTATTACGGAATTAAAGTTGAAAAACCTTTTACAACGCTTTATTCAATAAATAAATTTAACCCTATCTATTTACTTTTTGCGCTTATTTTATCCGCGGGTATGTTTTTGGGGCTTGGGTTTGTCAATACTGCTTTTATAGAATTATTAAAGAGCGTGGGCATAACGCCGTCAAGTGCGGTTGTTCCGCTTGATAATGTAGGTAATCTTATTCTTTTTTCTATCCTTTTGGCGGTTATCCCTGCGGTAATGGAAGAAATTTTCTTCCGCGGTGTGCTACTTAGTTCTTTATCAAAAGTTAAAACTGTATTTGCTGTTTTAATAGTTGGTGTGTGCTTTGCACTTTATCATTGTTCACTTGCACAATTAATTTATCAATTTATTTACGGCGTATTATTATGCCTTTTAGTTAAGGCGTCAAAAAGCGTTATCCCTGCAATAATTTCTCACTTTATAAACAACTTTGCCGTTATTATTTTAGAATATTTTAAGGTTTATATTGATTTATTTAACCCGATAATTATTGCGTGCGGTGTTGCACTTTTGGTTGTTTTTGCCGTTTCTATCCTTTTAATCTTGAAAAAACAGCAAAAAACTGCCGTAATTAAAGGCGAAGTTAAAGACTATTTCTTGCCGTGTGGTGCTTTTGGTTTGGCTATTTGTTTGGTGCTTACCCTTAGCGTAATATTTACAGGGGCTTAAAACATTATGATTAAAATTAATTTAGTTGCCGTGGGCAAGGTAAAGGAAAAATATTTTGCGGACGGAATTTCAGAATATGCCAAAAGGCTTTCACGCTTTTGTGAGTTCAAAATCATTGAACTTCAAGAAGAAAATTATCAAAAGGTAGACGATGCACTCATTTCGTCAATAAAAGAAAAAGAAGGCGAAAAGATTTTACCGTTGCTTAAAGGCTTTGTGTTCGCTATGGCGATAGAAGGGGATAAGTTTTCAAGCGAAAAGTTTGCAAAGAAACTTAAAAACCTTGTCGATATTGGGCAAGGCGTTATAACTTTCGTTATAGGCGGTTCATACGGTCTATCAGACGCTGTTAAAAATAGGGCGGATAAACTTTTATCTTTTTCGGATATGACCTTTCCGCACACGCTTTTCCGCTTAATGCTTACCGAACAAATTTATAGGGCGTTTTCAATAAATTCTGGTAGCGCATATCATAAATAATTCATATCATATCGTATGGATATTTTACAAAAAATCGAACGGTATTATAATTTGTTTGAAGGCGAAAAGGGGATAATTGGGTTTAGTCAAAAAGATAAGCCCATTTATTATTTTTGCCTTTCTAAATCTCGTTTTCCCAAAGTAATAGTTCAATGCGGAATGCACGCGCGTGAAGATATTACTTCGCACCTGTGTTTAAAACTTGTTGATTATTTTAATAGGGTTGGTAAATTTGGCACGGTATATTTTATACCTGCCGTTAACCCAGATGGCATTAAAATTGCTCATAAATCTTTACCGCTATATAAAGCAAACGCACGCGGTGTGGACTTAAACGTTAATTTTGATGCAAAGTGGGGAAAGGGCGCAAAAAACACCACTTTTCGCGGTGCGGAAAATTTTATAGGGCGCGCTCCTTTTTCGGAAAAAGAAACTTATGCGTTAAAGGCTTTTACTTTACTTATTTATCCGCACTTGACCGTTAGTTTTCACTCTAAGGGTGAAGAAATTTATTACGAATTTAACCAAAATTATGCGGATAAAGAGCGTGATTATTCTATCGCTAAAGCCGTGCAAGATAAGAACGGTTACTTAATCAAAAGTACGCCTTTATCTTGTGGTGGATATAAAGACTGGTGCATAGATAAACTTAAAATTCCCGCGCTTACCGTGGAAGTGGGGGCGGATAAATTAAACCACCCTATAGATAAAAAACATTTGGGTGGAATTTTTAACAAAAATAAAAATTTACTTAACGCTGTTATTGAACGGCTTACGGAGTTAAAATGAACTTAAAATTTATGAAGTCGGCAATTAAAGAGGCACTTAAGGCTAAAGATAAAGATGAAGTGCCTATCGGTGCGGTTATCGTTGTTGACGGAAAGATTATTGCACGCGCGCATAATTTAATGGAAAAAACTCAACTTGCAACCGCGCACGCTGAAATTTTGGCAATAAATAAGGCTTGTAAAAAGTTGAAAAGTTGGCGCTTAGATAACGCGGAACTTTTCGTAACCATGGAGCCGTGCGCTATGTGTGCGGGCGCTATCGCCAACGCGCGCATTAAAAAGGTTTACTTTGGTGCTTTCGAACCTAAAAGCGGGGCGGCGGTTAGTAAGTTTAACGTGCTTTCAGATAGTGGACTTAACCATACCGTGGAATTTGAGGGCGGAATTATGGAAGAAACTTGCGCAAATATAATAAAAAATTATTTTAAAGCAAAGAGAATTAAAAAAAGCCTTGACTAAATTAAAGTTTAGTTATAAAATAGATACAGTACTATATGTACATAAAGTTACATTAGGAGAAATTTAATATGATTACACACGGCAACAAGATTGAAGTTATTTCAGGTAACTCTAACAGACCTTTAGCAGAAGCAGTTGCTAAAGAACTCGGCTTACCTTTAAGTGAAGCTGAAGTTGGCAAGTTCTCTGACGGGGAAATTAGCATTACTCTTCCCCAAACGGTTAGAGGTAAAGACGTATTTATTATTCAATCTACTTCTATCCCTGTAAACGATAACCTTATGGAACTTCTTATCATGATTGATGCTTGCAAAAGAGCGTCTGCTGGTAGAGTTACCGCAGTTATCCCTTACTTCGGTTATGCAAGACAAGACAGAAAGGCTCGTCCTAGAGATCCGATTACAGCAAAACTTGTTGCTGATATCTTAACAAGTGCTGGTGCTGACAGAGTTCTTACTATGGACCTTCACGCAGCACAAATTCAAGGCTTTTTCGATATCCCCGTAGACCACCTTTACGGCGCACCTATTCTTGCAAGATATTTCAAGAATAAGATGAATGAAGATTGGGTTGTTGTTTCACCTGACGTTGGTAGCGTTGCAAGAGCAAGAAACTTCGCATCACGCGTAGATGCATCACTCGCTATCGTAGACAAGCGTCGTCCTAAAGCAAACGCTATCGAAGTTATGAACGTTATCGGTGACGTTGCTGGTAAATCTTGCATCATGGTTGACGATATGATTGACACCGCTGGTACTATTTGCCAAGGTGCTGAAGCGCTCGTTAAAAACGGTGCTAAAGAAGTTTACGCTTGCTGTACTCACGGCGTTCTCAGCGGTCCTGCAATGGATAGACTTATTGCATCACCCATTAAACAAATCGTTGTTCTCGATACCATCAATCTTCCTGAACACGTACGCAACAATCCTAAGATTAAAGTTCTTTCAGTTGCAAAACTCGTTGCTAAAGCAATCAACACCATTTACTCTGATACTTCGCTTTCAGCAATTTACGAAGACTAATTAAGTTACTTAAAGAAAAAGCCGTTTGCAAAAGAACGGCTTTTTTAGTGGAGATAATATGAAACTCATTGTAGGTTTGGGCAACCCTGACGACAAGTATAAAAACACTTTCCATAACCTTGGTTTTATGACGGCAGATTTAATCGCAAAAGATCTCGGTGTGGAATTTAATAAAGAAAAATGCCGTGCGCTCGTTGCAGAAACCAAAGTGGGTATGGAAAAGGTCATTATTGCTAAACCTTTAACATATATGAACTTAAGTGGGGAAAGCGTTAGGGAACTTATGGCGTTTTATAAAATCCCTGTCGAAGACCTTTTGGTTATATATGATGATTTTGACCTAAATAAAGGCGCGGTTAGAATTAGAGAAAGTGGTTCTGCCGGTACGCATAACGGTATGCGCAATATTATAGCCCTTTTAGGTAAAACTAACTTTCCGCGCGTTAGGGTAGGTTTTAAACCTACTGAAAATCTTCAAATTCCACTTATAAACTTAGTTTTATCAGGGATTAAAGAAGAAGATAAACCCACTTTCAACAAGGCGTTAGACACGGCTGCAAAAGCCGGCGTTGCTTTCGCTAAAGGTGTGGAAATTCAAAAGATAATGCAAGAGTTTAACACTAAAGCATAGTTAAATTCTTTAATAATTTGCTTAAAACTCATCTTGTGAGATACTTTATATATGCTTGAGCAAATCATAAAATTAAAAGACAGAGAAAACTCTTTGAAAGAGTTTATTTCGCACGTCCGCCAAGGTATTCCTTCGGCGGTTTTCGGCGTTACGGACGCTTTCAAGAATTTTATGGTTTCTACGATCGATGAAAAGGTTTTATATATCGTAAAGGACGGTTTAACCGCACGCCTTGCCGTTGACGCTATAAATGAAATTTCAGGTAAAAGCGCCGTTTATATTCCGCCCAAAGATGAAATTTTGTTGCAAGCAAGGGCGTTTTCTAAAGACAATACTTACGCGCGCATTTGTGCGCTTGATAAAATTAAAGAGGCGTCCGTTATAATTGCAACGGCAGAAACGCTTATGCAAACCGCACCTAAATCTATCCGCTCTATTACGCTTGTAAAAGACGCGGACTGCTATCAAGGTGAAGTTGTTTCAACCTTGGTTACTTTGGGGTATGCGCGTACGGAAAATCCTAACACGCAAGGCACTTTTTCGCTCCGTGGCGATGTTTTAGACGTGTTCCCCGTGGGCTTTGAAAATCCCGTTAGAGTGGACTTTTTTGGCGATACGGTTGAGAGTATAAAGTCATATGAGGCGGAAAGTAGGCAAAGTCTTGGCTATCTTGACAGCGTTAAGATTTTGCAAGCGGCGGAATTTATTTTCGATAACGACGACCTTGCGCTCTTTAAGAGCATATTAAAGGGCGAACTTAAAAACGCCAACAGAGAGCAAAAAGTAAGGCTTAATATTTTGTATGGCGATTTAGAAGTGGCTATGGAAAACCGCGATGCTTTTGGCATGGGCGCGCTTTCCGTTTTGTCATCTTCTTGCGCAAGTATTTTTGATTATTTAGATAAAGACACGGTAATAGTTATCGACGAGGCACGCCGTGTGCATGAACTTGGCACGCTCAACCAAACGGAGTTTGAAGAAAGGTTTAATTCTTTAAAAGACGCGGGGGAAGTTTTCTCGTTTGCAAAAGATAACTTTATAGGTCTTGAAAAACTTAATGAAAAAATTAACGGGTATAGAGTGGTTGCAATGCAAGCGCTATCAACTGCAATACCGTTTTTTAATCCCTTAAAAATCGTTAACCCCCAAGTTGGGGGCGTTGCCGATTATCAACTTGATTTTAAAGAAGTTTTTACAGATATTGATAACTGGCTTAAGGGCGGTTATTCTATAACCGTTTGCACGGGCGATAGAAAACGCGCGGAAAACTTTGCGTTTGAACTTTCTTGTAGGGGAATTGCGTCAACCGTAGACTTTAACGGTCAACTTAAAGGCGTAAGCGTAATAAGTCAAAAGTTATCACGCGGGTTTATTTTCCATGAAGAAAAAGCGGTGGTTATCGGTAGCGGTAACTTGTTTGCAAAACCCGTTTCCGCACGCAAAATTCAAAGCAAGAAAAAAGGCTTTTTCACCGCGCCTGAAGTTGGTGATTATTGCGTGCACGAAATTCACGGTGTAGGTAGGGTTTTAGGTAATAAAAAGATTACCACTACCGAAGGCACTAAAGATTACGTGGCGGTTGAATACTCTGGCGGAGATATTTTATACGTACCCGTTGAACAAATGGATATCCTTACCAGATATCTTGGCGGGGATAAAAGGCCGCGCCTTTCAAAGATAGGTGGAAAAGACTTTGAAAGAATAAAAAAACACGTTCGTGAAAGTATTAAAAAGATGAGTTTTGACCTAAAGAAACTCTATCAAGAACGCGATGAATTAAAGGGCTATAAATTTACCGATGATAAAGAACTTCAAAGTATGTTTGAATGTGCTTTTCCGTTTGAAGACACGCCCGACCAAGCGCAAGCAAACGCCGATATTAAGGCGGATATGACAAGCGGAAAGGTTATGGATAGGTTGGTGTGTGGCGACGTTGGTTTTGGTAAGACGGAAGTTGCTTTCCGCGCCGTATTCCGCGCGGTTGCAAACGGCAAACAAGCGGCAATGCTTGCGCCCACAACCATTTTAACTGAACAGCACTACAATACTGCACTTCAAAGATTTAAGGACTTCGGTATAAAAATTGCTTGCCTTAATAGGTTTAAGACGGCAAAACAACAAGAGCAGATAGTTAAAGACTTAAAAGAAGGCAAAATAGACTTTGTAATAGGTACGCATAGACTGTTAAGTAAAGATATAGAGTTTAAAGATTTAGGAATTTTAGTGCTTGATGAAGAACAGCGTTTTGGCGTTGAACATAAAGAAAAAATCAAACTCTTAAAAACCAACGTTGACGCGCTTACTTTGACTGCAACGCCTATACCTAGAACGCTACACATGTCGCTTTCTGGTATACGCTCGATAAGTACTATTAACACCCCACCCAAAAAGCGTTTACCCGTACAAACTTACGTAACGGAAGAAACGGAAATGCTTATAAAAGATGCTGTTTCTCGTGAAATCAACAGGGGTGGACAAGCGTTTATATTATATAATCGAGTGGAAAGTATATTTACTTTTGCAGAATCGGTTAAGCGTTTAATGCCCAACTTAAAAGTAACGGTAGTACACGGTCAAATGGAAGAGCGTGTTATGGAAAAGAACGTTTTAGCGTTCTATCGCGGTGAATATGACGTGTTGATATCCACTACCATTATAGAAAACGGAATAGATTTGCCAAAAGCAAATACGCTTATCGTAATCGACGCGGATAAACTTGGACTTTCCACGCTTTATCAACTAAAGGGTAGGGTTGGCAGAAGTGACCGCTTAGCGTACGCATACTTTACCTTTAAGCGTGAAAAAGTATTATCTCAAACGGCTTTCGAGCGTTTGAACGCTATTATTGAGTTTGCTGAAATGGGTAGCGGTATCAAAATTGCTATGCGCGACTTGGAAATTAGGGGCGCGGGCAATATTTTGGGTGCAGAACAGCACGGACATATGGAAAAAATCGGTTACGAATTATATTCTAAACTTCTCCGTGAAGAACTCTCTGGCAAGGTTGAAGTTATTCCTGAATTGGATATAAGGGTAACCGCGTTTATCCCCGACGACTATATCGAAAGTAATATAGCGCGGATGGACGCGTATAAAGAGATTGCAGAAATAAATTCTTTAGACGCAGAACAAGAATTCCGCGCGTCTATTAGTGAAGTTTACGGCGCTTTACCTGAAGAGGCGGATAATCTTATAAATATCGCCGTGGTTAAGATGCTTGCCGCTCGTTTAGGCGCAAAGGAAATCAACGTTAGACAGTCAGACGTAAGTTTGGTGTTTGAAGACTTTAAGGTGTTTGGCAAGAAAAAACTTGTGTCGGCAATGGACGCTTATGCAGACAGCGTAGTTGTGTCTATGAGCAATTTACCTGCATTAGAATTTATAAGAGACGGGCAAGGGAATGCTGAGATGTTGTCGCTAATGAGAGAGTTTTTGACGCATACTCTCTAAAAGAGAGTTAAATTTCATTTAAAAGGGCAAAAATTAGTGAAAACTAAAAAAAATTGTTTGCTTTTTTTGCCCGTATAGTATATACTTTATGGGTATAGTAAAAAATTAGTCTTTCAATGGGAGAGAATATATGAAGAAAATTTTAGTCGCTGTTGTATCGTTAGTTATGTCGCTCGTAATGAGTATGACCTTTTTAGGCGGCTGTAATCTTGTAACAGTAGATAATGAAAGAAATATGAATCAGGTTGTTGCAACCGTAAAAATTGCTGACGGTGCACCTGAAGAAAATATTTACAAGAAAGAAGTTGTAATGAACTACATCAACTTTGGTTACATTTACGAACAAAGTTACGGATATACTCGTGACCGCGTTATCGATCTTATCGTAAATCAACTTATCACTACCAGAGTATACGTTCAAAACGCAATTATGCAGTTTAACAATGCAGATTCTTCAAGCATTTATTATGGTAACGTAGTTAATGAAAGCAAGGGTGCTTGGGATTTGGATAGATATCTTACCGACAGTGAAATTATCGACGCTGAATATTTAACCAAAAAAGATATGAACGCTATGATTCATAACTATATGGAAGGTCACGACCACGGCGTAACCGATACCATCGTTGGTGAAGTAAGAGCAATCCCCACAAATGCTGCTAATAAAGAAAAAGAACTTACCGATCCCCAAAAGCAAGCATATAAGGTAGATACTAACAGTTCAACCGATCGTCGTGCTGCTTATAACGAAGTTATTGAACTTTTAGAACAAAACGAACTTTTAGGTGAATATAACGGTAGCATCGAAAGTACTGATTACTATATAGATACTGTAAAAGGCTACAAAGAAAACACCATTTTAGAAAAGTTTGAAAAAGCTATCAACGACGCTGCAAGAAAAACTGTTACTTTTGAAGATTTACAAAGTGTTTATGAAAACAACTTCAACACTCAATCTGAAATGAGTGATGCTGAGTTTGCTGATAAGTTGGCTTCTGCAACCGCTGAAGACCCCGTATTAGTTGGTAGAAACGGTACTTACGGTTACGTTTACAACCTTCTTTTAGGTGCTGATTCAAATCAAACTACTCAAATTAACGCTATCAAGACTAAAGATATCAACCAAAAAGCAATTGAAAGAAAAGCAATTCTTGATAAAACTATCGTTAAAGATTTGCGTTCTACTTGGCTTTTAAGCGGTTATGATTTCGATACTGAAACCAACTGCTTTACCGGGGATTATACACTCGTTAAAGATGCTAAAAACAGTTTACCTTTCGGTGGCTCTGTAACACACGTAAACAAAGACCATATTGATGATGAAGAATATACTGCAAAATACCGTATTGATAGCATCAATGAATATTCTCTTGACGAATTCGTTAAGATGATGGACGAATACGTTTACGGTTCAGTTCAAACCAACTCTAAGTCTTCTTCTGACAGCGTTTCTATCTACAAGAAAGTTGTAAACAAAAACGCAGTTGAAGAATACGATGCTAAGATTAACGAACTTTTATTTGCATTCTCAACCGACGCTGGTTCACTCAATACTTATAAGGGTTACACCATTGAACCTATTCCTGACGTTGGCAGCGAAACTTACGTTCAAGAATTTGCTGATGCTGGTAGAGAACTTATTGCTCTCGGTGGAAAGAGTTACATTATCGTTGGAACTGATTACGGTTACCACGTAATGTTCTTCTCTCAAGCATTTACTGGTATTGATGGTTTTGCAACCTTAGAAAGTTATCTTAACTTTGCAATGAACGCAAATGGTGATACCTCTTATTGGAAGGCTGAAATGAAAGCACTTGTTGAAAACTGGGATGATGAAGAAGTTGATACTGACACCTTCCTTTACAAGTTCTTTGAAAGTGTTGCTGCAAACAGAGTATCAAAACAAATTAGCAAAGTTCAAAACAAACTCTTAAGCGATCACGTTTACGGCGCTAACGGCGGTGTAACCAGATATGCTGATAGATATGCTGATTTAATTGAAGGCTAATATTAAAAACAAAATAAAACGCAGGTTAACCTAATTAAACCTGCGTTTTCTTAATTGAAATATGGTATTATTTTTTGATACGGAAACAACTTCGCTCTATCCTGGGCAAATTTGTCAACTGTCTTACATAATGCAAGAGGGCGATAATTTAAGCGCGCGCAACTTGTTTTTTACGGTTGACAATATGGATTACTCGGCTTATATGGTTCACGGTTTTTCAATAGAAAAACTTAAAGAACTTTCTGGAAATAAGCGTTTTAGTGATTATATTGACATAATAGAAAATGATTTTTCTAAAGCAGACGTAATAGTTGCACACAACACCGCGTTCGACTTTTCTTTTATGCGCGCGGAGTTTGAACGACAGGGCAAAGTTTTTGAAATAAAAGAAGAATTTTGCACTATGAAAAAGTTTACGCCCGTGTGTAAACTTCCAAAAAAGAAGGGCGAAGGATACAAGTACCCAAAACTTGCCGAACTTTGCGCCCACTTTGAGATTAACGACGAAAAAATTCAACAAGCTTCTAAAAAGATATTTGGTAGCACGGCAAACTTCCACGATGCGCGCTTTGATACCACGGCAGTTTTTCTTGCGTTTAATTACGCTGTAAAACAGACTAAAGAATGTGAAAACATTAAAAAATATTTATAACTAATCTTACTAAAGGAAAAGGAAAATGGGAATTGATTTTGTTACAGTTTTAATAGCGGTTATTTCACTTATAATTTTGGCAGTACCTGCGTTTATTTTGAACAAAATGAAACTTTTGCCCGAAAAGGCAAGTGAAGTTTTATCAACCATCGTTCTTTACGGCTGTCAACCCGCGCTTGTATTCATGAGTTTTCAAGGTAAAGAATTTGATTCTTCTATCGCCATGAATATGTTGATTGTTGCTGGTATTGCTTTTGCGGTGCATTTAGCAATGTTTGTGGTAGTTAAAATCTTCGTTCGTGGCGACAGCGCAAAACTTCGTTGCGTGCGCGCGGCAAGCGTTTTTGGTAACTGCGCTTATATGGGCGTTCCGTTTTTGCAAACGCTTTTTGGCAATACTACTGCTTGGGGCGAAATTATGATTTACACCGCGGTTGTATTAACCGTGTTCAATATTCTTAACTGGACGCTTGGTGTATATTTAGTTACTGGTAGCATGAAGAACGTTTCATTAAAGAAAATTATTCTTAACCCAACTATTATTGCAATCGTTTTAGGTTTTATTTTGTTTATAACCCTTAAAAAACCGCTTGTTGAACTTGCAGAACCGGGTTCTACTTTGGATTTAATTTTAACTAACTTTGCAAATGCGTGCAACTTCCTTGGAAACACCGTAACTCCGCTTGCAATGTTCGTTATAGGTATAAGGCTTTCTAACTTAGAAATTAAAAAATTGTTCTGCGATAAGTGGGCGTACATTACTTCTTTCTTAAAGTTAGTTGTTTGTTCACTCATCACCATAGCAATTATCGCATTTTTACCCATTTCTTTGGAAGTAAAGAATACGCTTTTCTTCTTGCTTTCAATGCCGTGTGCAACAAGTACCGCACTCTTTGCCGTTCAGTTTGGCGCTGATGGGGATTCTGCATCAATTTACGTGTTATTATCTACAGTTTTATCAATAGTAGTAATTCCGCTTATGTACATGTTGTTTAGCGCGTTGGTATCGTTGGTATAAAAAAGAATAAAATAAAAGAGAGTATCGTTTTGATACTCTCTTATTTTTTTTTGATTAATTAGTCTCTAGGTCTCTTGTGTGATGCGTAGATATCAACGTCAATTCTCTTCATTCTTTGTTTGAATTGTTTAGCACGCATTTTAGTGGGAATTTCAAAGAAAATAAGCGCAATAATTGCTAAAACCCAAAGAACGCCCAAAGCAATCCACCATAAAAGGTTTACAAAGAAGAAAAGGATTCTAAGTAAAACACCACCAAAACCTTTAAGTTCCATGTCCTTACCCAAATACCATTTGCTAAGGTTCACCATTTTTTTAAGAATGGTAGATTCAATCTTATTTGATTTTGCCATGATTCTCTCTCCTCGTTTAATATATATTTTTAAACGAGTAAATTATAGCAAAAAATATCAAATAAGTCAATAGAAAGTAAGGATTATTAGATTTTTTTATTTTACACTCTAAACACTTGAAAAAATATAAAGTATTTGATAAAATACAAAAGAAGAATAAATAGGGGTATCGCCAAGCGGTAAGGCAACGGCCTCTGACTCCGTTACGCGTAGGTTCGAATCCTGCTACCCCTGCCAAACAAAAAACACCCATTTAGGGTGTTTTTTGTTTGGTTGAGTAGTAGATTGATTAGGTTCTAAGGTTCGCCCGCCATGTGATGGGCAAACTTTGACGGGCAAGGGGATCGTAGCGCAAGCGGAGATTTATCCTGCTACTTATATAATTAACATTAAAATTAATATTAACTAAAAAAACACCCATTTAGGGTGTTTTTTTGTTTGGTTGGGTAGTAGATTGATTTGGTTCTAAGGTTCGCCCGCCATGTGATGGGCAAAAGGGTTTTATATTGAAGTTCTGTATTCGTTTGGGGTTTTTCCAACGTGTGATTTGAAAGTTTTAATAAAGTGTGGAATATCCGTAAAACCTACCATAAATGCAACTTCACTTACGCTTATTGTTTGTGTGCGCAAAATTTCCATCGCTTGATTTATTCTATAATCAATAATAAAAGTTTTTAGTGAAAACCCAGTGTGTGCTTTAAAAATTCGGTTGACGTAAGAGGGGTTAAAATAAAAATAATCGGCAATATCTTCGTTCTTTATAGGCTTATTATAGTTTTGCTGAATATACCCAATAATGCGCCTTGCAAGTAATGCACCTTTAGCGTCACCAGAGGACTTTTGTTCACGGTTATGGCTTACGATACTTATTATAATTGCCTTTAGAAGTGATGATAAAAGTTCATCTTTAAATTCAACTGCGGTATTTATTTCAACTGCAAGGTTGGTTATTTTAGATTCTACCGTAGCCCAATCGAAAAACACAATTTCATTATTAAGTTCGGGCGCGTCGGAAAATGCTATTTTTTTAGAAAAGTTATCTTTTGGGAATAATTCTGACTTGATGGGTGAAAAAGAGTTTTTTATATGGCAAAAATCTTGAGTATAGTCGAAGTTTATTGCAATATAGCGCATATCGTTTGTTTGCCAAACGTATTCCGTTCCCGCTTGAAACAAAATAACAGACCCCGCTTTAATAGGGTAACTCTTGTTTTCAATAACAATTTCACCTTGCCCGTGCAAGATGTAAAACAAACGACAGTCATGCGTTTTAATCTTTTTGAAAGAATATAGGCTACTTTGCAGTTTACTTATAACCGCTTGCCTAACAAAAGGCTGAATTTCAGTAAGTTTCATAATATCTCCTATTTTTAAGTATACAGTATATATTTGTATTTGGCAATAAGAAAAAATAAAAAAAGTACGAAAAACACAATTTTTATTTTTGTTTTTACATTTAAAAATAAAGGTTTATATGTTACAATAAACTAAAGGAGAATTGTCATATGGAAAAAAATTCAATTCTTAAAAAGTTTAATGATACAATGAACTATCAACGCGTGCGTTTACACGGCGCTGTTTTGATGAGCGGTAAAAAGGTTATAGAAGAACTTTACAACCCGCCGTACACTTCGGAAACAATTACGCGTATGTACTCTACTTCTAAGTCGGTTATGGCAGTTGCTATCGGCAGATTGATAGGTGAAGGTAAACTTTCGCTCGACGATAAGGTAGTTGATATCTTTGCCAACCGTTTTGATATGAGTTGCGTTCACCCTTATCTAAAAGAACAAACCGTTCGCGATATGCTTAAAATGACAACGGTGCATTCAAAACCTACTTACAACGCAAGTACTAAAAACTGGTTGGAAAGTTATTTTACGGCTCAGCCCACGCACCCCGCAAGAACGGTGTGGAATTACGACAGTTGCGGAAGTTACGTTTTAGGTGCAATAGTTAAAGAAAAAACGGGGCTTGACTTTGTAGAATATCTCCGCCCTGTATTTGATGAAATAGGCGTAAGTAAAGGCGTTTACAGTATGAAAGGCCCTGACGGTGAGGCTTGGGTTTCTTCAGCGTTTATGGCAACGACGGCGGATCTTGCTAAAATTGCTTACCTTCTTTTGGAAAAAGGAAAGTGGAACGGCAAGCAACTTATCCCAAAAGACTATGCAATTGATGCAACTTCGCCTTTAGATAGAAACGACGACGGCGCGCTTAACACAAGGTTTAACTGTGGTTATGGTTACCAAGTGTGGTCGCATCCAGACGGCGCGTTTGCGTTTAGGGGATTAGGCGGGCAAGTTGCAATAGCATTCCCCGGTAGAGATTTAGTTTTTGCTTGCACTTCGGATACAGCTGGCAACCGCACTACTTACGACGATATTTTTAATGCGGTTGAAGATATTATTTTGCCAAACTTCCCCATAATCAATAAAGAAGAATATGAAAGGGCTAAGCCTAAACCCGTTACTGAAACCGTTTTTGACAAGATAAAGAACAAAAACTTTATTTTGCAAGAAAACCCGATGAAGTTGAAGTCCGTGCGATTTGAACAAAGGGGTGATATTTGTAAACTTTTCTATAAGAGAGAAGATAAAGAACTCAGTATAGATTTTTCAACCCAAAAAGAAGTTCAAATTATTTTCCCGCAAAAGTATTCGGGCGAAGTTTTGTTTAATCCCGAGTATGACGAAAATTATAAATGTAGCGTGTATGCCGAATGGTTGACAAATAAAAAACTTTTCATAAAAGTTTGGGCGGAAGATTTGTTCGTTGGTAATATGACAATGTGTTTTGCATTTAGAGAAGACGGAAAAATTGGCGTAAAAATGCAAAAGAACGCGCAGTTCTTTTTTGATGATTTTAACGGCTTTGCCGGTGGTGAAATAGAAAAATAAGGAGAAAATAATATGGAAAACAAAAAAATTACTTTAGCGTTCGTTGGGTGTGGAAGATTTGCCGACTGGTTTGCACCGCTCTTTAAGGCACACCCTTACGTAGAAAAGATATATTATTGTGATTTATTAAAAGAAAAGGCGGAAGATTTCCACAATAGATTTGGTGGCGAAGTAATAGATACTTATGAAGAAGTTTTGGCAAGAGAAGATATCGATTGCGTTATGAACTTTACACAGCGTCATCTTCACGGCAAAATCGTAAAGCAAGCACTTAGTGCTGGTAAGCACGTATTCTCTGCCGTTCCTATGGCGTCAACGGTGGAAGAATGTAAGGAAATAGTTGAACTTGTAAAGAAAACTGGGCTTATTTATATGATGGCGGAAACTTGTTATTATTACCCTTGCGCAATGTTTTGTAGGGAAACTTACGAAGCGGGCAAGTTTGGCAAGTTTACTTACGGCGCATCACAATATTATCACGATATTGATTCAATCGGTTACGGCAAAGACCCTAAAGAAGGTGGTATGCCACCGTTACTTTATCCCACGCACTCTACTTCAATGATACTATCCGCTGTAAACTCATACGTAAAAAGGGTTACTTGCGTAGGTTATAAGGACCAAGAAAACGACGGGCGTTTTGGCAAGGGAAACAACCTTTGGGATAATGAATATTCTAATCAATACGTGTTTATGGAACTTGCAAACGGTGGTGTTGCAAGGGTAACCGAAGCAAGAAGAATAGGTTGGAATAAACCAAGTTCATATATATCCGCACTTTACGGCACAAGGGGCGGTTACGAATTCAGCAACGCTCAGCATATATTAGTTGAGAGAGATTTTGAATACGGTGAAGAAGAACACGTAAAACTTACCGACGTAAGCGATAGGGTTAATACGAGAGAACTTACCGAGCATAAACAAGATGAAAACTTTATGGAAAAGGTTGCAAACGGTGAATGGCAGTGGAATTCTAACGCGCCCGTTCAAGACGAAGAATTAAAAAGATTGCCGGAAGTATTTACAAAATTTCCCAACGGACATATGGGGTCGCATAAGTTTTTGGTAGACGATTTCTTAAAAGCGGTTGATCAAAACAAACAACCCGTGCTCAACGCTTGGCGCGCGGCAAGATATACCGTGCCAGGGTTAGTTGCAATTGAATCTGCAAAACAAGGCGGAATTCCCTTGGAAGTTCCTGATTTTGGAGAGTATAAAGAATGATAGGTTATCTCTTTCTTACACTTGCGCTTGTTGCGGGGTTAATAAAGGGTTTTACAGGCAAAAAAATCAGCAGAGACGTAATCTCGCTTAACGACGGTTTTACAGTAAACACTATGCGCACGGTATTTTGCGCTTGTATAGGGTTTATTGTTGCAGTCATTCAAGTCGGGTTTTCAGGGCTTGCGCTCTCGCTTGAGGGCTTAGTGGTATGCTTTTTTTCATCAGTATTTATGGCGATGTTTTGCATAAGTTGGCTTTATGCTTATAAAAGCGAAGCCTACGTTTTCTTAAACATCTTCACAATGCTTGGCTCTGTAATAACGGCAGTGTTAGGTTGGGCGTTTTACGGCGATAAAATAGGCTTGCCAAGAATTATAGGCTTTATTTTGCTGTTTGTTGCCGTTTATATAATGTCCCTTTATAATAAAAACATCAAGGGTAAAATGAGCGTGCGCGGTGTTTTAACCCTTATAATAGGCGGGGTAGGTGTTGCCCTTTCCGACTTTATGCAAAAGGTCTACGTAAAAGGTAGTTACGGTGCGCCGTGCACCTTTACCTTTTATACTTACGCGCTGATGATTATCCCGCAACTAATAATTTTATTGTGTTTCAAGGGCAGTAAAAAATCAGTTAGAAACCCCGAACTTTTAGATAAACGCCACGTGTTTTTGTTTTTCATAATATCTGCCGCACTATATCTTAACGTAATAATGAAAACAATGGCTGTGGGGTATATACCGTCAACGCAGTTATATCCAACTTTGCAAGGAGCAAACTTAATTCTATCAGCGGTATTAGCAAGCGTATTCTTTAAAGAAAAAATGACCGCAAAAAGTATAATCGGCATACTTGTTGCAATCACCGCGGTAATAGTAATGAATTTATAAAAACCAAATTAAAAAGCAATCAAAAACCAAACAAAAAAACACCCATTTAGGGTGTTTTTTGTTTGGCGTGAGTAGTAGATTTATTCTATTGCCTTACAAAAGAAAAACTTTTTTGTTACCAAAGATTTTTTATTATAGTTGACATGCTTAAAATATTATCGTAAAATATTTATTGCGTACACCGCGTTGTTATATTTGTTTACAATGTTTAATAAATTGATTTATAGGAAAAGGAATTGTTAATAATGCTTAAATACGGTGGTTTTTTTACTTATAAAGACTTTTTGCAAGGTTATAACGGTCAAGACTATATGGGGACGGGGCAGTTTATTTTTTTAGGCGTTGCGTTAATTGCAATTATTCTTGTTGCTGTATTTTTTAGAAATATATCTCACAAAAAAATAGATATATTCTTGAAAGTGCTTGCCGTTGCTATTCCCGTTTTAGAAGTATTGAAAATATCCATTGAATCTTATTATGATATTAAAGGTGGGCACGGGTTTAATTTTAGTGGTTTGTTGCCACTTTATACTTGTAGTTTGTTTATTTATACTTTACCCGTTGCTGCGTTTGCAAAGGGCAAGGCAAGGGAGTGTTGTCTTTCTTTTTTAACTACAATCGGTATATTTGCGGGCTTAACAAACTTTGTTATGGCACCCATTTTGAATACTTACCCATTTTTTAATTTTCATACCTTTGTTTCGTTAAACTTCCATTTTTGGATGGTGTTTACGGGCATACTATTGATTGCTACTAAATATTACGTGCCTAAGTGGGGTGATATTATAAAGGGAATGATTCCACTCGCTATAATATCGCTTATTTCAATTCCAGTAGATTATGCGTTAAGCGCGCATTACGGCTGGAGCGTAGATTATATGTTATACTATTCAGGAAACGGCGCACCGTTGTTGCCAGATATTGCTAATAAGCTTTCCGCAGTAGGATTAAGACCGATTTTTACTTGTATAGTATTCATTTTATATATTGCTATAACCGCCATTATCGTTGCAATAATTAGATTGATTTGTTTTTTGAAAAAATCAAAAAAATACAATAATTAAAGAAATTAAAGCATTTATTAAAATAATACAAATAAAAAAGCACTCTTTTAGAGTGCTTTTTTAAGTTAAAATATTATTAAAATCTTCATCAAAAATATCGCATAAAATGGAAAGGGTTTTAAAGTCAGGTTCGCAAACTTTATTTTCCCACGCGCTAATTGTGCGTTGATCAACGTCAAGCATTTTTGCAAGTTGGCCTTGTGTAAGCCCTTTACTTAGCCTTAAATTTTTTAAGTTGTCTGAAAATTTAATCTCTTTCATATAAGCAATATTACCAAAATATTTGGTACAATACTTGACATACCAAAAATCTTGGTATAAAATGTTTGTATAATTATCATAAATGGAGAATTTGCAAATGAAAAAAAAGTTACTTATTATGTTTGTTTGTGCCTTGATATTGTTGACATTTTCGGGGTGTAATAATAGTGGTAACATTCAAGGTAATTCAGATGATTTATTAAAAAAGAACCATACTGTAGTATTAGTGGTAGATTCTATCTCTAACAAGGAATTAACTATTGATGACGGAGAAACGCTAATAATTAATTTTACCCCACAAAAAAGCAATTACACTTTTAATGGTTGGTATACAGATAGTAATTGTACGGTTGCGTATGACTTTTCTAGACCAGTTACAACAAGTTTTAAGTTGTATGCAGGATTTGTTTTGACAACTAAAACGATAAAATGTCAAGATATAAAACTCAAGGCATTGTCAGGGGCATATGATAATGATGAAACTTTTGCCTTATCACTTGTTGGTTTTGATTATGATTATCTTGAAAAAAACAACATGGGGTTACGTTTTAATATAACGTATACTGTTAAATATAAAAAAGATTATGATGTTCTATGGGATATAGGATATGCAGGTGCTCCAAAATATGAACTTTCTTTAATAAATAGTGACTTTGACGGGTATTTTGAAGTAAATCTTACTACAACAACAAAGGGAAAGCAAAAGAACTATATTTATACAACGCCTTTGTATTTTACAGAAGGTCAGCAAATTAGTTTGATTTTTTCAACAGATAATGTGCAAAATATAATAACAGTTAGTGATATAGTTGTTGTTATAGATGCGGTTTACATAAGATAGCAAAATATTTGATAGAAAATAAAAACACTTGACAAAATAAAATAATAATATTATTATATAGTTACCATAAAGAGTGCATGAGGGACAGCCCCTATGACTGCACAGCAACCTGACTTAGTTTAAGGTGCTAAAGGCTGAACGATGGGTTATATAAAATGATTTTTAAAGCCCATCAGTCGATGGGCTTTTTTCGTTTACTCTTTTTGGATAAAAAACATTTGGAGAATTTTTATGCAAAAAGTTAAACAGTTAACAGAACAAACAAAACCTTACGTAGTTAGTTTTTCTAACGAAAACGATTGTAAAAACTTCCTAAAGGAAGTAAAGTCTTTAGGGTATAAGTGGTGCAGTGGTCAAAGTATTGAAATAGATAAACCGCTTGATTTTTATTTTAACTTATTTGTCGACGCAAAAAACTTAACGATAGGGTATATTTCGCCTATGTGTATGCGCTCGCTCGGCGGTAAGTATAATAGAGTATATTATCGTTAAAATTAACATTGCGTACATTTATTGACTTAGAAAGCATAAAGTGATAAAATAAATGTATGTTTGATAATTTAGATTTAACGCTTATTTTAATAATATCAGTTATTGGTTTATGTGCAAGTTTCGTTCAGCGCGTAAGCGGGTTTGGTTTGGGCATTTTTGTAATGTTATTTTTGCCTTACTTTATGCCAACACCCGTTGCCGCAGCGACTATAGCTTGCTTATTTTCTTGCGGAACTTCCACTTATAACGCCATTAAATACCGTAAGGACACGCCTTATAAAACGGTACTGCCCATGCTTATTGCCGCACTTGTGGTAATACCTATTGCAGTATATTTTGCATCTGCTGTGCCCGATAGAATTTTCAAAATAATATTAGGTGCGGTTTTAATAGTACTAAGCATTTTCTTTTTATTTTTTAGTGAAAAAGTTCGCATTAAAGGAAACGCAACTAACGGTGTAATATTCGGTGCTTTAGGTGGTGCGCTTAACGGGCTTTTTTCTACGGGTGGTCCGCCTATAGTAATTTACTTAACCCAAGCGACTGAAAATAATAAAAAATACTTTGCGGGTATACAGTTTTATTTTTGCATAACTAACATTTATGCAACGGTTATGCGCGCGTTTAACGGACTTTTAACGCTTGACCTTTTGATTTATTCATTTATCGGTATGGTCGGTTGTTTGATAGGCGATTTTATCGGAAAACTCGTTTTCGATAAACTTGACGGCAAAAAATTAAAAACGATAATTTACATAGGTATGATTATAAGCGGTGCGCTTATGATTATCAATATTTAAGGTTTATGAAGATTTTATCCCCGGCGGGCAATTTTGAATGTTTAAAAGTTGCCGTTTTTAACGGTGCGGACGAAGTTTATTTAGGTATAAACGAGTTTAACGCACGCAATAATATTGACGGATTTACAATGGCTAACCTAAGCGGTGCCGTTGACTTTTGCCATGCTTACGGGGTTAAGGTTTGTCTTGCAATAAATATTTTATTTACCGATAATGAGCTTGCCGATGCGTTATCCACCGTGGTAGATGCGTATAATTTAGGCGTTGATGCGTTTATTATTCAAGATTTAGGGTTGATTAAATTGCTTAGCGAAAATTACCCGCAAATAGAACTTCACGCAAGCACGCAGATGGCTATCCATAACTTAGAGGGCGCGCTATATTTAAAACAGTTTGGAATTAAAAGGGTAGTTCTTGCAAGAGAAACTCCTTTAGATGAAATTAAAAGAATTAAACAAAATACGGATTTTGAAATAGAATACTTTGCCCAAGGCGCGCTTTGCGTAAGTTTTTCTGGCAACTGTTATCTTAGTTCATACCTTTTTGACGCGAGCGGTAATAGGGGGCGCTGTAAACAACTCTGCCGTTTACCTTACACCCTTTGCAAGGACGGAAAGTCTTTGAAAAAAGGCTATCTTTTGAGCGCAAAAGACTTTAATATGATAGATAGGCTTGACGATTTATTAGACGCTGGCGTTGACGTTTTGAAGATTGAAGGTAGGGCAAGGCGACCTTTTTACGTTGCAACCGCAACTAAAGAGTATAGAAAGGCGTTAGATGGCAAAAAAGCAAGTCAAGAAAACCTTAAACTTGCTTTTAACCGTGAATATACTGCGGGTTATTTTGACGGAAACGGAAAGATTATATCCAACCTACAAAATCACATAGGAATTTTTATCGGTAAGGTTGAAAAGGTTAATAAAGGCAAAAACTTTAATCAAGTTTATTTTTGGGCTAACCGAAATCTTTCGCCAAAATCAACCTTAAAGGTGTTTTCTGACGGCGTTGAGAAGAGCGTAGTAACCGCGTATGATTTAAAGAATATTTCAAACGGAAAATATATGCTTACCACCACGCAAAATTTAGCCGTGGGGGATAGTTTGAATTTGATTGTCGATGCGGAGTTGGAAAATAAAGCGCTATCGCAAACCTTAAGAAGAAAAGTTGACTTAAAGATTTGGGCATATTCCGGTGCAAAAATTAAAGCGACTGCATGCCTTGGCGGTGCAACTGTGGAAGTGTTTGGCGAACAAACGGAAAAAGCACAAAAACTTCCGCTATCTATTGAAGATGTAAGTGAAAACTTTTCAAAAAGCGAGTATTTTGCACCTAATATTACCGAGTTTAACACGGACGGCGTTTTTATTCAAAAAAGCAAACTCAACGAGTTTAGAAGAACTGTTTACGACAGTCTTTATAACGAATTGATAATGGTTAACCGCACGCCCTTAAAGCCTATAAATATCGGCGGTAAAAGACCTTTCAAAGTATTTACCGACTTTGATATTATTGATGATGTAAACGCTGATTTGACCGCAAAAAACATAGTTTATTCGCCCGAAACTTTTGAACTCGATAAAGTGCTTGCCTTAAAGCAAAAGTGTGAAAATCAGGGCAAAAAACTCTATTTAGACACTCCTAACTTTGCATTAAAAAAAGACGTTGAACTTTTGAAAGAAATTATTGAAAAGTCGGGTGTGGGGATAGTGGCAAACAACTATTACGCACTTCAATTTAATACTGAAGTTGTAATCGGTGGCGGGCTTAACGCATATAATTCGGTTACCGCATCACATTATGATAAACCCGTTATTACGGCAGAAGACGGACTTTTAGATAGGGTTGATTTTGCTTATATGACCTTCCGCCATTGTCCTATAAAAAATCATATCGGTGGCGATTGTAAAAACTGTAAATATTCTGACGGCTATTATTACAAAATGGATAGCGGAAAAGAATTAAAATTAAAGCGTAAAAAATTATCGACTTGCACTTTTTATTTAGTGTAAAAGGGGGATATTATGGCTAAAAATATTAAAGAACAATTAAAGAAAAGAAAGATTTCTAAACCCAACTTTATGTATAACTTGCTCGGCTGGGTGTGGAAAACTTTCGTTGCAAAAAAATATAACGTTCACTATAACGTTAAGGCTGACGTTAGCAAAGAAAAAGGACAATATATTTTCATAAGCAATCACGCATCACGCTTAGATTATATCTTTACAGGCGTGCCCGCACTTCCTAACAGAATGAACTTTGTTGCAGGGTATAATGAATTTTTCCGTTCACACTTAGCGGGCGTGTTTAACCTTTTGAAAGTTATTCCCAAAAGAAATTTCGTGCCCGATAACTATACTTTAAGAGAAGTTAGAACAATATTAAAAAACAACGGCAACATTATGATTTTCCCCGAGGGTATGAGTTCAATTTCAGGTGCAAATCAGCCCATTGCCGTGGGTTCTGGTAAAATGATTAAACACTTTAAACTCCCTGTTTACTGCTCGGTTATCAAGGGGGGATATTTAACCAGCCCCAAGTATAATCTTAACGACCGCTTAGGTAAGGTGGAAGTTGATATTGACTTATTATTTACTAAAGAAGATTTGGAAAAGTACTCTGCAGAAGAAATTGAAAATATTATCAATAAGGCCATCTATCACGATGATTATGCTTGGAATAAAGTTCAAAAGAACGAATATAATATCGGCGACAACGGCGCAGAACATTTAGAAGACCTTTTGTTCTGGTGTCCTAAGTGTAAAAGGCAACACGTTATGAAAAGTGAAGGCAACAAACTTTACTGCACCGAGTGTGGTAACGGTATGACCATTGATAAAACTTACGCTATGACGCCGTTAGATGATACTTGCGTTATCCCTGAAACTCAAACCGAGTGGTTTAATATGCAACGCGCGGTGATTAGGGAAGAAGTAAAAGATGAAAACTTCTGTTTGACAGAAAAGGTTAAACTCGGCACTCTCCCCGATAGCGGTATGCTTAAAAATCAAGCAACTTCTATTTTAGTAGGCGAAGGTACGCTTACCTTAAATCGTAAGGGCTTAGAGTATAAAGGGACTAAAAACGGCAAAGAATTTACTTTCTTTATTGACAGCGTAAACTTACCCACTTACGGTATGTGTACTGACTTAAGCCGTTTCTATACTTTCGTCGATGGCGAATTTTATGAATTTTACCCCGAACACAGCGTTGTTGAAAAATTCTTCTTAGCTACTGAAGAATTGCATAGGCTCAACGGTGGTAAATGGCAAGCCTTCAATTTTTAAGGCATATTTACAGCGCAATACTGCGTTAACTGCTCTGTAAAAACGACTTCGATGACCAGACGGTCTATCTCATCCGTTTTTACAAGCGAGCCTTGTCTTGCTTGTAACTATACCTTAAAACGAATTTTAAGTCATATTTACGCGCAATACTGCGTCAAGCGTCAGTTTGCCTTGATTGTAACTATATCT
This sequence comes from Christensenellaceae bacterium, assembly GCA_045614185.1. GTDB lineage: Bacteria > Bacillota > Clostridia > Christensenellales > Borkfalkiaceae > UBA1259. The sequence continues at coordinate 11,189 of JAZLCJ010000017.1, read as the reverse complement.
TAAAACGAATTTTATGCAATATTCACTGCGTAATACTGTAAAAAATAACAAAAAAGCCACTCTTTTAAGAGTGGCTTTTAATTTTTTAATTAAATTATCTGTTGTTGATGAGTTTGGTAAGTTCAACGGGTTCAACGATTTGGTCGCCCTTGTAAACACGCATATTGCCTGATGCAATTTCGTCAATCAAGATAACTTCGCCGTTGTTGTAACCGAATTCAAACTTAATATCCCAAAGGTCAAGTCCGATTTCTTTTAAGTCGTCAGCAACGATTTTGGTGATTTTTAAGGTTTGAGCCTTCATTTCTTCAAACATTTCAGGGGTCATAACTTTGAGTGCAGCCAAGCCTTCACCAGTAACAAGGGGATCGCCCTTTTCGTCGTTCTTGAAAGTGCATTCAACGTAACCACCTTCAAGACGAGTACCGTTTTTAATATATTCACCATATCTTCTGATGAAACTGCCGGTAGCAACCAAACGGCAAATAACTTCTAAACCGTTACCGCCTTGAGCCTTACCAAAGCATTCAGCAGGAAGAACTTCCATAGTAGCGTTTTCGATATCAGCAGAAACGTAATGGGTTTTGATACCTGCTTTCTTTAACATTTCAAAATAGTATACAGAAGTTTGAAGATTTGCCTTACCGATACCGTCAATGGTTAAACCTACTGAGTTTTCACCCGGGTCAAACACACCGTCTTTACCAGTGCAATCATCTTTGAATTTTAAGAGAACGTTGCCGTTTTCAAGTTGATAAACGTCTTTTGTTTTACCTGCGTATAATTTTTTCATAAATAAAACCTTCTATAAATATAGTATAAAAATATAATAACTTAAAACGCAAAATTTTGCAAGAATTTGAGTATAAAATTTAAAAAAAGCCACTAAAAAATTTTAATATAGAGTATAAAGAAAATGAATTTTATTAAATGGAGCGTCGCAAATAAACATTTAACATGTTTTTTGTTGTGGTATGATTTGTTTGCTAATGGTATAATAATATCAGTAAAACAAATTATTTTAAGGAGATTAAATATGAACACAGACAAAATTTACGCAGAACAAATTGCAAACGAGTATGCACCCAAGAAAACTTCAAAGGTAAAGGCACTTAGAAAGTTAGATGCAAAGGCAAAAAACCCCGCAAACATTTTTGCATACACTTTCGGTATTGTATCAAGTCTTGTTTTAGGCACGGGTATGTGCTTTGCTATGGGCGTTATCGGCGCAAATAACTTTTTAAGCATGATTATTGGTATAGCCGTTGGGTTAGTAGGTATTTTAGGCGTATGCATAAACTATCCTATTTATAAAAAGATTTTAGAAAAATCAAAAAACAAATACGCCAACGATATTATTCAACTTGCAAAAGAAATTGCTGAAGATAAATAATTAAAATGATAACACGACTTTTAGAAAGAATAAAGGGGGATATCCAGTTTAGAATTAAACTGTTTTTATGCCTATCCATCATTTTTAATTTTGTGTATTCAATCTTTTTATTTGTTGTAAGTAGAATAGATTTATCAAGATGGTTTTTTGTAATGTCTATTTATTACGCATTACTATCTTTAACGCGTCTATTTATATATTTTGGCATCAATCCACAAAAAAGCGATATATACAAGGCTAAAATTATGCGCAATAGCGGTTGGTTTCTTTTGCTTATAAACCTTGTTGTATCAACTATGATGTTTATACTTATATTAGGAAATCGTGAAGTAAAATATCATGAAATAACGGTTATTTCGCTTGCAACTTATACTTTTACCACGCTAACGGTTGCAATTGTAAACAGTATAAGGTATTATAAAAAAGAAGGGCAAATTTATTTTTGCGTCAAGGTAATAAGTTTGGTGTCTGCAAGCGTTTCATTAGTAACGCTAACAAATACTATGCTTTCTACTTTTGGGCAAGATAATGCACTTTTAAAAAGCATTATTTTACCTATTTTGTGCGTGGCAGTTTCTATTTTTATAATTTTAACGGCTATTTTGATGATAGTTAAGGCTAATTCTCGTTTAAGGGTTTTGAAAAATGAAAAATAACGAAAGTAAGTATTTTTATACGGCAAATCTTATGAATCAGGCACTTTTAGCGTTGCTTGAAGTTAAAGATTTAGAGTTTATAACCATAACTGAAATAACAAAAAAAGCAGGGGTTAACCGCTCTACTTTTTATTTGCATTACGATAATATTTATGAATTACTTGAAGAAACGGTTGAAAATATAACTAAGAGTTTTGCAAGTTGTTTTGATGATAAAAAACCGCTTAAAATTCAATCAAAAAATGAAGCGTTTTGGATTACAGAAGAATATTTAGTGCCGTATTTAAACTTTTGTAAAGAACATAAAAAAGTGTTTAAGTTGGCACATAAACACCCACAAGTATTCGGTAATAAACAAATGTACAAAAAGATGTACGATATGTTTTTCTATCCTGCAATATCGCAGTTTGTAGAAAATGAAGAAGAAAAAATATATCGTTTAGAGTTTTTTACCAACGGGGTTGTTTCAATAATCAACAAATGGATTGAATTAGACTGCGTTACGGAAATTGATAAACTTATTGAAATAATAAAAAACTGCATAAGGTATGAAGATAAATAACAAAAAAAACAGACAAGGCTAACCTTGTCTGTTTTTCTTTTGGCACCACCACGGGGTGATTCCCCTAATAGGGGAAATGTCCTGAAAGGACAAAAGGGTAGCCGTCTCGCGCCAGCGAATCAGAACCACGGAGGGGTTCGATTAAGCTAAAATAAAAAAACAAACAAACCTTTGTGATTTGTCTGTTTTTTATTGGCACCACCACGGGTCTTATAAAAAGAAAAAGGATAGAAAAAATCTATCCTTTTTCTATTGGCACCACCACGGGGAATCGAACCCCGGTTTTCGCCGTGAGAGGGCGACGTCTTAGCCGCTTGACCATGATGGCATTTTAGCGTGTTGCTAAAATTAAGTTGTATTTATATTACCATAAACGCTGTTGAAAAAGCAATCGTTTATGAAAAACTTTCAAAAAAACCTGCATTGGCCGACGGAAACGCAAAATATTAACCCGTTTTGTTAACAGGCGAATGCCGCACTTATTGCGTCTGCATCTCTTATATAACGACCGGAATAAACGACGGTCAAGAGCACCGCTATTCAATAATGGATATAGGCTTTCATTTAATAATATCTGTGGATTTTTTTAAACGCTTCCTATCGCACCACGAAGGTTAAGTTAATTATAGCAAAATATTAAAAGTAACACAACGAATAGATTGACATTTTTTAAGATTTATCATAAAATTTTGTATTATAAAAGTAAGGAAAAGTTAGGGTTTGCAAAAGATAAAGCGTTTTAACTTAAGACCAGCGGTTTTTGCAGCGCTATCCGTGTGTTTAGGGGTAGTTACCGCGTATAATTTTATACTTGGAAGTGTGGTTTGGGGCGTAATTTGTTGCGTTCTATTTTTAACGCTGTGCGCCGTAATCTTTTTGCGTGTAAACGAAGAATTTTCACCAAAGGCAAAAACTATTCTTTGCGGTGTTATAAGCGCACTATTTCTTGTAAGTGGCGCTATGATGACTTATGCGATAAAAGATTATGAAAACGCCAGTCTTGACAACCATTATTATAATATTACCGCCCGTGTTTCCGACAGCGCGGAGACGCTTAACGGCAGAAAACTTATTATTGAAGGCATAACTGTTAATGGTAAAATTAAAGGCCAACTCGATTACAAAGCAATCGTATATATTAAAGGTAATATAGATATCGATATGGGCGATAAGGTTACTTTTTCCGCATACCTTATAGACAACCCGCTTATTTACGACAATTCTTTTTCGGCTTATAACTTAATTTATAAAACTAAGTATACCGCGGAAGTTAGTGCTGATGAAGTAAGAGTTATCGGCACCGCTCCAACCGTTTTTGAAAGGGTTAATATTTTTATTAGAGATACTCTATCAAGCGCGTTGGATAAGGACGAGTTTTCCGTTGCATACGCCATGCTTACGGGTAATGACGAGCAAATTGATTACGAACTTTTATCCACTTATCGTTACGCGGGTATTGCCCATATTTTTGCCGTTTCGGGCTTGCATATAGGCTTTTTGGCAACCGCACTATCGTTTATTTTTGATAAATTAAAAGCAAATCGTCTGCTAAAAGCCATCGTAATTTCTATCTCGTTATTTTTCTATTCGGGAATATGTGGCTTTTCAGCATCGTCAATAAGAGCGTCAGTTATGACTTCCGTAATGTTGTTTTCTGCGGTAAAAGGGGATAGGTATGACGGTTTATCATCAATATCCATAGCGTCTATTTTAATATTGTTATTTTCGCCAGTACAATTATTTAGCGTGGGATTTCAATTATCATTCGTGGTAGTTTTGGGTATGATGGTTTTAACTAAACCGATAGAAAAATTCTTAAAATTTTTACCACAAAAAATAGCATCTTCTTTAGCGGTGGTTTTTTCCGCGCAAATAGCAAGTATCCCTGTATGCTTAGATAACTTCGGGTATTTTTCACCTATAGCGGTATTGATAAACATAATTTTTATCCCCGTTGCGTCTGTAATATTTATTGCATTACTTTTAGCGGTTATTATAGGTGGGTTATTTAACATAGCGGATATTACTTTGTTTTTACCCAAATACGTACTTTCATTTCTTAATTTTGGGTTAAATGCAGTAGATTTTGAAAGTTTAGTGGTCGGTGGTTTTTCTTTTGGATTATTGACAATATGTTACTACGCATCGTGTGTGTTAGTAAGTAACTTTGTTAACTTAAAAAGAATAAATAGAATTATAGCGCTTATTGTATGTACTATTATAGGTTTGGTCGGCTCGGTTACCGTAGGTGTTATAGAAAATGAAAAGACAAAAGTTTTCGTCGTCGGGTCTGATAAAGTATGCGCTACTATAATTGATGCAAAAGACCAAAATATTTTATTCGTAAGCGATTTTTCTTACGGCTTTTCCGTATCGAGATTAAAGAGTATTGCTGATAGGTATGGTGTGAAAAACATTGATACGGTTGTGTTTTTTAATGACAAAAACATAGATGAACAAGTATTTATGACCAAACTTAACACCGCCTTTAATATTAAAAGGGTTAGTTATTTCGGTGAAAAGGACGAAATGAAAGAAAAGATTATAGAAAAATCTTTTGGCGTTCAAATGGAAAACTATGATGTCGGTCAAGATTTTATTGATGGTGACGTTTTATGTGAATACGCCTTAGACGGCAGGGCGGTTACGGCTGAAGTTAAGGGCAATAGGTTTGCAATTTTTTCTTTTAACCAAACGGACGGTTATTACGGGTTAAACGGCGAATTCGACTTAATGGTTTGTTCGTTTGATGCGGATATTGCGCTCAATTTTTATAAGCCGAAATGCCCTATAAGTTATAGGCACAGCGGTGAGTTTACCGATGGTGAAACTTTAGGTACGGCGTATATAGAGTTTATATAATATAATTACTTTAAAAAACACGCTAAATATCGTTGCAAAATGCAAATTAAAATGCTAAAATGTATACGAGGTAATGTTGTCTTGAAGTATACGGAGTTTAAGGTTGGTTTGGAAAACGGACAGAGTTTTCCAGTTTATTTGTTTGAGGGGGAGGACGCGTTTTTTAGAGAACGCGGTTTTTCTCTGTTGAAAAACAAATTCGTTACTGAACTTGACTTAAATCTTACCGTGCTTGACAGCGCGTGCACAAAAGAACAACTTTTATCTTCGCTTAACGGTTATCCGTTTATGAGTGAAAAGCGCATGACGGTGCTTAGAGAGTTTTATCCTAAGCAAGAGTTTTTCAAGGGTGGACTAAAGGAATATTTTGAAAATCCTTCGCCGTTTAGCGTTTTAGTAGTGCTTAACGAAAAGCCTTGCGAACAGTTGAAAAAGCAAGCGGGTATAACGGTTGTTGATTGCTCCAAGCAAGACGCGTCCATTCTTACCAAATGGGTAAAGGGTGAGTGCCAAAGAAACGGTGTTATAATCGATGGTGAAACGGCAAAAACGCTTTGTGAGTATTGCTTGTGCGATATGACGCGTATTGAAACGGAAACTAAAAAACTTTGTGATTATAGCGGTAACGGCGGAACAATTACCATGGAAACCGTATCTAGCATGGTTGCGCGTGATGCCGAATACAAAGTTTACGAAATGACCGATTATATAGCAAAGGGCAAGGTTGACCTTGCGCTTGCGGTAATAACCGATATGATGAGTAAAGGCGAACCACCGCAAAAAATTTTGACTTCTGTTTATAATTATTATAGACGACTTTTACACGCGGCAATAAGCGATCTTCCGCTTGACCAACTTGCAACAGCGCTTGGCGTAAAAGAATTTGCTGCAAGAAAGACTAAAGAGCAAGCGTCTAAGTTTAAGAAAAAAGCGCTTAAACAAGCGGTGGATATGCTTTGCGATTCAGATTATAAAATTAAAAGCGGTTTTGCTGACGCAAACGAGCGTATGTGGCTTACCGTTTTCACTATAATGGCAGAAAAGTAAGAGGTGAAATATGGACCTTATTGAAAGAATAACGGCAACTTGGAATAATTTTGTTTCAAATCCAAACTTTGCGTTTGCAATGTGCATAAGCGTATTAGTTTTTGCCGTTTTATATTTTTATATGATAAAGTTTTTAATGGACAACAAAGCGCAAGCGTTAGTTGTGCTTTTTGTTGCCGTAATGATTATCGGTGGCGCGGTTATCTCTTTCCCCAAAGAAATTAACACGGCGTTTTTCTTGATAATCCCTACGGTGTTCTTGATTGCCATTATGATTTTATATTCGGTAGAATTGAAAAGAATTATTCTTACAAGAAAACCGCTTAAGACGACCGACTTAAAACACGGTATGTCGTACGATGAAGAAAGGGTAACCAAGTGCGTTGCAGAAATTATTAAAGCACTTCAAAACATGTCCAAAAACGACGTGGGTGCAATAATCGTTTTATCAACGGGTAACGTTCCTACTCAAGTGCTTGATAGTGGTGTTAAACTTGACAGCGATATCTCAAGCGAACTGATAGAAAGCGTGTTCTTCCCCAAAACACCCCTTCACGACGGTGCAATGATTATTAGCGGAACTAAGATTGTGGCGGCGGGTTGCTTTTTACCCCTTTCACAAAACGTAGATAATATTCCAAAAGACTTAGGATCTCGCCATAGAGCAGGCTTAGGCGTAACGGAAACCATTGACGTAATTTCACTTATCGTTTCTGAAGAAACGGGTATTATTTCAATCGCAAGAGCGGGTAAAATCGTGAGATACGCCGATTACGAAGCCCTTAAGAAAACGCTTACGCGTTATTATTGGCAAGAACTTGAAGTAAATAAAAAATAAAGGAGACGCCTTATGAACGAATTTAATTCTCAACCGCAAAACGACAGCGAAAGCAAAGTTAAAGTTAAAACTTTTTTGGTTAACGTTGGTATTGCTGCGATTGCTTTGGTGCTCTCTATTTTGACGGTATTAGTAATAAATTTAAACGGATGAAATTATGAAAGAAATTGCTATTAAAAAAGACAAAATTTTATTACCTAAAGTAGACGATATGCAAGCGTGGGCGTGCATTGCGTGCGATCAATTTACAAGTGAAAAAGATTATTGGGATAAGTTGGAAAAAGACGTAAGCGGTAAGCGTACAACTCTCGATCTTACCTTGCCTGAAATTTATCTTGAAGATAATGCGTACGCTCGTATTAAAAAGATTAATGAAAACATCAAGAATTACCTTAACGACGGAGTATTTACTTCATTTGGCGAAGGTTTTATTCTTACTGTTAGAAAAACCCCGTTCGTTGAAAGAAGAATAGGGCTTATGGTTGCTATCGACCTTGAAAAGTACGAATATTCTAAAAAGAGTGATTCGCTTATTCGTGCAACTGAAGGCACCATTGAAGAGAGAATTCCGCCCCGCTTAAAGATTAGAAAAGATGCGGACGTGGAATTTCCGCACGTTATGGTTTTATTCGACGATGAAAAAAGGGAAATTACTGAAGACCTTTACGCTCGTCGTGAAACTTTTAAGAAGATTTATGATTTTACTCTCAATATGGGCGGTGGCTCAATCGAGGGGTATTATATTGAAGATACCGATGCTATAATGCAAAAGTTTAGTTCACTTTTAGATGAAGAAAGACTTATTAAAAAGTACGGTAGGGTAGATAATTTCTTATTTGCTGTAGGTGATGGCAATCACTCTTTGGCAACGGCTAAAACGCATTGGAACAACGTAAAGGCTACGCTTACTGATGATGAAAAACAAAATCATCCCGCAAGATACGCACTTGTTGAATTAGTAAACATTTACGATGAAGGCATTTATTTTGAACCTATTTATAGATACGTTTTCGGGGTAGATGCTAAAGAGTTCGTTAAGGGTTTAATGCAAGTTGACGGCGGAAAGATGCGCGTTTACGACGGTGCTGACCGAATGTGTAACGGTGCAAACGATTTGCCTACTGGTATTAGAGCGGTAGACGAATATATTAAGGCTTATTTAGAAAATAACGGTGGTTCAGTTGACTACGTTCACGGCGAAAGCAACTTGAAGAAACTCGTTGACGAACGAGAAGATGCCGTTGGTATATTGTTTGAAAAGTTAGATAAATCGGATTTATTTAAGTACGTTTCAAAAAACGGTGCTTTCCCGAGAAAGACCTTTTCAATGGGGGAAGGTGTTGAAAAACGCTATTATTTAGAAGGAAGAAGAATAACGAAATGATAAAAGTATGTAAATTCGGCGGAACTTCAATGGCCGATGCAAATTCAATTAGACAAGTTAAAAATATTATTCAAGCGGATGACTCTCGTAAATACGTGGTAGTTTCCGCACCGGGAAAACGCTTTAAAGACGATATAAAGATTACAGACATGCTTTATCGTTGTTATGATGAAGTAGTAGAGTTTGGTTCTTGTAAAAAGTCTTTTGCAATTATTCGTGAAAGATTTGTTCAAATCGTAAAAGATTTAGAACTCGATCTCGATATCACTTCAGTTTTAGACAAAACTGAAAAAGAAATTAACGAAAGTAAATGTCCAGATTTTGCCGCATCTCGCGGTGAATATCTTTCAGCAATCGTAGCCGCTGCATTTTTAGGTTTTGAATTTGTTGACGCTGCGGATATGATTAGATTTGATAGACACGGTCAACTCAATAAAGATTATACTGCTGATAAGGTTTACAACGCTTTACACGACGTTGAAAAGGCTGTTATCCCTGGTTTCTATGGTAGAAATTTCCAAGGAGAAGTAAAAACCTTTAGCCGTGGCGGTAGTGATATTACTGGTTCAATTATTGCAAACGGTGTAAAGGCTGACCTTTATGAAAACTGGACGGACGTAAGCGGTTTCTTGGTTTGTGACCCAAGAATCGTTCCCGAAGCAAAAGCAATTAATCAAATTACTTATAAGGAAGTTCGCGAACTCTCTTACATGGGCGCATCAGTTCTCCACGCAGAGGCTATTGCACCCGTTATGAGAAGAAGAATTCCTATCAATATTAAAAACACATTTAAGCCTGAAGATAAGGGCACTATGATCGTTCCTAACGATATGTATGATGCAAAAGCAAATGATTCCGTTATTACTGGTATCGCTGGCAAAAAGAACTTTACCGTTTTACTTATTGAAAAATCAATGATGAACGCGGAAGTTGGTTTTATTCGTAAAGTTTTATCGGTTGTTGAACACTTCAATATTTGCGTTGAGCACTTACCTTCTGGTATTGATACGTTGTCAGTAATTTTAAGTTCTGACCAACTTAAAGACGGCGTTTTATCTGACCTTGTTAACGAGATTAGAGAAAACGTTAACCCCGATTACGTTCACGTAATGGAAAACGTTTCACTTATCGCAACCGTTGGTCACGGTATGGCAAGACGCCATGGTACTGCAGCAACGCTCTTTACCGCGCTCGCTAATGAAAACATCAATATTAAGATGATTGACCAAGGCTCAAGCGAACTTAACATCATAATCGGTGTTGCAAATACTGATTATGAAAAGTGTATTAGAGCAATCTATAAAGCGTTTAACTAAACTATTTAACCCACGCAAAATCGCGTGGGTTATTTTACTTTTAGCACAATATTAATATAAACTAAGCGCTAAATAGCACAATTTAAAGTTGACTAAATAATTATAAAAAATTTCGAAAAAAAGTTATTATAAAATTAGGTTTTATAATTGACAAAACTGCGTGTTTTGAATACAATAAACATTGTTAATTTTTTTGAAATAAGCATTTATATAATGTATAAGGGAGAAATAAACTATGGATTACGCTAAAGAATCTTTACGCCTTCACGGAATTTGGAAAGGTAAAATTGAAACAATCTCTAAAGTAAAAGTGGAAAACAAAGAAGACTTATCACTTGCTTACACCCCTGGTGTTGCAGAACCTTGCTTAGCAATAAAAAACGATTACTCTAAGTCGTTTGAACTTACTGGCAGAGGAAATACTGTTGCGGTTATTACTGACGGTACGGCAGTTTTAGGCTTAGGTGATATCGGAGCTGAAGCAGGTATGCCCGCTATGGAAGGTAAATGTGTACTCTTTAAGACTTTCGGTGGGGTAGACGCTATTCCGCTTTGCGTTAGAAGTAAAAACGTTGATGAAATCGTTCAAACTGTAAAACTTATTGCTGGTAGTTTTGGTGGCGTTAACTTAGAAGATATCTCTGCTCCAAGATGTTTTGAAATCGAAAAGAGATTAAAAGAAGATCCTGAAGTTGATATTCCTATTTTCCACGATGACCAACACGGCACTGCAGTAGTTTGTGTTGCTGCTTGTATCAACGCTCTTAAACTTGTTGGTAAGAAGTGGGATGAAGTTAGTATCGTATTTAGCGGTGCTGGCGCTGCTGGTGAAGCGATTGCTAAACTTATGATTTCTATGGGCGCAAAAGACGTAGTTATGTGTGACCGTCACGGAATAATTTATAAAGGTAGAGAAATCGGTATGAATTCTGCAAAAGAAGAAATTGCAGAGTTTTCAAATAAACTTGGTAAAACAGGTTCGCTTGCAGATGCGTTAAAAGGTGCAGATATATTCGTGGGCGTAAGTTCACCAGGACTTTTAACTCAAGATATGGTTCGTTCAATGAACAAGGGTGCAATCGTAATGCCTATGGCAAACCCCATTCCAGAAATCATGCCCGACCTTGCAAT
>JAZLCJ010000016.1:0-99625 GCA_045614185.1 Christensenellaceae bacterium | reverse complement strand
TCAGCTGCTCTGCCAGTTGAGCTACACCAGCAAAGAAAACTTGGTGCCTCGGGGCGGAATCGAACCACCGACACAGGGATTTTCAGTCCCTTGCTCTACCTACTGAGCTACCGAGGCATACAAGTTTTTTATGAAAATGCTTGTAAAGTTTACAAGCATTTTCATTTGGCGACCCGGAAGGGGCTCGAACCCTCGACCTCCAGCGTGACAGGCTGGCGTACTAACCATCTGTACTACCGGGCCAAATGTAATTAAATTATGTGGTGGGCCTTCACGGACTCGAACCGCGGACCAATCGGTTATGAGCCGACCGCTCTAACCAACTGAGCTAAAGGCCCTTAAAACGTATGATCATTAGTGTAATGCAATCAATGGTCGGGGTGAAGAGACTCGAACTCCCGACCCCATGCTCCCAAAGCACGTGCGCTACCAACTGCGCTACACCCCGCTCACTCACGACGCCTTAATATATTATAATAAATTGAAAATAAAGTCAACAATTTTTAAGCTGTTTTTTTAAAATTTTCTAATATTTTTTATTTTTTTTTACTTAAGCACTTTTTGTCAAAAAAAACAACGAAATAACAATTAGTTACAATATTTTTTAACACATAAATGTTATCGTTAAATAAATAGCGGAGGGCATATGGAAATTAAGTATAAAAAAGGGAATAGTTCATTATCAATATACATATATGGCGAACTTGATGAATGTACTGCTTCTAATGCAAAAAGTATTTTAGATAAACTGTTGCTTGACAACCTTAACGTTAATAGTGTTGTGTTTGACTTGTCTGGATTATCGTTTATGGATAGTACTGGGATTGGACTTTTGATTGGAAGATATAAAAAATTAAAAAGTTTTAATATACCATTATATATATCGGGTGCGTCAGTTGCGGCTGAAAAGGTTATTCAACTTGCTGGGCTCTATAAAATAATGCCTAAATATTAAAGGAGAACATATGGAAACAACTAATAAAATGAAACTTACTTTTTTATCACGCTCAGAAAACGAGGCGTTTGCTCGTAGTGTAATTTCTTGTTTTGCATTACAGTTAAACCCAACTCTTTCACAATTATCAGATATTAAAACGGCTGTTAGCGAGGCTGTGACTAATTCTATAGTACATGGATATTCAAGTGATAAAGGCGAAATAACTTTAGATGCAACAATTTGCGGTAATACTTTACATATAAACGTTATAGATAAAGGTGTTGGAATAGAAAATTTATCTCAAGCATTAGAACCTTTTTTTACAACTAAATCAGAAGAAGAAAGGTCTGGTATGGGCTTTACAATAATGGAAAGCTTTATGGACGACGTTTTTGTTGAATCAAAAGTTGGTGAAGGAACTAAAGTTTATATGAAAAAAATTATTAACTCTGATTTTTAAGAGGGTGTATGTTTAGTCAAGAGCAGTTACTCGATTACTTAAGAAGGGCTAAAAAGGGTGATGAAACTGCAAAAGAAGTGTTATTTAACGAAAATTCTCCGCTTATAAGGAGTATAATAAGGCGGTTTAAGGATAAGGGTGTTGAATATGAAGATTTGTATCAAATCGCTTGTATTGGGTTTGTTAAAGCAGTTAATAATTTTGATGAGAATTTTGAAGTTAAGTTTTCTACTTATTGCGTTCCTATGATTATTGGAGAAATTAAGCGATATATGCGTGATAACGGCGCAATTAAGGTTTCCAGGGCGCTTAAAATTCTCGCTAATAAAATTAACCGTTTTGTGGATGAATTTGTTTCTACGCACAGCGATGCGCCTTCAGTTGAAGTTATTGCTAAAGAATTTAATATTGATATTGAAGAAGTTATTGTTGCCTTAGATAGCGCAAAAATGCCTTTGTCAATATTTGACAAGTTTGATGATCAAGACGATGGGCAAGAATTAATTGATAAAATACCAAGTGAGTTTGGGGAAGAAACTTTGGTTAATAAAATACATTTATCAAACATTATATCTGACCTAAATGAGCGTGAAAAAAAGATTATAATACTAAGGTTTTTTAGGGATAGAACACAAAGTGAAGTTGCTAAAAGTTTAGGGGTTTCACAAGTGCAAGTATCTCGGTTAGAGAGTAAAATATTTGAAAAAATACGGCTAAAATATTAGTCGTTTTTTTTATTTTTTTGAATAAAACCTTATTATGTGCTCAAATTAATTTTATGAGAAATATTAAGCAAGTTGAACAATTAAAACCTATTGATGAAAAAGAGGTTTTAATTAAACCTTTTATTAAGAAGGAGGTTAAAAATGAAAACTTCTAATGATTGCGTTAATAAAAATTATTTGGAATACGTAAAGGCAATTTCGCCTAAAACAAATCAAAAAAGAACTTTATTCCGCGCTTTTTGGGTTGGTGGTGTAATTTGTATGATTGGGCAAACCTTTAGGTTTATTTTAGAGTTAGGGTTTAATATTACTGGCGATGAGTTAGCTGGTTTTGTTTCTATGATTATGATATTTTTGGGTGCATTTCTTACGGGGCTTGGTGTTTATGATAGAATAGGTAAATATGCTGGTGGTGGATCAATAGTTCCTATTACAGGTTTTGCAAACTCAGTTGTTTCTCCGGCGGTTGAATTTAAAACTGAGGGTTATATTTATGGTACCGCTGCTAAAATGTTCACAATTGCAGGACCTATAATTGTTTTTGGGGTTGCAAGTAGCGTTTTAGTTGGAATTTTATATTTTATAGGGTATAGGATATTTTAATGAAAAGAACTATATATTTCAAGAATAAACCAGTAATAATTGGCGCTGGTTCAATTGGTGGGCCTAAAGAGAGTGAAGGAAGTATAGCAAAGTTTATAGAAACAAAACTTGATGACGATATGTTTGGTGAAGATTCTTATGAGAAAGCCGAAAGTAAAATGTTGTTTAATGCTATTAAAACTTCAATTATTAATGCTAAAAAGAAAGAAAATGAAATTGATACGATAATTTCTGGCGATTTACTCAATCAAATTGTAGCGTCTACTTTTGCTGCAAGAAACTTTAGTTGTGGATATCTTGGGGTGTATAATGCTTGTTCAACCTTTAGTGAATCACTACTCATAGGTGCAACTCTTATAGACGGTGGATATATGAATAATGTTGTTTGTGCAACGAGTAGTCATTTTTCTTCCGCAGAAAGACAATATAGATATCCGTTAGAATTAGGTAGTACAAGACCCCCACAATCTCAATGGACAATAACGGGTGCTGGGGCAGTAGTGCTTTCAACTTGTGGATTTGGGCCTAAAATTACGGGCGCAACGGTAGGAAAAGTGATTGACTATGGAGTTGTTGATGCTAATAATATGGGAGCAGCAATGGCTCCTGCAGCGGCTGACACACTTTATACTCATTTTATGGAAACTTCTTTAACGCCGTCAGATTATGATTTGATTATAACTGGGGATTTAGGTGCTTTAGGTTCAAGAATTTTTAAAGATCTTATTTGGGAAAAAGGGTTTAATATAGAAAAGCAACACGTCGACTGTGGTGAACTTGTTTACAACATTTGCGAAGATGAATATCAAGGTGGTAGTGGCGCAGGGTGTAGCGCGTTGGTTTTTAGTTCATATATCTATAAAAGATTAAAAGAAAAGAAATTTAAGAAAATACTTTTGCTTGCAACGGGGGCTTTGCTTTCAACAACTTCAACTCAACAAGGGGAAAGTATACCTGCAATAGCGCATTTAGTAGTGGTGGAGAGTTAAATGATTATTGAAATTTTAACAACTTATTTGAAAGTTTTTTTAGTAGGTGGAATCATCTGTTCTATCGCTCAATTACTGATAAATTACACTAAGATTACGTCTGGCAGAATACTCGTTTATTTTCTTTTAGCAGGTGTTTTTTTGCAAGCAGTTGGTCTTTATCAATATTTAGTTGACTTTGGTGGTGCTGGGGCAACAGTTCCTATTAGTGGTTTTGGTTATTTACTTGCTAAAGGCGCTATGGACGGTGCAAAAGAAGGGCTATTTGGTGCTCTAACCGGGGGGTTGTCTGCTGCGGCAATGGGCGTAACTGCAGCAATTATATTTGGTTATCTGTTCTCATTAATTTTCAAATCAAAGTCTAAAAGAAATTAAAACTTCATAATATTTTGTATGATAGATTGTTGCAAAGAAAATATTTATTATGTAAATAAAAAGCGCGGTAAAGGCAAAAGTTTTATCGCGTTATTTTTGTGTATAATTTTATTGATTGGTATAATTGCTTACTATAAATGTTTTATCGTTAAAAGAATTAATAAAATTTGCATTGATTATACTAACACTTACTGCGCGCTAAGCGTAAACGAAGCAATGTTAACAGTATTAGATGACGGGGTAAATTATAGTGATTTAGTAATTGTTGATAAAAATAACAACGGAGAAGTGGTTTTAATGAGCGCAAATGCGCTGAAAGTAAATTTACTTAGTCAAAAGATAGTTTCAAAAACTGAAGAGAATTTATCAAGTCGTTTAGATAAGGGCGTACCTATACCATTTTTAGTGTTTTTAGGGTTTGATATGTTTAAGGGGTATGGCAAAGAAATTGATTATAAATCGGTGTTTATATCTTCAGTTGAGTGTGATTTTATATCAGATTTTAAGTCGGTTGGGATAAACCAAACCCTACATACGATAAGTGTTAACGTGAAATGCAAGGTTAAAGTTGAATCCTTTTTAGAAAATGAAATAAAAGAATTTACATCGCCATTTATTATAAGTGAAACCGTATTGGTGGGAAACGTGCCAGAAGTATATTTAAATGGAAAATTGTTTAGTTGAATAATGCCATTTTAAGGTTTAATTCCTTGACAATATGTTTTAAAATTATTATAATTAATAAAAACGATGATAAAGAAAAGCGCATAAGGGCGGTTTAGAGAGAAAAACTCGTGGGCTGAAAGGTTTTTTACAATGCTGTATGCGTGGTTCACTTTGGAGTTGTGCGTCTGAAATTTATAGTAGGTTGCATCGGGTAATCTCCGTTATAAGATTTTGAGGCTTAAAACTTGTTTTAAGTGAATTAGGTGGTAACGCGTTTAAAACGCCCTATTTTTAGGGCGTTTTTATTTTTTTATGGAGGAAATTATGCAAGAAAAGTTTATTCAATTAAAAGAAAAAGCAAAAGCCGAACTTGAAACTATTACATCAAGTAAGGTTTTGTTTGACGTTAAAGCAAAATACGTCGGTAAAAGTGGTGAAGTTACTGCGCTTCTTCGTGGTATGAAAGACGTCCCTGCGGACCAACGTGCTACTTTTGGCAAGATGGTTAACGATTTAAAAGTTGAAATCGGTGAACTTTTTAATGAAAAAGAAGTATTGTTAAAAGAAAAAGAACTTCAGGAAAAGTTCGATGCTGAAAAGGTAGATATTACTATTCCAGCATCTCCAGTTGCAAGTGGTAGTATTCATCCGTTGAACATCGTTAAAAATAAGATTTTTGATGCGTTCTGCGGTATGGGATTCGAAGTGTTTGAAGGACCTGAAATCGACACCGATTACTATTGTTTCCAAGCGCTTAACATTCCTAAAGATCACCCCGCGCGTGATATGCAAGATACTTTCTATATTACGGATAATATTCTTCTTCGTCCGCACACTTCTCCTGGACAAGTTAGAACGATGGAAAAAAAGCAACCGCCTATTAAAATTTTAAGTCCTGGTAGGGTATATCGTGCCGATGACGACGCATCTCACTCACCAATGTTCCATCAAATTGAAGGACTTGTTGTTGATAAGGGCGTTTCATTATGTGACTTAAAAGGTCTTTTAGATGAATTCGTTAAAATTATGTTTGACGAAGACACAAAAACTCGTTTTAGACCGTCATATTTCCCGTTTACTGAACCGAGTGTTGAAGTTGACGTTACTTGTTGCAAGTGCCACGGTAAAGGTTGTAATCTTTGCAAGGGTACTGGTTGGATTGAAATCCTTGGTGCAGGCATCGTTAATAAAAACGTTTTAGAAATGAGCGGTATTGACTCTAACGTATATTCTGGTCTTGCGTTTGGTCTTGGTATTGAACGTATTACTATGATTAAATATGGCATTTCTGATATTAGAACGTTGTTTGAAAATAACGTTAAGTTCTTAAAACAATTCAATAGGAGATAATTATGAAAGCACCACTTTCTTGGTTAAAAGAATACGTAGATATAGAATGTACTGCAGAAGAATTGCAAGCAAAGTTATTCTCCTGCGGGTTTGAAGTTGAAGAAATGGTTTACGTTGCTAAACACATTAACCGCATCGTAACCTGTAAAATTGAAAAAATTGAAAAGCACCCTAATGCTGATAAACTTTCAGTTACTCAAGTTGATGCTGGGGTTCATGGTAAATTCCAAATTATAACCGCTGCAACTAATATTTTTGAAGGTGCAGTTGTTCCTGTTGCTCTTAATGATTCAACCCTTGCAAACGGTGAAAAAATTTATAATGGCGAACTCCGTGGACTTCCGTCATACGGAATGTTTTGTAGTGGGGAAGAATTAGGAATTAACGATGACTGGTATGAAGGTGCATCTGTTAACGGTATCTTGATTTTAGATAAAGATTTTCCGCTTGGCGTAGAAGTTAAAGAATTACTTGAATTAGAAGACGTTATGTTTGACATAAACGTAACGGCAAACCGTCCTGATTGTCAATCAATTTTAGGTTTAGCACGCGAAGTTGCAGCAGTTCTTGGTAAACCCTTAAAAATGCCTGCATTAACCTATAAGGTTGATGAAAAACTTTCTACTAAAAACACTATAAAAGTTACAGATAAGGCGTTCGATTTGTGCCCCAGATATATGGCACACTTGGTTAAAGACGTAAAAATTGGTGATTCACCTAGATGGCTTAAGAGAAGATTAGCATCTATGGGTATTCGCGCCATCAATAATATCGTTGATATTACCAACTACGTTCTTCTTGAAATTGGCCAGCCTATGCATGCATTCGATCTTTCACAATTAGGTGGAAAAGAAATTATAATTAGACGTGCTGAAGATGGTGAAAGTATTGTTACGCTTGATGAAAAAGAATTCAAATTAACCAATGAAAACCTTGTAATTTGTGATGCAACCAAACCCGTTGCGCTTGCAGGTGTTATGGGTGGTTTGAATAGTGAAATTGAAAACACTACTACAGACGTTGTTTTTGAGTCCGCAAGATTTGCAAGAGATAATATTAGAAAAACTTCAAGAATGCTTGGTCAACGCACGGATGCTTCATCAAGATATGAAAAGGGTGTTGACTATTATTCAGTTGAGATCGGTTTAAAGCGTGCTCTTAACTTGATTTGTAAACTTGGTTGTGGCTTGGTTGCTTGTGATGAATATGATTTAGTTAACGAAGAAATTAAAGAAAAAGTTATCAATACTACTGTTTCAAAAGTAAATGCGGTGCTTGGTATTGAAGTCCCCGCAGATACTATTAAGAACATTTTAGAAAGATTATCATTTAAAGTTGAAATTTGTGGCGATGATTTAACGGTTACTGTTCCGCTTTATCGTGAAGATATGGAAAGTTATCCTGATATTGCAGAAGAAATTATTAGAGAATATGGTTATGACCATATTGAACCTACTTTGCTTAAAACATCAGCAATTACAAATGGTGGTTTAACTGACGCGCAAAGAAAAACCGAACAATTAAAAAATCTTTTAGTTGGCTATGGCTTTAACGAAATGATAAATTATTCTTTTGTTTCTGAAAAAGAATATGACTTGTTTGGTATTGACAAAACTACAAAAGAACATAAGTTTATTAAATTATTAAATCCGCTTGGTGAAGATTTAGCGGTTATGAGAACTTCACTTCTTCCGTCAGCAGTTCGTGCAGCGTGCTATAATATCAACAGAAAGAATTATGATGGAAAACTTTTTGAACTTGCAAAAGTTTATAATCCTGAAAGTTTACCGCTTGAAAAATTACCCCAAGAAAGCCAAATCTTGTCTTTGGTAACCTTTGGTGATAATGAAAATTTCTTTACCTTAAAAGGTATTGTAGAGGGAATACTTCAATCATTCTGCGCCGGTGCTGAAGTTGAATACGTGCCCTCAAAGAAAACTTGCATGCATCCCACTCGTTCAGCAGATATTATTGTAAACGGTAAAGTTGTTGGTTATTTTGGCCAAATTCACCCGAATATTATTGCAGAACTTGACGTTGATAAGGCTGTTTATGGTGGTGAAATTTATTATGAAGATCTTATGAGTGCGTTTAATGATAAGATTGTTTTCAAAGCAATTTCTAAATATCCTATCGTTGAAAGAGACTTAGCAGTTGTATTAAACGATAACGTTCTTTGCGGTGACGTAATTAAGTTTATAAGACAAGCTGGTGGAGAATATCTCGACAGCGTTTCACTTTTCGATATTTATCAAGGCGCGCAAATTGGCGAAGGTAAAAAGAGTATGGCGTTTAACCTTATCTTTATTTCGTACGATAGAACGCTTAACGTTGAAGAAATCGATAAGGTAATGAAAGAAATTTTAGACTTACTTGTTGAAAAATTAGGTGCAGAATTAAGATAATGATATCAATTAAGACGTTAAAGGCATTGGAATATGATAAAATCATGAACGACGTTGCAAAATTCGCCGTTCTTAATAACACGAAGAAGAATCTATCGTCTTTCGTGCCTTTAACTACGCTTAATGAAGTTGAAAACTTATTAAAACATACCGACGAAGCTTATAAGTATTTATATAAATACAGCATCGGCGGTATTTATTATTTTGAAGATATTGCCGAACAGTTGGACAGGGTAGATATCGGCGGTAACTTAAACAACGTTGAACTTTTAAGAGTTGCGTCAAACTTAAAAAGTGCGCGCATCATTCGTTCTGCGGTTGAAACTGTGAATGACCCCGAACTTTCGCTCATTAGAGAAATTACTTCAAGGCTTTATATTAACCCTGATTTTGAAAAAGAAATTACTGATAAGATTATTTCCGAAGATCAAATCAGCGACAACGCGTCACCAAAACTTTATTCTATTAGAAAAAGTATAAGTAACATCAATGCTAAAATTCGTGCAGAACTCAACTCATATATGCGCGGAAGTTTGGGTAAATATTTGCAAGATAACGTGGTTACCATGCGTCAAGATAGGTACGTTATACCCGTTAAGAGTGAATATCGTAGTTTTGTTAAAGGTTTTATTCATGATCAATCATCATCGGGCGCAACAGTATTTATTGAGCCAGAACACGTGATGGAACTTAACAATGACTTAAAGCGTGCTATTTTTGATGAGATTGAAGAAATCAATAGAATTTTGGCAGAACTATCTTCTAAAGTTTCTTATATGTCTGACGCACTTAGATATAATGCTGAAAATATTATTGAACTTGACGGTTATTTTGCGCGTGCGGAATATTCTTTTAAGAATAAATGCTCAAGACCTATCTTAAATGATAACGGCATTGTAAATATCAAACGAGGCAGACACCCGTTAATCGATAAAAATGCAGTTGTTCCGGTTTCTTTGAATATTGGTGGGGAATATAACTTTTTACTTATTACCGGTCCTAATACTGGCGGTAAAACGGTTACGCTTAAACTGACAGGGTTGTTATCTGCGATGGCAATGAGTGGGCTTTATATTCCCGCTGATGATGAAAGTGACATTTCAGTATTTTCTAATATTTATTGTGATATCGGTGATGAGCAAAGTATAGAGCAAAATTTATCAACATTTTCATCACATATAAAAAATATAATAAATATCATAAATAACGTTGACGAAAAAAGTTTGGTTTTACTTGATGAAATCGGTGCTGGTACTGACCCTGAAGAAGGTAGTGCTTTAGCACTTGCTATTATAAAAAAGTTATTATCTAAAAATTGTTTTGGTATTATTACTACGCACTATTCAAAGTTAAAAGAGTTTGCAATTGAAAGCAAAAAAATTGAAAATGCATCAATGGAATTTGATGCAAAATCATTAAAACCGCTATATAAACTCAATATTGGTATTCCTGGTAGTTCAAACGCCATTGATATTGCAAAAACTTTGGGGCTTGATTATGACGTTATCGTTGATGCGCTCAGTCAACTTAGCGATACAAAAGTTTCTTTTGAAAACGTTTTGAAAAAAGCAGAAGAAAGCAGAAGAAAAACTGAAGAATTATCTAATGAACTTGAACAAATTAAGCTGGATAAGCAAAAAGAGCTTGATAAAATTACTTTAGAAAAAGAATTAATTATTAAAGAGCGTGAAAAAATTTATTCGACCGCAAAGCAAGAAACCAAAAAGATTGTTGCAGACAAACTTGTTGAGGCTGAAGAAATTATTGATGAGTTAAAAAAGATTTTAAAGCGCGTTGGGTTAGAAAGTCGTGAAGTATTTAGAGCAAGCGAACTTAAAAACCGTTTGCAAAACAGTAAATATTTAACCGTTGAAAACGACAATAGACCTATTGAAATGATTAAAGCCACGCCAGATAAATTAAAAATAGGCAATAGAGTTTACGTAAACTCACTTGGTGCTTACGCTAAACTTATAGGCATTAAAGAAAAGAAGGGCGAGGCGGAAGTTTTAGTTGGTTCATTAAAAACCGTAGTAAAAATTAAAGATCTTTATAATTCTGAAGAAGAAAAAGTTAAGGCTGAAAAAGTTCAGATATTTAATAACACCCGCGGTGGCATGCCTAAAGCGGAAATTAACGTTGTGGGTAAAACTTCTTTAGAAGCATTAGAAGACGTTAGAAACTTCATAGACCAAGGGATTATGCATGGTATTGAAGAATTAAAGATTATCCACGGTGTTGGTGAAGGTGTTTTGTTAAAAGAAATTAGAAATTATCTTAAAACTGATAAAAACGTTCTTGAGTTTAGGCGCGGTAATTATGGCGAAGGCGAAAACGGTGTTACTATTTTAAAGTTAAAATAATTGTTTTTTTACGTCTTTAGTGTTATAATGTTTTTGCTAATAAGTATATTTGGAGAAAATTATGCAAGAAATTTTTTATGAAGAAACTTCCGTTGTTCAAAACGGAAGTAAAGAAAAAGCAAAGTTTCGATTGTTTGATATTTTGTCTTGGATATTTTTTCTTTTAGTTCCCATAACGTTTTTTGTGGTATTTACTTCATATAATTTTGACCACAATTTAATTGTTGGTTTAATCATTATGATCGTGCCTATGGTCGTGTTTTTAATTTTAGGCATAGTAATTGGTAGAAAGAAAAATACCTTTTGCGTTGACCATGATTACACTTTTATATCGGGTTCTATTAGAGTTTCTCAAGTAATTAAGCAATATAAAAGAAAGTTTATTATAGAGTTTGAAACAAACCAAATTGAAAGAATAGGTAAATTAAATAGCAATACTTTTGAAAGATATAATGCTATGCCTATTAAAAAAAACGCATTAACTGCAAATAATGAGCCAAGCGAAGGTAAGTATATTTATTATTTTGTAGTAAATGCAGAAGGGAAAAAACAACTTCTTACTTTAGAATTAAGTGAAAAGTTTATTGCAAATATTGTGAAATATACGTCTACAAGAATTCTTGACGACGAATATTTAAGTGAATTAAAAAAGAAAAAATTATGATGTATTTTGATAATGCAGCCACAACGCGCCCGTCAGAGAGTGCGCTGGAGAAGGCTAAACAATTTAATCATGAAATGTTTTTCAACCCGTCTACGCTTTATTCAGGCGGGTTAAATTGTGCGCGTGAAATTAAAGGTGCTAAAGATACCATACTTAAATGTTTAGGAACAACAAATCATGAAGTAATTTTTACTTCTTGCGGTTCTGAAAGCGATAATATGGCAATTTTTTGTGCGCGTGGGCGCGGTGTATTTGTAACAGATAAAGGTGAACACTCTGCAGTTTACCAAAGTTTTTTAGAACTTAAAAATAGAGGACTGCAAATTGAGTTTATTGACCTTAATCCTGATGGTACGGTTAATGAAGATAAACTTTATGATTTTGTAAAAAATAATAGGGTGGACTTTGTTTCTATTGCACACGTTGGTAATGAAACAGGTGCAATTAATGACGTTAATAAAATTGCCAAAAAGATAAAATCAATAAATAAAGATATTATCTTCCATTCAGACGGTGTGCAAGCATTTGGTAAAATTCCGTTTAGATTATGTCAAGAAATTGACCTTTATTCAATTAGCGCGCATAAAATAAACGCCCTAAAAGGCGTTGGAGCGCTTATAAAACGAAAAAACTTAAATATTAAACCGTTGATTTTTGGCGGTGGACAAGAAAACGGATTAAGAAGTGGTACTGAAAACGTATTTGGTATTAAAGTTTTTGAATACGCAACGGTTGAAAAGTATGAAAACTTGCAAAATAATTTTGAAAAAGTAAAAAACATCAAGAAGTATTTTGAAGAAAATCTTGATGATAGTCTTTTTAAGATTATTTCAGCGCCCAATTCAAGCCCGTATATTTTAACAGTTTCAGCAGTAGGACTCCGTGGCGAAGTTGTTATGCATTCAATGGAAGAGTTTGGGCTTATAGTTGGCAACGGATCTGCTTGTTCATCAAAAAACAGATTTAGTAGGGTAATAGAGGCGTGTGGTTATAATAACGAAGTATTAGATGGTGTTATTAGAATAAGTTTTAGCACGCTAAATACTTTAGATGAGGCTGAAAAGGCTGTTCAAATATTAAACGATACAGTAAAAAAACTTAAAGGAATACTTGGCTAATATGGAAAATGCAATTATTATAAGATATTGTGAAATACACCTAAAAGGTAAAAATCGTGGTTACTTTGAAAAAATGCTTAAAGAGAATATTAAGCGCTCTCTTAAGGGCATAAATTTTATTTTTACAACAATGCATAGTCGTTATTTGATTGAAAATTTTGATGAAAATGATTATGATTTAATAACTGAAAAATTACATAAAATTGCAGGTATTCATAATTACAGCCGTGCGCTTGTTGTTGATAGTAATTTAGATGATATTTTTGAGGCTGCAAAATTACTTTGTGAAGATAAAGAAGGCACTTTTAAGGTTGCAACTAATAGAGCGGACAAAACTTTTTCACCAAGCTCAATGGAAACTTCTATGATTTTAGGTGGAAAACTTTTAGACGTTTACGGTGGAAAAATAAAGGTGCAAGTTAAAAACCCAGATTTTATCGTTAACGTTGATATTAGAGAAGACGGCAAAACTTTCATTTATACTGACGTAGTTCCATGTTTGAGTGGTATGCCTGTTGGTTCTGCTGGTAAGGGTTTACTACTTATTTCTGGCGGAATCGATAGCCCTGTTGCTGGTTATATGACTTGCAAGCGCGGTATGAAACTTGATTGCATACACTTCCATAGTTTTCCATACACGGGTGAGGCTGCAAAAGAAAAGGTTATTGAACTTACAAAAAAAGTTGGGGAATACAATGGGGGAATTAATCTTTACGTTGTTTCTTTCACACATATTCAAGAGGCTATTCATAAGCATTGTCCTGAAGAATTTATGATTACGATAATGCGTAGATTTATGATGCGAATTGCTGAAAGACTTGCTAAACAACAAGGCGACCAAGCTATTATTACGGGCGAAAGTTTAGGTCAAGTTGCAAGCCAAACTATTGAAAGTATAACTTCATCTAATTCAGTTGTAACAATGCCCGTATTAAGACCGCTTATTGCATTTGATAAACTTGATATTATTGAAATTTCAAGAAAAATTGATACTTATGAAACTTCAATTTTACCATATGAAGATTGTTGTACTGTGTTCTTGCCTAAATTCCCTGCAATTAAACCTAATTTAGAAAGGGTAATTAGAGCAGAAAGTAAGCTTGATATTGAAGGTTTAATAGATGAAGCCTTTAAGAAAGTTGAAAAATACGTTTTCTAAAATTAATCATTATCCCACCAATTATCGCCGAACTCATTGTTCGGCGATTTTATTTTCTCTAAAAATATTTCTTTGCCATAATAAGTTTTGTTTTCGCCTTGAAAATAGGGGATAATTACGTATTGATTGATGTCATTTGGCTTTAAGTCTTTATCAATAAAACATAGCGCATCTTTTGTATCTAACAATAGAATTTTTTTGCCATTTATAACCTTATATAGTTTTGCGCCGAATAATTCTGTCACGCATAATTCAATCTTGATTTTATTGTTAATTACTGATGTTTTATACGATTTAATTTTGGGGCAAGAAAAAGTGGTTGACTGTTCTTTGGGTATATTATTATTTTTAAATAAAAATCTTAATTTGTAACGATTTGGCGCATTTTCATCACTAAGCACTATTTTATTTTCATCTTCATAAATTGTTTTATCAATATCTAATTCTTGTACTCTTTTTGGCTTATTTAACGGTATTTGTTTACCCTTTATATTTTCTATTTTTTTCCAAATTTCTGCTGATATTTTTGCGGGAAGAGTACCACCCGTAATATAATTAGGCATAGCTTTATTATCCTTAGAGCCACACCAAACTCCTAAAACGAAATTATTACTAAATGAAATTGTGTAGGCATCTGTGTTTCCATTTTTATTTCCAACCGTGCCCGTTTTAGCGCATAATTTATCGTTTACAAATGAAAGTTTTTTTGCTGTTCCAAAATTAACTGCTCCGTTTAACATATCGCTAATAATATAAGCAGTATCTTCACTAAATACTTTTTCTGTTTTTCTTCTTTTATTTAAGTTTGTTGTGCAAAGTGGTTGGTTGTATATACCGTTATTAATTAAAGAGCAGTAGGCTGATGTGATTTTAGATAATTTAACACCATTTGTTGTAGCACCAAGTGCTAAAGATAAATTTTTATCTGTATCAACCAAATTTATACCTAACTTGTTCAAATAATCAACGCTTTTATTAACACCTAAACTGTTTAGTAATTTTACAGCACACACGTTAGAGCTAAAACAAAGTGAATCTTTAACCGAAATATTGCCCTTATAAATATCGTTATAATTAGAAGGCGAATAGCCATTAAAATCTTCTTTCTTATCGCAAATAATTGTGCATGAATTCACTAAGTTTTCTTCTATTGCTGGTCCATAAACCGCAATGGGCTTAATTACTGAACCCAACTGTCTTTTTATATCGCCACAAGTGGAAAAATAGGCTAAAATATTTGCGTTTTTATCCATGATTATTGCAGATTTATCAACCTTAGTTGTTGAATAATCTGAAAATACATCTTTTATTAAACGCTGAATATAGTTATCAAATGAAGTGTGGATATTTAGCGCAGAAACACCATATGGGTTTTTAGAAATGTAAGAAGAAGTTTCTTCATTTAACAAATACAAGTAATCATATTCTATATTTGTGTTTGTAGATAGATTTAATTCTTTGTTTGCATTTTCTTCATAAGTGATTTTGTCGATATATTTTTGCTTAAACATCTCGCTTAAAACTAAATTCTTTCGTTTAATTGCTCTATTTAAGTCTTTAAAAGGGGAGTAATATGCTGGTGCTTTAACGATTGATGCAAGCATTGCGCTTTCATTTATGGTTAATTCGCTTGGATTTTTATTAAAATAGTGCATAGATGCAGAAGTAATACCATAACAGTTGTCGCCAAAATATATTGTATTTAGATACATTTCAAGAATTTGTTTTTTACTATATTTCTTTTCAAGTTCTTTTGATAATTTTATTTCAGTAATTTTTCTTTTCAAAGTCTTTTCATTTGATAAGTGGGTGTTTTTAATAAGTTGCTGTGAAATTGTTGATGCGCCTTCTTTTATAGATGCGCTATTTATATTATTTACAGTAGCTCTTATAAGCGCTTTGTAATCTACACCGTTATGCTTGAAAAAACGCTTATCTTCAATAGCGATAAATGCGTTGATTGTGTGTGATGGAATTTCTTCAAAATTAGTAATACTAACGCCGTTTGACTGCTTTGCAAAAACGTTATTTTGGTTATCGTAATAAACTATTGTCCTATGAGTGTTTACCAGTTTGTTTTTATCTAATTTAGTACCTATAGTTAATGAGTTTAAGACTAAAATCACAGATATTAAAGAGATGAAAACTAAACAAACAATAAAACAAATTATTTTTATGGCTTTTTTCATTAAGTTTAGTATGTAAAAGAATAAAGATAATTATGCTATTTTTACTCCATATACATTGACAAAATATTTTTTTTAAGGTAAGATAATTAGTATGGATAATTGTTTAAAGAAGTATTATATAATTACATATGGTTGTCAAATGAACTTGCATGAATCTGAAAAGATTGCAGGTATTTTGACTGATTTAGGCTATACGGCAACTAATAGTGAAGTTGATGCGGATATAATCGTATTCAACACTTGTTGCATTAGAGAAAATGCTGAAGATAGAGCGGAAGGCAATATAGGTGCGCTTAAAAAACTAAAAAAGCAAAATAAAAATTTAATTATTGCCGTTGGCGGTTGCATGACGCAACAACCTGGTTTTGCTCAAAAACTTCACGAAATGTTCCCGTTTGTTGATATCATTTTCGGTACTCACAATTTAGAACGATTTAAGGATCTTTTAACAAAAAAACTTTCACAAAAAAAGACTCTTATTGCCGTTGATGAAAAAGAAGGTGAAATCATCGAAGGAACGCCTAAAACTCGCACGAGTTACCCTAATGCTTGGGTAAATATTACTTATGGTTGCAATAACTTCTGCACTTACTGTATTGTTCCTTACGTTCGCGGTAGAGAACGCAGTAGAAGTATGGAAAACATTATTGCTGAATGTAAAGATTTAATTAAGCAAGGTTATAAAGAAATTACCTTGCTTGGTCAAAACGTTAATTCATACGGCAAAGACCTTGAGAATACTAACTTTGCAAAACTTATTGAGGAAGTTTCTAAAATTGAAGGGGATTTTCGTTTGCGTTTTATGACCAATCACCCAAAAGATTTCAATGAAGAATTAATAAAGGCAATAAGTGTAAGCAAAAAGGCTTGTAAAACAGTACATCTTCCTGTGCAAGCAGGTTCAAATAGAATTTTAAAACTAATGAACCGTAAATACACCAGGGAAGACTACTTGGAAAAAGTTAAATTATTACGCAAATATATTCCAGACGTTTCTATTACTACAGATATTATGGTTGGTTTTCCAACTGAAACGGAAGAAGATTTCTTAGACACGGTTGATCTTGTAAAACAAGTTGGTTTTGCAGGTGCATTTACTTTCATTTATTCTAAGCGTGAAGGTACGCCCGCTGCAAAGATGGATGGACAAGTTGAAGAAGAAGTTTCTAAAGCAAGAATTATGAAACTTATTGACTTGCAAAATGAAACTAATCGCAAACAATCTGAAACTTATCTTAATAAAACCGTTCAAATTTTATGCGAAGGTTTTGACGATAAAAAGGGTATGTATTTAGGTCGTGATACTTATGGTAGAATGGCTTATTTTAAGAGTGAAAAAGATTTAGTTGGCAAGTTTGTTGACGTTAAAATTACAAAAACTGGCGGAATTTCTTTGATAGGGGAATTGGTTTAATTTAGAGGTTATTATGGCACTTTCACCAATGATGCAACATTATTTGCAAATAAAAGAACAGCACCAAGACTGTATTATTTTCTATAGACTTGGTGACTTTTACGAAATGTTTTTTGACGATGCGGTTAAAGCGTCGGCATTATTAGATTTAACCTTAACTGGCAGAGATTGCGGATTAGAAGAGCGCGCACCCATGTGTGGCGTTCCATTTCACGCTGCAGATAATTACATTGCAAAGTTGGTTTCTTTAGGTGAAAAAGTTGCTATTTGTGAACAACTTAGTGAACCAGGTGGTAAAGAATTAGTTAAGCGTGATGTTATTAAAATAGTAACGGCTGGTACGGTTACAAACAATGAATTAATCGATGAAAAGTCAAACAACTTTTTAGGCTCGGTTTTATTAGATGGCGACAAGTACGCATTTGCTTGGGTTGATATTACTACAGGTGAATTTTATACTAAAAAATTTGAGGGTAAATTTGCCCTTTCAAGCCTTATTGATGAGTTAGTCAAGGTTTCTCCCGTGGAAATAATTTCCAACCGACAAGCAGGTGAAATAATGAACGTTTCACCGCTTGTAGAGCACGGCGTTTTGCCTAAATTTTCTTATATTGCTGAAAGCGAATTTAATTTAGCAAATGCCAGGGGCGTTTTAGAGCGTCAGTTCAATACTTTAACTTTAGAGCATTTTTGTTTAGAAAATGCACCCGAGTGCATAAGCTGTTGTGGTGCGCTTATTTCATACTTAAAAGAAACGCAAAAGCATGCGCTGATAAATATCAATTCAATTAAAAAAGAAAATAACGACGAGTTTATGATGCTCGACGTTAATGCTATAAGAAATCTTGAACTTGTTAAAACCCTTAGGGACGGTAAAAGATACGGTTCACTTTTATGGTTGCTTGATAAAACCAAAACTAGTATGGGTGCAAGAAAACTTCAAAACCTAATATTATCACCCTTAAATGACATAAATAAAATCAATTATCGTTTAGATGCGGTTGAGTGTTTTTATAATAATACCCTTATTCGCGAGGGGGTTATAAATCTACTTTTATCCGTTCGTGACGTTGGTAGAATTACAGGTAAAATATCAAATGGTAATTTAATGCCAAAAGATTGTGTTTCACTAAGAAAATCGCTTGAGATTTTGCCAAGCATAAAGTTCCAACTTCTTGGAATGACGTCTAAATTTATTTGTGATATATCAGATTCTTTAGGTGATTTTGGTGCAACGGTTGAACTCTTAAATAACGCAATTGCTGATGAACCGCCTGTAAATATGAAAGACGGTGAATATATTAAAAAGGGTTATAGCGAAGAACTTGACGAATTGCGTTCTTTTAGTAAAAACAGTAAAGCTTGTATTGCTGAAATTGAAAATAGAGAGCGTGAAAAAACTGGTATTAAAAATCTTCGTATAGGATATAACCGTGTGTTTGGCTATTATATCGAAGTTACAAATTCTTTTAAGGATAAAGTTCCATATGATTATCAACGCCGTCAAACACTTGCAAATGCAGAAAGATATATTACTGAAGAACTTAAAGAACTTGAGTTTAAGATTTTATCAAGTGAAGAAAAAGCAATTCAATTAGAAACCAAAATTTATAACGAAATTAAAGAATATTTGAGCGCTGAAATACATGAATTACAACAAACCGCTGATGCGCTTGCTGACCTTGACGTGCTTTTGTCTTTAGCAAAAGTTGCGCGTGAAAATTCTTATGTTAGACCTGAAATTTTAGATAAAAACGGCAGGCTTAATTTGGTTGATTCAAGACACCCGGTTGTTGAAAAAACTTCTAAGCAACGCTTTGTTCCTAACGATTGTTTACTTGATGGTGATGAAAACCGCATGATGATTTTAACGGGGCCGAATATGGCTGGTAAGAGTACTTTTATGCGTCAAGTCGCATTGATTACTTTAATGGCTCATATTGGGTGTTTTGTGCCCGCAAAATCGGCTGAAATACCGCTTACGGATAAGATTTTTACTCGTATAGGCGCAAGCGATAATTTGATTTCTGACCAGAGTACGTTTATGGTTGAAATGACAGAAGTTTCTAACATAGTTCATAATGCAACCAAAAACAGTCTTATTATTCTTGATGAAATTGGTAGGGGCACAAGTACTTACGACGGCTTGAGTATTGCTTGGGCTGTTGTTGAACACGTTACTAATAAAATTGGTGCTAAAACCTTATTTGCTACGCATTATCATGAACTTACTGAACTTGAGGGAACGCTTGATGGTGTTAAAAACTACAAAGTTACCGTAAAAGAAATGTCTGGCGGAATTGTATTTTTGCGTAAAATTATGCGTGGCGGTGCAAATAGAAGTTTTGGTATTGAAGTTGCTGATCTTGCGGGGGTTGGTAAAGATATAACGCAAAGAGCAAAAGAAATATTACAAAGTTTAGAAAAAACTTCTGGAAAAAAGCCTGCTTATACTTTGGAAGAAAATAAAATTGAGAATAAAAGTGAAGTAGAAAGGATTATAAAAGATTTGGATATCAATAATCTTTCGCCCATGCAAGCATTTGCAATACTTAATGATTTACAAGAAAAAGTTAAAGGATAAATATGAGTAAGATCAATTTATTATCAAGTCAAATATATAATAGAATAGCCGCTGGTGAAGTTGTTGAACGTCCGTCTTCCGTTGTAAAAGAACTTGTTGAAAACTCTATTGATGCTGGTGCAACTTCTATTCAAATAGACGTTGCTGACGGTGGAATTTCATCAATAATTATTACCGACAATGGCTTTGGTATTGAAAAAGAAGAATTACCCAAGGCTATTATGCCACATGCAACAAGTAAAATATCAAAACTTAGTGATCTTGATAATATTGTTTCTTTGGGTTTTAGAGGAGAGGCTTTAGCATCTATCGCATCAGTTGCAAAACTATCTATAACATCTAAACCGAAAAACCAAGCAAATGGTGCTAAAATTAGTGCTGAGGGCGGGGAAAATGTTAATGTTGTAGAATGTGGCTCAGCAGACGGTACTGTTATTGAAGTCAATAATTTATTCTACAATACACCCGCAAGAGAAAAGTTTTTAAAATCTGATAGGTCGGAAGAAAATGAAGTTTCTGCTACCGTTGCACGCTTTATTTTATCTAATCCCGAAATTGCATTTAAGTATACGGCAAATGGGAAAGTAATTTATCAATCATTTGGTGATGGTTTTGAATCTGCAGTAGTTTGTGTTTACGGCGTTGATGCTATCGGTAATAGCCACTTTGTTGATATAGTTAAAAACGGAATTAAAATATGCGGATATTTGGGTAAAAATAATTACTCAAAAGGGAATAGAAGTTATCAATCCGTTTTTATTAACGGACGCTACGTTGTAAATCAAACAATATCTTCAGCAATATCAAATGCATATTCACCGTACATGATGAAACGTCAATATCCTTTTTATGTTTTATCTTTAACTATACCTACTGAAATTGTTGACGTTAACGTTCATCCTAATAAGTTAGACGTTCGTTTTGCTAATAATCAAGTTATTTATGGCTCACTATACTCTGTAATTACTAAAGTTTTAGACGGCAGTAGCGAGGCCTTAAATATAATTACAGAAAAAACTTCAAATACTCAGCAAAATACTACAAATTCAAATATTAATTATGTTAAACATAATGATATTAAAAAAGAAATAGAAAGTTTCAAAACTGAAATTTCTGAAATGAAAAAGTTTGATAAACTTACATTTAGCGATAGCGGTGCAAAATCATTATCAAATAAAGAGATTAGTGTTGATGATGGATTAAAACAGTCGTCTGTTGCTGATATTTTTGCTGAAAACAAGGCATTTTTAGAAAGTTTAGAAAAGAAAAAACTTGCTGTAGAACAGCAAGCACTTGATATTGAAAAAGAGTTGGTTTATATAGGACAAGCTTTAAATACTTTTATGATTTTTGAAGATGGTGTTGATCTTTATTTTGTGGATCAGCATGCCGCGCATGAACGTATTTTGTTTGATAAATTAAACGATGCGCTAAAAAATCATGATATTGTTAAGCAACCTTTACTTGTTCCTTTTGTGCTTAACGTAAATAATCAAGAATATGACTTTTTAATTTCAAAAATAAATAGTTTAAATGAGATGGGTATTGAAATTGAAGAATTTGGTAAAAACGCACTTAAAATTTCTTCAGTTCCATCATTTTTAACCGAAATGAATATTCAATCTTTCTTTAATGAAATTTTAACTGAAATGGAAACCTTAAAAGCACTTTCAGTTAATGATTTATTAAAGGAAAAACTTGCGCAAAAAGCATGTAAATCTGCCATTAAATCAGGTGATAAATTAAGCGAACTTGAAATTGATTCATTAACCAAGAAACTTAAAAACAACC
Source organism: Christensenellaceae bacterium (assembly GCA_045614185.1). Lineage (GTDB taxonomy): Bacteria > Bacillota > Clostridia > Christensenellales > Borkfalkiaceae > UBA1259. Next base: position 77,833 of record JAZLCJ010000016.1, on the reverse strand, counting down.
TTGGTTTAAAATGTCCACACGGTAGACCTGTGGCGATTAAAATCAGTAGAACGGAAATTGACAAATGGTTCAAAAGAATTGTATAAAACCAAAAATTATTATAATTTGTGGTCCAACGGCATCTGGTAAAACAGCTCTTGCTGTTGAAGTTGCTAAAAAACTTAATTCGGAAGTTGTTTCTGCCGATTCTATGTATATTTATAAAGGACTTGATATCGGCACAGCTAAACCTGATGAAAGTGAAATGCAAGGTATAACTCACCATATGATTGATGTTGTAAGCGCTAATGATAATTTTACTGTTAGCGATTACAAAAACCTTGCTGAGCCCATTATAGATAGGTTGTTAAATGAAGGCAAAATACCCGTTATTTGTGGTGGTACAGGCTTTTACATCAACTCACTTTTATACGATTTGTCTTACGGAAATGGCAATGATAATGCTGAAGTTCGTGATAAGTATAAAAAATTAGCACAAGAAAATGGAAATGAATTTGTCTACAATATCTTAAAAGACGTTGACCCTGAAAGTGCTGAAAAACTTCATTTTAACGACTTAAAGCGCGTAATTCGTGCACTTGAAATATTTGAAAATGGATGTAAAAAGTCTGATATTAAAGATGATTTTACGCCAAAATATGATTATCTTGCATATACAATAAACCACCCGCGTGAAGTTTTATACGATAGGATTAACCGCAGAGTTGATATTATGGTAAACGGTGGTTTAATTGATGAAATTAAAAAACTTTTAATTAGTGGCGTTAATAATTCAAATCAATGCATGCAGGGTATAGGTTATAAAGAAATTTTAGAATATTTTGACAATAATATAACGCTTGAACAAGCCATTGAAACTATTAAACTCAATACTCGACATTATGCAAAAAGACAAATTACTTTTTTTAAGCGTTTAGACGGTTTAAGGAATCTTGAACCTAGTACGGTTGAAGATATGGCTAATACAATTTTAGAGGATTTAACAAATGATTGACAATAAATTGATTGAAACGTGTGAACAAGAGTTACAAGAAAATTTTAAGCACTTTGAAGACGTTGCACTTTTTAACCAAGAAAAAGTTCTTAATGCATTTCAAAAAAATCGTCTTGCTTTAAGACATTTTACAGGAACAAACGGGTATGGATACGGTGATGACGGCCGTGACACCTTAAATTTAGTAGTTGCGGACATTTTTAAGGCAGAACAAGCAATTTGCTCACCAACGATCGCATCAGGCACTCATGCGCTTTCATTGTGCTTGTTTGGTATTTTAATGCCGGGTGATAAAGCAGTATGTATTACTGGTACACCTTACGATACGCTCCACGATATTATCTATGGGGAAAATATAGGCTCGCTTAAAGATTATGGCATCGAATTTGAGTGCATCAATCTTGTTGATGGCAAAATTGACAAGGACGCTGTTAAAAAATATTTTGAAAAAAACGGCGCACCCAAGATGGTATACATGCAACGCTCAAGGGGGTATGAATGGCGCAACGCTTTATCTATTGATAAAATCAAAGAAGGTGTTGATACAGTTAAAGAATTAGGCTTTAACGGTTGTATTATGCTTGATAACTGTTATGGGGAATTCATAGAAAAAAGAGAACCCACCGAGGTTGGCATAAACCTTTTGGCAGGCTCTATGATTAAAAATTTAGGGGGCGGAATTGCACCTACAGGCGGTTATGTTGTTGGCGATGAAAGATTTGTTACGCTTGTACAAAATAAGCTAACAGCGCCGTCAATTGGCGGTGAAGTAGGTTCTTACGCATTTGGATATCAATATTTTTATCAAGGACTTTTTATTGCACCACATATTGTACTTCAAGCGGTTAAAGGCTCAATGCTTTTTGGTAAAGTATTAGAAAAACTCGGTTATGAAACTTCACCCAAAACAGACGAATTGCCGAGAGATATTATTAGAGCAATAAAGTTTGGAAACGATAAAGATTTAATAAAATTTATTCAAAATATTCAAAGAAATTCTCCCATTGATAGCCACGTTGATGCGTTACCTTGGGCAATGCCTGGATACGTTGATGAAGTTATTATGGCTGCGGGCTGTTTTGTTCAAGGCTCATCAATTGAACTTTCTGCAGACGCGCCTATAAAACCACCGTATATTGCATATATGCAAGGCGGTTTAACTTACGAACATTGTAAACTTGCACTCAAGAATTTAAGTTTTTAATAAAAAAATCCCCATCAAAACAGATGGGGATAATTATTAGAATTTTCTCATTAAACCTTTAACGACACCAAGAATTATTACGTTTGAAAAAATCATATCTTGCATATTGTCGTTTTCGGGGTGAAGGATAATTTTGCCGTTACGTTTATAAAAACGCTTAACCGTTGCAGAATCATCAGTAAGAGCAACAACAATTTGACCATTTAATGCGGTGCTTTGTTTGTTTACGATAATAATATCGCCTTCAAAAATACCTGCGTTAATCATACTGTCGCCCTTAACTTTTAAGGCAAATTCATCTCCGCCAGTATCAAATTCTTTAGGGAGTGGGTAATAACCTTCAAGATTTTCAACCGCGAAAATGGGTTCGCCCGCGCGTATAGTTCCAAGTAAAGGTATGCTTTTAAAATCTTGCGCACGCCCAGGAAGAGTTAAAGCACGCTTTTTCATTGGCGACTTTTCAAGTAAGCCTTTATCTTTTAATTTTTCAATATAAGAATAGGCGGTTGCGGTAGATTTAATATTAAGTTTTGTGCAAATTTCTCTAACAGAGGGTGGAAAACCATTATCTTTTATAAATTCTACGGTAAAATTATATACTTGTTGTATTTTTTCTTCTATTTTTTTCATAGCTAAATTTTAACATAGAATATACATAAAGTCAAACAAATGTTTATATTTTATTTAACTAAATTTATAAAAATAAAAAAAGGGGTATATATTATGGATAAAAATAAAACAAATTTCGAAGTTAATGAAGATATTATTGATGACACTTGCGATCTTGACCCAAACAAAATTTGTGATAATTGTTGCAAATGTATTGAGGAAAATAAAAATTACAAAATTATAAAAATATCTAAAATTATCACTGACGAAAATGGAGGATAAGTATGATTAATCTAAAGGATTTTATTATTGAAAGCGAACAGTTGCAAACGGGTGCTTTTCAAAGGGCTGTAGATTATTCTTTTAATAATGGAAACGAGCCGATTTTTGTTCCTTTTGGAACTTATACATTAGCAAGTGTTGAACTTAAAAGTAATACTACGCTTGTTTTTGAAGACGGAGTTAAACTTTTAGGAACCAGGGACCTTGATGCTTATTTTCAAGATGAAGAACGTAAAAATAATTATCAAGATTTATCACATAGTAGTTATACTAAAAGTATGTTTTTTGCAAGAAATGCCGAAAATATAATTCTTCGTGGAAACGCTACCATCGACATGCAATCAGGTTGGGATTATAATAAAAAGAGAAAAGAACGATATCGTGGTGCAAAACCGATAGCGTTTGATAGGGTAAACGTCATTAAAATTCTTGGCTTAACAATAAATTACGCTACCGATTTAGCAATACTACTTGGAAGATGTAAAAATATTCTTATTGACGGACTTAAAACCTACACTTATATTGACGGTATTAATCTTGACGGCTGTGAAGATGCGGTTATTTCTAACTGCAATCTTGTTTGTGGGGACGACGGTTTGGTTATTAAATCTTCTTTTTATGATAATGAATTCCATGAGTGTCGAAGAATTACTGCGACTAACTGCATTATTCAAAGCAATTGTAATGCTATTAAAATTGGTACTGAAACAAATGGTGATTTTAAATACATAACTATTGATAATTGCGTAGTTTATAACACTCGTTGTTCTGGTATTGCAATAGAAAGTGCTGATGGTTCAAATATTTCCGGTATAAACATAAGTAATATTACAATGCAAAACGTTTCAACGCCTATTTTTGTTTATGCTTGTAGGCGTATGCGTGCCCCAAAAGGAACGCCTATCGGCACTATTAACGACGTTTATATTTCAAACGTTTATGCTGATATTAACCCTGAAGTATTTAGGAGTATTCAATTTGGTTTTCACAATATAAACCTTGTTGAAGTTGATTATCAAAATGCTTCTATTACAAGCTCGGTTGTTAATTTATCTGATAAACCTATGAAAAATATAAATCTAACTAATATTACCCTTAAGGTTCAAGGGGGGAAGAAGTTGAGCGATATAGATAGCGTGTTTAAGCCAGACGGATATCCAAATAGTGATAATTTTGGGCGAGTTCTTCCTGCAAGTGGTCTTTATATTAAAAACGCCGACGTGACGCTTAATAACGTAAAAATTATTACAGACGAGCCTGATGAACGCCCCGAAATTTTAGTGGATAATTCTCCAGTTGAATAAATTTAGACACAAAAAACACAAGCAAATTGCTTGTGTTTTTTTACTTTTCTTCGTTATTTGTTATACTTAAGTTTATTGCCGCTTTCTTTCTAATATCTTCAGTAATAGCAGCATAGTGCTTTTTAGTAGTATTTACGTCTTTATGACCTAAACAGTCTGCTACAACGTAAATATCGCCCGTTTGTTTATATAAATTAGTACCAAAAGTACTTCTTAACTTATGCGGTGTGATTTTTTTAAGCGGGGAAACTATTTTTGCGTACTTTTTAACTAATTCTTGTACAGTTCTTGTGCATATTCTACGATTTTGTAAGGATAAGAAAAGTGCAGATTCGCTTTTATCTTCTTCTTTCAGCCTTGTGTCTAAATAATCGTGCAGGGCAGATGCAACTTCATCGTTAAAGTACAAAACGGCACGATTTCCACCTTTTCGTGTAACAATAAAACTATTTGTATTAAAGTCAATATCATCAGTATTTAATCCAACCAGTTCACTTATACGAATTCCAGTACCTAAAAATAGGGTAATTATTGCAGCATCGCGAAGTTTGGTTGCATTATGGAAAGCTAATTGTTTCTTTGTTAAGCCTTGTCCAGTTTCAACCGTATATAACATATCACCGATTTCATCAACTTTATCGTTAGAATCAAGCCTAATAATCTCTTTTTCATGTATTTTAGGCATAGAAACTTTAGACGGAGTATTAGCAGGTAGAGCGTTGCGGTTGAAAAAATACTTATAAAATGCGCGTAAAGTTGATAATTTTCTTGCTTTTCCAGTTTCAGTACAGCGTTCTTCTTTGTCGTTTATAGTATAGTGGCTTAGATAACTAAGAAAATATTCAAAGTCAAACGATTCTAATTTTGCCAAATCTTTTAATTCAATATCAGTAATTTCTTTTCTAAACACTTTTTTTGACAAAAAATCAAAGAAAACACGCAAATCATAAGCGTAATTAAGTCTAGTTAATGCGCTTGTTCTAAGTTCAACGCCAATAAAAAAGTCTCTAACGTAATAGGGAAGTTTATCGACAATATCATTTAGGCGTTTAATACAAGATATTTCGCGTTGTTCATAAAAACTTTTTTGCTTCATAATAGGGCACCAATTTAATAAATTTTCTTTAATTTTCTAATTTTTTTTCTAAATGGGGAATAAAAGTTAAATATATGTAACTATGCGCAAAACACGGCTTTTACGCATAGTTGTGCTTAAATTATAACAAATAAAGACGAGTTTGTCAATAGATTTTAAAAAATTACAAAATAATTCTTATATAACAATTTTTATTAGTGTTTAACTAACTTTTTTTATTATAATTTTATCTGGCATAATTTTATTATGTTAAAAATAATTGACTAAATCTAATTTTAATAGTATACTTAAATAAAATATATTATAAATTTAGGAGTTTTGTATGGAACAAAATGCAATCAGTAGTGATTTAATCCGCGGTCATATCGATACGATTATTTTGCACACTTTGTTAGAATCAGACAAATTTGCACAACAAATCAGCGATGCTATTGATGAAAAAAGCGGAAATGAATACAAAATCAATCAAGCAACGCTTTACAGCGCGTTAAAACGTTTGGAAAACTTAAAGTACGTAAAATCTTACTGGTATGATGCTGATACTGGTCGCAGAAAATATTTTACACTTACTGAAAATGGTAAAGCAACCGTTGAAGCAAACCTTTCAAGTTGGACTTTTTCTCGTGCAATTATTGATAAACTTATGGATTGTGAACAACAACCCGTTTACAAGACTGAATACGTTGAAAAAATCATTGAAAAACCCGTTGAAATTGTTAAAGTTGTAACTTCACACGAAATCAACCCTGTTAATTCAATTGAATCTAAGCCTTCTAAAGCCCCTGATATTTACGTTCGCAATATGGCTGCAAGTAGTCAAGTTTCTTCTAAAATCATTGAAAAGGAACCCAAAAAAGCCGCAGAAAACCCTCAAGATATCAACTTTAGAAACATTCTTAACGGTTTAATTAAAACTTCTTCAATGCAAAATAACACCGCTAAAAGTAATGTTATTGATGAAAAACCTGCACAACCTGAAGTTAAAGACTTAAATAAAACACTTACTGATAACAGCGTAAAAACTTTGGAAGACAAAGATTTTGGCGACTTAAAACTTCAAGCGGCTAAAGATAATTATAAAGTTAGAGTTTCTTCTAAAGATTCTTATGAAACACGCGGAACTGTTTTATTAAATAAATTAAACGCTTACGTTTCAGTTTTTGCATTTGCAATTGCGTTTATCGCTTTGCTTGTCATTTCTTTAGGTGTTGGTAGCGGTTCTTCTGCAAAGGTCTTTGTAGCAATATTTGGTTCGATTTTATGTTCGCTCCCGCCTGCTTATTTAGTTTTGAAATATCTTGTTTATCCAAACGATACAACGGCTAAAAAGATTGGTGTTGACGGTATAATAACCGCTGGTATTATTGCATTTAACGTTTTAGTTGTTTCACTTGTTATTAACTTAATTTGTGGTGTTAACTTTGCAAATGGCGCTATTATCGCGTTCTCATTCGTTCTCCCCAACGTTTTAGCAGCAATTTACGTAGGCGCTGTTGCTCTTAGATACGTAGGCGCAAAATTCGCTGTATTCCAAAGACAAAGAAGAAGAAAAAAATAATTTAATTTAAAATGTAAAAAGGCACTAATTTTAGTGCCTTTTTTATTTTTACAAATTTAACAAGTAATCAATTTCCCTTGCATTTAACTGGCGAACTTCACCACGATTAAGCCCTGTTAAAGTTAAATCACCAATCTTAATTCTTTTAAGAAAATCAACGTTATTATTGACAGCCTCAAACATTTTACGAACTTGGCGGTTTCTACCTTCAGTAATTGTTATATGAAGTTTAGAGCCGTCCTTATGCGTTTCAATAAGTCTAACGTTACATTTTTTTGTTTTTACACCATCGATGTAAACGCCAGAGCGAAGTTTTTGCAAATCTTCATCAGAAACTGGTTTTTCGGTTTTTACCAAGTAAGTTTTAGGAACTTCATTTTTAGGATGAGTTAACTTAAAGGTTAAATCGCCATCATTTGTCAAAATTAACAAGCCTTCAGTATCATAATCAAGTCTACCGACCGGAAATAAGCGTTTTGCGCTTGGTGGAAGCAAATCAATAACAGTTTTTCTGCCCTTATCATCTTTAACCGTACAAACGCAACCCTTGGGCTTATTCATGATATAATAATCATATTTTTTCACAACGTTTACTGGTCTACCGTTTACTGTTACAGAATCATTTGCTATATCAACGTCATCACCGAGCGAGCAAATTCTGCCATTTATTTTAACAGCACCGTCATTGATAAGTTGATCAGCTGCACGTCTTGATGCAACGCCACTATTTGCTAAAAATTTATTTATTCTCATAATATACCTTATATAATCTTAATAATTATATAGTATATATTTTTTCTTTAAAAATCAAGTTATTTTGAGTATAAATTTCAACTTCGCCTACATATTCACCACTTTTTAATGGGCGCTTTACTGCTTTATCATATTTATATTCTATTTTTAAGTTTTCTTTTTCTATATTATTTAGTGGTAAAACAACGTCATTTTTTATGTGTAACGCATAAGAAATATCAGAATTTTCTAGATTGATAAATCCAAGTATGTTATCACTTTCAATAACAACTTCATTCTTATAATTACCAAAATTTTGACTTAATAATTCTTTCGACCTTTCAAACATTGGTGGACAATTTAGCACCACGCAAATTAATTCCATGCCATCTCTTATACAACTAGAAACTAAACATCTACCTGCTTTTTTGGTATATCCAGTTTTAATACCGTTTGAACCTTCAAATTCAGTTAACATTTTGTTCTTATTTATAAGTTTTCTATCATATTTTTGCGTTATGTGTGGTATAATCACACTCTTTTTCCCTACTATTTCTCTAAAGATTTCATTTTTCATTGCATAGCGAGATATTAACGCTAAATCATACGCCGTTGTATAATGATTATTGTCATGAAGTCCATGTGGATTTGTAAAATTACTATCATTTGCGCCTATAGTTTTTGCTGTTTTATTCATTAAGTTTGCAAATTCTTTAATACTTCCACTACAATAAACAGCTAAAGTTTCAGCACAGTCATTACCAGAACGCAACATTAAACCATACAACAATTCTTTAACTGATAGCTTTTCCCCAACTTCTAAATATATACTTGATCCCTCTACCCCAACTGTTTCTTTTGTAACGGTAACAATATCGCTAACATTGCAATTATCAATTATAGTAATTGCAGTTAAAATTTTAGTAGTGCTTGCCATATATTTTTTTTCATAACAATTTTTTTCGTGTAAAATTCTACCAGAATTTAATTCGATTACTATTTCAGCAGTACTACTTAAAGCATTAGCAAAACACACCCTACTATTTAAGCTAAAAGAACACGCAACAATTAAAACACTTATAATTATAGAGAAAAATTTCTTCATTGAATTTCTCCGTTGAGTTGCGCAATAAAATCAGTTGCTTTATCCATTAATTTATCAAAAGAATTATCTGACACGGTAATAACTTTAAATTTCTTACCTTCTTTTATTAAAAACCCACAAGGCTTAACAGAAATAATTGCGCCATTACCAGCCGAAAACGGCAAGTCCTTATCTTTTGTAAAAACGGTAACTTTTCCATACTCTCCACCGCCCGCCAAAACACCTACTGTAACTTTTGAAACAGGCACAACGTATTCACCGTCTTCTGTTTTAATTGGCTTACCCACAACAGTATTAACATCAATCAAATTACTTATGTTTTTTAGTGTTGTCTCTATAGTTGTATTTATTTTATTGTTTTCATTTTGCAATCGCATAAAATATTTTACCTACCATAATTTTAATAAAACTAAAAATAACCATCAATAAATTAAAAACAACAGTTCCATTAAAGAAAACTTCAAAAACTGGTTGTTCAACAAAAACTTGCACCTTATTATTAAAGTTAAAATAAGGCTTATAATGGCTTAAAAACCAATGTAAATAATTATAAACGTAATTTACCGTAAAAGCCGTAGAAGTGGCAAATAACAGGTCTTCAATTCCAATATTTAAGGTCAAATTTGCATTTATTAAGTGATAATCTTTTAATGGTTCAACTTTTTTCTTAATTTCAAATATATTTGAATACGGTAATAACACAGCTTTCATTTTTGTCAAGTGCAATATTATACCATCATCTATAAGTTCGGCATATCCGTCTATTATTTTTACAATTCCAAATAATTTAATTTTATAAAAAAGTTTAATTTGGTTTTTATTTAAATAAAACTCTCCACTTATAAATATCGGAAATATAACAATTATTACGGATATCAATATTACTGTTAACACTATAATAATATCCGCAAAATCAACTTAAAATATACAAAAAGCGCTAAACTTATGTTTAGCGCTTTTAATTAGTTATATTGATTAAAATTTTTCTACTTCTTCACCTTTTAAGAATTCTGGTATTTCTTCATCTTCAATATCAGGAAGCTCAAAATCATCTTCAGCATCATTTGAAGAAACAGCCGTTGCAGCAACTTCATTTTCACCATCCGCAACGTATACGTCTTTATGATATAGATAATCTTCTTCTTGTTGATTGCCACGGATAACTTGAATTTTATTTATCAATTCATCATAATCAGGAAGTTCATCTAATGAAGAAATTTGAAAACGCTTTAAGAACTTGTCCGTAGTGCCAAATAAAACAGGCTTACCAACGGCATCTTTTCTTCCAACAGGCTCGATAACACCAAGTTCAAGAAGTTTTTGAATAGCATATTCACTGTTACCACGGATTTCTTCAAGGTCAATTCTTGTTACAGGCTGTTTGTAAGCAATAATTGCAGCAACCTCTAACATACTCTTTGATAATTCACGCTCTTTAATAGGATTAAGAACGGAAGAAACTTCTTCAGCATTATTAGGATTAGAACAAAATTGTAATTTTTTATTAAAAACTAACAATTGAATTCCGCTTTCGCCCGAGTATTTTTCTTTTAATACTTTAACTGCTGACATAATTTCTTTGTCCGAAACCCCAAGTTTTTCAGCAATATCTGAAATTGCAACTTGCATGCCAGAAACAAATAAAATAGACTCAATTATACTCGTCAATTTCTCCAAGTTCTTCATTTCTATCCTCTCTTAAAGTAATTGTAATATCGTCAAAAACGCCGTTTTGTGACACGGCAATATATTGAAGTTTTAATAGTTCAAGCATCGCTTGAAAGGTCGTTATAAGTTCATTTTTGGTGTAATATGATGAAAACAACTCAAAGAAACTTGATTCTTTTTTATCAAGCAAAACACTTCTTATATGGTCAACCTTATCTTTTACGGTAAACACTTCTTTAGGTATTTCTTTAAGCGTATTTTCTTGCCTTTTTTTATCATCAACACGCATTAAAAGTTTTGAAAATGCAGCAATTAAACCGTCAAGATTAAAGTCGTTGTAAACAACCTTAACATCGCCAACAGATTTATCTGGTTCTTTGTAAAAGCGTAGAACGTTTTCTTGTTCTTTTAGTTTTTCGCTTGCCTCTTTGAATAATTTATATTCTTCAAGTTGTCTTATAAGCGCAGTTTCTGGGTCTTCAATATCTTCAAGATAATCTTCAACCTTGGGTAATATTGATTTAGATTTAATTTCTAAAAGCGTTGCAGCCATATTAAGATATTCGCTTGCCTTATCTACGTCAAGTTGATTAACGCCCTCTATGTACTGCAAAAACTGTTCGGTTACTTGCGAAACAAAAACGTCTTTAATCTCAATTTTTGCCTCTTTAATTAAATGGAGCAATAAGTCAATTGGACCTTCAAAATTATCAAGTTTTGTAGAATAATCCACCACTGATTCAAATTCAGCCATTACATTACCCCCTTTAATACAAAATCCCAAAACAAAGTAATTGGCTTAGAAATAAAGCCAACAACTGTATTCATAAAATTGCCGAACACGTCTAAATAATAAAATCCAGTAAAATCTGCAAAAATACTCAAAGCAAATAAAGCATATAAAAGATAAATGCCTTTAGTTCTTAAAAACAAATAAAACTTATTTTGCCTTTTGACAAAAACGTCAAGCGCTCTAAAACCATCAAGCGGATACACCGGTATAAGATTAAACACAAAAAAGGACAAACTAAACCCTACTATATACATAAGTGTATCGCGCAAAACAAGCGTAAAATATCCAAATTCAGGCAACATCCAAACAAAATAATATGCTATTGGAAAAATTAAAAACGCCAAAAGATAGTTACAAGTAACACCAGCAATTGCGACTAAAAAACTACCCTTTTTATAATGCCTAAAATTATAAGGATTTACAGGTACGGGTTTTGCCCAACCGAAACCAGCAAATAAAAAGCAAACAAGCCCCCATATGTCAAAATGAGCCAAAGGGTTTAAAGTATATCTACCATACATTTTTGGAGTAGGATCACCACATTTTACAGCGACGAACGCATGAGCAAATTCGTGAAGTGGCAACACAACTATAAGTGCCAAAAATTTGGCTATATAATCTAAAATTCTTTCAGGCAAATCTATTCTCCTTATAATTATCAAAATTATTATATAATAATTTTTAAAAAATAGCAAGAAAAAACGCTTAAGGTTATTAAGCGTTTTTTGTTTTATATATCGTTGCGTAATAAATCTTCAAAAGTTTGAGGTTTTACTGCATATTTAGCAACTCCGTCTTTTACCATAACTACTGGTGGAACTAAATTTCTATTATAGTTACTTGACATAGAGTAATTATATGCACCCGTAGACAATACAGCAATTAAATCACCTTCATTGATTTTAGGCAAAGAACAATCTTCAGCAATAATATCGCCACTTTCACAACACTTGCCCGCAATTGAATAAACTTCAGTATTTTTTTCATTAAGTTTTTCAGCGGCAACAACAGTATACTTTGCTTGATAAAGCGCAAATCTTGGGTTATCAAACATACCACCGTCAATGGAAACGTATTTTTTTACACCTTTAATATCTTTAATTCTTCCTGCCGTATAGAGCGTTACGCCTGCTTCGCCAACAATAGAACGGCCTGGTTCTAAAATTAAAAACGGCTTATTAATCCCTTTAACGATAACGTTATACTTTAATTCTTTAGCAATAATTTTTATATATTCAGCATATTCTTCACAAGTTTTTTTAGCGTCGTCTTCAGCGTAATAAATACCAAAGCCACCGCCCATATTAATTACGCTAAATTCAATACCTAATTCAGCCTTTACAGTTTTATAAAAAGACGTCATTTTTTCAACTGCTAAAGCAAAGGATTTAGATTCAAAAATTTGTGAGCCGATATGACAATGCAAACCGCAAAGTTCAAGGTTTTCTTTTTTGCTTACGTATTCAACAATATTTATAGCCTCACCACTATCAATTGAAAAACCAAACTTTGAATCAACTTTTGCAGTTTGAATGTAATGATGTGTATGCGCTTCAACACCAGGGTTTACTCTAATTAAAACCTTTTGTTTTTTGTTAAGTTCTCTGCAAATACCATCAAGATCATCAGCCTCAGTATATGCATCTAAAACAATGAATCCAACACCGCTCTTTACTGCAAATTCAAGCTCACTTTTAGTTTTATTATTTCCGTGAAAACATATTTTCCCCATAGGAAAATCAACTGATTTTGCGGTATATATCTCACCCGCTGAAACAGTATCAGCGCCAATGCCTGCATTATTAACAATTCTATAAATTTCTTTACAACTGAACGCTTTAGATGCATAACAAATAAGACCATCACCATATTCTTCTTCAAGCGTTTGTTTATAAATTTTACACATGTTTTCAATATACGCTTGGTCCATTACGTATAAAGGTGTGCCAAATTCTTTTGCAAGTTGTGTTGCAGATATTCCACCAATTTCTAAAACACCGTTATTATTTTTTAATGTATCACGTTGATTCATAAGTAAAATCACCTAACTTTTTTCTTTATTTTAACAAAAATTTAAAGAAATTGCAAGATTATGATTAGTAAAATTTATTATCACTTAGTTAAATTATACTTATATCAAAAAAGGCGCTTAAATAAGCGCCCAGTTTAATATAATATCTTTCAAATTGTCATAATAATTCTTTTCTTTAACGTCACAATATGCAAGTGCATTTACTTTTGCAATTTCTTTATTATTTTCAAATACAATTATTTCACCTAAAACATCACCCTTTTTTATCGGTGCAGTTAATTTTTTGTTTGCTATAAAAGAAAATTCAACCGCTCGTTTTTCATTCTTTTTATTAAATAATTTTACGTCGTTTTGAGCAATTATTTTAACACATTCCTCTTTTCCGCCTTTGATGTTTGCCTTTATTTCTAATGGCTTACTTGCATCAATAATAGTTTTTGTTTCATAATTAGAAAATCCATAATTAAACATTGAAGAAACATCGTTAAATCTTGTTTTTGAGTCGGGTGCGCAAATAACCACACCAATCAATCTTGTTCCATTTCTTTTAGCTGATGCCGTTAAACAATGTCCAGCCTCTGTGGTGTAACCGGTTTTTCCACCATCACAACCGTTATAAAAACGAACTAATTTATTTGTGTTTGATATCTCAGTAAATCTACTATTAGGGTGCGGAATTTTATCAATCCAAATTTTAGAATAATTAAAATAATCTTCATGTTTAATTAACTCGCTAAACATTGTTGCAACGTCTTTAGCTGTTGAATATTGAGTTGGTTTTGGCAATCCTGTGCAGTTAGAAAAAATTGTGTTTTCCATACCAAGCTCTTTTACCTTTTCATTCATTTTATCAACAAAAGCACTTTCCGTTCCACATAATCTTTCAGCAATAGCAACACATGCATCATTTGCCGACGCAACAACTATACCTTTAATTAAATCACTTACTAAATACTCTCCATTCTCTTCTAAAAAAACCTGCGAGCCACCCATCCCAGAAGCATTTTCACTAACAACAATTTTATCATCAAATGATAGTTCACCATTTTTAATCGCTTCAAAAGTTAATAACAAAGTCATTATTTTACACATACTTGCAATAGGTTTTTTATCATTTTCATTTTTAGCATAAATGACTGACTTAGTATCAGCGTCAATCAAATATGCACAGTCACTTTTAATATTATTTTCTTGTGCTAAAGCCGTTTTTTTAGTATATCCAAACAAACTACTTACCGCGATTATAAACGTCATTAATAAAACAATAATAGTAATCTTAGTTTTCATTATTAAACCTCCGTTATATGTAAATTATGCGTGACATATTCAACTTAAAAATAAATATTATTTTACTAATTATTTAGCATATTGTTTATTGATATACCAAACCCTCGTGTTGGGTCGTTGATAAACACGTGTGTTACCGCACCGATAAGTTTTCCATTTTGAACAATAGGACTGCCACTCATTCCCTGTACTATACCATTTGTAATTTGAAGCAAATTTTTGTCCGTAATTTTAATTACAAAATTCTTACAGCCGTTTTCATTGTCTATTTTTATAATAGAAATATTATATTTTTTTGGTTCACTACCTTTAACGGTTGTAAAAATAGTAGCATCACCCATTGTGGCCTCACCAGTTGCAATTTCTAATAACTTGCTTTTATCAAAAGATTGGCTAATTTTCCCATAAACACCACGTTCTGTATTTTTTTCTATCGATCCAATAGAATTTGTTTTTAAAAACATACCTTTAAGTTCACCAGGTTTGCCTCTTTCACCTTTAACACAGCCAGAAATATTACATTTGAAAATATTACCGTTTATAATATTAGCAATATTTCCGTCATCATTTATAACGGGATGCCCTAAGGATGCAAAACTATCGCCCTTTATAAAAGTTATCGTTCCAATACCACATACGTCATCTTTAACAAAAACACCAAGTTTACTTTTTCCGCTACTATCCTTAGCGGGCTTAATATTTTTAATAAGTTTTTCTCCACAACGATTTATTAATAAAACAACTTCCGTTTTATTATTTATTGCATTTTCAATATCACTAGCACAATTGATTTCAGTATTGTCAATTGACAAAATTACATCACCAATTCTAATATCAGCATCTTTTGAGGGGCTTTTAACTCCATCATTAGAAACAACGTCGCAAAGCCCAACAATGTTAGCGCCTCGCGTTTGTATAGAAAAACCTGCAGGCATACCACCTAAGTATAATTTATTATCAAAATTATCTGCTCTAACATTATTAAAATTCAAACAAGTAACAAGCGCTAAAACTACTAAGATTAAACTTAAAAACTTGATTTTTCCCTTCATATATTCTCCTACTCAACTTAGAATTTGTAATTTAAAATTTTTTATACAAAAAAACCACCCTAAAAGAGTGGTTTTAATGTTTTTATATAATTATATTGATTTTTTAAATTTATTAGCGCTGTCTATTAACTCAACAGCATGGTTTTTAGCCGACTCGCTATTTATATCACCGCCAACAAGCCTAATTATTTCGTTTATCTTTTGTTCAGCACTTAAACAGTTAACTGTAGTAAACGTTTTTTGTCCATCTTCACGCTTAACGATAAGTAAATTATTATCAGCCATTACCGATATTTGCGGAAGATGTGAAATTGCAATAATTTGAACGTCTTTAGCGATTTTAACAAATTTTTCACCAACAACTTTTGCAACAGCACCGCTTATTCCGGCATCAATTTCATCAAAAATAAACGTTGAAATATCATTATATTTAGCAGTTTGCGCTTTAATAGCGAGCATAAATCTACTCATTTCACCGCCACTAATAACACTTGATAATGATTTTAACGGCTCACCAAGGTTTGCTGAAAACATAAACTCAGTTTTATCAAAACCATTAGAAGAGTTAAATTCACACTCTTCTTGCGATACAATATCGTTAAATTCAACGCTAAATGTGGCTTTGTTCATACCAAGTTCACAAAGTTCATTTAACACGTTGGTTGTAAACTTTTGTGCGCCGTTACGCCTTAAATTACTAAGCGTACAATAATCTATATATAAAACGTTTTCTAAACGCTTTTTATCATCAAGAAGTTTTTGCGCCGTTTCATTAAAGTTTTCAAGTTTTTCTTTCTCTTCAACAGCATTCTTTAAGAAATTTTGTATCTCACTATAACCGTTTCCATACTTTTTCTTTAATGACTTAATTGTTTCAAGCCTATCTTCAATGCTATCCGCATCATACTGACCAAAATCAAGGTCGTTTAACATATCACTTGCGGTGTCGCCTATATCGTCAAGTTCAGCGTAAACCGCGTCAATTCGCTCGTTTAAGGCTTGATAAGTAGCATCAATATTAGCAATAGAAGAAATTGCACGGGCAGCATTACCAAATACGTCGCTTACCCCACCTTCATCTTTAATAACGCCCTTAATCACGGATAAAGCGTTTAAAATCTTTTCTTGATGAAGAAGTTTTTCTTTAATTTCCTTTAATTCGTCTTCTTCTCCATCTTTTAAATCACATCTTTCAATTTCGTTAATTTGATAATTCAAAATATCCAAGCGAACAAGGCGTTGACTTTCATCGCCACCTAAATCATCAAGTGATGAGCATATACATTTATATTGTGTATATTTTGTTTCAATATCTTTTTTTAACGCAAAGACTTCATCACCACAAAACTTATCAAGTAAACTAAGTTGATTAGAACTTTTAAGCAAATAAAAATGTTCGCTTTGACCATGCACGTCTACAAGATGTGTCGTTAACCTTTTTAACATGCCAACCGTAGCACTTTCACCGTTAATTTTAACGGTGTTTTTGCCATCTACAGTCAATTTTCTTGATAAAATCAATGAGTCGTCAAACTCAATATCAAACTCGTTTAATACGCTTTTTACGGCACTATTTTCAGAAATATCAAATTCAGCTTTAGCAAAGCACTCATTCTCACCACTACGAATATAAGATTTATCAGATTTTGCGCCAAGCACAAAATTGAGCGACTCAATGATAACTGATTTACCAGCACCTGTTTCGCCCGAAAGAACGTTAAGTCCGTTCGTAAAATCTATTTGCACGCTATCTATTAGAGCGATGTTTTTAATAGTGAGAGTTTTAAGCATTAAAGAGTCCTTAAACTTTTGATAATTATTTCTGCATCAGTATTATTTTTTGCCACAACAAGTAAGGTATCGTCCCCTGCAATAGTTCCTAAAACTTGTGATAAATGCATTTCATCAAGAGCCATACCAGCAGCGCTTGCATTACCCGCTAAAGTTTTAATTACAATAAGATTATTTGCACAAGCCATTGATAAAGTTACTTGTTTAAATAAACTTATAATTTGAGGTGTAAGTTTTTCACTTGAAGTTTCTGCTTTCGCATACTTATATTTTTTTTGAATTCCTTCAACCTTTATTAAATTTAGTTCATTTATATCTCTTGAAATAGTAGATTGAGAAACATCATATCCACTTTTGTTAAGAAGTTCAGTCAATTCTTCTTGAGTAGAAACTTCATTATCATTTATTAATTTTTCTATAATAGCAATACGTTGCTTTTTAGTCATAATTCACCTAACCCTGAAACCCGTTTTTAAGTTTTAATGATAACTTTTTATAGAAATTATAATCATTTCTGCGCAAAAATTTAGTTGAAACAGATGCGCCTTTAACTTCAACAACATCATTTAAGCCGACATTACAAACAAGTCTTCCATCAACAAAGAGCATACCATTTGCTTTACCAGTAAATTCTAAAGTACAGATAGATTTATCAGAAAAAACAATCGATCTTAAACCTAAAGTGTGGGCTGCAATTGGCGAAACAGAAAGCGCTTTAATTTCTGGTGACAAAATAGAACCACCAACTGATAAATTATATGCCGTTGAACCTGTTGGTGAACTAACAATAACACCATCGCCCTTAAAATTAGATGCAGTAATTCCGTCAATCTTAACGGAAATTTCAGCAGTCATACAACCAACACTTTCAGAATAAACACGTTGAATGTAAGCATCATTAAGCGCGCAGGTTTTGCAATCACCAACCGTTACTTCTAAAGTAAGCCTTTCTTCAAGATTAAGTTGATTATTCTTAAACAAGTCAACAGCCTCAGCCATTTCTAATCGTTCAAACTCAGTTAAAAACCCAACCTTACCTACGTTAATGCCAATTATAGGAATATTATTTTCATTTGCAAATTCAACAATCCACAAAATAGTACCATCACCACCCAAAGTAAAAATGGCATCAGCACTTTTTTTTAATTTTAAGTCATGATCAAAAATTTGTTCATATTCGATTGAGGCACCATCTAATAAACTTTTTAATTCAGAAAGGTACTTACCACCACAATCTTTTTCTTTGTTATCATAAATAAAAACTTTCATAATTCACCTAAGTCTATAACCATAATAACATAAAATAAAAAATATTTCAACAAATATTCAAAATTTGTGAATATTAAAAAAATTATGCAACGCATCAAGCGACAAGGATATTTCCCCGTCTTTTCTAAACAACATTAAAAATTCCGTGTTTTTTTCTTTTGATAAAGGTGCAAAAGTAACAGCTATTGGTGAAAAACCGTTATTTATAGCACAATTATATACGTCTTCACACGCTTTAATTTTTAATTTTTTATCTCTAATTATACCGTTCTTAAAACGTGTTTTAGCGCCTGTTTCAAATTGCGGTTTAATCAATAAAATAACGTGTTTACCACTTTTAACAAGTTGTGAAAACACAGGCATAACCATAGTAACAGAAATAAAACTAAGATCTGCAACAAGTAAGTCTATTTCATTATCAAAATCACAAATTGCTAGATCTTTTGCGTTTTTAATTATAGTGTAAACTCTATCGTTGCTTTTTAAATTTTTGTGTAGTAAATCATCATTTAAATCAACGGTATAAACGCGTTTTGCACCATTTTGCAAAAGACAATCAGTAAAGCCACCAGTACTTGCCCCAATGTCAGCACATATTAAATCTTTACAATTAAAATTAAAATCTTTTATAGCCTTACTAAGTTTATATCCGCCAAGTGAAACAAACTCTTCTTGCATAACCAATTTTATATTATGTGACACATAATCATCTATCAAAAAAGAGGATTTATCTATCGTTTTTGAGTTTACCAAAACTTCACCACGTTCTATTGCTTGCTTTGCTTTAGTACGTGAATCAAAATACCCTTCTTTTACAAGATAAGCATCTAACCTAACCTTCATTTTACTTCCTTCTAACAAACATAGCGTTGGCTAATTCAACAAAAAATTCAGAATTAGGTATATTTTTTAGAATACTTAAACACTTTTCATAATGTTCTTTAGCAAGTGCTTTAGCGCCGTCTATACCGAATAATTTAATAGAAGTAAGTTTATCTACTTTCTCATCTTTATTGGGGGTTTTGCCAATGTTTTCAAATGTTTCTTCAACATCCATAATATCATCTACTATTTGAAACATAACGCCAAGATGATAGCCAAATTCTTTTAATTCTTCCTTATATTTACCAAAAGCAAGTTCACTTGCAATTAAAAGGGGGGCAATTATAAGTTTTGCGGTTTTATTTTCATAAATTTTATATAAAACTTCTTTCTTTAACTCTGTTGAACATTCATTTTCAAGATCTAAAACTTGTCCATAAATCATTCCATTAAAACCAGCGGCATTTGCAAGCGCATAAAGCGCTTTAGCATCATTACCAGTAAAATTTGGCTTACTTAAACACACTTCAAACGCAACGTTTAATAGTGCGTCACCAGTAAGAATACCGTTTGCTTCACCGTATTTTTTGTGCGTGGATAATTTACCACGCCTATAATCATCATTGTCCATTGCGGGAAGATCATCATGCACCAAAGAATAGGCGTGAATACACTCAATTGCAACACAAAATTCTTTAACTGCATCATATGGAATTTCTAATAGATCCGCTGCGGCAAGGCACATTACTGAGCGAACGCGCTTTCCCCCGTTCATCACAGAATATTCCATAGCCTCGGTAATAACTGATGGATTTTCCTTCTTAATCTTCTCAAAAAAACTAATTAAATAGCCGTTTACATAATCGTAATAACGGCTAAAGTGCGCTTTATAATCAAACATTAATTTTTCTCTCCGCGCAAAGATAAGTATTTTCTAAAAGCATAGCAATTGTCATCGGTCCTACTCCACCAGGAACGGGCGTAATATAAGACGCAATATCCTTAACAGCATCATAATCAACGTCGCCCACAAGACCATTTTCGGTTCTATTGATACCAACGTCAATTACAACAGCACCTTCTTTTACCATATCGGCAGTAACAAACTTAGGTCTGCCTATCGCAGCAACAATAACGTCTGCTTGTTTACAAATTTCTTTTAAGTTAACAGTTTTGCTGTGGCAAACGGTAACAGTACAATTCATTTGTAATAATAAAAGCGCCATTGGTTTACCAACGATATTGCTTCTGCCTATTACAACAGCGTTTTTACCACTAAAATCTATCCCAGTACTTTCAAGCATTTTCGTTACGCCAAACGGAGTACATGCAATAGTTGTAGGAAGACCTAAAGTTAATTTACCAACGTTTTCAGCCAAAAAACCGTCAACGTCTTTTTCTGCAGGAATAATATCTAATACTGCATTTTCATCAAGATGTTTAGGAAGTGGAAGTTGAACTAAAATACCGTCGACTAAACTGTCATTTGCTAAACTTTTAACAGCATCTTCAACTTCTTGTTGAGTGCTACTTTCAGGCAAATATAAAGCAAGAGATTTCATGCCAACGTATTCTGTAGCCTTAATTTTGTTCTTTACGTAAACTTGTGAAGCAGGATTTTCCCCAACAAGCACAACCGCAAGGGTAATTTTTCTATTGTATTTTTGTTCAAAGTTTGCAACTTTAATTTTAAGTTCGTCTTTTATTTTTTGTGAAAGAGCCTTTCCATCAATAATATTAGCCATTTTTTTGCTCCCTTATATACTCAGCAAGTAAACCATTTACAAAATTAGTGCTATTTTCGGTAGAAAATTTTGCTGCTAATTTTACAGTCTCATCAACAACAACAGCGACGGGTGTTTCAGGAAAACGGTTAAGTTCCGCCATACCAATAAGCAACGCACACTTGTCTGCAGCGTATAATCTATTTAATTTATAACCGACCGCAAGTCTTTCAATATCCGCAAGATATTTCTCGCTATCAATTGCGCTTAATAATTGTTCAGCAAACTGTTTGTCCACATCAGATAATTCTTTACATAAAACAGTAAAAAGCCCTTCATCATCAGAATTGAAGAGCTGTGAAAATATAAATTTAAAAACCGCTTCTCTCGCTTGACTTCTCATATGTTAACCTTCTTGTTGTGCCTCTGTAAGTTGCTGAGATTTATCCTCAGATTTTTCTTCTCTATCATCAAACATAACGTCCTTAACAGAAACGTTTACGCTTGCAACGTGGTATTCAGTCATAGCCTCTACGTTATATCTAATTGCTTCTTGAATTCTAAACGCAATATCTGATACGCTTTGTGCGAAATGAATTTTAACAACAACGTCAACGTGTACGCCGTCCTTTTCAAAAGCAACGCTGATTGACGGATTAGACATCTTTTCATCTTGAACGGGAGCATAAAGTTCTACGTTAGGAACTTCACGCATAGCAAGAAGAACAATACCGTCAACTATTCCATCGGCATAAATAACCTTACCCTCATGAGAGTTGATAGGAAACTTCTTAAAACGAGCCATAAATATCCTCTGATAAATAATTTATTTATAATATTGTACCACAAAATATTTATTTTGCATAGTGTTTTTTAAGAAATAGGTATAATTTTTACGTTTTCTGGTGATGCATTTACTTCTTCAGATAAAATTGAGTGAATAATTATTGCATCGTCAGTTGTTAATTCACTTGTTTTAGTGATTACGTTAATATTTTCCGACTCTAAACCAATAACCACAACAACATCTTCAAAACCATATGCTTTAATTAAGTTTTCTAAAAGCATTTCTTTTTCAGTAATTTCAGTTAACTCAATTTTCATAGAAAGCGCATCAGATCTTTCCGTGCTGTCAACTGCAGAAGTTTTGATAATTTCATCTAATTGAACAATTTGTTCATTTCTTGTAGTTACACGCTCATTTCTATATTGAGTAAAATAATTTGCATTGCTAACTATTGTTGCCTGTTCGTTAGGGATTGTGCCCGTAGTCAAAATAAAATTGAATACGGCGGTTACTGCTAAAAGCGCAATCATGCAAGATAGTACAATAATTTTTCTTTTCTTTGACATAACATTCTCCTTATTCCATTGTCAAAATTTCAATTTGATTTAGTTCTATATCCAAAAGCGAAATGGTCGCTTGTTGAATTTTATTTAGTACGCCAATTTTATTTGCGCCTTTTGCAACAATCATAACACCTATTATTTGTGGATAATTTTCTTTTAAGACAACAGTTTTTCCGTTAACAATTATAGGCGTTTCTTCAACTATTTCGCCATTTGAGGTTTTATTAGTAATAACTTTTGTTGCTAAAACTGTTTCCATTCCGGATTCTACTGTAATTACAACCGAAACTTCTCCAACACCTTCAACTTTACTGAGCGTTTTAGATAATTTATTTTCAAGTTGACTTACGTAAGTTGAAACGTTATCATTTTCATTTAATACTTCAGTTTCATTTTTAGAAAAACTCATTATTAAAGAAATAATTAATATTGCAACAATTATAAAGACTAAAAGATATTTAAGTTTTTTATCATCAGTAAACTTTGCAACATTTATTTTTAATTTATCAAGCAATTTTTTTATCATAAATTAAAACGATATTCTCTTCAACACCAAGATAATCAGCAATATTTGATTTTGCCTGGTCAATAATATCTATATGCTCCCTGTCCGAACTTATTACACAATTTCTTAAATTTACAACAACTTTATCAAAATTGAATTTATTATTCTCATCAGCATAGTATAAAATTTCAATTTCAGAATTTTCTATACCCAGTTCATTTAATATTTCATCAATTTTTTTAGTAAATGATTGAACTTTTTTGTTATTAACGTATTCTATGTAATCAACCTGATAACTTAAGTTTTGATTGTTTTTATCAATACTTAAATTTTCAGCGCTAAACAATGGTTGAATTATTATAAAAATCATTAATACACTAAATAACTGTTTAATAAATTTAGAAACACTTCCGTTTGGTAATATAAGCGATATTACTGAAAATGAAAATACCGTTATAATTACTCTAATAACCCACTCTTTCATATCAAATAAATGCATTAGCAGATAAAATCAACATTAAAATTAAAATAAAAAACATCAATGCCACAACTAAAATACAAGCAATTAAATAAGAACAGGTTTTAGAAATTGAAACACAAAGATTTGAAATTCTTACGTCACAAATAGGCTCTAAAATTGCAGCACAAAATTTTAATAAAAGACTTAATACCGTCAAGTATATAACTGGAGAAAATATAATACTCAATAAAACAACTATACCACAAACACCAATTGAGTTTTTAATTAAAACACTACCAGCAACAACAATATCAAAACCATCTTTTAAAAATCCCCCAACAATAGGCACAGAATTTGATATGGCATATTTTGCCGCCTTTAATGAAATACCATCATAATGCGCAGAAGTTAAACCTTGCACGGTTAAAAACAAACTAAATATAGTAGTAAAAACACCTAGCACCCATTTAATAAGGCCTGCAAAAAAATCAGCAAATTTATTTAATTTTATACCAACTGAAAAACTTGAGCCTATATTAAAAACCGTATAAATAACAATAAAAGGTAGTATAAAATAAAGCACAATGCCTATAAACGTTTGAGAAAAAAATGTTACCGTTGGCTTGTATACGCTTGCTGACACATTACCGCCCACAGCCATCATTAAAGTTAGTATTATGGGTGACATAATCTCAGTTATTTTCGCTATGTTTTCAATAGCGTTTTTACTGTTTTCAATTAATGGATAAATCCTTGTTAACAACAATAAAATTATACTTAAAATAGATGCAAAATAAGTTATTTCATAAACACCTTCGTTAATAATTCCACCCTTGTTTTTTTGTAAAAAACCACAAAGCGCACCTATTACTACAATGGATATAAAGGTTGGAAGTAAATCTTTTGCAAAACTTAAACAAATATTTTTAATGTAAGAATAAATGTTTTCAGCATTAAAAACATATTCCCCATTTAGATTTTTACGTAAAAAAGAATTAAAGTCAACGTCAAAAAAATTTGATATAACATTATTATAAAATTCTTCTAATTCTTCTAAATCTAAATTATTAAGTTGTTCTTCAATATTATCACTTAATTCGTCCGCATAGACTGTATTTGAGTTTATACACGTACAAAAAATGCTTATAATTAAAACGATAAAAATTATTATAAATCTTTGTTTAATCAAGCAAGTAACCCCGTAAGCAAGTTAAAAACGGCGTATAATATAGGCAACGATATGCAAAAAATAACAAACTTGCCTACAAAAATAAGTTTGTCCGCAATACTCTTAAAACCTAAATCAGTTATCGTATCCGCTGAAAATTCAATTAAATACCCAATTGCTGTTATTTTAAAAATAATATAATAAAACTCTTTATCTATGCCTGTCTTTTCAATCAAAAGCCTAACAAATTCAACTGATTCTACCAAATATTCAAAAGCAACGCTAAATATTAATATCCCAGACCCAACAAGCGCAAGAACGTATAAATCGCTGCCAGAAGATTTTAAGTAAGTTATTAAAACAGCACATACAATGGCAATTATTACAATTTTTATCATTAATACAAGGCGAATAAATTTTTTATATTCTCAAATAAATCACTTATCATGCCAATAACAAAGGTTAAAACAATAATAAATCCAGCAAGTGAAACAAGGGTTGCTATATCATCTCTGTCACTCTTTTTTAGCACTTGAGTTATTACGGTTATTAAAATTCCTATTGCTGCAATTTTGAAAATTATATCTATTTCCATATTCACCTACAAAACAAGCACAAACAAAACAATACCAATCAAAAACCCTATTTTGATATATAAAGTTTTATATTTTTTCATTTCATTTTTGCAACAAACAAGTCTTTTATTAATATCTATATCAATTTTTTTAAGATATTGCAATTGACTATGTTTATCTTGTCCACCAATGTTATTAAAATAAGTTAAAACTAAATCTATTTCTTCATCATTTAGATATTCAATTTTAGACAATTTTTTATTATAAAAATATTCCCTAATCAATACGATAAAATTACCATCAGGAACTTTTTCAACAATAGATTTCAAGGTGTTTTGTGAAAATTCAACCTCACTTATTAACACTTGATTAAAAGCACAAAACTCCGAAAATAAGGTTGTCCTTTTAGAATATTTTCTTGATAAAATAACCCCAACAATTAATGACGCTAAAAATAGTAAAAAACCAAGGATAATATTCATATTTTATTAAAGGCTTTATTATAAACAGCAATAACGTTGCCAATTTTATTACCTATAACAATGTATCTATCAAATACATCTTTGTTAAAATACACTTTTTCTTTTACATCTTCTATAGAATAACCGTGTACGCTTGCAATTACTGTCACACCGCTTCTACAAGCATCTAAAACGTAATTCCAGTCTTTTTCACCCATTAATTCATCTGCGATAATAATTTGTGGAGACATAACTCTTACTCCGCTTTGAAAAGCATATGTTTTATCACAAAAACAAATTTTATCAATGTTGTCGCCAACAATCTCAAAAAACTCTCCACGCTCATCAATTATTAAAATATTGCCCAAATTTAAGCAGTTTAACTTTAATGCAACGTCTTTAAGCAACGTTGTTTTACCCAATAACGGCGGTGAAATAATTAAAGTATTACAAACTTTTTCTTTGGAAATAATTTTCTTAAAAAATAAGTTAGAACAACCAGCGACATTATGTGGCAACCTTATATTGATAGATGAAATGTTTTTTAATGTTATAATTTTATCATTATCATAAACACATTCACCACACAGCCCTAACCTGACCCCACCAGGTGAATATAAATATCCGTTTTTTATTTTTTCATTATGAGCATAAACAGAATATTCTGTAACGTTTTTAATAATTTCATCGATATCATTTTTTATACATAATACTTTCTCTTTTGCTTTGTTTAATAAATATTTATATTCACCACAATAGTTAACTTTAACAGGTTGATTTACCCTTAATCTAATCTCATAAATCTTGTCCAAATCATAATCATATAAAACATTTTTAAGTTTTAGTGGTAAAAATTCAAGCTCCATCATTTTAAGTTTATTCATTAATAATAAAAATAGAACAAAAAAAGCGCAGTAAAAACTGCGCTCAAAAACATAAAAAAAGTAGGCTTAATTTTAAGCCTACTTATATTTTAATTATTTATCAGAGTTGCTAAGCATTTCAGCAATTGAAACACCGCCAACACTATCATCTTTCCATTCACGAAGTTCGGGATATTCTTCTTCATCATCCTTAACTTTCTTAACCTTTTCTTCTTTTACAGGTTTTTCAACTTCAGGAAGTAAAGCCTTGATTGAAAGATTCATTTTTTCTTTTTCAACGTCAATGTTGATAATCTTTGCTTGAACTTCTTGACCAACTTCTAAAGCGGTTACGGGGTTTTCAAGCCATTGATTTGAAATTTGTGAAACATGAACTAAACCGTCAATACCTTTTTCAACTTCAACAAAAGCACCGAAGTTAACGATTCTTACAACCTTACCGGTAATAACGTCATCAACCTTATACTTTTCAGCAATGGTTTCCCAAGGTTTGGGTTGAAGTTGTTTATAACCAATAGAAACACGTTTGTTTTCTTGATCAATTTTTAAGATTTTGAATTCAGATTGCTTACCAATTTCTAAAACATCTGCACAAGACTTGCAACCAGTCCATGAAAGATCAGAAATATGTGCTAAACAGTCGAAACCGTTTACGTCAATGAAAGCACCGAAAGCAGCGAATCTAACGGGAGTACCTAAAACTACGTCGCCTTCTTGAATGCTTGCAAAGAATTCTTCTTCTTTAGCAGCCTTGATAGCATCTCTTTCAGCTTTTTCTGCTTCTAAGATAACCTTTTGTGAACCAACGATTTGTCTACGAGCGCCTCTTGATTCAACTTTTTCAGCCTTAAGTCTTAAAGTCTTACCAACGTATTTTTCTAAATCTTTAACAAAACCAAGTTTGATTTGTGATGCGGGAATAAATACGCTATATCTACCAAATTTAGCGTTAAGACCGCCCTTGTTGGTAGAATCAACGGTAACTTCAAAAATCTTACCGTTTTTAATTTCTTCAATTTCAGCCTCTTCTTTAAGAACGCTTTCCATAGCCTTTTCAGAGAAAACAATAGGTTGTTTAGCGATAACCATAACGCGAATCTTTTCGCCTACTTTTGCTTGATAAGCCTCCTTATCGTATTCACCCATAATTTCACTCTTAGGAAGAGATAAGTCATCTTTCTTAGAATCTTTGATTGACAAAGTAAGACCTTCATCTTTAGCCGAAGTAATAACTGCGGTTACGATTTGACCGATCTTAAGATCTTTGCTCGGTTTAATGCTAGAAAATGCTTTTTCCATTTCAGATGCAACTTCTTCCTTTTGAACCTCACCAGTAGTAGTGATGATTTCTTCTGTAACGTTCTCCATGTTTGAGACAACCTCCCGGAATTGTTCGATCGGCGTAGACGCCCCCAAGACAACCCCAACTTTATTTAATCTTTTTATTTTTTTATAATCGAAATCGACTGGGTCAACTACCCTATAAACTTTCTTGCAATTTTTACTGCAAATATCAAAAAGTTTATTAGTGTTATTACTGTTAGAACCGCCTAAAACTATGACGGCGTCACACTCTGCGGATAAAATTTCCGCTTCCCTTTGTCGTTCCTTTGTAGTATAGCAAATTGTTTTGAAAATATCAACTGTTTTTACCTTGCTATAAGTAAAATTTTTAACTATTTTATCAAATTTTTCTTCAGAGTAGGTAGTTTGCACTACAACACACAATTTCTCGGCAACAATTTCACTTAGTTGAACCTCATTGTCAATAATTATCGCCTTATTATTGCACCAACCGTTTATACCTTTTACCTCTGGATGATTAGCATCACCGATGACTGCAATAGTATAACCTTTATCATAATGAGTTTTTACAATGTTGTGAATTTCTTTTACAAACGGACAAGTGCAATCAATAATATTAACACCAAGCGCAGTTGCTTTGTTTATTATTTCCTCACCCTCGCCATGAGTTCTTATAAGCAAATTATCACCCGCACTAAAGGACACATCGTCAAGAGAGTTTATTGTCTTTACACCCGCTTTTTCAAGCTTATTTATAACACTTTCATTATGAATTATGTGCCCTAACACATAGTTCCCCGAGCCTGAAAGTTTCTCCGCCTCTGAAACCGCTCTTTTTACACCAAAACAAAAGCCGGCGTGTTTTCCTCTTAAAACTTTCATAACTTATTTCTTTTTCTTAGCAGTTAATTCAAATAAGATTTTTTGTTGTTCAATCATTTTTTGTCGAACAATTTCATCCATTTCATCAACAACTTCAGGGGTTAATTTCTTAGTGTAATATTCTTCTAAATAAAATGGCTCACCAACAATAATTGCATTTTTTCTAAATAAGCGAGCTTTCTTCAAAATCATCATAGGAACAATTGGGCGCTTTGCCTTAACAGCAAAAACAGCTGAACCACCTTTGATTGATTGAAGTTCGTTTGTACCAGTTTTATTTCTAGTCCCTTCAGGAAAAACAACAAGTTTGAAACCATCTTTTACAGCCTTAGTTGCCGTAAATAATGACTTAATATCAGGATTTTCTCTATTAATAGGAATACCGCCGTAAGCCCTTAAAATCCAACCCGCAAACTTATTTTCAAATACTTCCTTTTTACCTAAGAAGTAAACGTCATCATCAAACAAAGAACGGATATATGCACTATCAATAATTGAAAAGTGATTTGATACACAAACCGCACCGTCCTTGGGTAAATTTTCTTTATTATAAACCTTTATAGGATATAAAGCATTAGCCAACCATAGTGGGATTTTTTTGAAAAAGTTCATAGACGTTCCCTTATTTTTCAATATATGATAAAACCTTACCGATTACTTGTTCAATAGTCATGTAAGAAGTATCTATTTCAATAGCGTCTTCCGCCTTTTTAAGCGGAGAAAAATCTCTAGTCTTATCATTATAATCGCGAAGTTCAATTTCTTGTCTTAACTCATTAAAATCAACTTTATGGCCCTTTAACGTAAGTTCCTTAAATCTTCTATCTGCACGAACGTCAGTACTTGCTGTGATATAGAACTTAAAATCCGCGTTTGGCAAAACGTAAGAACCGATATCCCTACCGTCTAACACACAAGACATTTCGCTTGCAATCTTTCTTTGCAT
Organism: Christensenellaceae bacterium; assembly: GCA_045614185.1. Taxonomy (GTDB): domain Bacteria; phylum Bacillota; class Clostridia; order Christensenellales; family Borkfalkiaceae; genus UBA1259. The sequence continues at coordinate 47,975 of JAZLCJ010000016.1, read as the reverse complement.
ATCAACCATCTTAAGACGAACACATTTTAAACTTGAAATGTTAGATGCCGCCATTGAAACGTGCGGTTCTCTAATTCTTTCAGAAACGTCTTCACCATCAAGATAAGTGTGTTGAGTTCCATCAATATATTTAATTTCAAGATTTATATCATCAATAAAAGTTGAAACACCTTGTTCATCAAGTGTATCAATACCAAGTGCAATAGCTTTTAACGCTGTAGCACGATACATAGCGCCAGTGTCTAAATATAAAATGTTAAGCTTTGCAGACAAACGCTTAGCGATTGTGCTCTTACCACTACCTGACGGACCGTCAAGTGCAATCCTAATAATTTTATCCATAATATCCTCCTTAATGTATACCTATAAAATGTTTATTTATACTAATTTATGAATTAATTCCAGCCGTATAACCAGTTGAAAAAGCAAGTTGCAAATTAAACCCGCCTGTAAACGCATCAACGTCCAAAACTTCCCCTGCAAAAAATAGCCCTTTAACTAATTTACTCTCCATAGTTTTTGGGTTTATTTCTTTTACGTCAACACCGCCGGAAGTAACTATTGCCTCTTCTATCGGACGAAGTTTTTTAGGTTTGAAAGTTAAATTCTTTAATGAATTAATAATTGCTTGGCGTTCAACAGCTGTAATTTCACTACAAGATTTATCATGTCTTATATTTGCCCGATCAAGCACTATGTTTATTAGAGACTTAGGAAGTAAACTGCGCATCATTGTAAAAATAGTTTTAGAGTTGTTTTCTTTAAATTCTCTAATCAATCTATTATCAAGCGTTACGCTATCAAGTGCAGGCTTTAAGTCAATTACAAGTTCGACTTGTGAAAGGTCTAACCTATTAATTTTTGAAGAACATGAAAGAATTATCGGGCCTGAAACACCAAAATGAGTAAAGAGCATTTCGCCAAAATCTTCATATATTTTTTTACTATTATATCTGACATAAAGAGCAACGTTTTTAAGTGATAACCCCTGCATTTCAAGATAGTCTGCACCGAGCAATTCCAAACCTACTAACGATGGGCGCAAATCAACAATATTATGCCCTACAGACTTAGCAAATTTATATCCATCGCCACAACTACCCGTGCCAGGATAAGATATGCCACCACAGCATACAATAACTGAGTCACAGTCAATTAAATTACTATTTGCTATTACCCCTTTAACGACAGAATTTTCAACTTTTAACGATTCAACGTTTGTGTTTAATCTAATATCTACGCCTAAACTTATTAAATTTTTTTCTAAAGTTTTGGTAACGTCGCTTGCTTTATCACTTGCTGGAAAAACCCTATTTCCTCTTTCAATTTTTAGTGGTAAACCGCTATTTTCAAAAAAACTGAAAGTATCATCTGGGGAAAGATTACTCATTGCACTAAACATAAATTTAGAGTTACGGACGATTGAATTAAAAAACTCTTCCTTATCAACCGTTGTTGTAAGATTGCAACGCCCCTTTCCAGTAATATATATCTTTTTGCCTAATTTTTCATTTTTTTCAAGCAAAATTGTTTCATTTCCGTAAAGTGCAGACGCATATGCAGCAAACATACCTGCGGCGCCACCACCAACGACAACGACTTTTCCCATTAAAGCACCATAAAATTATTTATTTCAAATAAATAATACCACTTTTAATTAAATTTTGCAATTACTTTACTAATAATATATTTATTTAAAGACAAAACACCGAAAAATTTCGGTGTTTTAATTTATAAACCTTTATTAATTTCTTCGATGCGTTTATAGTTTGTTCTATTAAAAAGCATTGGAGTTACGGTTATATACCCTTTTTTAATTAAATTAACGTCGCAATCATCAACGTTTTCATTGTGATCAATTAAGTCGCCAACAAGCTTATATTCATTCTCACCTATTTTCTCATAATGATCAGAGTAAATATGCTTACCTAACGCCGTTAATTTTATTCCTTTAGGCTCGCCATTTTCCAAATCTGGAAAATTGACGTTCCAAATATCACCTTTTTGCGATAAGGGATAAATTTTTTCAAAAACTTCTTCAGCAAGTAAAGCATACTTTTCAACAAATTTTTCTTGATAATGATAAGCGGAAAAAGCAAATGCAACGCGGTTATAATACGCTGATTCATAACAAATAGCAACAGTTCCAGAATATAAGGTGTCAGAACCAATATTATGTTCAGTATTAACACCTGCAAGAACAACATCAGCATTGAAATTAGGGAACATTAATCGTGCTATTTTAGCACAGTCTGCAGGAGAGCCTGTAATAGAATACGCATCAAAGTCAAAATTATTATGTTTAATGACTTTAATAGGCTTACCAATACTTAGTGAATGCGCCGTTGCCGACCTATTATCACTTGGCGCAACCATTAAAACGTTGTGCTTTTTACTTATTCTATTTGCAAGTGCTTTAATCGACGGGCTATTTATTCCGTCATCATTAGAAATTAAAATATTCATCTTTAGTTTGCCTCACATAATCATATTGAAATTATGCAGTAATTTTCTTTCTTTTTTTAAGTTTATTAAATATTGCTTTTTCTATTTTTTCACCCTTTTTATAAATTAGAATAGTTAGTATTATAGTAAGTGCAAAAAATAAAATCCACAACAAAATTCCCCACCAAGTATTATATGGTATTATGCTGTTATTAAACGAATATGACGACATGAATATGCAAAGTATTCTTGTAATAATAATCATTGAAATAAAATACGATGGACTTATAGTTGTTATACCTGCGACAAAACATAATAAGTCATCTGGGAAAAATGGAAAGATGAACATAAAGGTTAATACTATTTTATCTTTCCCTTTAATAGTTTTAAGACCTTTTTGTAATGCTTCTTTACCAACCAACCATTCGGCAACTTTTATGCCAAAAATTTTACCTATAAGATAAGCAACTATCGAACCGCTAATGATACCTATACAACTATAAATTGATGATAATAATGGGCCAAAAAGCAAAACTCCTGCACCAACAGTTATAAAAGAAGGAATAGGCAAAACAACAACTTGCAAAAACTGTATAGCAACAAACAAAATTACAGCCCAAGCGCCAAAAGATGCAATATACACTCTAAAATCTTCTATACTATCTATATTATCAAGAAAACCACTTGCTTTTAACACATACATCAACAAAAATGAAATTGATATAGTTGAAATTGTAAGCAATAAAACTTTATAAGTTATTGACTTAGTTGTTAATAGGAATATAAGCGTAAGTATAGTTAAAACTATTAGCAAAGAGTTGACTATTATAGAAATTATATAGTTGTTTTGAAAAATAAAGCCATTTGAAAAGGTATTGATATAAAGCGTAGAAAATAATACGCCAACCACACCTAATAAAACTATCAAAACAACGCTAAATACTTCTTTAAATAATGAAACTTTGCTTTTTACCATACAATATTATATTAAGTAAAAAACAAAGTTATCATACAATTTATTTATATATTTTCTAATATTTTTTTGTATTCACTTACAGCAATTTGGTCACAACGGTTATTGTATTCGTTATCAGCATGTCCTTTAACTTTTATAAAAGTTACACTATGCTTGTTTGTAAGTTCAACTAAAATTTTCCAAAGATCTGGGTTTTTAACTTCCTTTTTGCCAGCAGTTCTCCAACCGTTAGCAATCCAAGACTCAATCCATTTTTGATTAAACGCGTCTACAACGTATTGTGAATCACTATAAAGGTTTACGTTGCAACTCTCTTTTAATGCCTCTAAGCCCTTAATAACGGCAATAAGTTCCATTCGATTATTAGTAGTTTCTTTTTCCGCACCGCTAAGAACCTTTTCCGCGCCGTTATACATTAAAATTGCACAATAACCGCCAACGCCAGGGTTACCACTACACGCGCCGTCAGTATAAATTTCAACCGTTTTCATTACAAATTCTCCAACTCGAAAGCACGCTTTACACAAGCGTCAACAGCCTTATTGGTAATTTCAGAAAGCCCACTTTCGTTATAAACTTTAACAGCCTCAATAGTTGTGCCACCTTTACTACAAACAGCGTTAATTAACTCGTCAAGAGTTTTATCTTGATTTACTTCAACCATTTTTCCTGCACCGATCATTGTGCTTGTAGCAAGTTGTTTTGCTTGTTCATAAGTCAAACCTTGCTTAACCCCTGCCTCAACAACACCTTTTAAGAACAAATAAAAGTATGCGGGTGCGCTACCACTTACCCCTGTAACAGCGTTAAGTTTTTCTTCTTCAACTAAAACTACGCTTGCCAACGGTTCAAGCAATCCTTTGATAAAGTTTTTATCAGCATCACAATCAAAATCAGATAAATCTAAGCCGATAGCCCCACTACCAATAGCACAAGGAGTGTTTGGCATACATCTTGCAACTAATACGTTAGTAAAAGACTTTTTAATTTTTTCTTTTTTTACGCCAGCCATAATAGAAATAAATTTATTGCAATCAGCACCAGAAATTGAAATTAAAACCTCATCTAAACTTTGCGGTTTAACTGCAAACAAAACGAATTCACTATTATTTGCAAGTTCTAAATTACTTGAAGTTACTCTTACACCGTTTTCAGCCATTTTATCAAGCGCAACAGGAAAAGCGTCGCTAACAATGATATCCTCTTTATTTAATTGACCAGCACCGATAACGCCTTTAACGATAGCCGTAGACATAAAACCAGCACCGATAACACCTAATTTAAATTTCTTTTTCATAATTTTCACCTGAATTTGATTGACTTCAAATAAATTTTAGTATATAATCTAATACGTCCTTTAGGGGAGTGGCTCAATTGGTAGAGCAGCGGTCTCCAAAACCGCCGGTTGCGTGTTCGAGTCGCGTCTCCCCTGCCAAAAGCATCGAGTAAAGTTTTGCTCGGTGCTTTATTTTTTTATTAAGGCACTAAACTATATATAAATTACGTATAATATTTTACTTTATTTAATAATAATTGTCAATGTATTTTTTAATATTAAAAGCGATACTTAAAGTTTTAAGTATCGCTTTTATTCATTAACCTTCTTTCATATCTTTAATACTTCTATTTGACGGCTTATAATTTTCTAAATAATTAAACAATTCATCTAAATCTTCACACATTTTGAAAAGTTCTAAACAATCTTGCCTTAAAAACTTTTTATCTGTTGCTGTTTCAAGCATAGCGTACAGTTCATTATAATAACCTTGCAAGTTGTAAATTACAATAGGCTTATCATGTCGGCACAATTGTTTTAATGTTAAAATCTCAAAAAACTCTTCAAAAGTACCTATACCACCAGGGAGCACAACAAATGCGTCTGCATTATCTTCCATAATTTTTTTACGCTCTCTCATAGTATCGGGCTGAATAAGTTTATCACATTCGGTATAAATAACCTCTATTGTTTGCTCGTCAAAAAACTTTGGAACGACGCCCAAAATATATCCACCGCACCTTTTAACACCGCGTGCAGTTGCTCCCATTAGCCCGTTTTTACCAGCACCAAAAACAAGCGAATGTCCTCTTTTAGCAAGTTGCTGACCAAATTGTTCAACATTGTCAATGAATTCTTTATTGATGCTATTTGACGCAGCACCATAAACACATAATCTCATTTATTCTCCTTTCCATTTATCATAAAGCGCGCGAATTTGAGAAGTCAGTTTTGCATTATCTTTATTAGTTCTTCCCTTTCTACTCTTAACAAGTGTAAGAAGTTTTTGCGCTTCATCAAGCATTTGTTTATAAACGCCCTCTGCACGCGTTGCACCCTTAAACGCGCGCTCTCTATCAATATATTTACCCTCGGTAAACACGGTAATATTACCAGTAATAAGGTCATATTCAGTACCGCTAAACGGTGCATCTGCCCTATAACCATTATCAAGCAATAACGACTTAAAGTCTTCACAAGCATCGTTTTCGCCGTGATTTACAAAGATTTGCTTAGGCTTAGCATTAAAGCCTTTTATCCACTTAAATAAACCTTCTCTATCAGCGTGCCCACTACTACCTTTTAACGACACAATATCCGCACGCACAGTAATTTCTTCACCAAAAAGCGTAACTTTTTTAACACCATCAATTAGTTGCCTACCAAGTGAACCTTCTGCTTGATAACCTACAAATAATATTGTATTCTTTTTCTTCCACAAATTATGCTTTAAGTGGTGGCGAATTCTACCAGCCTCACACATTCCACTTGCTGAAATGATAACTTTGGGTTCATTGTTAAAGTTAATTGCTTTTGACTCTTCAGCGGTAACCGTAATTTTAATATCGTCAAACCAAATAGGATTTATACCTTGTTTTAACACCGCTTTTGTCTCTTCATCAAAGCAATCAGTATCGCATTGCATAAATATAGCAGTAGCATCTTGAGCAAGCGGACTATCAAGGTAAACCTTAAATCCATCATGACCTTTAACCATATTTTCTTGTTTTATTTCACGGAGTGCGTATAAAAGTTCTTGCGTTCTACCTATTGCAAAAGACGGAATAACTACGTTACCACCCTTATCAAACGTATTCTGAATATAATTTGCAAGGTCTTTAACTACGTTTGACCTATCTGTTGCATGCACACGGTTACCGTAAGTAGACTCTATTACTAAATAATCAGTTTCTTCTACTTGCTTAGGATCATTTATAATTCGCTGATTTATATTACCAACGTCACCACTAAACACAATTTTGCGTTCAGTTTCACCCTCTTTAAGCCATAATTCAATGCACGCTGAACCAAGCAAATGCCCAATATCAGTAAATCTTAATTGAATGCCTTCTGCGGGATAAATAATTTCACCGTAACGACACGGTCTAAAGAGTGCTATCGTTTTAATAGCATCTTGCATATCATAAACGGGCTCAATAGCCTTTTCTCCCGCACGCAAAGCTTTTCTTGTACGCCATTGTGCTTCAAATTCTTGAATATGGGCCGAATCTCTAAGCATTATGTCACACAGATTCGTAGTCGCTTCCGTAGCGTAAATACTACCTTTAAAGCCATCGCGGTATAATCTTGGCAACATACCGGAATGGTCAATGTGAGCGTGGGTTAAAAACACCGCTTCAATTTGGCTTGCGGGTACGGGTATAGTGATATTTTGAAACACGTCTTTGCCCTGCTCCATACCACAGTCAACAAGATAATACTTGTTGCTTACTTCTAAAAGTGTACAACTTCCTGTTACTTCGTGCGTTGCGCCTATAAATTGAATTTTCATTAAATTTCCCCTTTAATTATTTTATGCCAACACTCTTTTTAACGATTACCTTTTACATTTATATTATACCAAACTAGTTTTAGTTTTTCAATAGGCAAAATAAAAAAAGTGCACTACTTAGAGTGCACTTTTTTTAAGCCTTGTTTCTATTTTATCTAAATACTCTTTAATTGTTGGTTTAACGTCGCTTAACTGCAAAATATTAAAACTTCTTTTATACCCTAAATACTGAGAATATTCACTTAATACAAACGAGCCCCCTTCACGCTCTACTCCAAAAATTAAAAAGGAATCAAAACTGGTTGCAACTAATACGAACTGAACATTTTTTGAATTTTCTTTATTATCTAATGTACAGTAATAAGTTAAAGCATAATGCTCACCTATCTTATCTGCGCTGACAGAATTAAATCTTTGATAAAATATAGTAGAAGGCAAATAAGGTAAATCATAATAAAGCATATTAATAAAATTAAACGCATTAGTTCTTAATATTTCATCATCATTAAACTTTTCATAACCGCGCTTTTTAATTTTTAAATAAAAATCAATTAATATTTGCGATAAGTATTTTTCATGCATTTTTAATTTTTCAAGCTTATTTATAATATCATCAAGTTCATCTTCATCAAAAGGATATACTTCTGAATTATCCTCACATTCTAATATCTCCATTTCGTATTCGCTTTCTTTTTTAAGTTTTTCTTCTTTTCTAAAATTTAATATTGCATCGTGAATTTCTTTTTCCAGTTGTTCTTCTGCTCTTTTATCTACGATATAAATAAAAATACTGCCTAAAACGATATCCGCAATAAGTAAAAACAACCAAAAACCCATAGTTTCATAATTACCCATAATTAATGAAAAAACTGTAGCCCCTGCAAATATAGGGATAAGGATTTGAGTTATTGTTATAAATCTTTTCATTAGTAACCACTCCTTTGATTATTTATATCGAACCTATTAAAAAAATTATCATTTTCAAAATCGTAATAATACCCACCGTTTTTGCCGTTCTTTCGTTTTATAGGCACACCACAATCTATTAAGTATTTTAAGTTTCGCCCTACAGTCTTTCTTGTGCAAGCGATATCTATATCATTTAAATAATTAACTATCGTAGTTTGCGTAACCACATAATTAATTGAAGTGTAATTATATAAAATTCTTAAAATATGTACTATAATTGTTTTCTTTAATTCTTTAGTCATAAATTTTACCTCTCATTTAAATTATATCATACGCAAGTGGACAAAATTTACCCTCCTTTAAAAGTTATATAAAATAAAAAAAGGAAGTAAAAACTTCCAATAAATAATATAAACGCGCTCGTTAAAATCCATAAGTATAAACTTATACTTTAAACAGCAAAAAAAGGAACTATAATTAAATAGTTCCTTTTTTCTTGGCGGAGAGCGAGGGATTCGAACCCCCGTGGGCTTGCACCCAAACGGTTTTCAAGACCGCCTCGTTATGACCACTTCGATAGCTCTCCAACAAATATATCACGTCGTTTCACACAACATGATATATTCTACTATATTTTTAATTTTTTTGCAAGCAGTTTTACTTAGTTTTTTTCTAAATCTGAATATTTTATTAATTTTACGCCAGACTGAGCAAAAAGTTCAAGCGCAAATTCATCAGGATAGCCATTTTTATAGATAACTGTGGTTACACCAGAGTTCAAAATCATTCTTGTGCAGATAACACAAGGTTGATGCGTAACGTACATAGTAGCACCTTGCAGGCTAACTCCAAGTTTTGCTGCTTGAATAATTGCGTTTTGTTCAGCGTGAACGGCATAGCATACTTCTTGCATCGTTCCGCTTGCAATATTCTTAACACGGCGCAAACATTCACCACGTTCTGCACAACTCTTAATACCTTCTGGTGCACCATTGTAACCCGTGGTTAATATTCTTTTATCTTTAACAATGACAGCGCCAACGTGTCTATTTTCTTGATAACAACTTGACCAACTTGCAACAGTTTCAGCAAGTTCCATAAATCTCTTGTCCCATTTATTCATATGTAAATCCCCTTTTTATTTATCCTTTTTAACCATCTTTTCAAGTTCTTTAATAAAAGAAGTTGTATCGGTAAATGAGCGGTAAACTGATGCAAAGCGAACGTAAGCAACTTCGTCAATGTCTTTTAAGCCTTCACAAACCATTTCACCTATTTCTTTACTAGAAACTTCTTGCGCTAAAGAATTATAAATCTTCTTTTGAATATCATCAATAAGTTTATCGATAGTACTTGCAGGAACGGGACGCTTTTCACAAGCCTTAATAATACCCGCGCGAATCTTATTTGGGTCAAACGCTTGTCTTACACCGCTGTTTTTAACAACGAAAATAGGCGTATTTTCAACCGTTTCATATGTCGTAAAACGCTTACCGCAACTAATACACTCACGACGACGGCGGATATTTGTTCCATCTTCAGCCGCGCGTGAATCAATTACCTTACTGTCTAAACAACCACAATACATGCATTTCATAAAAAACTCCTTACTATCCTTATCAAAATTATTTTGCTACGTCTTCTTTATTCCAACGGAAGTTACCTTTTACGCCGGTAACGTCAGAATAATAGACGAAAGTGTCGGGGTGCTTTTTTATTATATCTAAAAACTCGGGTATTTGCCTAATGTTTACAACGGAAATAATTACAGCATTACCTTCATTAGTAAACATTCCCTTTCCATCAAGCAATGTTGCGCCGTGTTTTAGGTTATAAATTATATCATTTCTGATATCTTCTGGGTGCTTTGTAACAATCTTAAACTCAACAGCATTTCTTGTATCTTTCATCAAAACACCAGCCGCTTTTTCAAACACAAACATTTGAACTATTGCAAGCAAAACACTGTTCAAATTATTATCGTAAACAAAGAAAGACACGCCTATAATTGCGTAACAAATTATTGAAATAATACTTTCAATATTACCATAAGCACGCTTTTTTTGAACCATGCTTGCAACAACGTCTACACCGCCAGTAGATGCGCCAATTTTTAACATTGCGCCAGTTCTAACACCCAAAATAAGGCCAGAAAAAACTGCAGAAACTAATTTTTCACTCATACCCATTTCAATCCCAGCATACTGCGGAAAAGAAACAGCATCAAACAACATCATCAAAAGTGAAGATAATATTGAGAAAATAATAGTATAAACAACGTATTTTCTTTTTAATATAAACCAAGCAATAATAAGCAATGGAATATTAAAGGCAAGAGAATAAACACCTGCACTAATAGAAGTTTTTGCTTGTAACATTGTTGCAATACCATCAATACCAGCGGGGGCAAACCCTGCGTTAAAAACAAAAAAATGCATGCCAAACGCTGATAAAAAAGATGCAACAATTGTTACAACCATATTAAAAAATTCTTTCTTAAATGATAATTTTTCCATAATAAACCATGTTTATTTATTATTCATTTGTCCATACTTATATTATATAAATATGCCAACAATAATTTACGTAATAACAATCGTATATTTTTTAGCAATAAACCTTTACGGCGTTTTAATTTTGCGCTATCAAAAAAAAGAAAGCGAATATAAAGAAGACAACGAAAAAACTATTCGCGACAGCCGACTTATGCTAACTGGCCTTTTAGGCGGTGCAACAGGAATTTTCGTATTTATGTTTATATTTAAGTATCGATTAAAAAGTCTATTTTTAGTAGTTCTGATGCCAATATTTATAGTATTGAATATTTATATGGTATTGGCACTATTTAACGGTGGTATTGGTTACTTTATAACCTAATTTAAATCGTTAATAACTTTTGGTAAGACGTTAATTAAATCTGTAGCAACAACAGTATATTCATTCTGCTCTTTTACAGCGTATTCACCCATTTTACCAAACAACTAGGCTCCAGATACAGTCGCAAGAAGACTTTCATTAGTTCTTGCTAAAATACCCGCAATAAGTCCAGATAAAACGTCTCCACTACCAGCCTTTGCCATGGCGGGCGTTCCCGTAGTATTTAGATAAACTTCCACGCCGTCAGTTACAACGCTAACAGCGTCTTTAAGCAAAAGAATTACACCATATTCTTTAGCAAATTCTTTTGCATAAAATATTGGATCAGCAACAATTTCATTCTTGTCTTTATTTGCAAGACGACAAAATTCAGTTATGTGCGGTGTTAATATAACCGTACATTTTTTATTTTTTAAACAATCCTTACCAAACTTAGCAAGTGAGTTTATACCATCGGCATCAATAAGCAATTTACCAGTATAATTTTCAAGTAAATAACTAATGATTTCGTGTGTGTTTATGTCACACCCCATACCCATTCCAACTGCTATAGCATCATAATTAAGCAAAGAATATAAGGTTTTTTCATCTAATACGGCAAAGCCGTCTTTATCTTTAATAGGCGTTAAAATGCTTTCAGGAACTTTGCCTACGTATGCATCAAACATACTTTCAGGAACAACTGTGTTCACGTACCCTACGCCCATTTTTAAAGCACAAAGAGAGTTTGATGACAGCAATACGCTACCAGAATATTTCTTACTACCGCCTATTATGCAAGCCTTACCAAAACAGCCTTTGTTAACGTGGCGTGCGCGCCTTGGAAAGAATTTTGAAACTGAATCATCGTTAAGGCGTTTAACAAAGTCATCACCCCAAATACTAATTCCTATATCCTTAGCGATGATTTTACCACAATAATCAGGTCCTTCACCTAAAAAATGCCCTAATTTATATTCTTGAATAGCAACCGTAAGTTGCGCTTTGACAGCAACGCCTAAAACTTGCCCATTATCACCATTAAGCCCACTTGGAATATCGCATGAAACAACTATTGCACCAGAACTATTGATTTTCTCAATAGCAGTTTTATACTTACCATCAACTGGTCTATTTAATCCTGTTCCAAAAATACAGTCAACTATTATATCGTATTTTTTATCAAAAAGCTTAAATATACCATTTGAAACGTTAAGCGTTGTAACAGTAAAACCGTGCTTATTAGATAATAACTTTGCTATAACTTTTCCATCTTCACCGTTATTACCTTTGCCAATGCACACCAAAACTCTTCCGCCATGAAATCGCTTAATAATTTCATCTGCAACCGCTTTACCTGCACGGAAAACAAGTTCATCCCCAGCAACACCAAGCACGTTTATGGTATATTCATCAGCAGCACGCATTTCTTTAACGCTTAAAATTCGTTCCATCTAATCCTCGTCGTTACCAAAGTTTGACAAAGCGAAATTTGCCTCGTCATAACTAAAACCCCTACTTATTAAGTATCTATAAGCCTTGGCTTTAACTTCTTTAGTGCGCTCTTTATTTTTAAGATATTTATCTGCAACTGCTTTTGCGTTTTCTTTTGCGTCAATATCAGTATTTTCATACGCAAAAGCGATATCATCTTTTTTAACGCCTTTTGCCATAAGTTTATATTCTACAAGCCTTTTACCGTTGGTTTTTGATACGCTATTTATAAAACGCTTTGAATATTCAACGTCATCAATATATTCGTATTCTTTAAGTTTATCTATACAAAACCAAACGATATCTTCAGAGTACCCTTTTCTTAAAAGATAATCTCTAACCTGAATTTTAGTTTTTAACGCTTTTGAAATATAATTAACGGCTTTAACAAGCGCCTCTTTTTTTTCACTTTCAAACAAAAGATTAGCAAGCGTTGTTCGATCAACTTCATCGCCAGTCTTAATTCTTTCACTCAATAAAACCTCAGTTGAAACACCTGCAAAAAACTCGCCGTCAACAAATAAGTTACATCTATTCTTATTTTTTGTTTGTACTGATATTTGAGTAATTTTAGGCATAAATTAAAATGCGAAAAAACCGCTCCCCTTATTTTCAACTAACAATTTACCGTTAAACACGTCCGTAATTTTATCAATTAAATCTTTTGTTTTGTCAGTTTTAACTGCAAAATCAACAGTAACAGTGTTACTAAAGTCAGTACCAATAATACTAACTTCAGCAGTAGTTAAAAGTTTAAGCAATTTAGAATACCACTCGTATTCAAGATTAATATGCAAAAAATTTGATTCTTGCATATCCAGTATTACTGCTTTAGACAAGCACTCACTAACAGAACCACCGTAAGCGCGCGTAAGCCCACCCGTACCAAGTTTAATACCGCCAAAATAACGCGTAACCACAGCAACGGTTTTATACATCTTTTTGTTTTTAAGGACTTCTAACATAGGAAGTCCAGCCGTGCCTTGTGGCTCGCCATCATCAGAAAACTTTTGAATAAGCCCTTTATCGTCTGCAATATAAGCATAGCAATTATGGTTTGCTAAAGAATGTTTCTTTCTTACGCTTTCAATAAACGCCTTAGCATCGTCTTCATCAGTAACACCTTTAATATTACAAATAAACTTAGAACGCTCTATTACGATTAAATTTTCAGTTTCATTTTTTACGGTAAAGTATGCTTTACTCATTTTATAATCACTTTAATGTGAACTTTTTTACCTTTGTGAAGAATAAATTCTTTTTTAATAACAGCATCTTCAGGAATAGCACCAAACGGGTCGGTAATCTTAGTATCATCAATAGAAACGCCACCACCTTCAATAAGACGCTTAGCCTCACCTTTAGACTTAGCTTGTCCAACGGTTACCAAAAGGTCAGCAACTGACATTGAACCTTCAATTTCAGCAGTAGGCATATCAGCAACATTACCACCGCCAAACGCTGCACGCGCCTGTTTTTGAGCCTCTAAAGCCTTTTCTTCGCCATGAACAAGTTTAGTAACTTCAAACGCAAGTCTTTCTTTAGCAAGATTCATTCTTTCATCGTTATACTTAGTAAGTTCTTTAATTTCATCCATTTCCATAAAGGTCAAAAGTCTCATACATTCTTCAGCCTTAACGTCTTCAACGTTACGGAAATATTGATAGAAATCGTATACAGAACATTTATTTTCATCAAGCCAAAGTGCACCCTTTTGGGTTTTACCCATCTTTTTACCTTCGCTGTTTAAAAGCAAAGTACAAGTCAAACAGAAGGCACTCTTCTTTTCCTTTCTTCTAATAAGGTCAACACCTGCAAGCATGTTGCTCCATTGATCATCACCACCAACTTCCAAAATACAACCATATTTTTGATTAAGATACAAGAAGTCATAACCTTGCATAAGCATATAGTTAAATTCTAAGAAAGTAAGACCTTTTTCCATTCTTTGCTTAAAGCATTCAGCAGTAAGCATTTTATTAACTGAAAAGTAAGCACCAATATCACGCAAAAAGTCAACGTAATTAAGACTAAGTAACCAATCCGCATTATTTGCAATAACAGCAGCGTTTTCACCTTCAAAACTAATAAATCTTGACATTTGGTTTTTGAAGCATTCAATATTATGTGCGATGGTTTCTTTGGTCATCATTTGGCGCATATCACTTCTACCAGAAGGATCACCAATCATACCGGTACCACCACCAAATAATGCAATGGGTTTATGTCCATATTTTTGCATCCAAGCCATTGCCATAATAGGAATATAATGTCCGATGTGTAAACTATCCGCTGTGGGATCAAAGCCAATATAGAAAGGTACGCTTTCCGTACCTAATTTTTCATATAATTCTTCTTCAAAAATTGTTTGTTTAATAAAGCCTCTTTCTTTTAATACGTCAAATACGTTTTTGTTCATAACAAACCTCATTTTACTTATTATTATTTTAATAATTATACTAATTATTAAGTATATTGTCAATGAAAAACGCTTTAAGAAAGCAAAAAAAAAGACGCATAAAAAACGCATCTTTTTAGCATAAAATACAGTTTAAATTAAACAAATATTATCGCATCTTAAATTAATTGTATTATGTCAAACATAATCAACTTAATTTTCAATAGGGTTTAACTAATCTTTTATTATAGTATTTAATGGTTTTATTCTACTTGCGATCAAAGAAACGTTTACCCTATATTCACCTTTTTCTTTTGTTATTTCATATTGAATATCTTTTGAAAAATCAAAGTAATCGGTGAGTAATTTTTTCAAATCTGAAATCATAAGCTCTTCAAACCCTTGCCCCACAAATAGCCTATCCTTTTCAAGGACGGTTTGAACACGCATCATTTCACTTTTTTCAACTTTCTTCATACACTACTTTTAATCCTTTTTCTTATACTGCCAAAAAAACCAGAATACTTAAAAGTCGCATCAAAAATTTTCTTTGAACTTCTATGTATATTATTAGCAAAAAATTTATACGCCTTAATAGAATCACTTCTTTTTGGCAAGGAAAATCCATTTGACAAAAACATACAATCTTCTTCAGGCAATACACCAATTAAGTCAATTTTTATTATTTTTTCTATATCTTTAGGTGTCATCATTTTTCTATCAATTATTAAATCTCCACGAACTTTATTTACCACCAAACTTATCTTATCTAATTTATAACTCTTTAATACTGAAACCACTTTATCAACGTCTCTTAAACTTGTAATATTTGAAGTAGTAACAACAATTGCCTCATCAACACAAGATATCGCTCTATGAAACCCTAAATCAATACCCGCAGGGCAATCAATCAAAATATAATCAAAGTATTTACACAATTTTTCTACTATTAATTTAAGATTTTGTCCAGTTATACAAGGATTAACACCACTACCCGATGATAAAACAAATAAATTTTTTCGTTCTTGAGTATTAACTAACGCTTGATTTAGCCTACATCTGCCATCAATAACGTCAACAATATCGTATTCAATTTTATTTTCAACCCCAATAACAACGTCAAGATTATTTAACCCAAAATCGGCATCAATTAAAACAACTTTTTGCCCCATTTCTGCAAGCGCACAACCCAAATTAGCAGTTATTGTAGTTTTACCTACACCACCCTTACCAGAAGTTACAACAATTTTACGCGCCATAACACACCTCTCAACGTTATTTTAAATAAAAAAACACCACGCAATTTGACTAATTTAATCAAACAACGTGGTATTTTGTATTTTTAATAATTAAATAGGAATTGAAAGTTTTTTAAGTAGTTTATTATCTCCTAAAACAAGCCCTCCGCCAAGAGCAACAACAGACTTTGCATTTTCAGAGATATTAATATCCATTTCAAAAATATCTTTATAGAAATTTTTTAAGCCATGAACACAACTACCTATACCAGAAACATAAAAACCAGCTTTACGAATTTCCGCACTAACTTCAGGCGGTAATTTACCTAAAACTGCGGTTGCAATTTCCGCTATTCTTTCGTAATATTTTTTAACAGGAACAAAAATATCGTTAGCTTTAATATTAATTGATTTTGGCGCACCAGTAACAACATCTCTACCACTAACAACTGTAGATAATGCGTCATACATATCCAAACTTCCAATATCGTCTTTTAAGCGTTCTGCAGTAGATAAACCTATTTGCAATCCATAATTTTCCGCTATAAAATCAATAATATCCGTACTAACTTTATTGTAACCAAAATTAACGGAAACGCCTGCAATTACACCGTCAAGTGAAACAGCAGCAACGTTTGTTACACCACCGCCCATATCTATCACAAAACACGGTGTTGATTCAGTGATTTTAACCCTTTGACCGAGCGCCGCAAGTAATGGCGATTCAACAAAATAAACGTTAGAAATACCACTATTTTGTGCTACGCTTTTTAACTTGAAAATTATATCACCAGTAACGCCACACGGAACTGAAAATAATGCGTGACTTCCAAAAATACCATTTTTTAATTCAATTTTTTTTAAGAAAGCACTAAGCAACCCCTCAGCAACACTTTCATTTACTATTTCACCTTCAAATACGGGAAAAACAATTTTAGTGTTTTTTGCAGTTTTGCCCATTAGTTTTTTCGCTTCAAACCCTACAGCCTTAACTTCCTTCTTACCATCTTGACTTACAGCCGCAACGGTAGGTTCACTTAAAACAAGACCACTACCCAAAACGAAAATATTAGTATAAACACTATCAAAGTCGATAGCAAGTTTATTAGAAATCATACAAACTCCTAAAGCAATAGAAAAACAAACGCCGTGACTTGCACAGCGTCGTTTTTTATATTAAAGTATTTCAAGATTTTTCTTAAAAATCTTTCTAAAATCAGCACCAATTTCCATAGCGGAATTAATTTCTAAAGTTGCATCACCTGTTACTTCAGTTTTCATAATTACTGAGTCGCCTAAAATATCACAATTGATACCAGCAACAACAGAAGATAAACTTCTATCAAGACAACTTGCTATTCTCAAAATGATACCCATCTTTCTAACAGCATCTACGTCTTCATCAGTAACTAAGTCACGATATCTTGCCCAATCAAACGGATTAATATCTTCAATAGCAGTATTTGATGCAACAAATGATGCCATTACCAAGTCTCTATGACTTATGCCGTAAATATTTGAGTTAAGAATAATGTAACCAGAGTGTTTTTCATAATTATAGAAACCAACTGACTTACCCGTACCGTACATATATGCGGCAACCTTTAATATTTTAAGGTATTGTCTTGGGAATTTATGAAGAACGCGAAGTTGTTTGAATAATTGAACTGATAAGTTTACAACCTGTTCAGTATGCTTAAGATCACAACCGAAGAAATCAACGATATTATTTAAGCTAAAGGTTAAAACGTCAGAAATAGGCTTATCCAAAGTAGTAGGAACTGCATAGTTATACATAATACCAGTTCTTAATCCGCTACCGCTGATAACAATCTTATCAAGGTTTAAGTACTTCTTAAACGCTGAAACTGCTGCAAGCGCACTCGGTAAAATATCTGCTCTTCCAATAGAAAGACCTTTAATCTTTTTCTTTCTATCAAGATCAAGACTCTTAAGCAAATCATAAACGTGTTCAAAGTCTGTATCATTAACAACGTAATTATGAATAGACTTAAGCGGATATTTTTTCATAATCTTAGTCATACGGCAAAGATTTCTAAACGAACCGCCAACACCTATCATTTGAACTTCGGGATCAACGTCTTTAAGCCACTCAATTTGCTTTAATTGCTCAGTAAAGAACTCTTCAATCTTTTGTGATTGTTCAGCAGGTGTTAAGCCATCACCTGCAAAAAGTTCAGTAAGCGTAATTGCTCCAAACGGAAGTGTTTCATAATTAAGAAGGTTACGTCTGTTATAATATACAATCTTAGTGCTACCGCCACCGATTTCCAAAATTAAACCTTTTGGAATATCCATAGTGTTAATAACCCCTTTATAAACGTAAACAGCCTCTTCTTCTGCACTTAAAACACGGAGCTTAATTCCGCAAGTAGCTGAAACTTCATCAAGGAAACTTCTTTGGTTTTTTGCACGGCGAACCGCTGCAGTAGCAACCGCAATAATTCTTTCAACACCATTAACGTCACAAAGTTTTCTAAACATTTTGAGAGTTTTAATAGTTTCTTGAATTCTTGCAGGCTTTAAAAAACCGTCCCTTTCCATTCCTTCGCCTAAACGGGGGGCTTCTTTTAGTTGATCAACTATTTGAAAATGACCGTTTTCTTTAACGTCTACTAAAAGTAATCTTGCTGTATTCGATCCTAAATCAATAATTGCTATTTTTTCCAAATTTATCACCATGCCATATGTTAGTCTTACGCTTATTATAGCACAAGATATTGTGTTTGTATATAGTTTTTTTTAATTTTATGCATATTGCACAAAAAGATATTTCAAATTGCACAATTTTTTATTTTAATTTTGTTAAATTATTTCATATTTTGTTATTTTGTCAAATTTTTTCACGTATTTTAGTTCCTTTCAAACACTTTTTTGTTTGTGCTTTGTGCACAAAGTAATTATGATTTTTTCTTTAATTTCACCACAAATTGAACACATGCTAACAGCACCAAAAAGCCACCGAACAACTTAGTTAAAAGTGTGTTTGATACACTCTTTGATAACAACGCCCCAGCGATACAAAATATGCATCCTGGTATAATAATTAATAACGCGTTCTTTTTTTCAATCAATTTGTTTTTTATATGAATTATTAAAGATATTATTGCCATTGGAATAAAGCTTATCAAATTAACTGCTTGCGCTGTATGTTGACCAACTTTAAGAATTATTGTTAATAAAGGGATAAGTAGCGTTCCACCTCCCATGCCCATTCCACCAAGCACACCACCTATTGCTCCAACTAATAAATACAGAAAAACTTTCATAAACTCCCCCTTAAAAAAACAACATTTTAACACCTGCGCCAAACATCACAAATGAAAAAATTATACTAACCCACTTTGCTTTAATTTTAGACAATAGAAAAGCACCTATTAATCCACCTAAAGTTACGCCTATCCCAGTAGGAATACCTATACCTAAATTAAAATTACCAAACGCTGCATAAAAAATACTGCTGATAATAGATATCGGCAAAATTATCAAAATTGCTGTTGCATGCGCAACCTTAGACTTATACTTTAGCAGTTCGGTAAGCATTGGCACGACTATCATACCACCCCCACCACCAAATATTCCGTTAATAAACCCCGAAAACACCCCTGCAATAAGAGCGTAAATTATCTCTTTATTTTTTGTTAAACTCTTGTTTTTTTCTTCTAAATTTACTTTCATACACCTATTATTAGCAATTAAACGTAAAATCAATAAATTTTTTATAAAAAATAATATCAAACAGCCTTTGTACGGTTGATTTTTAATTTAAAATGCTATATAATGTTTTATGCGCTGTGTTGCGCGCGCTACGCGTACGCACGTGTATTAAACAGTTAAAAATTTCAGCAAAGGTGAATTATGGCAAGATTAGGTATTTTTAAGAACTACAAAACAAAACTGATTACAGTTTTAGCTTTGGTTGCGGTAATGTGTTTTTCATTATTCGCTATCGCATGTAATGAAGAAAGCGATAAGACAAGCACTACCCCGCCCAGTTACTCGCATACGGAAGTAGATGATGGTGTTATTAGCAACCCCAACTTCTCTCTTGGCACGACTAACGTATCATTTACCGCTTTCCCCAAGACTGACACAACTGGTTGGTCAAAGACAAAGGATAGTGATGATGATATCGTTCAAGCTGCTGCTAACTCTGGTGTTATCGACGTTTCTTCTGATGCTTGGAAAGAACTCATGAATAACATGTATACTGACAATGCTATTCTTTCTTACGTTTTACATCAAAACGGCATAACTAAAGACCAAGTTATTGAAAATATTAAAAAAGACCCTGCTTATAACTTAAACAATAGCGAGTCTTATAAACCTTCAGATGCAACTGTAAAAGAATATATTGTAAACAACTATATTTCAAAAGAGTTTGCTAACCCTGGTATCCCCAGCGGTGCTGAAGATAATGCGGTTTTTATGTTGAATAACTACCGCGCATCAAGCAATATCGGTTTAGGCACCTCTCAAAAGATTACCTCTTCAAGCAAAATCATTCTTGAAAAAGGTACTTACGGTAAATTCAACGTTTGGGTTAAAGTTGCTAACCTTACCGCAAAGAACCAAGATTTTGGTGCTACCATTCGTCTTTCAACAATCTTCAATGCAGTTAGCCAACCCGAGTACGTAATTAAGAATATTAAAAATACTGAATGGACAAAGTACACCATTTACGTTCAAGCAGATACCTTCTTTGATACCGAACTTCAACTCGTTTTAGGTCTTGGCTATCAACTCAATGGTCTTACCCAAGGTACCGCTTACTTCGATAACGTTTCTTTTGAAGAAATAACCCAATCAGAATACACTTCTGGAACTAATTCTTGCCCCACCAGCACCTTTACTTATGCACAAGAAGAAAGAGAACCCGTTATTGCATCTGGCACAACTTACGCATTCTCTCTCAAACTCAATGATAATTATCTTAAAAATTCAAGCGCAACCTTAAAGCACAACTTTACAACATCAAATACTGGTTCAACCGCAGACCGTTTCAGCGATAGCAGTTACACTGTTTCAAACGCTTCAAGCGATTCTCCCTACGGTTCAAAAGCATCAGTAAGCAAAGTTTCAATTAAGAATTCTGCAGCTACACTCGTTTATGATAGTTTTGCAAAAGTTGATTGCAGCGGATACGCTTTAGTTTCTTTCTATGTTAAAAATCAATTAAGCAAACTCAGCAACACCAACGTATCATTTAGTATTTATGATATGCTCAGCGGTTGCAAAGATATTGCTTATTTAGATTCAGCTTCAGTTACTGAAGTAAGCGATGAATGGCAACACGTTTCTTTCGTTCTCAAGAACAACTTTGAAAAAGATAACGACAACAGCACCACAGGTGACGTTGCAAGATCATTTAGAATTGAAGTTTCAGTTGGTCCCGCAGACGTTGCAAATGTTTCTTACAAAGACGAATTTGCAACTGGTGACGTTTACATCACCTCTCCCCTCGTTGCTTACGGTGATTATCACATTACTGCTGACGACGCAAAGAAAGCAAATGATTTAGCTGATTACAACAACTTTATTTTATACTCAAGCGATTCTTCTTCAACCATCTCTTTATTTGCTGGCATGAAAGAAGATTATAGTCAAGAAACTGAACACAATCATTATTCATTCTCTGTTGCTCCCAGCGATTTAGGTTCTATTGTTACCCACCCCGCTGTAGCATCTGGCTATCAAGGTATCGTTGCTGACCACATTTACGTTAAGGAAGGCATCGCTCTTGAAACCGCTGTTAACGACAGAACTAACGGTAATAACGACGGAAGTTATGCAGGTTTAATCAACACAAAATATAACTATTCTTCAAAACTTCCTGGCCTTGCTTCTGCGTTAAATTTCAAGGCAACTGAAGATGAAAAGAACATTCAACCTCTCGTTATTTATAACGCAAAAGCTGATAACTATGGCTTCATAAGTGATTCATATGATATTTCAGCAAGTTCTTTCGCTCACATCTCTGTAACCTTAAGGGTTTCTGGTGATGACACAAGAGCAAGCGTATATCTCGTAGACACCTCAAGCCAAAATAAAGGCGTAGCATCACTTTCTAACTTTACCGATACCGAAGGCAAAGAACACACTACAGCTGATACCAAGATGCAATTATTCCTTTATGAAAGACATATGGGTAACGATGGTTGGGTTACCATTGACTTCTTCGTTGCAACTGGTGCATCAGTTAAAGATTTGCGTGTAGAAGTTTGGAACGGTACTAGAGATAAGTCAATTTCTTCTCAAGGTTACGTATTTATTAAAAATATTAGCGTTTCTACTAATAACGGGTTTACTGAATCTGCAAGATATGAAGACGTATTCACCACTACAGACAATCCCCTTTACAAAGAACAAATTGTTAACGGTGAAAAAATTGATGAAGTTATAACCTATACTCGTCAACTCTCTTACATCGAACAAAAATTCAACAATGATACCACCACTACTGGTGCTAACGTATCATATAAAAAGAATATTGTTTGGGCCAAGAACTCAACTATGGTTTACGCAATATTTAATACCATAGATCCTGTTGAAACTAACCCCTACGACAATGAACCTGAAAAAGAAGTTGCTGAACAAGGTAACTGCTCTGCAGAAACCGACCCCGCTACTTTCTGGATGTCATTCTCATCTATACTTCTCTCTGCTGTATTAGTTCTTGCAATCATTATGCTTGCAGTTAAGACTTTCTTAAGAAGACGCAAAGCTAACGCAAGTGATGCTAAATCACACTATAAAATCACAAGTAGAACTAAAGTTAGCAAGGCTAAAAAAGTTAAGAAAGTAGAAATTGAAGACGATGAATACGAAGATGAAAGCGATGCTGAAGAAGTAGAAGAAACCGCAGAAGAAAATGCGGAAGAAACCGAAACTGAAGAAGAAAAAGATTCTTACGTATACGGCGACGTTGAAGTTTTCGGAAATGAAGACGAAAAGAAAAACGACTAATCTTGAATAATTAAAAAGTGCGTTGAATTATCAACGCACTTTTTTTATTGTATAACAATATTTGTTTTTACGCATATATATAATGTATGAGTAAAATTGTATTAACTGGCGGTGGAACCGCCGGCCATTGTATCCCAAACGTAGCACTTTTACCACAACTTAAAAAGTATTTTGATGACATAATTTATATCGGTAGCACAAATGGTATTGAAAAAAATATTATCAAAAATGAAAACTTACCATACTATGAAATAAATTGTGCAAAATTAGACCGCTCCAAAATATTAAAAAATTTATCTACCCCAACAAAAGTTATACAAGGCATATACCAAGCGGGTAAAATTTTAGACCAAATAAAGCCGTCTATAATTTTCTCAAAAGGTGGCTATGTTTCTGTTCCTGTAGTAATTGCTGCTCATAAAAGAAAAATACCAGTAATATCGCATGAAAGTGATTATACCGTAGGTTTAGCAAATAAAATATGTGCAAAATTCTCCAAAATGGTTTTAACTTCTTTTGAAGAAACCGCATTAACAATAAAAAACGGCAGGCACACCGGATCACCTATAAGGCAAAATCTTTTTGAATTTAATAAAGAATATGCGCTTAAATATTTTGGTTTTAACGGGAAAAAACCCGTTTTATTACTTACAGGTGGAAGTCAAGGTGCACGCGCCATAAACAACGTTTTTAGAGCCGCTTTACCCTATTTGTTGCCCAGATATGACGTTATTCATATTTGTGGAAAAGGAAATATTGTTAATGAAAACGCACAACAAGGCTACTGTCAATTAGAATATTTAGAAAAAATGGAGTATGCGCTAAATTTAGCATCAGTATGTATTTCACGCGCGGGCGCAAACACAATTTTTGAACTAATGGCGCTAAAGGTTCCATCCATATTAATACCGCTTCCTAAAACTGTGTCTCGCGGAGATCAAATCTTAAATGCAGAATATTTCCAAAAATTAGGCTTAGCCTATGTGTTAAAACAAAACGTTTTAACAAAAGAATCAATTACTTTTGCCGTTAATTCTGTATACTCAAACAGAATGAATATTATTAGGAATATGTCTAACCATAACTTTACTGGAGCAAACGATAAGATTGTAAAAATTATTTGTGAGCATGCATATTAAGCTCTTTATTATGTTCTGCACGCTCCTCCACATTTAATCCACGACAATTACTAAAATAACTTGATAAACAAGTATTTTCACAGTTAACAGCAAAACTCTTTCTATCAAATTTTTTCTCTACAACAGCATCTTCTTTAACCTTATCAAAAAAAGTTCTAAAAATAAAATCAAACATAATATCTCCTTTTTACAATCTAATAATAACAATCTAAGTTGCCATATGGCTGTCATATTAA
Source organism: Christensenellaceae bacterium (assembly GCA_045614185.1). Taxonomy (GTDB): domain Bacteria; phylum Bacillota; class Clostridia; order Christensenellales; family Borkfalkiaceae; genus UBA1259. Next base: position 23,509 of record JAZLCJ010000016.1, on the reverse strand, counting down.
AAGAATTAACACTAAATAATTGACATTTTTATTGCTATATATTACAATATGAATATAAGGAGAATAATAACTATGAAATTTGAAATTATGCTTAGAATTCTTTTCGAACTTATGTCGAAAAAATGTGTTAAGGCAAACTATCTTGCTCAAAAATATGAAGTTAGCGTAAGAAGTATTCATCGATACATAAGCGCGCTAGAAATGGCTGGAGTTCCTATTTATACTTTACGCGGAAACCAAGGCGGTTTTTCAATTATAGATACATATAAATTTTCTTCAACTTTTATGACCATAAAAGAATTTGAACAAACCATAAATGCCCTTTCAGCCATTACAGAAAGTGTTCCTAATAAAGATTTATCAAACGTTATAAATAAACTTAAATCTACTGTTAAGAACGAATATTCTGGCTTTGACGTAAAAGGTGGAAACTTAATTATTGATGCTGGCCCATGGGGCGATACTGTTGGTTATAAAAGCAAATTAATAATTATACAAAAAAGTATTGAAGAATCTAAAAAATTACAAGTAAAATATCACGATAGAAACGGTGAAGTTACTGATAGAATTATTGAACCGCACGTTATCGTATTTAAGCAAGGTTTGTGGTATGTTTTTGCTTATTGCCATTTGCGTCAAGAATTTAGATTTTTTAAGACTGGAAGAATTGAACATGCAAATTTATTAAATGAAACGTTTGTTAGACATGATTTATCAAAAATGGAACTTCCTCTTAATTTTTGGCACAATCAACAAGAAACCGTTGATATTACGTTTGAAATTGACAAAAAATGCTTATCTGACGTTGAAGAATGGCTTGGAATAGAAAACGTTTCATCAGTTGGTGAAAAACATTTTGCCTTTGTTAAACTTCCCTTTGATAACGGCTTAATTACAAAAATTATAAGTTATGGCAATGGATTAAAAGTTTTATCGCCAAAATCAGTAAAAGATGCAGTTAAACAATGTGCAAACGATATTTTAGCAAACTATAATTAAAACAAAAAGACCGCTTTTAAGCGGTCTTTTTTATTGTTAAAATTCTTTTTTAATACTTCTTGAGAAAAGTGATAGCAAAACTTTCATAGGTTCTTTATTCTCATATAAAATTAAGTAAACAGCATTTGTTATAGGTAAATCTACCCCATACTTTTCACCGAGAGATTTAAGTGCTTTTGTAGTACTTACGCCTTCGGCAAGTTTTTCAAAACGCTCGCCTTTTACATATTTTTCTCCAAACCTTCTATTGTTTGAATATTCAGAGAAAAGCGTTGTTTCATAGTCACCTAAATGACAAAGCCCATAAGCAGAAAGTTCATTACCACCCATAGCCTTTATAAGTCTTGCAACTTCACGCGCACCACGCGCCATAAGCGGACCTTTTAAGGTTGTGTAACCACAACCATCAAGCATACCAGCCGCAATACCCATTACATTTTTAGCAGCAGCGCCAATTTCACTACCAATGATATCGTCACCGTAGTAAAATCTTATAAGTTCACCACGCAAATTATCCGCCAAAAACTTAACTAATTCTTTATTAGTTGAGTCTATAACCATACAGTTTGGATAACCTTTTGTAAATGCCTGAATATGTCCAGGTCCCACCCAAACAGCAACGTTATCCGCACTTATACCGCTTTCAACCATTACTTCTGAAAGTCTTTTACCTGTTTCAGCCTCAACACCTTTCATACAAAGTATGAACTTTTTATTTGAAACGTCAAATTCGGTTACTCTTTTCATAAAAGAGCGTAGACCTTGTGCGCTTATAGATATAATAATAATATCACTGCTATTTACTGCATATTCAAGATTTGGGGATAAATCAATACGTTTATCAAGTTCAACGTATTCGTTTCTACCCGTATTTTTAAGAACGTCAAAGGAATAATTCCCTTCCGTACCCCATTGAATAACGTTGTGACCGGTGTTGACCAAATACCAACCGATAAACGAGCCCCATCTGCCACAACCTAATACTGAAATTTTCATACTTCACCTAAATTAAAGCGTTTTACGATCAACAAAAGCGCGAGCAAGACTTACTTCGTCTGCATACTCTAAATCTGTACCGATAGGTATACCATGCGCCAAGCGTGAAACTTTAATACCCAAAGGTTTTAATAAATTAGAAATATACATAGCGGTTGCTTCGCCTTCCACGTCTGGATTAGTTGCCATAATAACTTCATTAACCCCACCTTTAGAAATACGGGCAAGAAGTTCTTTTATATTTATATCATTAGGCCCAATTCCATCTAACGGAGAAATAGTTCCGTGTAAAACGTGGTAAACACCATTATATTCATTTAATTTTTCAATAGCGATAACGTCTTTAGGTTCTTTAACAACGCAAATAGTATCATTTGAACGTGTTCTGCAAACATCACAAATATCGCCTTCTGAAAAATTACCGCAAATCTTACAATAACGAACGTTAGTTTTAGCATTTAATATTGCATCAGAAAATGCTTTTGCCTCATCTGTCGTCATGTTTATAACCTTATAAGCAAATCTTTGTGCGGTTTTCGCTCCAACTCCTGGCAATTTAGAAAACTCATTGATTAGCCTACCTATAGGTCCAATGTAAACTTTCATATTATAAACCTAAACCGTTAAATGCTCCCATTTTATCGCTACTTGCTTTATCTGCTTTTGCATAAGCATCATTAAGCGCTGCAATAATAAGGTCTTCAAGCATAGTAATATCATCAGTATCAACAGCATCTGGATTAATATTTACGCTTTTAACAACCTTTTTACCACTAACGATAACTTTTACAAGCCCACCACCTGCACTACCTTCAATTTCCATTTCTTCAAGTTGTGCTTGAGCTTTTTGCATTTCTTCTTGCATTTTTTGTGCTTGCTTAAAAAGATTTTGCATTTGGTTTCCGCCACCGCCGAAACCACCGTATCCACCTCTGTATCCCATTTTTAGTCTCCTTAATATTTTTATGTTTAATTTATTTAATAATAACTATATCGTCGCCAAAAATACTTTTTACTCTTTCAGCAGCCTTGTCAACAGCATCTAAATTCTTTTCAGCATCCGACAAGCTGATTTGAAGTTCAAAAGGCATAAACTCATCAAGCGAATCTTCAATCTTTGCCCTACTTGTTACTTTATCCAGCAAATCTTTATCAGCGGTGTTTGATGCAACTATTGTCAAAACGTTTCCACTAACTTCAAGTTCAACGTTTTGAATCATATTCCAAAGCATTTCACTACCAATTTTGCGAAGATTTGTTAAAAGTTTGCCTTTCAACTCATTGATAGGAATTGATTGCAAAGTTTGTTTTTTGTTTTCTTCGACTTTTACAACTTTTTCTTCAGTAGCAACTTCTTCACATTTACTGATAGTAGGTTCATTTTTTATGACTTTAACGCCCTCAGTTTCAAGTTTTTTAAGTTTATCTTCTAAAGTATTAATTCTTGAAAGCAAAGCATCAAAATTATAATCTGAATCCGGCTTTGCAGCCTTTACAGATGCGGTTTCAAAAATCACGCGCGGGTAATTTGTATATTTTAAAGCATTTTCCGCATCAGCAAAAATCTCTAATAATCGCAACAACCTTTGCTCATTAGTACTATCAGCAATTTGTTTATATTCGTTAAACTTAGACTCAGGCAACCCTAAAATTGCATTTGAATTACTACACGTTTTAACAACTAATAGGTCACGCACAATCGCAGTTACGTCCTTAATTAAGACGCCCATACTCTTTCCTAAAGAAGCAAGAGTATCAATAGTATGAAGAACCGCACCAGTATCAGAGTTAATAACGTCTTTTACAAACTCGGTCAACAAATCACTATTAGACGAGCCAAGTATATCCATTACGTTATCATAAGTAAGTTTACCATTGCCATAAGATAGTGCAATATCAGCAATAGAAAGTGCGTCACGAATACTACCTTCCCCCGCTTTTGCTATAGCAAAAACAGCCTCTTTTTCGTAAGCCTTTCCTTGTTCGTCGTATATTTTTGAAATAAGATTAGCAATTCTTTCAGTAGAAATCAATCTAAAATCGAAACGCATACATCTTGAAAGAATAGTTGCAGGTATTTTATGAACTTCAGTAGTAGCTAAAATAAACACTACGTGTTTTGGAGGTTCTTCTAAAGTTTTTAAAAGCGCATTAAACGCTGCCCCTGTAAGCATATGCACTTCGTCTACAATATAAACTTTATATCTGCAAGAAACGGGCGGATATTGAACTTTTTCACGAAGTTCTCTAATTTCGTTTACACCGTTATTAGAAGCCGCGTCAATTTCTATAACGTCAATATTAGAAGGATCAGCAAGCGCTTTACACACTTCACATTCACCACACGGAGAACTATTTACGGGGTTCAAGCAGTTAATTGCCTTTGCAAAAATCTTTGCAGCAGAAGTTTTACCTGTACCACGTGTACCAGTAAAAAGGTAAGCATGACCAAGTTTTTCGCCGATTATTTGATTTACAAGCGTAGTTACTATATGCTCTTGACCAATAAGATTATTAAAGGTTGTTGGGCGATATTTTCTATATAACGCAAGATACGCCATAAAACTCTCCTTAAACGCTTAATTTTGCGCGTAATTTTCTTCTAATGCGTTGCAAAGCATTGTCAACGGACTTTTCTGGTTTGTCAAGTTTATTGCCTATTTCATCATAAGAATACCCTTGAATATGTAAGGCAAAAATTTTATATTCAAGTTCACTTAATTCTTTTTTAATCGTGCGTTCAATTTCGTTTTTACTTTCTTTATCGACAAAAAATTCTTCAGGCCCGATTTTAGAATCAACCAAAACTTCCGTCTTATCCACACTTCCATCACCATACCCAGATAACGGAATATAATTTTTCAACGGTTCGTTCTTTTTTGAATTGTTAGATCTTAACGCAGATAAAACTTTATTTTGGATACAAGTATAAGCAAATGATTGAAAATTTGCCCCCTCGTTAAAACTATCGACCGCATCTGATAATGCAATTAAACCTGCTTGATGCAAATCATCACGGTCAGCATCTAAACAAAAATACTTATTAACTATACCGCGAATTATTTTGTCGTATCTGCCGATAAGCACTTCAAAAGGCCTGCCTTTGTCGGCTTTGGCAAAAGCGACTAACTGCTCATCGGTCATACTCAAATAACTCATAGTTACCTTTCCCTTTAGTTAAATTATTTATCTTGTTGTACGCGTTGTCTTACAACTTCATAAACGGCAATACCACATGCAACAGACGCGTTGAGTGAATTAACTTTGCCGAACATTGGAATTGAAATAATTCCATCACATTTTTCTTTTGTTAAACGCTTAACACCGCTGTCTTCACCACCGATTACTAAGCAAATTTTACCGGTAAGATTAGACTTGTAAATGTTTCCACCGCCAACTTCAGCGCCATAAACCCAAAAACCATTATCTTTAAGTTTATCTATTGCAGTATTTATGTTAGTAACTTTTGCAACCTTAATGTGGTTAAGCGCACCTGCTGAAATACGCATAACGGTATCGCTTACTGACGCACTTCTATCTTTACCAATTATAATACCATCAGCACCAGCACATTCACAAACCCTAATAATACTGCCTAAATTATGGGGATCTAAAATTTCATTGCAAACCACAACCAACCCATCTTTTTCAGCACAATCAGAAATAATATCTTCCAAGTCAAAATACTTGTAATCAGATACGTATGCAATAAAGCCTTGATGACGTTTACTTTCACTTTCTTTTTCAATAACGTACTTATCTACGGGTTGAAGTTTAACTTTGTGTGAGCGGATAACGTTAATTAAACGCTTACTTGCTTCGTCTTTTAAGTCTTTTTGAACTAAAATTTTATCAATTTCTTTATCGGTTTTAAGAAGTTCATAAACCGAATTTCTACCTTCAATCTTCATCTAAAACACCTTCATTTAATATAAAATTTAATCTTTCATTTTGCCCTGTCAAGTATAAATATCCAAGCAACGCCTCGAATCCAGTTGACGCATTATAGTCCGCAACTGATGCATTTTTAGCCTTAGTGCCTTTTTTAGTATTGCGCGCACGCTTAAAAATACCTGTTTCTTCTTCAGTGAGCAAGGGTAGAATTTTTTTAACAAACTGGGCTTGTGCAACAGCGTTAACTTCTTTAACTGCAAGTTTTTGCAACTCTCCTGCTTTATAATCAGTTTCAAAAGTTAACTTTTCCCTAACGAACAAAGAATATACTGCATCACCAACAAACGCAAGTACTATTGGGCTAACGTTATTAGCCTTATTCTTGTCCATAATCTCGCCTAATTTGAACAAAACACACTTACCCCATTTTTTGTTATTTTAATTATACTATATTATTAAAAAAAACACAATAAAAAAGCCCGAATATTTTAATTCGGGTAAAATAAAATTAAAACTTTTAAGTGCTAAATATTATCTGCTGTTTTTGACAAATAGTCAACCACGCCTTGAAAAATAGTAAAAGCAAGTTTATCTTGATATTCTTCAGTTAAGAGCAAAGCCTCGTCATCGGGATTTGATAAAAAACCACATTCAGCAATAATTGAAGGGTAATTACTACAGTTTAAAATGAAGTAATCCCCTGTTAAGATGCTACATTCTCTGCTCGCTTCACTCATATTGTTAAAACTATTTTGAACACATTTTGCTAAAACTTTTGCAGTTTCATCACTTTTTTTATAAAACACTTGTGCCCCTCGCCTTGTAGAAAGGCTGTACTTATTCATATGTATACTTATTACTAAATCTGGTTTTACTTCTAATATTATATCCCTTCTTTTTTCCATATCTTTCTTCTTTAGATTTTTTGTAGCAATTCCGTATAAACCAGCATCAGAATTACGAGTAAGCGTTACTTCTATCCCTGCAGCAACTAAATACCCTTCAATTTTTTTAACTACTTTTAAATTTATTTCACTTTCTTTTACCCCTGTAAGAACACCACTTACCCCACCATCAATACCGCCGTGACCTGCATCAAGCACTATTTTAATTCTATCAGAATTCATTTTACCAGTAGGATTTAAGGCTATTGCACTTAAACACACAACTATTGCTATAACCGTTGCTAAAAGTACTGAAATAATAACAAAACTTCGCCTTTTTATGACAAACATAACAAAACCCCAAATTGTTAATAACTTAGTTAAAATATGGCACTTATCAACAATTTTTGCCTAATTTTTTTAATCGATTGTTAATATCTTAATGCTAATTATATTAGTTAGATACTAGCTTTATGTCAGCCATAATAAAAAAGCAAGGCTAAAAAAACCTTGCTTTTAAGTTCAATGTTAATAACTTTTTTGATATTTAGATGAGTAAATTTTCAATATCAACGTCAGATAGGAAAACTGCCCCGAGAGACAAAGTTAAATGAAAGAGCGAAGTATTCCATTTAGTATCCTTACCCCAACCTTCAAAAGTTGTCGTAGCACCTTCTTCAATCATTCTAAGCCACGCACCTTTATCAGACATAACTTCTTTAATTTTATCCCTATAGCCGTTGCGAATCAATCCTTCGAGAAGCGGAAAAGTACCAAATATACAAACCGAACTAATCTTACGCTCATCAATCATTTTGAGTGCGTTTTTTATAAACTCTTTATCTTCACAAAGATTATACGCAAATGCAAAAATATTACCTATAAAACTTATATGTTCGGTATTTACTCCGTCTTTAAATAAATGGTTATCCTTATTATAAAAGGCATTCATAAACGCATTTTTTAAAGGCGTAATATCTCTATATTCAGGCAACGATAAAATACTTGCAATTCTATTTGCAACACGAATGCTTTCTAAGTAATAAGCATTTATTGCAACGTGTGTTTGTTCACAAACTTTTCCTTCTTTGATGTCAACGTCATAACCATCGCGAAAATTCCTCGGCCACTCAACCACACACCATTTGTCGAGATTTTTCAGTAAATAATTATCTTCATAATCACGCTTATAAGCGTCAATAAGCGCCGTAACCTTGCTATAATTTTCTCTTAAAAAATCAATGTCTTTAGTGTAGTTATAATGCCAAAGAACAAGTTTAACTAAAATTAGCGGAAACTCTGCAATTTCTTGCATAAAAGAACAGTTAATACATGTAACTAATCCGTCAGTTATAAATACAGTCGAAAACGCTTCGTCAATTAGTTTTCTAACCATAACGTCATCATGGGTTAAAACCATGTGTGCAAGCGCAGAATAACACCCGTCGCCAAGATAAAAACCCTTTTCTCTATCCATACAATCGAGCACGGCGTCTTGAACACCGTATTTTTGCGAGTTAACGCATAATTTCCAAATCTTTTTTAATTCAATAGAATGTTTGAACTCATTAGAGATTTTTGCTTTAAGCTCAAATGGATAATGTCTTGCAATAAGATACGTTTCTAAGAGAACTGCGTTTTTAGGTAAAACAAACGAAGCATACCTAAATGATTTATAATCAAACTGATCTAACGAACTTTCTTCATCAGAAAGCACCCACTTTTCTTCATAATTGCAGTTTGCGCGCAGCTTAAACCTTACGCTACCATCATCAAGAAGTTCTTGACCTTGACGAATAATTACTTCTTGCCCTTTAGCACCCTTAACTTTCGCATATAAGTGCCCCACGTAAATCGCTCCAAAATCAATGAAAACAGCACCGTTATCATTGCGGATATTTTTTGGCTTAATTTTTTCAAAAGCTAATTGAGCGCTTTTTTGCTCGTTTAACTTATAATCAGAATACTTCGACACTTTTGCTTTTTCCCAGTTAGAGTCATCAAAATCTATATTCTCAAAGCCTATCTCTAATGAATTAGAATCATACTTATCTAAAAATGCAGTGGCATAACCAACCGTGCCGATTTCTTCATAAGCGGTATGAAATGTGGTTAAAAAACTTTCGTCGCTCTTAACAACGGTTTCATTTTCAACACAAAGGTCCAAAATTAAGCCGTGACGGTTATCTCCGCTTTGCCACACTCTATTTATCAAACCTTGATAGAAAGTGTGCACCGCAATCAAGTTTTCACCATTACTTAAATATTGGGTAACGTCTATTACGTTGTAATTGTAATTAAAATGATAAGCCGGAGCTGGTCCAATCGTAATAAACTTTCCATTTATATATAATCTATAAAAATCATCTGCAGAAATATAGATAATCGCTCTACCATTTGTTTTTAATAAATTAAACTTTTTACGAAACAAAATATGTTTATTTCTATGTTCAGAGCAATCAAAATCAATAATATCTAACTGCCTATGAAAAACATTCCTAGGTTTAAGGTTGTAAAATTCTTCGTTTGTTATCCACTTGCCTTGAAATTGATGCATATTTATCCCCCTTTACCAAACAAATGGTATAAGTCTATATTTAACTTTTTTTGTATATTCTTTATAACCTTCTAAGCCTTCTAATAAAACTTTTTCTTCGTTTAAAATTCTAACGATTATAATAATTGGATAAAGCGCAAAGGCAATTAATCCCCACAAAGAGCCTAAAATCAACGGCATGGGTAAAAACATTAAAAGTGTTGCCAAATACATTGGGTGGCGAATTATGCCATATAATCCCGTGCTTATCAATTGCTGATCTTCTTGTACTTCAATCGTGCGTGAAAGATACGCGTTTTCTCTCATAACTTCCATATATAAGATATAGCCAATTAAAAACAGAACTGACGCAACTATTACAAGCCAAAGCGGAACGGTTGACCATGAAAATCTAAAGTCTAATGCCGACACTATGAAACCAGCAACAAACATTAAACCAGAAAAACCAACCACACCTTTTTGAGTTTTTTCTTTTTCCTTATTATTCAAGCGTTTTTCTAAAAGCTTAGGTGATTTTACCAGCATCACTATACCCATAATAAACATTGGGATAAAAATCAAAGCAATAAACAGCCAAGCGCCAAAATAATTAAAAGTATTAGCAGGCAAAAATAAAAGTGCGCCAACCAAAACAATACCTAAAATGAATTTAATTAACGCACTTAAGATAAGTTTCATAACGCACCTCTAAATTTTATTTATTCCTTGTTAAACACACAAGTGTTTCAATATGCTTTGTATTTGCAAACATATCAAAGGGACGAACTAAAGAAATATCGTAACGAAGTTTGGGGTTTTCTACCTTTTTAACTTCACCATCAATAACTGCAAGCGATCCTGTGATCAACCCTATATCTCTGGCAAGAGTAGAAGGCTTACAAGATACGTAAACTATCTTGTCAATATCGCTTTTAATTATTGCATTTATAACTTTAATGTCGCAACCTTTTCTCGGCGGGTCTAAAACAAGGCAAACCTTAGACTTTAACTGCTTTTCTTTTTCGATTATGTCTGGCAAAATGTCTTCACATTTTCCAAGATAATTACTGATTTTATCACTTAATCCATTTTGAACAGCTAAGTCGTTTGCACATCTAACTGCTTCAGGTATAATTTCAACACCTATTGCCTTCTTTGCACGCTTAGAAAGCAACGCAGTCATAAGACCTGCCCCACTATACGCATCAATAACAACGGTATTTTCATCAGCATCAACAGAATCTCTTACAGCGGAATACAATTTAGCGCAAACAGAGTTATTTACTTGCATAAAAGATTGAACGCCTATTTTATACTTGATACCAAGCATATCCCCCGTATAATCAGGTTCACCATAAATAAGTTTAAATTTCTCGCCGTAAATAACGTTAGTGTTCTTTTTGTTTATATTAAGATACAATGAGAATGTAAAGTTTAAGCGTTCACTTAACATTTCAACAAGACGGTTTATTCCACGCAAATTTTCATCTAAAACAACCATTGTTATAATAAGATTATCTTTTACGTCTTTAACGGTAATTTCTCTAAGTTCACCGCTACCGTCGTTTTCATTATACCCTTTAATAGAAAATTCTTCAATATATTGCTTAAAAACAGAGATAATATCGACTGTCCAACGCGCATTTATCAAGCAATCGTCAATGGGTACTACCCTATGCGAGTTTTCTGCATAAAAGCCGATAACCGTGCCTTTTGAAGTTTCTTGTACGGGTAATTGAAGTTTATTTCTATATCTAAACTCATCATCGCCTTTAACAGCGTTTTTAACGTCAACTTTTAAGTTTGCAATTTTATCAAAGCAATTTGCAACGTTCTCTTCTTTAATTTTAAGTTGATTTACGTACTTAACGTGTTGAAGTTGACAACCACCGCACTTACCAAATACCGGGCAGGCAGGTCTAACACGCATTTCAGCGGGCGTTAAAACTTCTAAAACCTTACCGTAAGCACACTTTTTATCAACCTTTAAGATTTTATATTTAATTTTTTCGCCCAATAACGTATACGGCACGAATACGACTTTGCCTTCTTCTTTAACGATACCTTCACCGTTAGAGCCAAGACCAACAACAAGTCCAACTTTTTCCTGGTTTTTTTCCATTTGATAACCTATTTTATAATTTTCTTAAGATAATAATCACTAACTCTTCTACACACAGTTAAATACTTGTCATAAATCAAGTAAAAAACAGCACCGATGATTGCCACAGCAATAACCATATAATCATTTATCCAAGTAGGAAAACCTTCAAGCACACCAGGCTCAATGGTAATATAGTAATAATATATACCAATAAAAGCAATAGCGCACCAAATTATCCCTATTAAAAAACTAATAACCTTATTAACCTTGTTTTCAATAAGAATAAATTTGATTATTGGATATATTCCAAAATATCCAAAATATGCTGGAAATACCAATGAATATATGTTTAATCCACTGCAAATAAATGCAATTACACCACCCGCCAAAAAAGTCAAAAAGCATGACTTAAACGACTTATAATAAAGTGGTAATGTTACAAATATTGATGCAATTATAATTGTAAAAATATCCGCAACTTCCACGTAAGCGCCTATCAACAAAAAGATAGCCACAAAACCTGCGGAAATTGCAGATATCGAAATTAGTTTACTTTTCATTATCTACAACACATACTGCACATCATGTCTAAACAGCACCAAGTTGCGCAGAAAGATAAACAACTATTAGCCTCTCCACCCATTTGTCTATTACGAATATCTTGTTCGTTAGGGTCTTGAGTTTGAGAGCCTTTGAATTGTCTTTCGTTATACTCCATTTTTTGTTTAAGTTTAGCAAAATCATCAGCATACTTTTTATTATGCGGTTCCATAGAGAGCGCAATTTCAAGTTGCTTCTTACTTTCGTTAACCCAATTCTTTTTATAGAAAATAACTGATTGTAAATAGTGCCACTCTGCAGTTCTATTTCTAATATTATCAAGTGCTTCTTGCGCACGAGTAATATCACCATTTCTAATAAGTCTATCTACTTCCGCTAAATCTGCTGAACTTTCATTTTCAGTTTGAGTTTTACTCTTTCTAGAAGACATAATTTCATGATAAGCCGTTTCTACTTTGGTAAGCATTCTAGCAGCCTCATTACCAGGTTCGCCTTCTAAAAAACGGTCGCGAGCATACTGATTTTTTAATTTTTGATAAGCAAATTCAATTTCTTCATCAGTTGCATTTTCACTTATGCCTAAAATTTTGAAGTATTCTTGCATTTTTTATTCTCCATAATCTGTTTGGTTTGACATTTCAAACCTAAAGATAAAATATTACTAATTAAATCGTGATTAAACTTATATTCAAGCCCCTTTTCTAAAGTGGCAATTTCATTTAATATTGAACCAAAAATATAGACTAAATCGTTTCCCTTTTGGTTTAATAACGCTTGTTTGTCTTTAATTTCTGGATTTGCGTTTACAAAAACGTTGAAGTTTTTCTTTTTCTTATCTTTATCAAAATCATCAAGCGCATCAATAAGATATATCCATTTACCCAACTCATATGCAATGCTTTTAACGTTATCCGTACAGCCTTCGCCCATAAGTTCCATCATTATGTCTTGCATCATCAAGCCAAACGGGTCTGCAACCATATCGATGCTGTCGCAATTATCCTTTTCGTACTTTCTAAGCTCATTATATCTTGCCTTAACAATAGCGTCAAACTTCGGCTCTTTTTTTACTGCTTTTTTATATGATGACTTGAAAAATTCGCGTTTAATATACCCTTTTTTATTATCAATAACGTCATCATTTAACTTATAATAAGCCAAAATAACGTTAAGAGCACCTATTCTTTCGGTGAGTGCGTCGGGTACGGCAACGGGGCGCTTTCTAATGTGATGAATAATGCACGTTTGTTTTTCAATCTTAACGTCTAAGTTAAGTAAGTTATGTGCAAATAAAGATAAAAAGGTTAAATCATAATTTAAAACCAAACGACCTTTATTCCCACAGCATTTACCAATTCCCTTACATAGTCCACAATACATGGCTTTATACAACACCACGTCTTTCATGTACATATTTGGAAAATCGGTTTTTACATAACCAAACATTTTAACCTCTTTTTCTCAAAACTAAGCCAACTTTTTTATAAACCTTGCTAAGTGTTCTATAAGCAAGTCTTTCAGCGCGTTCCGCACCGTTTTTAAGCACTTCATCCAGATATGCTTTATCATTAAGCAATCTATTCTTCTCTTGTCTAATGGGCTCTATTTTTTCAGTAACAACTTCACCAACGGCAAGTTTAAAGTCGCCATAGCCTTTACCTTCAAACTCAGCCTCTGCTTGTTCAAATGTTTTATCAGTAAACGCACAGTAAATTGAAAGTAAATTACTTATACCCGGTTTTTCAGGCGAATAAACGATTTTATTATCACTATCAGTTACCGCGCGCTTAAACTTGCGAATTACAGTTGCAGGGTCGTCATCCATAGAAATAAACGCGTTAAGGTTAGCATCAGACTTGCTCATTTTTCTTTCGGGTTCAGCAAGACTCATAACCCTTGCTGCAGACTTGCCGATATAACCTTCAGGAACTTTGAAAGTTTCACCAAAACGATTATTAAAGCGGATTGCCAAATCTCTTGCAAGTTCTAAGTGTTGCTTTTGGTCTGCACCGATAGGAACAAGTTCCGTTTGATAAAGCAAAATATCAGCAGCCATAAGCACAGGATAATCCATAAGCCCCATGTTAATGTTATCTTCATGCTTTTGGCTTTTATCTTTGAATTGTGTCATTCTTGAAAGTTCACCAGGATAGCAAATAGTATTTAATACCCAAGCGAGTTCAGCATGTGCAGAAACGTGTGATTGCGCAAATAAAATTGACTTTTCAGGATCAATACCACAAGCAAGATAAAGCGCTGCAAGTTCATAAGTGTTTTTTCTTAAAATTGCAGGATCTTGCTTTACTGTCAAAGTATGAAGATCTGCAAGCGCAAAAACTCCGTTATAATCATCTTGTAATTTCTTAAAATTTCTAAGCGCACCAAGATAGTTACCAATCGTTAAAATACCACTTGGTTGAATTGCGCTAAATAATATCTTCTTATCTTCCATTTTATATTACCTTACTTAAATTATCCTTGAATTATTTGTTTAAAAAACTTAAAACAGCATCGAAAGTTTGCGTCTTATCAATTACTTCCTTAAAACGAATTTCCTTAGTTTTCAACTCAGAAATTTGATTAGGAATAGGTGTGGCAGAAAGCTCAAAAAGTTTATCTGCACACTTAAAAGGATCTGCTGATGCTTTACCTTCAATCGCACTTAAAACGTCATGCGCAAATTTATAAGGACTTGCAGTTGACAAAACTACGGTAGGTGTTTCATCACCCGTATATTGAGCGTAAGAATTCTTAACGGTAACAGCAACTGCGGTATGCGTATCTAACACGTAACCATTTTCATCATAGAATTCTTCAATAGTATCTCTGCAATCTTGCTCATCAGCAAAATCCGCAAAAAACTCTTTGTCAATCTTTTCTTTTTCAGCCTTTTCTAAAGAATACTTACCGATTTTCTTTAAGTCAAGCATTCTCTTTTCTGTTACGACAGCATCTCTACCACTAAGTTCAAAGATAAGTCTTTCAAGGTTACTTGAAATAATGATATCCATTGATGGAGAAATTGTCTTAAAGAATTCTCTATTCGTATCATAAGTACCATCTGCAAAGAATTCGGTTAAAACGTTGTTATCATTTGATGCACAAATAAGTTTATTTACCGGAAGCCCCATTTGTTTTGCATAATAACCAGCTAAAATGTTACCAAAATTACCCGTGGGAACTACAAAGTTTATTTTATCACCCATTTTAATTTCTTCAGCATTAACAAGGTCACAATACGCTGAAAAATAATATGCAATTTGCGGAGCAAGTCTACCAAAATTCATTGAGTTTGCACTTGATAAAACAACGCCACTCTCTTTTAACTTAGCATTGAATTCTTTATCAGAGAAAATGTTTTTAACCGCTGTTTGACAATCATCAAAATTACCTTTAACAGCAACTACTTTAACGTTATCACCTTCTTGAGTGCACATTTGAAGTTTTTGCATTTCACTAACGCCATCACTTGGGAAGAAAACCATAACTTTAATGCCTTCAGCGTTCTTAAACCCTTCAAGTGCAGCCTTACCAGTATCGCCACTAGTTGCGGTAAGAATTAAAATTTCATCTTTAATACCGCTTATATCACAACCTTTTCTCATAAGGAAAGGTAAAAGCGTCAACGCAACGTCCTTAAAAGCAAGTGTTGGGCCATGGAAAAGTTCCATAATAAAAGTTGTGTCATCAATTTTTACAATAGGTGCAGCATCAGAATCTTCAAACTTATCGTAAGCCTTTACACAAGCGGACAAAAGTTCTTCATAATCATATTCTTCAAGATACTTATGCAAAACTAAACAAGCGCGCTGAGCATAATCCATATCAAGCATATTATTAAATTCTTCAGCGTTAACTAAAGGGAATTTTTCGGGAACGAAAAGCCCACCATCGTGAGCAAGACCTTTGGCAATTGCTTGTGCGGAACATGAAACCGAGTCCTTACCTCTGGTACTAATAAATTGCATAACAATCTCCTTAACAAAAAAAATAAAAGTCGGAATAATACTCCGACTCTTATTTTACACTATTTCTACTATAAAAATCAACTTAATCAACGTACTTTAATACAAAGTTAGGCAAATCTTCTTTAGCAGCGCTACAAGTTACAACAAATTTTACGCCATAATCCTTTTCAAGTTTATCAATTGATGCAAAAATAACTTCAAGATCTTTAAGTTCTTTGCCAGCAATTCTTGCAATACCGTCCAAGAAGATATATTCGTTATCTCCGTTTGCCGCAACAATGCCCTTTAAGAAACCGTTCAAACCATCAGTACAACTAACGTCAAAACCAGTTACGTCTAAAAATCTGATAGGATACTTAATATCATGTGTATATCTTGTGGTATCCGTAACAAAAATAACGTGTCCTTTAGCAGTTTCGAGTGCAGCGTTAGCACTTTCAATAATTGCTTTGGTTTTACCAGTGCCTTTGGGTCCATAAATAATTTTCATTGGGAATTTCCTCCTGGATATTTGTTCTTCTTGCATATATTGTATAATACTTTTTACAAAATTTCAATAGGTTTTTTAAAATTTATTTTATAATTTTTAAACTTTTTTACAAAAATCATAAAGAAAACGCGTTGCTTCTACATAGCAACGCGTTTTTTGTTAAATTATTGAAGTTCGTTAATAAAACCAATAAGTCTATTAAGCCCTTCTTTAATGTCTTCTTTAGATATTGCGTAAGATAATCTAATACAGTCATCACTACCAAACGCAACACCAGGAATAACTGCAACACCTCTTTTTAAGGCTAAGTCAGCAAATTTCAAAGATCCATCAACAACTTCACCTTCAAACTTCTTTCCGTAAAGCGCACCAACGTTTACAAAAACGTAAAACGCACCGTTAGGTTCAATACATTCAATTCCGTTAACGCCTTTCAAGGTGTCAATCATAAGGTTTCTACGCTCATCAAATACTTTTTGCATTTCTTCAATGAACTTATCCCCTTCAGGATCAGTAAGTGCTGTAACTGATGCGTATTGAGCAATAGAACAAGCATTACTTGTGGTATGACTTTGCATACTTGAAATTGCTTTTGCAATAGACGCGGGCGCTGCAAGATAGCCAATTCTCCACCCTGTCATAGCGTAAGTTTTAGACATACCGTTAATAACTATAGTAAGTTCTTTCATCTTTTCACTATAACTTGCAATTGAATAGTGTTTGTGTCCGCCATAAACAAGTTTTTCATAAATTTCATCGGAAATTACGAAAATGCCTTTTTCTTCGGCAACGGCTGCAATAGACTTAATTTCTTCTTCCGTATAAACGGCACCGGTGGGGTTGTTGGGCGAATTAAGAATGAGTGCCTTAGTTTTATCAGTAATAACAGACTTAAACTCTTCTGCAGTCATTTTATAGCCGTTTTCTTTTTTGGTATCAATAATAACGCATTTGCCACCAGCAAGTTTAACGAGTTCAGGGTAAGTTAACCAGTACGGTGCAGGCAAAACAACTTCTTCGCCATCGTCAACAATCGCGCAAATCGCGTGATATAATGAACTTTTAGCACCCGAAGAAATAACTATTTGATTAGGCTCATAAACTAAGTTATTGTCTTTTAAGAACTTTTTACAAATAGCATCTTTAAGTTCAAGCATACCCGCTGCGGGTGTATACTTAGTAAAGCCGATATCAATCGCTTTTTTAGCGCTTTCATTTATGTATTCCGGCGTATTAAAGTCGGGTTCTCCCGCTCCAAAGCCTATAATAGAAATACCATCAGCCTTCATCTTTTTTGCCTTTGCCGTAATCTCTAACGTCAAAGACGGTGCAATTTTTCCTACTTTTTTTGAAATAATCATAAGGGGTCGTCTCCTTTTAATTTTTCTATATAAGTTTATTCTTCGTCAAACCCAGCACTGAGTTTTAACTCTCTATCATGAATTGCAAGTGCTTCAACCATTTCATCAATATCGCCAAGCATAAAGTTATCAATAGAATGTAGCGTTAAACCTATTCTGTGATCGGTAACTCTGCCTTGTGGGAAGTTATAAGTTCTAATTCTTTCAGAACGATCCCCAGTACCTACTTGACTACGACGGTTTTCAGAGTATTCTTTATCGTATTGTGATTGATAAAAATCATAAAGTCTACTCTTCAATACGCGCATTGCTTTTTCTCTATTTTTAGTTTGTGAACGTTCATCTTGACACAAAACAACAATGCCCGTAGGAATATGTGTAAGTCTTATGCAAGATTCAGTTTTATTTACGTGTTGACCACCTGCGCCTGATGAACGAAGTGTATCAACTCTTAAATCTTTTTCATCAATATTAACTTCAACGTCTTCAACTTCAGGAAGAACCGCTACTGTAGCCGTTGAAGTATGAACTCTACCCTGAGATTCTGTTTCAGGAACGCGTTGAACTCTATGAACACCGCTTTCATATTTAAGTTTTGCGTAACAATCTTTACCAGAAATAGAAAAAATTGCCTCTTTCAATCCACCAAGTTCAGTTACACTAACATCAATATCTTCCGTTTTCCAACGATTTCTTTCTGCGTATTTATTGTAGAGTTTATAAAGTTCATAAGCAAACAAGCTAGCCTCATCACCACCTGCGCCACCACGAATTTCCATAATAACGTTTTTATCGTCATTAGGATCTTTAGGAAGAAGTAAAATTCTAAGTTCTTCAGAAATTTTAGCAAGTTTTTCTTTGCAAACTAAAAGTTCTTCTTCTAAAAGTTCTTTCATCTCAGCATCGGTTTCTAAAGGCAAACTTTCTTTAATGTCTTGCTCTTCTTTAACAACCTTTTTATACTCGGTATACTTTTCTACAGTTTCTGTTATTTCCGCTAGTTCTTTAGTGTATTCTTTCCACTCGTTTATGCGTGATATAACATCAGCGTCGCTAACTAATTCATTTAATTTGTCATACCTTTCAAGCATTTTATCAAGTTTCTTAAACATTAAAATACCGCCTTAACAATTCTGTCAATATTTTCATAATCTTTAATAATTTCAACTGTTTCAAACCCAGTAAGAAGTTCTTTAACAGTCTCGGTTTGCCCAATGCCACACTCAAGCAAAAGCACACCGCCTTTATTTAAATACAATGGAGCTTTTTTTGCGATAATTCTATAAAAATCATATCCATCTTCTCCACCGTCAAGCGCCATATTCGGTTCAAAGTTTTTCACTTCTACTTGAAGATTTTCTATGTCTTGACTTTTTATATACGGAGGGTTAGAAATTATCACGTCAAACTTACGCTCGCCAAGCCCGTTAAACATATCACTTTTAACAAACTCAACTGTTGCGCCGTTATTTTTTGCATTCTCACTTGCAAGTTCAATAGCACCGTCGCTAAGGTCAACTGCAACAACTTTAGCATTTGATTTTTTATTTACAGCAATAGCAATTGCGCCACTCCCTGTACACATATCAAGCACTAAAGAATCTTTATTACAATATTTTAGCGCGCTTTCAACTAAAAGTTCTGTTTCAGGACGAGGAATAAGCACTCTTTCATCCACTAAAATCTTATACCCGTAAAAATCAGTATCTCCGATGCAGTACCAAAGCGGTCTGCCAGTTATTCTTTGACTAACTATTTGATTGATTTTATCAACCTTATTAGCCGATATCATTTTATCAGTATTAAGTTCACTTCTCTTAATATTAAGTGTAAGTGAAACAATCCACTCAGCCTCAGCACTCTCAAGTATGCCGTTATCAGCAAGCGTTTTCTTTACTCTTTCAGTAAGAGCATTACATTTTTCCGCTGTTACAAAATCAACAGTAGGCATATTAGGATCAGCATCCATTTCCAAAACTTTCTTAAATGCAGTTATTGCAACTTCTAACATTTGGTCATCAGGTTCTCTCGTGGTAATTCTTTGTAATAAAAGACCTGGAAGTTTAAGAGGGAATAAAATAAAACAATCAGTTTTTGCAAGACCTTTTAACAATTCATAAGAAAGCCCCGCAACAACTGGTAGCATAGCAATTTTCAATAAAACCCTATATGCCTTTTCGATATCTGTTCCAACTAAACCTTCAACCAACGCAAAAGTTAAAATGCTTATAACCAAAACGAACACCATAAAGGTTGTTCCGCAACGGTTATGAACTCTAGTACATTTTTTAGCGTTTTCCACAGTAAGTTCTAAACCTTTTTCATAACAAGAAATGGTTTTATGCTCAGCACCATGGTACATAAAAGTTCTTTTTACGTCTTTTAATAATGAACAAAGCAAAAGGTAAGTTATAAACACTAACAGTTTAAGTCCACCTTCTATGAAGTTTTTAGCCCAAATATCGAACTTAACGTTAAATATTGTTTCTAACAATCCGCGTAAAAATTGCGGTAGCCACATAAATAAAAACACGGCTAAAATTACCGCCAAAAATAGCGAGATCGTAGACACAACGCTCATTACATCAATTTTAAGTTTATCAGCAACCCACTTTTCAAAACGTGAAGGCTCACCTTCCCCGTAAACGTCAGCCGAGCGCATTAAAACTTTTGAACCACCAACCATAGAATCTAAAAAGGAAACAACACCACGGATAATAGGTAGCCTAAAAAAGATGTTTTTTTCTTTTTGTGGCTTTACCCTTTTAGTTTCAAGTCTAATAACTCCGCTCTCATCACGAACGGCAGTAGCCATAGACCTTTCACCACGCATCATTACCCCTTCTAACACGGCTTGACCGCCGATTGAGGTTTTTTTGCATTTATTATTGCATTTTTCTTTTTTGCTCATATAACCTACTCTGCAATATTTATTATAATTTACTCTAAAAAATTATAAAAAAACGGCTTTAAGGTAAAAATACACTTAAAGCCGCGCAATATAGCATACTATTTTGCTTTGTCAAATCTCTTGTTGAACTTGTCAACACGGCCGCCGGTATCAACCAACTTTTGTTTGCCGGTAAAGAAAGGATGGCATTTACTGCAAATATCAACCTTAATTACGTCACCTTTTTTGGTAGAACCAGTTTTAAAAGATTCGCCACAAGCGCAAACTACTGTTACTTCATGATAATCCGGATGTATAGCTTCTTTCATAACACACCTCTTTTATCTTTTTTTACTTGCTAATTATATTATATTTTTAACCTTTAGTCAACTATAAATAGCAGGTATTTGATAATTTTTTCAAAAAATTTAATTATTGTTAACCTAACTATTTTAGTTGCTTTATTTTGCGTTTTGTAGTACAATGTACTAAATTTCGCGTTTTGTTAGGAGAAATTATGAAAGGTTGGAAGATTACAAAACCTTATACCTTAAAAGAAGAAGAACTTGTTGAAGAAACACCTTCCCCATCTCTTGCAAAGGTCAAAATCACAAAATCTCTTATTACCCTGTCGGACGTTCTTCGTTATAAGGACGAACTTGACGGGGCTAACGTTGTACTTGGAAATGCAGGCGTTGGTATCGTAAGCGAAGTTGAATCTAACCTTTTTGGCTTACAAAAAGGCTCTCACGTTTACATTGAACCAACAAGAGAATGCCATGAATGTTATAATTGTAAAAGCGGTGAACCCTCTAAGTGCGCAAACCTTCAACACGCTGGAATAGACTTTGATGGATATTTAAGTGATTTTATTGTTGTTGATTCTGGCAAGTTATTCCTTCTTCCTGAAGTTATACCTGATATTCAAGCACTTTTTATTGAGCAAATTTCACTTGCAGTTTCAGTTTTTGATAAATTAAACATTCAAAAAGGTGATTATCTTGCAATTATAGGTGCAAACAACTTTGGCAATATCTTAGCACAACTCGCTATGTATTATCAAGCAGTTCCTATTCTTATAACCACCAATGATGAAGATTATAAGATTGCAAAAGATTCAGGCATTTATTACGTATTAAATTCTGAAGATAACTGGCAAAAAGAAGTTTTCAACATTACCAGTGGTCACATGACAAAAAGCGTTGTATACGTTGCAGATTGCAACGTTCCTGCACCAAAAGCCTTTGCCCTTGCCTCTTACGGCGCAAGCGTGGCATTTGTTGGTGTATCATACAAGAACACTTCTGTTTCATTTGCCCAAGCAGTTAAAAAGCAACTTCAAATACACTGCATAGGCAACGGCGTAAGCAATACCGCGGCAAGTATCAACTTGATTGCAAACAAGGCTGTTGACCTTTCTCACTTAAAACTTGACACAACAACTTATCAAGATGTTCCTAAAACTATGGAAAACTTAAGCAAAATGCTTGATGAAACTGATAAGATTTATGAAACAGTCGTTGACATAGTTTAATTTATTTTAACAATAAAGACCTACCAAAATCGGTAGGTCTTTTCTTTATTGATTTTTACATTTGTTAGCAAAAATAAGTCGTAAAAATTTTCTAATAATCATAGGTGGCTTAATACAACAAATTCTCATAAAAATACCTCACATATATATCTATATGCTATGCTTATGAAAATTGCCACCTTAAAAATTAAACTTCTCTTAAATACTTAATGATTGCAGCACGATCCGGTTCGTTAAATACGGTGCTACCAGCAACGATAACGTTTGCACCTGCATCTTTAACGAGTTTGATGTTTTCTTTATTGATACCGCCATCAATTTCTAAATCAATATCTTTGCCCGTCTTTTCAATAAGTTTAGCCGCTTGTTCAATTTTTGTCAAAACTTCAGGAATAAATTTTTGACCGCCAAAACCAGGATATACACTCATAAGAAGAAGCATATCGATATCGTCAATAACGTGTTCAATCTCTTTAACGTCTGTATTGGGGTTAATAACAGCGCCACACTTTACACCTAAACCTTTAATCATTCTTAAAGTTTCTTTAAGCATAGGACCGCACGCTTCATGATGAACGGTAATAATATCAGCGCCCGCATCAACAAATTGCGGAATATATTTCCAAGGGTTAACAATCATTAAATGAGCGTCAAAAACAGCTTTTGAGCAAGGTCTACATTCTTTAATAAGTTTAGGACCGAAAGATAAATTTCTAACAAAACTTCCATCCATAACGTCAAGGTGAATTACGTCTGCGCCAGCAGCGGTGATATCAGCAATTTCTTGACCCATTTTTGAAAAGTCAGCTGACAAAATTGAAGGTGCAATCTTAATCTTTTTCATAAATATTTCTCCTTTTTGATATTTCATCATAAATTTCTTTATATCTTTGGTAGCGCTCTTTAGACAAAACGCCACTTTCAACCAATTCTTTAACCTTACAATTAGGTTCATTTATGTGTGAGCACCCCCTAAACTTACAAAGGGATGCAACCTCAAAATATTCAGGGTAACACTCTGGCAATTCTATCAAATCAAGAAAAGCCTCAATAACGGCAAAACCAGGCGAATCAATAAGTTTAATACTATCAAATTCAAAAATTTCTGAACGCGTAGTAGTGTGTTTTCCTCTTTGAATTTTATCACTTAAATCGCCAACTTTTAAATCCAAATTAAATAGCGCATTGACAATTGAAGTTTTTCCAACAGCACTCTGCCCCGCAAGAACTGTTAGTTTGTTATAAAGTTTATCTTTTAAGATATCTAACCCCTCGCCCGTTTTAGCGCAAAC
>JAZLCJ010000015.1:0-32030 GCA_045614185.1 Christensenellaceae bacterium | reverse complement strand
GGAAACACAGCATGTACCCATACCACGAGCAACTACTGCAGCATGAGAAGTCATACCACCACGTACTGTAAGGATACCCTGAGTAGCCTTCATACCAGTGATATCTTCAGGAGATGTCTCAAGACGAACTAAGATAACCTTTTCGCCCTTAGCATCCCATTCAACAGCATCTTCAGCTGTAAATACAACCTTACCGCAAGCAGCTCCGGGAGAAGCTCCAAGACCTTTTCCAAGTGGAGTAGAAGCTTTTAATACTTTTGTATCGAACTGTGGATGTAATAATGTGTCTAAGTTACGTGGATCGATCATTGCAACAGCTTCTTCTTCTGTTCTCATTCCCTCGTCAACTAAGTCACAAGCAATCTTAAGAGCAGCCTGTGCTGTTCTCTTACCATTACGTGTCTGAAGCATGAATAATTTACGATCTTGGATTGTAAACTCCATATCCTGCATATCTCTGTAGTGAGTTTCAAGAATATTACATACTTCTGTAAATTGTTGGTAAACTTCCGGCATAACGTCTTTCATTTCAGCGATTGGTTGTGGTGTACGAACACCGGCAACAACGTCTTCACCTTGTGCATTGATAAGGAATTCACCCATCAATTTCTTTTCTCCTGTAGCTGGGTCACGAGTAAATGCAACACCTGTACCTGATTCATCAGACCAGTTACCAAATGCCATTTCCTGCACGTTAACAGCTGTTCCCCATGAATATGGAATATCGTTATCACGACGGTATACATTTGCACGAGGGTTGTCCCAAGAACGGAATACCGCTTTTACAGCACCCATCAATTGTTCCTTCGGATCATCCGGGAAGTCTGCACCGATTTTTGCTTTGTATTCAGCCTTGAATTGGTCTGCCAATTCTTTCAAATCTGCTGCTGTAAGGTCTACGTCTTGAGTAACACCTTTTTCTTCTTTCATTTTGTCGATAAGCTCTTCGAAGTACTTCTTACCAACTTCCATAACTACGTCAGAATACATTTGAATAAATCTTCTGTAGCAGTCGTAAGCCCATCTTGCGTTGCCTGACTTTTCAGCCATAACTTGAACAACTTCTTCATTTAAGCCGAGGTTCAAGATGGTGTCCATCATACCAGGCATTGATGCTCTTGCACCTGAACGAACTGATACGAGCAAGGGGTTTTCTAAATCACCGAATTTTTTACCGGTAATTTCTTCCATCTTAACGATATTTTCCATGATTTCAGCCATGATATCGTCGCCGATTTGCTTGCCGTCTTCATAATAACGGGTGCAGGCTTCAGTACTGATAGTAAAACCTTGGGGTACGGGAAGACCGATTTTGGTCATTTCCGCAAGGTTTGCACCTTTACCGCCAAGAAGTTCTCTCATCTTGCCGTTGCCTTCACTAAATAAGTAAACGTACTTCATTGAGAATTCCTCCAAAAAAAGTTTAAGATTTTTAATTTTAATGCCAAAATAAGCACTTTGCCTACCCTGACCTATTTACTTTACCACAAACGAAAAAATTTTTCAACCTTTATAACATATTTTTTTAACATTATGACAATTTTGTTATATCAAAGGGGTTATTCGCTTATTTTAATCAATTCTTTAAGCGAGTTCAAGTTTTCATCCGCGCGCATCTCTAAATAATATTCAATTAGTTTAAGCGCTTTTATCGTTCCTTCATCACTTTCTTCTAAATTCCCGCTTTCTGCTTTTTTAAGCGCGCGGTAGGTTAAAATGCTAACCTCTCTACCAGTACCGTCAAAACACTTTTCACAATAAAACGCACCTGAACGGTAATCGAAAAATATTCTGCCGCCAATTTCTCCCTCACACTTAGCACAGCCGTTAAACGAAAGCGCAAAGCCCGCAATTTTAAGTGCGGAAACGAAAAAGTTTACAAGCGCCACTTTTGCACCCGTATCGCCAAACGCTATGCTCTTTAACGCTGAAACAACTGTGAAAAAAGTTTCAGGCGAAACTATGTCTTCACGATAGAATTTTTTAACAAATTCCACTATTGCACCCGCGCAAAAATATTTAACGATATCTTCCCTTACGGGGTAAAAACTTTCAATCAAACTTGCGCCGATAACCGTGCGCATATCACCGCGCTTAGAAAAAATAAATTCGGCAAAACAAAAAGGCTCTGACGCAAATTTAAGTTTAGCGCCCGCCTTTTTTACACCTTTTATTTTAGCGGAAACTACCCCTTGTTCAAGGGTGAAAATTTTCAAAATTTTATCATTTTCGCCGAAAGATATTCCGCCGAGAACGATTCCGCTCATTTTTTCTTCCATTTTTTATTCCTTATCTTTTAATCGTTTGTACAACAGGTAATGCCCAACGCTACCCGTTTGATTAAACAATTCCCACGCCATTTTCACAGCGTCTTCTTTAGTAAAATTATCAACTTCTCTTGGGATTTTCTTCATACGCTAAGTATGTGCATGTCCCAAGTTTTTTATTCTTTTAAAATTCTTCGCTATACCCTAATTCTTTAATTAAAGAACGGCTATTGCGCCAATCATCCTTAACTTTTACATAAGTAGTTAAGAACACTTTTTTGCCCAAGAATTTTTCCATATCTGCGCGCGCAAAAGAAGAAACTTCTTTTATAGCCTTACCGCCCTTGCCTATTAAAATTGCTTTGTGGTTTGGCTTTTCACACACGATGTCAAGGTTAACTTCGTACATTCTACCGCCTTCCATAAGCGAGAATTTATTTATAATAATGGCAATTCCGTGCGGAATTTCTTTATCGAATTTTAAGAGAATTTTCTCTCTCATAATCTCGGAAACCATAAACTTTTCCGACCTATCAGAAACTATATCCTGCTCGAAAATCTTTTCGCCCTCAGGAAGAATATCTATTAAAACCTTAAGTAATTCCTTAATGTTTTTGCCCTTTCTTGCCGATACGGGAACGATAGGCACACCCTCTTCACCAAGTTCGTTCATTTCGGAAATCAAAAGGCTTTCAGGCATAATGTCAATCTTGGTTAAAGCAAGGATTGTTGGGATGTTTTGACTTGCGTATTTTTTAAGCAATGCGCGGTCGTTATCGCTTATACCTTCGTGCGCGTCCATTACGAAAAGAACTGCATCCACGTCTTGAATAGAATCCGCCGTAGTCTTTTGCATAACCGAATTCAAAAGGTTATCCGCCCTATAAATACCAGGCGTATCAATAAACGCCATTTGATAATCTTTAGTAGTTAAAACGCCTAAAATTCTATCACGAGTGGTTTGGGGCTTAGGTGAAACTATTGCAACCTTTTCACCAACCAACACGTTAACGAGCGTACTTTTACCCGCGTTTGCTCTGCCAACTACGGCAATAAAACCGCTTTTCATTATTCCCTTACCCCGCGCAAAACAAAGCGAATATCCTTTTCAAGTTCGCGCATTTCTTTCTTGTCTTCTTCAGTCATATGGTCGTAACCAAAAAGGTGCAAAAGTCCGTGAACGATAAGATATTCTCTTTCTTCTTCTTCGCTGTGTCCGTACTCTAACGCTTGTTCGCGAATTTTTTCTTCACAGAGCACTACTGAACCTAAGAAAATATACTTTCCTTCAAGTTCCGTGGGGCAATCTTCAGGTTTTAAGATTTTACCTCTGATACCGTCAAGGCTGGGATAAGACAAAACGTCCGTAATACTATCTACGTTTCTTGTGTTTCTGTTGAGTGCTGTAATACCTTCACCATCTTGAAACACAAGTTCCGCCTTAAAATATGAAGTTTGACCCAATGCCTTATAAACAGCATCGGCGATTTTTGCAAGTTTAATTTTTCTATTGAAACATTCTATCTTAAGTTTTCCCATAATAAATTCCTTAGTGTTTTTGTAATTATTATAATTCAACGCCGTCAAGATTTACCTTGGGGTATTCAATTCTGCTGTGATAAATACCTGTCAAGTTGTTAACTATGGTGTGAATTATGATGTTAAGTTCTTTCAAAGTGATTTCACAATCTTCAAATTGACCCAATTCCATGCGTTCGTTAACTATTTGACGAACGACCTTTTTAACGTTTTCACGAGAACGGTCTTGAAGTGAACGAGCCGCCGCCTCGCACCCGTCCGCAATCATGATGATAGCGGCAATTTTAGTTCTTGGCTTAGGGCCAGGGTAACAGTACTGTGCAATATCAACTTCACCATCGGTAAACTTTTTAGCTTTGCCGTAAAAGTAAAGGATAGGCAAAGTGCCGTGGTGTTCAACGCAAACGTCCGCAATAACTTTAGGAAGTCTGTGTTTCATTATAAGGTTATAACCGTCTTTGGTGTGTGATTTAATGATGTTTGCTGAAAGTTCAGGGGTTAAATCATCGTGCGGATTATAATCATCTGCTTGGTTTTCTTTGAAAAATTCAGGCTGGCGAAGTTTACCACAATCGTGATAATACGCACAAGTTCTTGCAAGCAACGCATCTTCACCGATAGCAGACGCGCACGCCTCAGCAATGTTTGAAACCACGATAGAGTGGTTAAATGTTCCGGGGGCTTGTTCAATAATACGGCGGATAATGGTTGATTTGTGGTCGGTAAGTTCACTAAACTTAAAGCTTGAAACCTTTTTGAACATTGCCTCGAAAATAGGCAACAATAAAAGGAATGCAGCAACGGCAAGCGGACCGGAAAAAGCACCGCAAACAATATCGCCAAACGCGTTTTCAGTACCGTTTGCAATAATCGCCATAGCGATACAAATAATAGTAGGCGCAGAAATAATTGTGCTCATTATAAGAAGTTTAAGTCTTGAATGAACGTTATCTAAACATACGGTTGCAATTATCCCTGAAGTAAAGCCCATTATAAGCGCGGGGTAATTATCGATTGAAAAGGTTGTACCTACAAACGCGTCGAACAAGAAAACGAGTATGCAGAAAATAAAGTTCATGAAAATTGCCGTACGGCGATTTACCAAGAACAAGGTCATAATCGCTGCAAGTGCAAGCGGACGGAGATAAATACCAACGTATTCACCCGTTACAAAACAAATAATAAGCGATAACTCTATGATTAAGAACAACATCTCCGAGTTAGCAGCAACTTTCAAAAAGTTCTTTTCTTCAAAAATAAAGTAGAAGAACATTACCGCAATAACTAACGATAAAAGTATAAAGAAGTGAATAGGCGTTACAACGTTGCTAAAATACACTTCTAAACCATCGGTAAGTTCAACCGCAACTAAAAACAACAAGCCGATAACTATCATGTTAAGCACGTAAGTTACGGCAACCATTGCGATGTCTTTAGTTTCCCAAGATAAAATTTTTTGAGATTTAGTCTTGCCCATAATAAGTTCCTTTTTTCAAAAGTAAAATATTTTTGACAAGCGCAAGTTACCCTGCGCTGATAATTCTTTTATAATTTGTAATTACCGTGTAAGCGTATTCTTCACCCACACGGTGCTTAAAAACCGATTGATTTATAATAGTTGCACCGTTTAATTCTTCGGTGGCAAAAATAAGCGCGTTTTCTTTATCGGAAGGGTTTTTAGAACGGTATTCGGTAATGCTTTCACAAGATAAAACAACCACCGCCAACACGAAGGTAGGCACTTTTTGTTCTTTAATTTCCGTATATCCGTCAACTAAAATTTGACCTTTTTCAACCGTTTGCCCCTTTTGAACAAGCGCCGTTCCACGATATACTTTTATATCTTCCACCACGCCGTCAAAATCACTACTGAGCGAATACACCCCTGTATCCAACTTTTGCACGGGCTCTTTTGAAAGCACAAGTTCAATTTTTAAGTTGCTACCGACTTTTTTACACGAAACGAACGATAAATGCTTATTATCAGCCAAGATGCCGTCTTCTAAAGCACTTAAAGAAAAAGATGAAAAGCGCGTAAACTTTTCTATTCCTTTTTCGGCAAGGTAATCTTCAACTTCACGATAATAAATACTGCCCGAACCAAAGTAAGAAACGGATAAAACAACCCCGTCAAAATAAATTGCCGTAAGCGTTATAATAATTGCGCCGATTGCCACACCTATCGAACGGGAAAGTTTAAGCAAGGGGTAACAAACGCCTTTTTCACGCACTTTTTTAATATTATAACACAATTCTTTTGTAATTGCAAAAAAATTTTTACTTTCCTTTAAGGAAACCGACACAATAAGCCTTTTATTGCCGTATTTTTTTATATCGTAAAGGGTAAAACCTTTCTTCTTAACAAAATTTATAAACCTATCAAGATTTAACCCACAAACTTCATAGGCAACCTTTACGCCGTCTATACCCGCTCTATCGCTTTTATTTTTCCGCAAATCACAACGTCTCCTACGCAGTATTTTTTTATGTAAAGGCACTTGCCCGTAACTATTAGCCCGCCCTTCTTTAAGGCAAGCGTAATTTCTTCGCTGGTATAGTTTATTATAGAACATATATTTTCCAAATAAACTGCGCCGTCACCAAATATAACCGCCCTATAAATAGGCTCTTTAGGAAGTTCATCGGGCGTAAAACAACTTTTTATACTGTCAATAAAACCCATAGTATGCACCTTTATATTTTTTCATTATATATAAGTATATGCAATCGTTAAAAAATAAAAAACACCTTGCGTTTCAAACGCAAGGTGTTTTGGTTTTATTTCTTATAGTAGTTAATTAAACAGCCTTTTAAGATTATTTCTTTTTCGCTATCGGTTAAAGCGTCCATCTTTAAGGTGATTTCACGCTTTTTGTCGCCCAAAACTATCGCCTTAAATTCTTTTGCACCGCTTTCTATTGCCTTACTAATATCTTCAATATAGATATAATCGCCCACGCTAAAATCATTTTTATCAAAAAGCAACGGCAACATACCCCAGTTGATAAGGTTACTTCTATAACGCTTGGTTGCGTATTCTTTAGCAATATTAGCAACACCGCCCAAAACTCTTTGGCAAGATGCCGCTTGTTCTCTTGCAGAGCCGTCGCCAGGCTTAACCGCACAAACTACGCTACCGTAAGTGGTGTCATCTTCACTAAAGCCAAGTTCATTGGGGAATTTACCATCTCTAACAGCCTTTGCCCTACCAACATATAAGGGGTCTTTTCTTGAAAGTGCAAACTCTGCAAGTTTTAAGGGGTTAGAACGGTATGAAGAAGTTTCGCCCGACGGAATAAGTTCATCAGTAGTGGTTACGGGGTCGGTCAAAACTGAAACTACTTTCATTAAAAGATTTTTCTTTAATGCGTACATCTTGGGCCAGTCTGCAATATTGGGTCCGTAAACGAGATTTTCTTTGCTTTCGCCCTTGCCAACACCGTTAAATACCCTTGCCTTATAAATTTTATTTTCAAAGCGGTACTTTTTAACCTTGTTTTTATATTCTTCATCCATAGCGGAAGTGATTGCACCGCCGTTTTTTGCGGTTGCGGCAATACTTCTTGCATCCATAAGCGCAACGGCAGAGAGTTGTCCGTTTACAGGCTTACTTCCCTCTCTACTTTCAAAGTTACGCGTGGTGTGGCGGATAGAAAGTCCGTTGTTTTGGGGAACGTCCCCCGCGCCGAAACACGGTCCGCAGAACGCAGTTTTGATAACTGCGCCGTTATCCATAAGTTTTGATATATAACCGCTTTCAACCAAGCCTTTATACACGGGTTGGCTTGAGGGGTAAACGTCAAGGGTAAAATCGTTATTATTGATAGGTGCGTCGCCTAAAATATTGCTTGCCTCTGCAATATTTTCATACATACCACCCGCACAACCAGCAATTACGCCTTGTTCAACGAAAACTTTGCCGTCTTTAATCTTGTCGGCAAGTTTAAATTCACCCTTGCCTTCAGGAAGAAGTTTTTGACCTGCTTCTTCAACCTCTTTCAACAATTCGTACGGACGAGATAAAAATTCTCTAATAGTGTACGCGTTAGAGGGGTGGAACGGAAGCGCTATCATAGGCTCTACTTTTGAAAGGTTTATAACTATTGCCTTATCGTAATAAGCACCGTTTTCAGGCTCTAACTTTGTGTAAGCATTTACTCTACCGTGTTCAGCAAAATATTCTTTAGTTTTTTCATCAGTTGCCCAAATTGAAGAAAGGCAAGTGGTTTCGGTCGTCATAACGTCGATACCATTTCTAAAATCCATCGACAAAGTTTTAATA
This sequence comes from Christensenellaceae bacterium, assembly GCA_045614185.1. Lineage (GTDB taxonomy): Bacteria > Bacillota > Clostridia > Christensenellales > Borkfalkiaceae > UBA1259. The sequence continues at coordinate 23,942 of JAZLCJ010000015.1, read as the reverse complement.
CCGTCCCCGATAAATTCAAGGACTTTATTTTTAACGAAACCACTCTTAAAGGTCGCCTTAACGAGCGCCAAAGCAACGTCGTGCGGACCTACACCTTTTCTAAGCCTACCTTTAATATGAACGGCAACTACTTCCGGCATATCCAAATCATAAGTTTTATCTAATAATTGCTTAACGAGTTCAGGTCCGCCTTCACCCACAGCCATAGTGCCGAGCGCACCATAACGAGTGTGGCTATCAGACCCTAAAATCATACTTCCGCAAGCAGCACGCATTTCACGCATATATTGATGAATTACCGCAAGGTGCGGGGGAACGAACGCTCCGCCGTACTTTTTAGCCGCAGAAAGCCCAAAAACGTGGTCGTCTTCATTGATAGTTCCACCAACCGCACAGAGTGAATTATGGCAGTTAGTAAGCGTGTACGGAAGCGGAAATTCGTTTAATCCACTTGCTTTTGCCGTTTGAATTATTCCTACGTAAGTTATATCGTGTGAAGTTATTTCATCAAACTTAATATTTAATTTTCTATCGTTTCCAGATAAATTATGCGCAGACAAAATTTTATAAGCAATAGTTCCCTTTGCTTTTTGCTCATCTTTTGCCGTTGCTTTAACAAGTTTTCCATCTTTAAAATAAACGCCTTTATTTATAAGTTTGATCATACTGCACTCCTTTATGTATTATTGATACTGCGATTTTACTATATGCCATCAAAATTGTCAATTATTGACTTAAAAAACGGATTTTTGATATTTATATAAGACTTATATAAATTTTTTTATCATAAGTAAAAGGCAATTTTTTTATTACCCCTTGATTTTTTTGTTTATTTATACTACAATGTTCTTAGGAGATTATTATGAAAAGTTATAAATTCCGCTATTCTATTGCCATTTGGGTTTTATTGGGGCTTTTAATTGCCTTATCAATCGTCGGGGTCGTTTGGAATATCTACAACATCATAGCATTTTTCAGCATTGATTGGATAAAAGTTGCAACCTTTACTGTCATTTGCGCACTTGCAATGGTTTTGGTAGTTTTTGGCGTAAGCGTTGCCGTTTACGGCAGATACACCGTAAAGGGTGGGCAGTTGACTTCTTGCTTTGGCTTTCTTAAAACCAAGTACGATATTTGCGATATCGTGGAAATTACACATTTTAAGAAAAGTAACAAATTAGTAACCTATTTTTCAGACCAAACTTACACGGTTATAGTTATAGACCCAAACGAATACACGGACTTCGTTATGACTATTAGAGAAATTAATCCGCAAATTATTTACGACACGCAAATCGACGGCGAAGACACGCCCGAATAATTAACATTTAATCACCCTTTTTAATATAATAAAATAGAAAATACTGCCTAAACTATTTTGGGCAGTATTTTATTAACCAAAGAACGCTTTTGTTTTGGGTGATAAAGTGAAAAAAATTACTAACGCAAAAAAAGAAAAACCTTATCTTGCACAGTCAATAACGGCATTTTTTATTATGCGTGCACCGTGGCTGATAATTTTAATGCTGTCCAACACTTTCACAAGCCTAATTTTATCAGGCTATGAACAAAAACTTTCCGCCCTACGCGACGGTTCTCTTCTTTACGCGTTCATCCCTATGCTTATGGGTACGGCGGGTAACGCCGGTGGGCAAACTTCAGTAACCGTTATCCGCGCACTCGCATTAGAACAAGTCCGCCCTAAAAACACGCTTAATATTTTATTGAAAGAATTAGCAGTTTCCTTTCTTTTATCAACAACTCTTTCAATTATTTGCTTTTTGAAACTTTATTTTTTAGACAGCCTTTACGCCGGCAATATAACCACTCGCATCGCGTTTGTTATATCCGTGGTATTATTTATTTCGGTTATGATTTCTAAAATAGTGGGGTGCTTACTACCCCTTTTAGCAAAATCTATAGGGCTTGATCCCGCAGTCGTTGCAAATCCGTTTATGACCACTATCGTTGATGCGCTTTCCCTTATAGTTTACTGCTCTTTATGCGTAGCTTTGTTATAAAAAACACCTATCGTATTAATTTTTTAATAACAAAACCCCGACTATTATGTCGGGGTTTTTTGTTTTTTAATTATTTTACTTGTTTTTCTAAAAGTGCCTTAATATCTTTAAGCAAGTCTTCAGTAGTGGGGTTTGCAAGGCGGTCTGCTTTTGCCTTTTCTTCAGCAAGGCGTTTTTCTTCTTCCGCTTGTTCAGCCTCTTTTTTAGCCTTTTCTTCAAAGTATGCCTTAACCGCTTTCTTGTCGCTTAACTTAATGCCTGCTGCTTTAAGTTCTTTTCTTTCAGCCTTGTCAAGGTGTTTTTTATCAAAACTATCCTTCATTTTTTGGTTTTTTTCTTTTAAACCGTTAATAAACTTAACGATGCAGAACAAAACGAGCGCAATAAGAAGAAAGTTAATGATTGCGTTGATAAAAGAGCCCCAATCGATATAGATTGAATTTGCAAGGTCAATGGTTTTAAGTTGGGTTTCAGGGTCAACAACTTCAACTTTCTTTAAGAAAAAGAAAACTTTATCGAGTGAATTTTCACCCAAAATGAGCGCAAGCAACCAGTTAATGAGCGGTTTTAAGATAAAATTACTCATTCCGTTTACGATTGCCGTGAATGCACCGCCAACGATAACGCCGACTGACATATCAAGCACGTTTCCGCGCGTGATAAAAGTTTTAAATTCTCCAAAAAACTTTTTCATAAGTTCTCCTTTTGCCTTTTGGGGCTTTATTTTAATTTTATACACCAAACGCCAATTTGCTTACGATTGACGCTGTTGCCATAATCACAAGATAGAGTGAAAACCACTTGTAATTCGCCTTTTTAATTAGTTTAAGCATGCCTTTGATTGCAATATAACCAGTAATCGCCGCCGTCAACACGCCAAAAAGAATAGGTAACGGCTCGATTATAGCACCACCTTTGATAACTTTATAGCCAGAAATTACTGCAGCACCTAAAATTACAGGGATACTCATAAGAAATGCAAAACTTGCGTTTTCTTCATTCTTTAACTTTGCTATCGTGCCACCCGTTATAACCGTTCCGCTTCTTGAAAGCCCTGGAACGATTGCAACCGATTGCGCAAGCCCCATAATAACCGAACTTTTCATTGATAACGGCAGTTTATTTTCAGTTTTTTTGCTGAAGATTTCCGCAAATAGAAGTTCGCCAGCCGTAAGCAAAAAGGTTACGCTTAAAAGTATTGCTGAAAGAATATCGCCTTCATAAAACGCCCCTTCAACAAAATCACCTAAAAGCACACCCGTTAAGCCCGCGGGTATTGTTGCTATAATTAAAAACAACATTTTCTTAAAAGGCTTTTGGAATAAACCCAAAATATCCTTAAAAAACACAACAAATACAGGGATAAGCGTGCCGATATGTAGCATAATATCAAAGAATATTCCGCCCTCGGTTACGCCCAACCATCTCTGTAATAAAATCAAATGTCCACTTGATGAAATAGGTAAAAATTCTGCAAGACCTTGGACAGCACCTAAAACGATTGCTTGCCAAATTTCCATTAATTTTCTCCTTTATCGTCATTTAACAACTTAACGAATTCTTTAACCGCAAAAATAAGGTTGGCATCTTTTGGGAGAGCAAGCCCTATCGCCCTTGACGGAAGCGCAGGGTTGGTTTTAATTTCTTTAAGACTGCCCTCTTCAATTTCGTGCCTAACGAATTCTCTTGGGATACAAGCAATACCTATGCCGTTTTTAGCAAGTTCGGTCATAAGTTCTAAACTTCCAAGTTCAATTTCCGGGTGTAAGTGTATGCCGTGTGAGTGCGCAAAGCCAACTATTGCTTGCCTTGTAGCTGTGGATAATTCAAGCATCAACAACGGATAGTCTTGCAATCTTTTAAGGTCAACAACTTCACCGAATAATTCTGCAAATTTTTCGCTTGCAACAAAGGTGTCGTGCAGTTGCATAACCGTATTTGAAAGGTTAATTTCGCTGTCGTCAATAGGCAAGTTTACAAAACCTATATCCCCTTTGTTGTTCTTTAATAATTCTATCGTTTCACTTGAAGTTCCGTTTTGCAAAATAAGGTTTACGTCAGGATATTTTTCGTGATATTCTTTTATGTAAGGCAACAAAAAGTGGGTAGCAACCGTATCCGACGCGCAAATTCTAACAATACCCGTAGCCGTGTCTTTAAGTTCGGAATACTTATTTTCCGCCTCGTCAAAAAGTTTAAGCGCCTTTTCAACGATAGGGTAAATTTGCTTTCCACCCGTGTCTGAAAGTTCCATTCCCTTATGAGTACGGTTGAAAAGTTTACCACCTAATTGTATTTCAAGTTGTTTGATGGCTTGAGATACCGCCGGTTGCGAAATATATAATTCTTCCGCCGCCTTAGTTAAACTTCCGCATTTAGCAACGGTATAAAAAACCCTATAAAGTTCAAGGTTAACCATACAAACCCCCTTTAAATTATCGTTAAATTATATTATAAATAAGGGCGAAGGAACAAGCAGTTCAAGGCTCGCGACGCGTTTTGGATGAGATTAACCTTTTTGGTTATCGAAATCAAAACGCTAAGCAGTAACGCAGAAATGCGCAGTTTATTCGCGCTTATTTGCCGACGCAGAATTTTGCAAATATGTTATTTATTATATCTTCAGTTGCGGTACGACCTGAAATTTCACCTAAAGAATCCCAACCGTCTTTGATATCAATGGCAAGAATATCAAGGGAAACTATGCCGATACCACTAAGTGCTGACACTAATTTTTCTTTTGCTTTTAAGAGCGCGGAAAAATGCCTTTCTTCACAAAGGAAATCACCGTTTAAATCTACGCCTTGACCTATGGTTTTATCATAAATCAAAGATTTTAACTGTTCTAAGTTGTCCTTTTTGAGTGCGGAAATATAGATATCAGCACGCTCATCGGTTATAGAACACTTATCGGTTTTGTTTACAGCAACTAAAAGGTTTTTATCTTTGACCAAAGAATAAATTTGCTCGTCATCAGCGGTAATATCACTACCGTCCAACACGAAGAGTATAAGGTCGCTTTCATCAAGCACTTTTTTAGAGAGCACAACGCCAAGTTCTTCAACCTTGTCCCCACTCTCTCTTATGCCCGCAGTATCGGAAAAATTAAAGCGAACACCGTCAATATCGATTGAGCCTTCAACTATATCACGAGTAGTACCTGCAATATCTGAAACGATAGCCTTATCATAATCTAAAAGCGCGTTAAGGAGTGAACTTTTGCCTGTGTTGGGCTTGCCCACGATACCCACGCGCACGCCGTTTTTAAGCGTTCTGCCCGTACGGTAAGTTTTAAGAAGTGCATCAACCCTTTCAACAACCGTTTTAAGCGTTTCTTCAACGGCTTTGGTTGAAGTTTCTTCCAAATCTTCTTCAGGAAAGTCCATATCAGCGTCGATTTGAGCCAAAACGTCGGTAATCATATCTTGCAAAGCGTTTATTTCTTCAGTTAATTTTTCTCTGTAAAGATAATACCCTGCTTTAACACCGCTTTCTGATTCGCTGTTAATCATATCTATAAGACCTTCCGCAGAAGATAAAGAGAGTTTTCCGTTCATAAACGCGCGCTTAGTAAACTCACCGTTAGTGGCAAGGCGCGCACCTAATGACAAAATCTTTTTTAATATGCCTTTAGTGATTGCTAAACCGCCGTGGCAATGAAATTCAACGATATCTTCACCCGTAAAACTTTTGGGCGCTTTAAAATATACGCACATACCGAAGTCATTAAAACCATCGGCGTGAATTTCCCCCACGTACATCTTATAAGGCTCAAAATCAGCAACCCCCGTTTTTCCTACGGGGGTGAACATTTTTTCTGCTATTAAAAGCGGAGTTTCACCGCTTATTCTTATAACGGCTACACCACTTGCGGAAAGCGCGGTGGATATAGCGGCAATATTATCGACTGACATTTATTCTCCGTCTAAACTTATTTTTTATCGTAATCACTAAAAGGATCTTCAGGTTCTTTATCTTTGGGGTCGGCGTAATCTTCAAACGGAGACTTGGGTTGAGAATTATTACGGTTTGCGTAAGGATTATAAGGTCCGCGCGGTCCGTATGAATAACCGTAAGGTCCGTATTGTTGATATTGTGCCCTAATATAATCGTTATAGTTTACGGGTTCTTTATTTCTAATAAGGAAAATAAATAATCCGCTTAAGCCTAAAAATACTGACATAATGAACGCAAAAATAAAGCGTTGTGGCCAGAATTTTCTAAATAAATTCATTAAAACCGTAACTTCCAAAACGATGCAAGCAATTTCTAACGGTAAAGAGAGATAGTAAACTACATCGTAAAGAATTAAAAACAAGTACTCAAACTCACCGTACGGAGATACGAATTTATTGACACCGCTGTTATACACCCAAATCCCAGAACCAGGCAAGAAAGCGTATTCGCTGAGTGCCAATCCTTCCGCCTGCGTTGCGCTACAAATTACAATTTCTCTACCCGCAAGGAAGTTCCCCACAAGCGGAAAATAATTAAAGAATTCGATTGCAAGCGCAAGAACTTGAGATAACGAAAAGAGCACGGTAAACAACACCGCAAGCTTGCCGATTGTCGTTTTGAAAAATCTTACTTCTCTAACGAGTTGGCAAACAATATACAACCACACGCACGGAAAAACTGCCAAAATGGCGTGTTTAATATTTCTTCTGCGCGCAAGCGTATAAAGACCGATGGATCTTAAAACATATAATGCGATAGGCAAAATCAATGATGAAATTACACTCATCCAAATCATAAAAGGTGGAACTTCATAAGGATGCCCCATCGCTGAATAAACTACTAACATTAAAAATCTCCTACTTGTAAATATAATAAGCGTTTTTATTATATTTTACACGGAACTCATTTAAAAATTATTGAAATGCAAAGATTTGCAACTTTAACAACCATATTTTAAGACATAGATGCAAGTAACTAAAATCTTTAATAGTTATATATTAAGCGTTAGATGCAAGTTGGGCTAGGCTCGACTGTGCAAAAAGATGAGATAGACCGTCTGGTCATCGAAGTTTTTTGCACAAGGCAGTTAACGACGCCCAACGACGCATATCACGCTTAATATGCGCGGGCGAAAATTACCTTGTGCGTAGCCTTTTTGCCACAGATTGCACAAGTTTCGGGTACGCCTTCTTCATCGCACATAACGCGGGCGGTTGCTTGAGCAACTTCTTTAACTTTATCTTCACATTCACGACAACCGCACCAGCCTGCTTTAACAAAGTTTTTACCTTCAACGCCTGCTAAAATACCGTCCAAAGAATTTGCTTCAACGATTTTAGCATCACGACGAGCGCGCGCTTTAACGAGCATATCTTTTTGGATAGTATCAAGAAGTGCAGGGATATTTGCAGTTAAGTCGTCAATAGACATTGCTTGTTTTTCTAAAGTATCACGACGGGCAAGCATAACTTGATTGTTTTCAATATCTCTAGGACCGATTTCAATACGGAGCGGAACGCCTTTCATTTCCCATTCGTTGAACTTCCAACCAGGGCTCATATCACGGGTATCAACTTCTGCACGAACGCCAGCCTTGATAAGCATTTCTTCAAGTTCTTTAGCCTTTTCGATAACGCCACCCTTATGAACGGCAATAGGAACGATAACCACTTGGATAGGTGCAACCTTAGGGGGAAGAACAAGACCGCGTTGGTCGCCGTGTGCCATAATAACCGCACCGATCATACGGGTTGAAGTACCCCATGAAGTTGTGTAACCGTGTTTTTGAACACCGTCTTTATCCAAGAACTTAATATCGAAAGCCTTAGCGAAGTTTTGACCTAAATAGTGTGAAGTACCTGATTGCAAACTCTTGCCGTCAAGCATCATAGCCTCTAAGCCGAAAGTTGCAACAGCACCTGCAAATTTTTCTTTTTCAGTTTTTCTACCGCAGAATACGGGGAGTGCAAGGGTTTCTTCCATAAAATCACGGTAAACGTTGAGCATTTTGATGGTTTCTTCCATTGCTTCTTCTTCGGTTGCGTGAACGGTATGACCTTCTTGCCACAAGAATTCGCTGGTACGAAGGAAAGGACGAGTGGTCTTTTCCCAACGCATTACGTTACACCATTGATTCATGATAACGGGCAAATCTCTATAAGATTGAATCCACTTTGCGTACATAGTACCGATAACCGTTTCACTGGTCGGGCGGATAGCAAGCGGTTCTTCAAGTTTTGCACCGCCAGCGTGGGTAACAACTGCAACTTCAGGTGCAAAGCCTTCAACGTGTTCTGCTTCTTTCGTGAAGAAACTCATAGGGATAAGCAAGGGAAAGTATGCGTTTTTAGAGCCCGTTTCTTTGAAACGCGCGTCCATATCTTTTTGAATATTTTCCCAAATAGCGTAACCGTAAGGGCGAATAACCATAGTTCCTTTAACGGGACCATAGTCAACGAGTTCTGTTTTTAACACAACGTCGGTATACCATTGAGCAAAATTTTCATTAATGTCTGCTACTTCTTTAACAAATTGTTTTTCAGCCATAATAATCTCCAAAGCAAACTGATTTTTAACAAGTTTTAATATTTGCGCCTTTCTTTAGTATAAAAACCTTATAAAGCGCGCATTTTTACTTATTTATTATATCAACAAACATTAAATATATCAAGTTTTTTTATAAATATTTATAGAAAAAAGCTTGAAAAAGAAACTGCATTGCTATATAATATATATTGCAAAAGCGTTGGCTTATAGATTGATTTTGAGAATAAATAATAAACACACTCAATTTTTAGTTAAGCCACATTATTTCCAAGGAGGATTTAACAATGGAAGACGTAAAGCAACTTACAATTAACGCCATTAGGGTTCTTTCTGCTGAAGCGATCCAAAAGGCAAACTCAGGCCACCCTGGTCTCCCCCTCGGCGCAGCACCTATCGGTTACGCCGCATTTACTAACATGACTTTTAATCCCAAGGATACTGCGTTTGATAACAGAGACAGATTCGTTCTCTCTGCTGGTCACGGCTCTATGCTTGACTACGCGCTCTACTATCTCTTTGGTTTCGGTCTTAAAAAAGAAGAACTTATGACCTTCCGTCAACTCGGTTCACGCACCGCTGGTCACCCCGAATACAACGTATGCCCCGGTGTTGAAACTTCTACCGGTCCGCTCGGTCAAGGTATTGCTAACGCAGTAGGTATGGCTATTGCTGAAAACTATCTTGCTGAAAAGTTCAATAAAGAAGGTTTCCCCATCGTTGACCACTACACCTACGCTCTTTGTGGCGACGGCTGTATGCAAGAAGGTATTGAAAACGAAGCAGCATCACTTGCTGGTTCACTTAAACTCGGTAAACTTATCGTTTTATACGATGATAACGATATCACTATCGAAGGCGACACTGACATCACCTTTACCGAAGACGTTGGCAAGCGCCACGAAGCACTCGGTTGGCAAGTTATTAACGTTAAAGACGCTAACGACTTGAACGCATTAAACCGCGCAATCAAAAAAGCAAAGGCTGAAAAAGAAAAGCCCTCACTCATTATCATTAAGTCACTTATCGGTTACGGTTCACACTTAGTTGGCAACGCTGCTTGCCACGGCGCACCCCTCGGTGAAGAAGGTGTTGCAACCTTAAAGAAAAACCTTAACTGGACTTGTGATCCGTTTGAAGTTCCTGAAGAAGTATTCAAGCACTGCAAGAAGTTCGGCAACAAAGGCAAAAAGGCTCAAAAGGCTTGGAAGGCTATGTTTAAGGCTTATGAAGAAGCATACCCCGAACTCGCTAAAGAATATAAGGCTTGGAAGAATAAAGAACTCCCCGACCTTAAGAACATTGAAGAATTGTGGCAATTTGAAAAGGACGATGCATCACGCGGTTACAGCGCAACCGTTCTTAACAAACTTGCTAAATATATCCCCAACCTTATCGGTGGTAGTGCAGACTTAGCACCTGCTAACAAATCTAACATGAAATCACGCGGTGATTTCTTACCCAACGATAAGACTGGTTCAAACATGCACTTCGGTATCCGTGAACACGCTATGGCGGCTATCGTAAACGGTATGTATCTCCACGGAAGCCTTATCCCCTACTGCGCAACCTTCGCTGGATTCTCTGACTACATGAAGAACGCTATGCGTATGTCTGCGATTATGGAACTTCCCGTAACCTACATCTTAACCCACGACTCAATCGGCGTAGGCGAAGACGGTCCTACACACCAACCTATCGAACACCTTGCGGGTCTCAGAGCAATGCCTCATATGAGAGTTTATCGTCCTGCTGACGGTAGAGAAACTGCTGCTGCTTGGATTAGCGCTGTTACTGGTAAAGATCCCGCATGTTTGGTTCTCTCTCGTCAAACCCTTCCTATGCTTGAAGGTACTGGCAAAGACGCGTTCAAGGGCGGTTATATCCTTTGCGACAGCAACAAGAAAACTCCTGACGTTATCTTAATCGCTACTGGTAGTGAAGTTAACCTTGCAGTTTCAGCAAAAGCAGAACTCGCTAAATCTGGCGTTGATGCAAGAGTTGTTTCTATGCCTTGCGTAGAAGACTTTGAAGCACAAACCGCTAAGTATAAAGAAAGCGTTCTTCCCTCTAACGTTCGCGCAAGAGTTGCTATTGAAGCAGGCTCACCCATGTGCTGGTACAAGTACGTTGGCTTAGACGGAAAGATTATCGGTATGGAACGCTTTGGCGAATCAGCACCCGCTAAGAAGTTGTTTGAAAAATACGGCTTTACCGTAGAAAAAGTTGTTGAAGCAGCACTTTCTGTTGTTAAATAATATTAAACATTATATAAAAAACGGTTTGGAAATATCCAAACCGTTTTTTTGTTTTAAGGCAAAAATCAAAAAAATAAAAACTTTTTAAAATTTCCTGAAAAATACTTGACATCAAAATTTGGGCGTGTTAAAATTCAAGTATCTTCAATATAAAGGCTACGACGAAGACGGTTTTCGTTATAAAGTTTTTTCAGAGAGTTGGGGGCGGTGCAATCCCAACAAAACCGAACGCTTAACTTATCACTTCCGAGCCGAAAGTCCGAAAAGTAACACTTAGTAGGCGCTTTCCGTGATTGCTGCGTAAAGGCATAAGAGTTGATTGACTCTGAGTGGCAGGCAACTGCAATTTGAGTGGTACCGCGAGTATGAAATCATACGCGTCTCAAAGAATTGAGACGCTTTTTTTATTATTTTTTTTAGGAGGTAAAAGCAATGAACTCAAACAACACTTTAACTCAGTTATCTGAAGTCGCAACAAGAATTAAGGAGTTGCGCGAAATTATTGGTTTCACCACTTCCCACATGGCTGAAAAAACTGACGTAACCGAAGAACAATACTCGGTTTACGAAAGCGGAAAGGTAGATATTCCTTTCTCGTTTATACACAAATGCGCTTTAGCGCTCGGCGTTGAATTGACCGAACTTTTGGAAGGTAACACGGCTAAACTTTCAACCTATACCGTTACAAGACGCGGTCAAGGTCAAGGCACCGCTAAAGAAGACGGCATTGACATTAAAAACCTTGCACCCAAGTTTAAGGATAAACTTGCTGAACCTTACTGGGTAAAATACGAATATTCTGCTTCACAACAAAACAAGCCCATTCAATTAACCACTCACTCTGGTCAAGAATTCGACCTTATTTTGAGCGGTAAATTAAAAGTTCAAGTAGGCAACCACACGGAAATCTTAGAAGAAGGCGACAGCATTTATTACAATTCTTCTACCCCACACGGTATGATTGCAGTAGACGGACAAGACTGTGTGTTCTGTGCAGTAGTTATGTCTGGCGACGATACTGAAGAAACCGTGGTTAGAAAGAGCGTTATGGCTGCTAAAAAATCACAAAAACTCGTTTGTGAAAAATTTGTTGAACCTACTGAAAATGAAAACGGCGAATTAGTAGACATCAAGTTTAAAAACACCGACACCTTTAACTTCGGTTTTGATATCGTTGACGGAATTGCTGAAAAATATCCCGATAAACTTGCAATGCTCCACCTTGACAAGTTCAAGAACGAGCGCCGTTACACCTTTAAGGATATCAAGCGCGCGTCTAACCAAGTTGCAAACTATTTTACTTCACTTGGAATTAAGCGTGGCGACAAGGTTATGCTTGTATTAAAGCGTCATTATCAATTCTGGTTCTGCATGGTTGCGCTCCACAAACTCGGCGCGGTTGCAATCCCCGCAACAAACCAACTTAAAGAACACGATTTTGAATACAGATATAATTCTGCTGGCGTAAAAGCAATCGTATGTACTGCTGACGGCGATACTTATGAATTCGCTCAAAAAGCCGCTGAAAAATGCCCGCAAGTAGACACTCTTATCATGGTTGGCGGTGCTAAAGACGGTTGGCGCGACTTTGATAAGGAATACCCCTTGTTCTCTGGCAAGTTCGACCGCCCCGAAAACGCATCGGCTGGCGAAGAAACTGCGCTTATGTTCTTTACTTCAGGAACGACTGGCAACCCCAAAATGGCTGCACATAAACACACCTACGCTTTAGGACACTTTGTAACCGCTAAATATTGGCATTGTTGTGAGCGTGACGGCTTGCACCTTACCATTTCCGATACTGGTTGGGGTAAATCTTTATGGGGTAAACTTTACGGTCAATGGCTTTGCGAAGGTGCGGTATTCGTTTACGACTTTGATAAGTTTGATGAAAACGATATACTCCCCATGTTCGCAAAATACAACATCACCACTTTCTGCGCTCCCCCCACAATGCTCCGCATGCTTATCCGTGGCGACCTTTCAAAATTCGACCTTTCTTCTATCCACCACATGACTACTGCTGGCGAAGCACTCAACCCCGAAGTTCATAAAATGTTCAAAGATGCAACTGGCTTAGAAATCATGGAAGGCTTTGGTCAAACGGAAACCACCCTTGCAATTGCTAACCTTTACGGCACCACACCTAAAATCGGTGCTATGGGTAAAGCAAATCCGCAATATGACGTTGACGTGGTTGACCCCGACGGCAATCCCGTTGCCCCTGGTGAAGTTGGCGAAATCGTAATTCATACCGAAAGAGAAGTTCCTTGCGGACTTTATAAAGAATACTATCGCGACAGCGAAAAAACCAACGAGGCTTGGCATGACGGGCTCTATCACACGGGCGACACCGCTTGGCGTGATGAAGACGGTTACTTCTGGTACGTTGGTAGAGTTGATGACGTTATTAAATCTTCTGGCTATAGAATTGGACCGTTTGAAATTGAATCAGTAATAATGGAACTCCCCTACGTATTAGAATGTGGTGTTTCAGCAGTCCCTGATGAAGTTCGTGGTCAAGTTGTTAAGGCAAGCATAGTTTTAACCAAAGGCACAGTTCCTTCTGAAGAACTCAAGAAAGAAATTCAAAAATACGTTAAAGACCACACCGCTCCTTATAAATATCCAAGAGTTGTTGTGTTCCGCGATGAATTGCCCAAGACTATAAGCGGTAAAATCCAAAGAAACAAATTATAATATCTAAAAGGCTTTAAGATTTTCTTAAAGCCTTTTTCATAAAAATTTTAAAAAACCTATTGAAATTACTAACAAAAGCGTATATAATAAAAGTATGGAAGGATTTGACAAGAATATTTTTAGAGATACAAATAAGCCCGTAAAAGTTATAATCGACACCGACCCCGGTGTTGACGATACCGCATGCTTAATTTACGCAATGTTTGATGAAAACGTTGATATTAAACTTCTTACAACCGTTGCAGGCAACGTTGGTATTGACGTTTCAACCCGAAACCTTTTACACGTTTTAGACCTTTTTGATAAGGATATCCCCGTGGCAAAAGGCGCGTCCAGGGCACTTTTACGCGATACGGAAACGGCTGAATATATTCATCAAAAAAGCGGTATGGGCGGATACACTCCACCCGAAACTTCTTCACGCAAACTTTTAGAAAAAGATGCCATCGAGGCTATGTATGAAACGATTATGGCTGGCGACGGCGATATAACCATAGTTGTTTTAGGTCCGCACACTAATATTGCAGGTCTTATTATCCGCCACCCCGACGTTGTACACAAAATCCCTAAGATTGCTTTTATGGGTGGTTCACCTTTCGGCAACCCCGATTATCCCGACCATATTTCTTTCAACATTTATTCTGACCCAGAGGCGTTTAAGGTTGTTCTTCTTAGCGGAATTCCCCTGCTTATGTGCCCGTCGCACATGGGAAGAAGAAAGGCGCATTTAGATGAAGAGTTTGTAAATAATTTAAAAAATATTAACGACGTAGGTAAGTTTTTACACACAATGTATTCTGAATACTGGGAACCAAGTTATGCAGATAAACGCATTACCACCAACGATACTTGTACCCTACTTGCGCTTGTTTACCCCAAACTTTTTATTATGAAAAAAGTTAATGCAGACGTAGACACTTCTTGCACGCCTGGTAAAACGGATATATGTTTTTGTGGTAATGGTAAAATTGATTTCGTACACGACGTTCACCGTGAAGAGTTTTTACAGTTCTTGACAACCGAACTAAACAGCACGAAGTTTGCGTCTATTAAAATTAAAAGCGAATAAACCTAAGGATAATATAATGAAAAAAATTGCACAGTTTTTTAAGGTAAGTTCAAGCGAATTTACAAAATCAGCACCCGATATTAATTATGAAAATATACTTCTTCCTAAGCGCGCAACTTCAGGTAGCGCGGGATATGACTTTTTTTCTCCTGCAGAATATTCTCTTTCCCCTGGCGATACAGTTAAAATCCCCACGGGTATCCGCGTTAAGATTGATGAAGGCTGGGTGTTAAAAATTTATCCCCGTTCAAGCCTTGGTTTTAAGTATCGCTTAGCACTTGATAACACGGTTGGCATTATTGACAGCGACTACTATTTTGCTGATAATGAAGGTCATATTTTTATAAAGATGACAAACTGTGGCAATAAAGATTTGCTTATTGAAAAAGGCAAGGCATTTGCACAAGGCATTTTCTTAGAATACGGCATTACCGTTGATGATGATTGCACCGCAACCCGTACGGGCGGAATTGGTAGTACGGATAAAAAATAAAAATTTGAAATAATAAATTAAAAATTAAAATAATAAAACCGCAAACTTTTTAGTTTGCGGTTTTTCTTTTTTATACTGCCTCAATTCCATCAAGCCCTTCCTCGGCTTTTTTAGCCGTCGCGTCGTTTAAGCATTTTAGTTCATAGAACTTACCTTGTTTTGCCATAAGTTCATCATAAGTACCACTTTCAACTATTTCACCCGCGTCCATAACGATAATTCTATCAGCATCACGGATAGTAGAAAGCCTATGCGCAACGATAAATGTTGTTCTGCCACGGATAGAAGAAGAAATTGCTTGCTGAACGTGATATTCAGAAATATTGTCAAGCGCACTAGTTGCCTCGTCAAGAATAAGAATTTTAGGATTTCTTATAAGCGCGCGGGCAATAGTAATTCTTTGGCGTTGACCGCCCGAGAGTTTATCGCCGTATTCACCGATATCGGTATCTAAGCCTTTGGGCAAGTCAGGCAAAAACTCTAAAATATTTGCCATTTCAAGTACCTTTTGGAATTCTTCTTCCGTATAAGAATTAAGACCAAAAGTGATATTTTCACGAATAGTGCCTGCAAATAAAATACTGTTTTGTGGAACTACTGAAATGTGATGACGATACTCTGAAAGGTTGATATCATCAATCGACTTATCGTCAATAAAAATCTTGCCATTTATGGGTTTCAAAAAGCCTATAATCATATTCATAAGCGTTGATTTACCCGAGCCAGATGCACCTACAACCGCTATACACTCGCCTGCTTTTACGTCTAACGAAAAGTCTTTTACAACCAGTTGTTCCGTATTAGGATAGCGGTAAGAAACGTTGTCAAAACGCACGTCGCCTTTAATCTTTGAAACCTTTGACTTACCTATGCTTGCCTCTATATCAGATGCGTTCATAATTTCAGAAACAGAGTCGAGCGCTTCTAACCCACCAGAAAGGTTAGGATAAATATTGATAAGTGTGCTAACGTATCCGCTAATTTGCGTGAACATTGATTGATAAAGTACAATGTCGCCCACTTCAATATGACCTTGAACGGCAAGTACTGAACAGAACACCAAGCACGCCGCGCTAAGCAAGTGATTAAGCGCCCAAGAAGAAGAACCGAAATAAGCCGTAGTTTTATCGGTTGCCATACCTGAATCAGTAAGTTGACCCATGTGGCTGGTAAACTGTTGCATTTCCGCATCTTCTAAGCCATGAGCCTTAGTTACTTGCATCATCTGCAACATACTAGTAAGTTTAACGCTCACTTTTTCCGTTTTCATACGGAAATCTCTATGCGCACGGCGCAATTTCTTTCTAAAAATCCAAGACAGCGTTACGTTAAACGGAATAACCAGCAAGAAAAATAGCGCTATCCAGCCGTTTTTAACAACTGATATTACAACCGCGATAATTACGCCTACAATGTTGGGTAAAAGTGTTCTAACGATTGAAGATAATAAAGAGTCAACCGCGTCGGTATCTCTTAAAAATTTAGATTGAATTTTACCCATTTGCATATCTTTATGATAAGTTATGGATAAACTCTGCAGTTTTCTAACGACTGCACTTTTAATGCCCGCACTTGTTCTACGGCACATTTTACTTATAATCATTGCGCGCCAAGTGGTTGTGGGCACGTTCATAACAATAAGTGCACCCAAAATAACCGCGGCGATTATAATCTTTCTCCACACGTCCGCGCCAACTACCGCACCTGAAGAAACGGTTGCCGTAACCAAATTAATTATGTATGAAGTTACAAGCGGCATAACCCACACAGGTGATGCCTGCAAAACATAAACGAGTGTAGAAGAAATAAGTGGCCAAGCGTTCATTTTTACGATTTTGCCTAAGAATTTATTGCCTTCTTTGCCCTTTCTTGACTTCTTTTTTTCAAAAAGGTTATCGTATCTACTTTCTCTATCAAACCTTCCGCCACCGCCAAAGCCGTAACCCCCAGGTCCACCTGCGTACATAAAAACTCTCCTAAAATCCAAGTTAAAAAACTAAAAGTTTTTATTTTGGCAACTAAGTTGCCCCACCTAAACATACTAAAAGGATATAACCTATCATAAGTTATATCCTTCTTTCGCGTACAGTATATTACTATTAAAAGTGTTTGTCAATACTTTTTTATAAAAAATATTAAAAAAATTTTTCAGTAAAAATCAAGCGTTTTTAGATATAGTATCATAAAACGCTTTCACGCCAACACTTACGTCACGGTAAGTTTGCTCAAAATTTCCCGTCCACCACGGATCTGCAACGTCTCTATTTTCTCCTGCGTATGAGAGTAAAAGTGAAATCTTATTTTCAGGGTCGCCACCGAAAATTCTTTGCATGTTTTTAATGTTTGCCGTGTCCATACCAACAAAATAATCGTACTCATTATAATCTTTTGCAGTAAGTTTAACAGCGTACTTGCCCTTATAAGAAATCCCTAATCTATCAAGCACTCCGCGCGTGCCGTAATGCACGGGGTTTCCAAGTTCTTCACTACTAGTTGCTGAAGATTTAATCAAAAATTTTTCACTTTCGCCCTGTTTTTCTACCAAGTCTTTCATTAAAAATTCTGCCATGGGCGAACGGCAAATATTGCCGTGGCATACAAACATTATTTTTATCATTTGTTTTTATTTTCCAAAATTGAAAGAAGTTCTAACAAAGCCTGTTTATCTTCTTCAGTAATGTCGGGGATATTTTCAATCGCCTCAACAAAAGTGTCATGGTCTTCAGGGTCAATTTCAACAATAACGTTTTCACCTATCATATCAAGAATAAATTCGTTATCATGAATAGCCTCAACAATTTCTTTTGCATCTTCTACTGTAATGTTTTCTAAAACGTCGGGATCGCTAACCTTTTCCATATAAGTTGCAAGCGAGTAGAACGCCTTACCAGCAGTACCAAGTTTCAAGTTCTCAACGGTAAGATTATCAATAGCCGTTCTTATTTCAGGGGTAATATCAGGGTCGTCTTCGGGCGCAAGCATTTTCTTAACACCACCCAAGATTTGAGAAAAGATTTTTTCTCCATCTTCGTCAAGTATTGCAATGCTTTTACCAACTTTCGTCAAAACGTCGCCAACGCTGTTAAGCACTACAACTTGGTCCGCATCGCTATCCGGTCCAAGTTTTTCTAAGGTATCGGCTACGTTTAATACGTCGTTAGACATATAAATTATTACAGAGAAAACGTCCGTAACCGTATCAAGTTTTATAGTTTCTCCATGCGCGTCTTTAGCCACCGTCAACGCATCAAAGTACCAACCACCCGTCATAGTGTAAAATTCACCCATGAACGAATTATTGTAATGTTCTAATTCCCAATGAACTATCGGGTTAAGCGCAGGCACTTCTATCTCCTCTTCTTCAAAAGTAGAAAACCCGTCTACACTTGCAGTTTGTTCTTGTTTAACTTGCACTTCGCCAATGGTGGTAATAATTTTATCCGTTTGAGCAAGTAGTCCAGTAAGGGGCGCACAAATAAGGAACGCAACGAGTACACCTTGAACTATACCTATGCCCATACCCAAAAGCGCACCTTTCTTTTCGCCTTTCTTAACGAATAATTTACAAAGCGGAAATATAAGTATCCAAGTAATAAATTGCAAAACAAAGAATATTACAAAATATGCAACAATAGAAAGCATCAACTTTTCAATCGAATACATAAAGTCTGCAATTTCAACAGGGATATCATATCCAAGATTATGTAATGTTTGAAGTAAAATTTCAGGTATGGTTTGTCCGTGTATTTCCACCGACAACAACCAGTCAACCACAATTTCTCGCAAGAAAAATGCGCCAACCGCGCAAAGCACAACTAGTAAAAATCTTAAAATAGAACGGTTTGCACCTCTAAGTGCACCAAGCCCTGCACCTACACCGATGCACAAAACGGTAAAAACAAGCACGCCTATAGTTATATGATCTAATTCCATTCCCATTCTCCTTTATATTTTTCCTTATCTTTATTTTACCACTATCTATAATCTTTTTCAAGTATTTATAGAAAATATATGGCTGTTGCTTTAAACATAAAAAACACCGACAAACTTGCCGATGCTTTTTATGTTAATGACATTATAACTTTTTATAATAATCCTGCTATTTCAGCAAGAGATGCGCTCATTTGCGGAACGTACATGCTGATAAATTGAGTGGGGTTTATAAGAGGACTTTGCATTTGTGTTTTTAAAGCCTCAATATATGTAGTAATATTTGCTAACGGTTTTTCAAAAGCTCCTCTTTCAGCAATAGGCTTTTCGCCAACTTTTTCATCCATAGCATCTTTAATCGTTGCAATTTCATTTAATGTTCCAAGTGAAGAATCTTTCTTAAATTCCTTAAGTTTCTTATCAAATGCATCAACAAGTTCTGCAAGTGTTTTTTCAGAATAGTTAACAGCGGGTTTTGCTTCTATTTTCTGCCCTTCAGGAATTTCAAAATCGGGTACTTTCTTTTCCATTTTGTTAAGAACGTCCTTCAATTGCCAAGATGCACCAGTTGCTTTATATTTACACTTGAAATCTTGTATGTATTCGCCCATATGCCAAATACTAACTTGATATCCACCTTGCGACATACTTCTGCCATCAAACATATAATCATATTGAGCAAAAGCGCCATTGTCAATATCTTTCACTGCTCTACCAGCCAAACTCTTACCAAGCTTTCCAGCCCTCAAATATTCCATAACGTCTGAAAATTTCTTCTTGGGTTTAAATGAAAGTTCTGCTGTAGAATCTCTTTTTTGCAACATATCCATTATACCTTGCAACTTCTCTTTAAAAGTAACCTTAAATGCCATAATGTTTCTCCTTTTGTTTTAAGTGTTTCTCACTTTTTTATCATTTTATCACAAATTGAGATATTTGTCAACATCTCGAAACGAGATATCATATAATTATTATATGAAATTAAAAGAATTAAGAGAAGAAAACGGAATAACTCAAGCAAAAATTGCCGAACAACTTAACATTAAGCAAAACACTTATTCACAGTATGAAAATGAAAAACGGCAATTACCAATTGATATTTTGATAAAGTTAGCAAAATTTTATAACGTTACAACTGATTACATTTTAGGTTTGGAAGATTAAAAGCATCGACATAATTGTCGATGCTTTTTATAATGAAATTAAAAATTCTTTTATTGTTTTGGCAAGAACTTTATGCCCTTCGTCGTTAAAATGAAGTCCGTCAGTAGTATATTTTTCTCTTTGTTTTTCATCGTTGGGGTCTATGCCCAAATTTTCAAAAAGGTCAAGTACGGGATAGTTATACTCTTTTGCGGTTTTTTGTATTATTTTAACATATTCGTAAAGTGGCAATGCGTCTGGTTTTTTCAGCGGTCTAGTTGACGGCTTATAACAACTTATACCCTTAAAACACATTTTTGCAGGTGCAATAAAAACAATCTTTTTATCACAATAGTTTTCTTTTAAGAAATTCATTAAAAACCTAACCGCACCGTAAAAAGTTGCAGGGGTTTTATCTCCCCACTCTCCTACCAGCGCATCGCCGTGAAGATAATCATTTACTCCACCATAAACAACTATAATATCCGCATCTTTATTAAGGTCGTAAACTCTTCCACAAAAATACAAATCTTGTCTAGGTTTTGCCGTAGGAACACTTTGATAAGCAAGCCTTGTTCCGCCAATTCCATAGTTATAAACAGCCTTTAATTCGCATTCTCTTTTTAATATGTTATCATAACGATTTTTTTCCTTATCTATAACGCCATACCCTTCAGTTATACTATCACCCAAAAAATCTATAATTTTCCCCTTCAGTTCCATATTTTTGCTCCTTTGGTTAACGATATTATATTACTCTATAATACTTTTGTCAACGAGAATTCGGAAGTTTTATTTAAATCAATTTTTTTCTTTATTTTCTCGTTTTCACTTTCAATAACGATCTCATATTCACCATAAAAGCCGTTAAATTCTATAATATCACCACCGTTAATTCGAGTTGTAAAACTCGTTTTCCATTGTTTGTTTATCAAATCGTCTAATATTTTATATGATAACTTATTAGAACAATCGAAATTCAATAATCCACCACGGCGTACGTTGTTTAAACTAGTCAAATCACCCATTATAGATTTGTGCGAATACCCGTCAACGAAATCCCAATAAATTATAGTATCAATCTTTTCTATACCAAACCAAAGTGAATATAAGTTCTTAATCAATTCCGCTTGAATATTCTCATCAACTACTCCGTCAATACGCGTAGGAACGGTCACTTCGGTAATCGATAAAGGCAGCCCCAGTTGCTCATACTTTTCAAAGAATTTCCAAAACGCATATGGGGATGCGCACTTTTTGTCACACCACATCATATGCGCTTGAAAACCCACCCCTTCTATGGGAACACCTTTATCTAAATTTGACTTAACCAATTCGTAATATTGCCAGTTGTCGTTTAGTGCATCGTTGTATACGTTTTGTCCTTCGTTGATAATAAGTCTATTATTCTTGAAATATTTTTTTGCCGTCCTAAACGACCACTCAACGTCCTTTCTAAGCGTCGTTTCCCAACTTTTATCATTTTGAAATATCTCGTTCATTACTTCAACGTCTGGTATAACTTTTGCATAGCGCTTTGCAATAATATCAAAACGTTTTTCAAGTGCCTTTTTATATTCATCAAAACTTAAATTCTTTGCCCATTCTGGAATAAAAGGCTCGTAATTTAAACAATGAAGTTTAGGTTCTATTCCTTTTTCTTTGCAGAATTCCATTAACAAATCTATTGCTGGACGCCTATATATTTTAGGGCAATCAACGTTAAATCTACACTTGCCTTGCTCCGGTTCTAAGGAATTCCAATAAAACGGAAGCGTAGTTATGTTAAAAAGTTTAGCAAACTTTTCTTTATAAATTTTATTCTTGTCTTCGTTCTCAAACTCACCAAGCAAAAAACCGTTACACCCAAACTTAAATTTATGCCTTGTTTGTTTGATATTTATTCTATAACTTTTATCTTTGTCCAGCCCAAGTATTTTTAACTTAAAGTTCCCCATTCGATTTTTTTTGATGTTTTCTTTTATTTTGTTTTTTACTTCAACCTGTTCGTACTGTTTTAAAATTTTATCCATATTCATTATTCTCCTTTTTATATGGTTAGGCGTTTATTGCCTACGATTTAATTATAACACGCTTAAAAGACGTACACAATAAAATACATGTCTATTATTCGGTAAAAAAGGTTGATTATTCGAAACAAATTTGCTATAATTTTTGCAATAAACGGGAGATTTGCTATGTTTTTCGAAAATGAATTTGCTGCATTTGAAATAATTGACGTTTTTAAGTTAAATCAAAAAAACATCAAAGCCATAACTCACGGACGTCCTTTCAACGCCCTATCTTTTCGTTATAATGCTGATACTCACATATTAACTAAAAACAAAGACTATCACCTTAAAGATAATACCGTGGTTTTTGTTCCCGCAAATTTTGAATACGTGCGAGAAACCGTTATAGACCAACTTATAGTTGTTCACTTTAAAATATTTAATGCTGAATTTAGCGATTTTGAATATTTTAGTACACCAGCACAAAACAGTATTTCGTCGATGTTTTCTCAATTGTTTAATTTGTGGCAAGAAAAAAATGTAGATTACAAATACAAATGTTCTGCATTATTCTGCAAAATTTTAGCTGAATGCCACGTCCAAAATTTTAAACAGCCAATTGCTCCTTCAAAAATTCAGCGCTCTATAGATTACTTGATCAAAAATTACCAAAAAAACATTAGTATTAAACAAATTGCCGAGCAATCTTTTATTAGTGAAGTATACTTTAGAAAACTTTTCAAAAAAGAATTTAAAATATCACCGCAAAAATATATAAACAACTTAAAATTAGAAAATGCGATTGATTTAATGCAAACAGACTATTATTCCCTTAAAGAAATTTCTTCTATGATTGGTTTTAGCGATTATAAATATTTTTTAATTCAATTTAAAAAATTCACAGGTTTATCCCCAACCGAATATAAAAAGAAACTAGAAAATTCAAAAACTTCCTTATAAAACAATACTTAAGAACAAAAAAGAAAAAGCATTCATCAAAAGATGAATGCTTATCTTAATGGATGCAGCAACAAGCATGTGCTTGCCGAAAGGCAAAAATGTCGCAACTTGTTAGTTGCTGTTAAAATTCAAATTCGAAAAGATTTGTTATTGTATGTAAAAGTTATTAACTGCGACTTCTTCACTGACCTAATCGGTACGATTAGCGGTCTGGGAACGGTTGTTGCCATATAAAAAAGAAAAAGCACTCATCTTTTGATGAATGCTTTTCTTACTGGATGCAGCAACAACCTATCTTCCCGGACCGTCGCCAGTCAAGTATTTTCGGCGCTAGTGAGCTTAACTTCTGTGTTCGGTATGAGAACAGGTGGGACCTCACCGCTAACGTCACCGCAATGGTATATATACAAGGTTGCCCTTGAACATATCGTCGGTATCATATATATCTTTCTGTATATATTATATACCCTTTTTCATCTCCCGTCAATCTCTTTACACGGTAGATTCACAACTGCATAGATTCTTTTTCTTAAAATACCTTTAAGCCTGGCTATTTTATCTCTTTTGTCAAGTTTTCGTATTCTTTCTATTCGCTTTTAATCTCATTTTATTGAGATCAAGCCCTCGACCTATTAGTATCGGTTAGCTCAACGTATTACTACGCTTACACCCCCGACCTATCAAACTCATAGTCTTTGAGTGGTCTTACTAACTTATGTTATGGGATATCTTATCTTGAGGTTAGTTTCACGCTTAGATGCTTTCAGCGTTTATCTGCTCCGCACTTCGCTATCCTGCCATGCCGCTGGCGCGACAACAGGTGCACAATCGGTGCGTTCATCCCGGTCCTCTCGT
>JAZLCJ010000014.1:0-125458 GCA_045614185.1 Christensenellaceae bacterium | reverse complement strand
TTTAGGCGGTCTGCAACCATTGTGAGGAATGGGTGAAACGTCTTGAATAAGGGTTACTTCCATATCACAGTTGGTGAGTGCGCGGATAGCAGATTCTCTACCAGCACCGGGGCCTTTAACGTAAACTTCTACAGAGCGCATGCCCTGATCTCTTGCAACCTTACCTGCTGCTTCTGCTGCCATTTGCGCTGCAAACGGAGTGCTCTTTCTTGAACCCTTAAAGCCAAGGCTACCTGCACTTGACCAAGATACGGTGTTACCTTGCATATCGGTAATAGTTACTAATGTATTGTTGAAAGATGCTTGAATATGAACTTGACCTTTGTCAACTTTTCTGGCATCTTTACGTTTTTTAACGATTTTCTTTGCTGCTGCCATTATCAGTTACCTCCATTATCTCGTTGCCGTTTTCTTCTTAGCAACGGTACGGCGCGGACCTTTTCTGGTTCTCGCATTTCTCTTAGAACTTTGTCCACGTACGGGAAGGTTCTTTCTGTGACGAACACCACGGTAGCAACCAATTTCAATCAATCTCTTAATTGAAAGGCTTACTTCACTACGTAAGTCACCTTCTACTTGAAGGTTGTGTTCGATGTATTCTCTGAGTTTTGCTACGTCGCTTTCACTCAAGTCTTTAACTCTGGTATCGGGATTAACGCCCGTTTCACTGATGATCTTTTTTGCCGTGGTGAGACCAATACCATAGATGTAGGTCAAACCGATTTCAACTCTTTTGTTGTTAGGCAAATCAACGCCGGCTATACGTGCCATGTTTGTCAAATACCTCCGTATTTTTTCCTTTTTTTATTTTATAATGATCTATGTTAATACCTAAACGCGCTTTCGCTGTGGAATGATTGCTACTTGCACGATTAAGCGGTTATTTTCACGCTTAACTCTTCCTTAATAAAGGAAAATTTAAGTCGGTGGGAATTAACCCTGTCTTTGCTTGTGGCTCTTGTTCTTTGAACAAATAACCATTACTTTGCCGTTTCTTTTGATGACTTTGCATTTATCGCACATAGGCTTTACTGAAGGTCTTACTTTCATTTTAATATCTCCTTTGGAATTCGTTTATGTTTTAGTTTTTGCTTCGCCAAATAATTCTGCCTTTCGTCAAATCGTAAGGGCTCATTTCAAGTTTAACACTATCGCCGGGAATGATTTTGATGTAATGCATGCGAAGTTTTCCCGAAATATAAGCCGTTATCACGTGACCGTTTGATAATTTTACTTTAAATGCTGCGTTAGGCAATGCTTCAACAATCACGCCTTCGGTTTCTATTACGTCGTCTTTTGACACAAACTTAATCCTCCTGTATTTTTTCTTTTTCGGTTCTTACCGCAAGGTAAACTGTTTTGTTACCTGTAGGCAATCCCCTTTCTATTTTCTTTGCAAGTTCTATTATACTTACATTTGAAAATTTTTCAAGATGTTTTACGTTCTTCTTTTTTAAGGATTTAACTTTTCTTGTTTTGCCATCGGTTAAATAAGCAAACATACCTTCTACCTTGACAACAAGAAAAATTTCACCGCCATCACGACCTGCTAATGATTTAACTAAGTCGCCTTGACATATAACCTTTGCCATCTTTCACCTTAAAGGGTTAGAATTTCCACACCGCTTTCGGTTATGGCAACCGTGTTTTCGTAATGAGCGGATGGTTTACGGTCTTTTGTTTTAACAGTCCAGCCATCTGACATAAACTCTACTTGATAAGTACCAGCGTTTATCATCGGCTCTATTGCGATAGTCATGCCTTGTTTCAATCGTATGCCCGTACCTTTCTTTCCGTAATTAGGAACTGAAGGATCTTCATGCATATCACGACCAATACCGTGCCCAACTAACGCCCTTACAACTGAAAAACCGTTTGCTTCCGCATGGCTTTGAACGTTATACCCTATGTTTCCAAGCGGTGTCCCATCTCTTAAACTTTCAACCGCTTTGAAGAAACATTCTTCCGTAACCTTAACTAACTTGCGTTTTTCATCACTTACGTTACCTACCATAAAGGTACGCGCCGCATCGCCTTGCCAACCGTTATAGACAACGCCTACGTCAATACTGACGAGTTGACCGTCTCTAATTACGATATCATCGGACGGAATTCCGTGAACGACTGTATCGTCGATTGATGCGCAAATTGATGCAGGGTAACCAGAATATCCTAAAAATGAAGGATACGCACCACACGATTTAATAAAATCGTATGCAATTTTATCAAGGTCTTTAGTGGTCATACCCACTCTAATTTCTCTACCAATAAGATCAAGAACTTCTTTTGTGAGTTTTCCACTTTCACGCATACGCGCGATTTCTGCTTCGGATTTAACCGTTATCATAATTCTAAAGCCTTTACGATTTCTTCGAAAACCTTATCGATTGCCTGATCGCCGTTAATATCAATTAACTTGCCTTGTTTAGCATAATAATTAATTAGCGGAACGGTACTTGATTCGTAAACCTCTAACCTTTCCTTTACGGTTGCGGGGTTGTCGTCTTTTCTAACAACAAGTTCACCGCCACAATCAGGACATACTTTGGTATCTCCAATAAAATCAATATGGAAGGAATTGCTACATTTTGAACAATTTCTTCTACCCGTGATTCTATGTTCGATTTTAGCCAAATCTACAACAAGGTTAATTACCTTGTCTGGTGCAGCAAACTCGTCAAGAGCAATTGCTTGCACCAAATCTCTTGGAAAACCATCGAGAAGGTAACCTTTATTACAGTCCGAATTTGAGAGCCTATCCTTAACGAGTGCAACTGTTAAGTCATCGGGACACAAATTACCGGTATCCATAATTTCTTTTACTTTTAATCCTAAGGGTGTCTTATTCTTAATATTTTCTCTAAATAGGTCTCCCGTTGATATATGCGGCAAGTCGTACTTGTCGGAAATATACGCCGCTTGAGTACCCTTGCCACTACCAGGAGCGCCAAGTAATATCAACTTCATGATTATATTATTTTAAGAAACCTTTGTAGTTCTTCATCATAATTTGAGATTGCAATGCTTGTTCAAATTCAAGTGAAATTGAAACAACGATTAACAACCCTGTTGCGCTGAACGCGTTAACCAAACCGATATCGATTGACTTAAACACAAGTGACGGAATAAGCGCAACGAGAGCAAGGAAGATTGCACCAAAGAGTGTAATTCTGTTAGAAACTTTTCTAAGGTAATCTGCGGTAGGCTTACCAGGTCTTGTACCAGGAATAAAACCACCGTTTCCTTGAATGCTCTTACTGATATCGTCAGGATTGAATTGAATCTGATTATAGAAGTATGAGAAGAACAAAATCAATACGCAAAGGATTACCATGTATACCCAGCTGTTTACACCAACGTAAGTAGTCCACCAGTTGTCTGAGGGAACGTTGAATAAACTGATGATTAAATCAGGGAAACTCAAGATTGAGAAAGAGAAGATCAAGGGCATAACACCAGATGAGTTAACCTTGATGGGAATGTGGGTAGATTGACCACCATACATTTTTCTTCCCTTAACTTGTTTTGCGTATTGAACGGGAATTTTACGTTCAGCATCGTGCACAGTTACTATTGCAGCAAACATTACGATTGCAGTTGCAAGGAAACCAACTAAGTTCCAAGTTGCACTCATAGCGGTTGCGGGGTCTGCCATTTGGCTGAAAAGACCTAAAATTGCTTGACCTGCGGTTGATAATACACCGGCAAAAATCAATAATGAAATACCGTTTGAAATACCGTAGTCAGTAATTCTTTCGCCCAACCACATAGTGAGCGTTGCACCAGTAGTGTAAACCAATACTAAGAATACGTAACTTGCTGCCTTACCGAAGTCTGTTACACCGAACAACATTTCGAATTTAATACCTGCATCGCCAAAAGCAACCAAAATACCGATTGATTGAGCGAGTGCAAGAATTAAGGTTGCAATTCTTGTATAAGTGTTGATTTTTCTTCTACCTTCTTCACCTTGCTTGCTTAATCTTTCAAGAGCAGGAATACCTACTGATAAAAGTTGAATAATAATTGATGCGTTGATGTACGGTCCGATACCCATTGCAAAGAATGTACCAGTGCTCAATGCACCACCGGATACCGCATTCATAATTTGTAAGAAAGAAAGATCATTTAAACTATCAAAGCCCATAATACCGGGTACAGGGATATGACATCCAAGTCTGTACACGAACAACAAGGCAATAGTAATAAGAATTTTATTTCTTACTTCTTTGATTTTGAACGCATTTACTATTGTCTGAAACATTTTGCCCTCCTATTTTAGTGGGTTTAGATTTGTTCTGCAGTACCGCCAGCCTTTTCAATTGCTTCTTTAGCAGATGCTGAGAAACTTGCTGCCTTTACGGTCAACGCTTTGGTCAAACTGCCGTTGCCCAAAACCTTCAAACCGATGCTGCCCTTAAGAACTTTGATAAGTCCTTTTTCACCGAGCATTTGCATATCAACTACAGAGTTTGCTTCCAAACCTTCCAAAACAGAAAGGTTTACGATGCTATAAACTTTCTTAAAATGGTTATTGAAGCCACGTTTCGGAACACGTCTGATTAAAGGCATTTGACCGCCTTCAAATCCAGGACGTACGCCACCGCCACTTCTTGCCCATTGACCTTTATGTCCTTTACCACTGGTTTTGCCGAGACCTGAACCAATACCTCTGCCGAGTCTTTTCTTGGTAGTAACGGCGCCCATAGCGGGACTTAATTCACCTAATCTCATTTTATTACTCCTTAAATTTAGTAAACTTTAGCAAAACTTAAATTTTTTCGACTTTCAAAAGATAACTAACCTTTTTGATCATACCAAGTATGCAAGGGTTTTCTTCGTGAATACGGAAAGAACGAACCTTTTTAAGTCCTAATGCCGCTACGATTTTCTTGTGTTGCGGCAAGATCGCTATTGTGCTTTTAACAAGCGTAACTTTTATTTTACCGGTTTCAGTCTTTTTTGCCTTTGCCATAAAAGTACCCTCCTTAACCGTTAATTTCTTCTACGGATTTACCGCGAATAGCCGCTATTTGTTCAGCGGTTCTGAGGCTCTTTAAGCCTGCGAGTGCTGCCTTAACGCAGTTAATCTTGTTGTTAGTACCGTGTGATTTGGTTCTGATGTTGGTAATACCAACAGCTTCCATAACGGCACGAACGGGACCACCCGCGATAACACCGGTACCTTCTTCAGCCGGCATCATAAGCACTTTACCGCTACCAAATTCGCCCAATACTTCGTGGGGAATACTGGTTCCGCACAATGCTACGGGGAACATGTTCTTCTTTGCTCTTGCGGTTGCCTTATCGATTGCTTCAGGAACTTCATTAGCCTTACCCATAGCGCAACCAACTTTGCCTGCACCGTCACCTACAACAACGAGCGCAGCAAATCTCATATTTCTACCGCCCTTAACAACTTTAGTAACACGGTTTACGCAGATAAGCTTCTTAACTAAACCGTCGTTTTCTTCTGCCTTTCTGGGCGCTCTGTTATTATCTCTTGCCATTTTCGTTTTCTCCTTGATTATTTTAGAATTCCAAGCCGCCCTTTCTTGCGCCTTCTGCTAAACTAGCAACGCGTCCGGTATAAAGATAACCGCCACGGTCAAATACAACCGCTTTGATTTTCTTCGACTCTGCCTTCTTCGCAAGAAGTTCACCAACAGCGAACGCTTGCGCCTTCTTGTCTTTGCCTTCAAAAGTACCCTTAAGTTCTTTAGAGAGCGTAGACGCCGTAACCAAGGTGTTTCCTTTAACGTCGTCTATAATTTGAGCATAAATGTGAGTCAATGTTCTGTAAACTGAAAGTCTGGGAGTTTCCGCACAGCCTTTAATTTTACCTCTAACTCTCTTATGTCTTTTAAGTCTGTCTTTGTTTTTATTGATCTTAGTAATCATAGTTTTAACTCCTATTTAATAACTTTTCGCGCTCTTAACGAAAAGCGCACTCGGCAGACGCGCTAAAACTTTAAGCGCGTCCACTAAAAGCCCTTTAAATTTATTAACCTTTACCGCCAGCAGCTTTACCAACTTTACGTTCAATAACTTCGTCGCTGTAACGGATACCGTATCCATGATAGGGTTCGGGTTCTCTTACGCCTCTAATCATTGCTGCGAATTGACCAACTTTTTCTTTATCAATACCGCTTACGGCAATTTCGGTTTGTGAAGGACAATCAAGAACGATGCCTTCGATTTCTTCGATTTCAACCGGATGGCTGAAACCTACGTTCATAACAACTTTATTACCTTGTTTTGCTACCTTCCAACCTACACCGTTAACGATAAGGTTTTTCTTGAAGCCTTCAGTTACACCTTTAACCATGTTAGCGCAAAGTGCTCTGTAAAGACCGTGTTTTGCTTTGGTAGTACCTAATTCATTTGCTCTGGTAAGAGTTACAACTGAACCTTCTACATTGATAGTAATAATGGGATCATAAGCCTGAGTCAAAGTACCTTTAGGTCCTTTTACGGTAATAACGTTGTCTTTTGCTTCAACAGTTACACCAGCAGGTACGTTGATGGGTGCGTTACCTATTCTTGACATAATCTTACTTCCTCCTATTACCAAACGTAAGCGAGAACTTCGCCACCTTGATGAGCGGCTTTCGCTTCCTTACCAGTCATGATACCCTTAGAAGTAGAAAGGATTGCAATACCTAAACCACCGAGTACTTGGGGAACTTCATCAGTACCAACGTATACTCTTAAGCCAGGTTTACTTACTCTCTTAAGACCAGTGATAACCTTTTGGTTACCGTCATATTTAAGGGTGATTTTAATAGTGCCTTGAACACCTTCAATCAATTCTACACCAGCAATGTAACCTTCTTTCAAAAGAATGTTAGCAATTGCTTTCTTGGTGTTTGATGCAGGGATTTCAACAGTTTCGTGCTTAGCCATCAGAGCGTTTCTGATTCTTGTAAGCATATCTGCAATAACGTCTGTCATTTCTTATATCCTCCTTTACCAACTAGCCTTCTTCACGCCGGGAATTTGACCTTTGTAAGCCAATTCTCTGAAGCAGATACGGCAAATACCGTATTTACGGAGTACAGCGTGCGGACGACCGCAGATGCTGCATCTGGTGTAGGCTCTGGTGGAAAACTTAGCAGGCTTTTGCTGCTTATTTATCATTGCTTTTTTAGCCATTTTTTAACTCCTTATACCTTACTTGTTTGCGAAGGGCATTCCGAGCATTGCGAGCAATTCTCTTGCTTCTTCGTCGGTGTTAGCCGTCGTGGTGATACAGATATCGAAACCTCTTACACTTTCAACTTGATCGTATGAAATTTCAGGGAAAATCAATTGTTCTTTAACACCCATTGAGTAGTTGCCTCTGCCGTCGAAAGACTTTTTAGAAACACCACGGAAGTCTCTTACTCTGGGAAGTGCGATTGAAATGAATTTATCGAAGAATTCATACATTCTTTCACCACGAAGAGTAACCTTCATACCTACGCTTTGACCTTCTCTAACTTTGAAGTTAGCAACAGACTTTTTAGCCTGGGTCAATACGGGTTTTTGACCTGAAATGAGTTCCAATTCTTTCTGAGCGAGTTGAATGCTCTTGGAGTTGTCTTTGATAGCGCCTAAGCCTGAGTTAATGGTAATCTTAACGAGCTTAGGTACTTGGTTTACGTTCTTATAGTTGAACTTTTTAACCATTGCGGAGATAACCGTTTGGTTGTACAATTCTTTAATTCTGTTAGCCATTTGTCGTTACCTCCTTATTTTTCTTCAGCGGTTGCTTCCGCTTTCTTGCTCTTTCTTTTGGTAGCCTTTTTAACTTCTTTTGCTTCCTTAGTTGCGTCTAAAATAGCGCCACACTTCTTGCAAATACGAGCCTTCTTATCCCCTTCAACTTGATAAGCAACTCTGGTTGCTTTGTTGCATACGGGGCATACTACCATTACATTTGATACGTCGATAGGACCTGCTTGGTTTTGAATACCGCTAACTTCTTGTGCGCTACGAGCCTTTTTGTGCTTCTTTTGAACGTTAATACCGTCAACGATAACTTTGTTAGCCTTGGGGAGAGCGGTGAGAACTTTTGCAGTCTTTCCCGCATCTTTACCGGTTATAACCAAAACTGTGTCGTTCTTTTTAACTTTCATAGTTCTTTCTCCTTATAACACTTCGGGTGCGAGAGAGATGATACGCATATAGTCTTTATCTCTCAATTCTCTTGCAATCGGTCCAAAGATACGAGTACCTCTGGGTTGCTTTTGGTTATCAATGATAACTGCTGCGTTTTCATCGAAACGAACGTAAGTACCGTCCTTTCTTCTAACACCGCTAGTTGATCTAACGATAACTGCCTTAACTACGTCGCCTTTCTTCACTGCACCACCAGGGGTAGCAGTCTTAACGCTTGCAACGATTACATCACCGATATTACCGGATCTTCTGAATGAGCCGCCTAATACCCTGATGCACATCAATTCTTTTGCGCCAGAGTTATCTGCCGCTTTTAATCTAGATTGTGGTTGTATCATGGTGCGCCTCCTTATTTAGCCTTTTCGATGATTTCAACTACGCGCCAGTTTTTGTCTTTAGACAATTTTCTGGTTTCTGCAATAAGAACCTTATCGCCAATGCCGCAAGTGTTGTTTTCATCGTGTGCTTTGAATTTGTGAGTTTTCTTAATAGTCTTCTTATACAAGGGGTGTTTTGCCCTTTCTTCGATGGCTACGACAACAGTCTTTTCCATCTTATCGGAAACAACTATACCGACTCTTTCTTTTCTTAAATTTCTTTCCATAATCTACACTCCTACGCTTCAGCCTTGAGTTCTCTTTCTCTCAAAATGGTCTTGCATTTAGCAATTTCCTTTTTGCAGTTTTTGAGAGCTGCGGGATTTTCCAACTGACCAATTGCGTGACGGAAGCGAAGGTTAAACAACTCTTCAGAGAGTTCTTTAACTTTAGCATTCAATTCGTCTACTGTTAATTCGTGAAGTTCTTTCGTTTTCATTAACCTTCACCGCCTTCTTCTTTGATTTCTTCAGCCACAACTTCTCTCTTAACGAACTTAGTCTTTACAGGAAGTTTGTGACCAGCGAGACGCATAGCCTCTTTTGCGATATCTTCGGGAACACCTGACATTTCGAACAATACTCTGCCCGGTTTAACAACTGCTACCCAGAATTCTACTGAACCTTTACCGCTACCCATACGGCTGTCGGCAGGTTTCTTAGTTACAGGTTTGTGGGGGAAGATGTCAATCCAAACTTTACCACCACGTTTGATAAATCTTGTCATAGCAACACGGGCTGCTTCGATTTGGTTAGATTTGATCCAACCGGGTTCTAAAGCAACTAAACCGTATTCGCCGTAAGCAATCTTATTACCTTTGGTGCACTTACCAGTCATTCTGCCACGGTGCACTCTTCTTCTTTTAACTCTCTTAGGCATTAACATAATTAAGCTTCGCCTCCTTCAGTTTTCTTCTTGGGAGCGCCGATAACTTCACCTTTGTAAATCCAGCATTTGATACCGATTACACCGAAGGTGGTGTGCGCTTCTGCAAAGCCGTAATCAATGTTTGCTCTCAAGGTTTGAAGGGGGATTGAACCTTCGTGGTAACTTTCGCTACGAGCGATTTCCGCGCCGTCAAGACGACCGCTTACCATTACCTTAACACCTTTGATACCGCTTCTCATAGATCTACCGATAGCTTGTTTCATTGCTCTTCTAAAAGATACACGCTTTTCGATTTGAGCAGCGATACCTTCTGCAACGAGTTGAGCGTCTGCGTCAGCCTTCTTAACTTCTGAAATGTTGATAGAAATTTGTTTGCCAGTGCAGATTTTTGCTACGGTCTTTTTAATTACTTCAATTTCACTACCTTGCTTACCGATAAGAACACCAGGACGTGCAGTATAAATCGTAATAGTGATTTTGGTTGCAGCCTTTTCAATAGCGATCTTAGAGATTGCTGCTTGATAGTATTTTTTCTTTAATACTTTACGGATTTCATTATCTTCTTTAATGTTAGCAGCAAAATCTTGCTTACCAACGAACCAATGAGAATCCCAATCTTTGATAACTCCGACTCTTAAACCGTGCGGATTAACTTTTTGACCCATAACGCTCCTCCTACGCCTTTGCGTCCAGCACGATAGTGATGTGGCTGGTACGTTTCAAAATTCTGAACGCTCTACCCTGTGCTCTGGGCATAACCCTTTTGAGTGTGGGACCTTGGTCAGCATAGCAAGCCGCTACGAACAAGTTGTCCTTGTTCATACCGAGGTTGTTTTCAGCGTTAGCAGCAGCACTCATCAAAACCTTCTTAATAGGATCAGATGAAGACTTGGGGGTGTTTTCCAAGATTGCAACTGCTTGAACATAACTTTTGCCTCTGATAATATCGAGCACAGCTCTTACCTTGTAAGGAGAGATTCTTACGTGCTTAGCGATCGCTCTGGGGCGTCTGTCTTTATTTTCCGCAATTCTTGCGGTCTTTTCTCTCATATTTTTAGCCATTTTTGTGCCTCCTATCTACCACCGGTAGATTTTTCAGTACCACCGTGACCTTTAAAGGTTCTGGTCGGTGCGAATTCACCGAGTTTGTGACCTACCATATCTTCGGTTACGTATACGGGTACGTGTTTTCTGCCGTCATATACCGCGATGGTATGACCTACCATTTGCGGGAATATCGTAGATGATCTTGACCAAGTTTTCAAAACTTTCTTATCGTTCTTTTCGTTTAATTCTTCAACTCTCTTTAAGAGTTTGGGTTCAACGTAAAAACCTTTTTTAACACTTCTACTCATGATGCTCTCCTTAATTTATCCTTGTAATGATAAGTTTGTTAGAAGCCTTCTTATGCTTTCTAGTCTTATAACCGAGAGCAGGTTTACCCCAAGGAGTAACAGGTCCCGGCATACCAACAGGAGACTTACCTTCACCACCACCGTGGGGGTGATCACACGGGTTCATAACTACACCACGTACAGAAGGACGAATACCAAAGTGTCTGGTCTTACCTGCCTTACCGATTCTAATAATTTCGTGTTCTAAGTTACCAACCTGACCGATAGTTGCCTTGCATGCTGCGAGAATATATCTCATTTCGCCACTAGGCATCTTTAAGGTTACATACTTTTCATCTCTTGCCATGATTTGAGCGCTCATACCAGCAGCTCTTGCAATTTGGCCACCTTTACCAGGTTGCATTTCGATGTTATGAACCATAGTACCTACAGGGATATCTTTAAGTGCAAGTGCGTTACCAGCCTTGATATCAGCGGTAGGACCGCTCATAACCTTATCGCCTACTTTAAGACCTACAGGAGCAAGGATATAAGTCTTTGCGCCGTCTGCATAATAAAGAAGTGCGATGTTTGCGCTTCTGTTAGGATCGTATTCAATGCTCTTAACAGTTGCGGGGATACCATCTCTATTTCTCTTGAAATCGATGATACGATATTTTCTTCTGTTACCGCCACCAATGTGACGAACGGTGATTTTACCTTGTGAGTTTCTACCACCACTCTTTCTCTGATCTTCGAGAAGAGATTTTTCAGGTTTCTTAGCCGTAATTTCGTCATAAGCGCTTACAGTCATGAAACGACGAGCTGACGAAGTCGGTTTATATCTCTTAATAGCCATTTAACTTTCCTCCGAGATTTGATTAAGACAATGAATCGAAGAATTCAATTGACTTACTGTCTTTCTTAAGTTGAACGATGGCTTTTTTGTAATCAGGTGTATAACCTTCATATCTGCCTTGTCTTTTCAACTTACCGCTAACGATTGCTGTGTTTACTTTTTCAACGCTTACGCCGAAAATTTCTTCGATAGCGAGTTTGATTTGAGTTTTGTTCGCGTTTTTAGCAACTACGAAACTATACTTCTTATCTTGGATCCCTGCATAACTCTTTTCAGAGAGAAGGGGTCTGATTATAATATCATGCGCAGCCATTATTCTCCGTAAACCTCCTCGATTTGTTGAACGGCTTGTTTAGAAACAACGATTTTCGCATTCTTAACAACGTCGTAGGTGTTAATTTGAGTTGCAGCGATAGTTGAAATTGCTTCAATGTTTGCGCTTGCTCTCAAAACTGCTTCATCACTGTTATCCATAACTAAAAGCACGGTTTTATCTAAGTTGAACGCTTTTAAGAACGCAGCCATTTCTTTAGTCTTAGGAGCAGCAACTTTGATTTCGTCAACGAAGATTACTTCGTCATCTCTAATCTTTTGTGAAAGTGCTGAGAAAAGTGCTACAGCCTTAGCCTTTGCATTCATCTTCTTGCTGAAGTCTCTTGACTTAGGAGCGAAAACTACGCCACCCTTAACCCATTGAGGACTTCTGATAGAGCCTTGTCTTGCTCTACCGGTACCTTTTTGTCTCCAAGGCTTTCTACCACCACCGCGAACTTCGCTACGGGTAAGAGTGCTCTTGGTTCCTTGTCTTTCATTAGCAAGTCTTTGAACAACTGCTTGATGAATTACTGATTCATTATATTCGGTATTAAACAAAGCGTCGGGTAATTCGAGAGTGCCAACTTCTTTTGCTTTCATATCGTACAATTTAACATTAGCCATGATTTTTCTCCTTACGCTTTAACGCTATTTCTCAAAGTTACGATGCTCTTAACCGCACCAGGAACTGCACCCTTAACAAGGATTGCATTTCTTTCTTTGTCGACTTTTACAACTTCAAGGTTTAATACGGTTACGCTTTCGTTACCATATTGACCAGGCATGTTCTTGCCCTTGAATACTCTTGAAGGATTACTGATTGCACCCATAGAACCTACTTCTCTGTGAACAGGACCTACACCGTGGGTTTCTTTCAATCTGTGTTGATTCCATCTCTTAATTACACCAGTGAAACCGTGACCTTTTGATACGCCTGATACGTCAACCTTATCACCTGCTTGGAAAACGTCGCAAGTAACAACTTGACCAACAGTCATAGATTCTGCACCTTCAAGTTTGAATTCCTTC
This sequence comes from Christensenellaceae bacterium, assembly GCA_045614185.1. GTDB lineage: Bacteria > Bacillota > Clostridia > Christensenellales > Borkfalkiaceae > UBA1259. The sequence continues at coordinate 112,493 of JAZLCJ010000014.1, read as the reverse complement.
AAAACCTTTTGTGCCGGAACACCGATCTTCTTGAACAAGCCCGCTTCGGGTTTATTCAAAGCCTTTTCGTCAACTTGGTCGAAACCGAGTTTTACTGACGAATAACCGTCTCTTTCCAAAGTTTTAACCTGAACAACGGGACAAGGACCTGCCTCGATAACCGTTACCGGAATAACTTTGCCGTCTGCAGAGAATAATTGAGTCATGCCCAACTTTCTGCCAATGATTGCTTTATTCATAGATAAAGTTCACCTCCGTTATATTATATAATGTTTAATTTTTTACAATTTGATTTTGATGTCTACGCCTGCAGGCAAATGAATGCTGTCGAGAAGTTTAACGTTGGGTGAGTAGATATCGATAAGTCTTTTGTGAGTTCTGATTTCGAACTGTTCGCGCGAATCCTTATATTTATGGGGCGAACGAAGAATAGTAACGATTTCCTTCTCTGTGGGAAGCGGAATAGGACCGCTGATCTTTGCGCCCGATTTTTTCATGGTTTCAACGATTTTAGCCGCTGCTTGATCGAGCATTTCTGTGTCGTAAGACATAAGTTTGATTCTGATTTTTTGACTTGCCATTTTTGTTTCTCCTTTTTACCTAACTTTACTGTGTGCTGTAAACTCTGCCGTGTGTGTCAATTCTTAGTAATAAAAAAATCATTCGCCGATACTTAACTTTTTAAGTCGCTGCGAATGACCCATACTAATTCTATTGAAGTTAGTCGCAGGGGTCTAGCCCCCACACTTGTCAACGGAAATTATCTATCGTTTTTGGTACGATTTAAGTAACTTCCCGTATCAACCCAGATTACACAGCCTAACTATTATATAACACCTTTTCAATAATGTCAAACGTTTTTACTGAGTTTTTATAAGTTTTTTAAACTTTTTTAATTTTTTTTGAATAACCAGAAAACCCTGTGATTTCCTGGTTATTCTGCTGTTTAATTATGCTATTTGTTTTTTTACAAGAGTAGGTTTAGCACCGTTTTTTACCACGTTTTCATCAACGATAACCTTTTCTACGTCTTGACTTGAAGGAAGGTCATACATAGTATCTATCATAAGGTTTTCTAAAATAGTTCTAAGCCCCCTTGCCCCTGTCTTTAATTCGATTGCTTTTTGAGCAACAGCGGAAACTGCGCCGTCTGTGATTTCAAGCTCCACGTTATCGAGCCCAATAAGACGCTTATATTGTTTAATAAGCGCGTTCTTAGGTTCAGTCATAATATTTACGAGCGCCTTTTCATCTAACGCATGAAGTCCTACCGTAATAGGTATTCTACCAACAAATTCGGGAATAAGACCATATTTAATAAGGTCTTGCGGTTGAACGTCGCGAATCATATCGCCCTTATTATCGGCAACCTTTTCTACGCTACCAATAAAACCAAGCGCGTTAGTACCCTTTCTCTTAGTAATAATATCTTCCAAACCAACAAATGCACCACCGCAAATAAACAATATATTAGTGGTATCAATTTTAAGGCATTCTTGTTGGGGGTGCTTTCTTCCACCTTGCGGAGGAACGTTTGCAACAGTACCTTCAATAATTTTAAGAAGTGCTTGTTGCACGCCTTCACCAGAAACGTCACGAGTGATAGAAACGTTTTCACCCTTTCTTGCAATCTTATCAATTTCATCGATATAGATAATTCCGCGTTGCGCTTTTTCGATATCGAAATCAGCATTTTGGATAAGTTTAAGAAGGATATTTTCAACGTCTTCACCAACGTAACCCGCCTCAGTAAGCGTAGTTGCATCAGCAACAGCAAACGGAACGTCTAAAATCTTAGCAAGCGTTCTTGCAAGTAAAGTTTTACCGCTACCAGTAGGCCCTAACACTAAAATATTACTTTTATCAAGTTCAACGTCAGAAGAATTGTCTTTAACGGAATTTATTCTCTTATAATGATTATAAACCGCTACGGATAAAACTTTCTTAGCCTCGTCTTGTCCGATAATATACTCATCAAGTTTTGCTTTGATTTCGATAGGTTTTAAGAGTTCAACTTTTTCAGAAACCTTTTCACTTGCCTGTTCTTCATTTATTACGTCGTAACAAACTTGAATACACTCATCACAAATAAAGATACCGCTTGGGCCTGCTATAAGCCTACCCGTAAGGTTTTTAGGTTTTCCGCAAAAGGAACAAAATAATTGTTCGTTATTTTCTTTCATATATCTCCAAGTACTACGGACGTTTTACGATAACTTCGTCAATGAGTCCGTATTCTTTAGCATCTAATGCCGATAAATAATTATCTCTATCGGTGTCTTTTTCTACTTGTTCGTAAGGTTTTCCGCTGTTTTGAGCAAGAATAGTATTTAAGCGGTGTTTTGTTTTAATAATGTGGTCTGCTTGAATTTTAATATCACTTGCTTGACCTTGTGCACCACCTAAAGGTTGATGAATCATAATTTCACTATTAGGGAGAGCATATCTCTTACCCTTTGCACCACTTGACAATAAAAATGCACCCATACTTGCAGCCAAACCAATACAGATAGTGCTTACGTCACACTTAATATAATTCATGGTATCATAAATAGCCATACCAGCCGTAACGCTTCCGCCAGGGCTGTTAATGTAAATGCAAATATCTTTGTTCGGATCTTTACTTTCAAGATAAATGAGTTGTGCAACGACAGCATCAGCAACAGCGTCGTTAATTTCACCCGTAAGGAAAACTACTCTGTCCTCCAAAAGTCTTGAATAAATATCGTAACTTCTTTCACCCTTGCCGGTGTTATCGATAACGTAAGGCACAACGGTATTTTTGATTTCCATAAATTTATACTCCGTGTAAATTTCTATTAGTTTGCAAAACCGCAGAGGGCTAATTTCCGCCTGCGGTATGCTAAAAGTGTAAATATTTAGTTAATTTTGTCGAAAAAATTATTTTTCGATTTCGTTAGAAGATTTCAAGAATTCAAAGAACTTCTTGATAATGATTTCGTTTCTGATGTAGTCGAGTTGACGAGCAGCCATGTTCTTCTTAACGTCAGGAACTTCTTTACCTTGAGCCTTTGCCATTTCAGCAACTCTTGCTTCAACGTCTTCATCGGTAGCGGTGATTTCTTCACGTTCAATAATACCTTCGATTACGAGTTGTGATTTTACACGTTCAGTTGCTTGAGCGGTGAAGTCCTTTCTAAATTCTTCCATATTCTTATCAATGTACTTGAGATAATCAGCAAGTTTTAAGCCTTGATAAGAAAGTCTGTATTCCATTTCTTGAACGATTCTATCGATTTCATTTTCGATAAGAGCATCAGGAATTTCAACGTCAGAAGTTTCGGTAATCTTTTTAATAATTTCGTCTTCAAGTTCACGTTCTGCTCTATCAGCGTTTTGCTTTTCTAAACGAGCGCGGGTTTCTTCCTTATAAGCGTCAACACTTTCAGCGCCAACTGCTTCTTTAATGAATTCATCATTGAGTTCGGGAAGTTCTTTAGCCTTAATTTCATGAAGCTTAATTGCAAACACAGCGTCTTTACCCTTAAGTTCTTCAGAATGATATTCTTCAGGGAACTTAACGTTGATGTCTTTTTCTTCACCGATATTCATACCAACGAGTTGTTCTTCAAAACCAGGGATAAAGGTGTTGCTACCGATAACGAGGTTTTGCTTTTCAGCAGTACCGCCAGCGAACTTAACGCCGTCAACACTACCAGAGTAGTCGATAAGAACGGTGTCACCATTAGCAACTGCTCTATCGGTAACGTCTACCATACGAGAGTTACGTTCTTGTAAACGAGCAATTTCATCAGCAACGTCTTCGTCTTTAACATTATACTCATTCTTCTTGAACTTTATACCCTTATAAGCGCCGAAAACAACTTCAGGCTTAACAGGAACGATAGCGATCATGGTAATACCTTTTTCGCTAATCTTCTTAATATCAAGGTCGGGTGCAGCAACTGCATAGATTGAAGGTTCTTTATCAAGAACTTCTGAGTAATATTTGGGGAATGCTTGGTTGATTGCTTCTTCATAGAATACGCCTTCACCATAAGCAGATTCTAAAACTTTTTTGGGCACTTTACCCTTTCTGAAACCAGGCATTGAATATCTGCCTTTAGTCTTTTCATAAGCAGCGTCAATTGATGCTTGCCATTCTTTTGCCGTTAAATCAATGGTAATTTTTACAGTGCTTTTTTCGGCTTTTTCAAAAGTATACTTCATAACGTTCTCCTAAACATTAATATATATTTTACATTCTCACTAATTTTAGCATAACAAAACGCAAAAAGCAACCCTTTTTTAGTCGTTTTGTTCGGTTTTTAAAAATTCGACGTGTTTTTCAGGTTTTACTGATATAGACTTAAAATTATCATAAGTGCAAAAACCCAATTTTGACTTGGGTGGCTTTTTAACAAACTTCTTTTCCGTGTATACTATTTCAGTTTTTCCACCCTCTCTACCCTTAGAGTAATAAGCACAAATCTCTGAGGCTATTAAAATAACTTCATCGGTAGGCTTTTTGCCGTTAGTTTCTATAACTACGTGTGAAGAGTGATAATCTTTTGCGTGCACCCAAATATCCAAAGGCGACGAAGTAAAGGTTAGCCTATCGTTTTCGGCATTGTTTCTGCCTGCCCTAATCTTAAAACCGTGGGCAAAATATACCCTACAAAAACTGTCGTTTACCTTCTTTTTAGCACTTACTTTACGTTCAACCATAAGCCCTGATTTTTCAAGTTCAACTTGAACGAAGTTAAGGTCTTCCATATCCTCACACAAAAGTATTTCATCTAAAACAGACGTGTAATAATTTAGTTCACTTTCAGCCTGTTCCCTTTGTGGTTTTAAAGCAATCAAGGTTCGCTTTTGCTTGTTGTATTTTTTGTAATAATTCTCCGCATTCTTAGCAACGGTTAAGCGTTCGTCAAGCGCAATTTTAACCTTTGAATTATCATAATAATTATCCAACACACACTCGCTTTCGCCTTGCTTTATGCGATAAATATTTGCAAGCAATAATTCGCCTTTAATACGATTTTCTTCAGCGGAACAAGCGTCTTTTTCTTTTGCAGAAATTGCAACTAAACGCTTTTTAACTTTCTTAATTGCCGTGTTTGTAATTGAAGTTAATCTTTCTTTTTTATTCTTAAAATTTTTCTCTTTATCTTTTTGGATATAGTAATAATTTTCCGCTAAATACAGGCTTTCAAAAGACTTGATTTCATTAGCATTTTCATAAGGATATACACATACGTCTTTAATTGAATTATCTTCAAAAATAACACAAGGTTTTTTATTCGTATTATATAAATAATCGTTTAAGTGTTCATATAAACACTTAGCAAAATCATCTCTTTTTTCTTTACCGTATTTAGCGATAAATTTACTTTGAATTTCCTTAGCGGTTAAAAGCGCAATTCCTTGAACTGCTTTGCAAATATTTTCAGCAATATCATCGACTTCAACACCGCCAAAAAAATCAATTAAACTATTATCTGAAGGCAATTTTTTATCACCAACGGGCGGATAAACATAGTCCCTACCAACGATCAGCGGACGCACACCGTTATCAAACATATTTATGCCACGATTACCGCCTAAAATCTTGCCGTTTTCCGTCAAAATTATATTGCTATATCTGCCCATAAGTTCAACGTAAAGCGTTTTCTTAACGGCATCAAAAAACTCCTGAGAGGCGGTAAAATCAATCTTAACAATTCTATCAAATCCAACAAGTGATATCTCTTCAACCACCGCAGATAACAAGTGTTTTCTTAGGAGCATACAAAAATTAGGGGCGGTCAAAGGACTGTCCCTATCTTCCGTAATAATGCCCATGCGCGGAGCGGCAGGATTAACGTTAAGCATAAGTTTTTCCGTGCGACCTTTAGTATAGATAGTAAATACGGTTTCATCATTAGATGGTTGGATAATTCTATTGACTTTTCCACCCTTAAAAACCGAATTTAATTCATCACATAAATATCGCAAAGTAAACGCGTCTTGTGGCATTTTTTACTCCTTATTTAGCGGTAAAAACCTTACCGCTTAGATATGATAACAAACACTCTTTTTCAAATTTTAATTCTAAAGAAACAGCAGTTAATTGCTGAACTTTTTGATTATGCTTTTCATTAAAAGCAAAGTCGCCGTATTTACCATCTCCAACGATTGGGTTACCAATATAAGCAAGGTGGGCGCGTATTTGGTGAGTTTTACCCGTAAAAAGCTCCACTTCTAAAAGTGAAGTTTCTTTTTCAACCCTTATAACCTTATAACCCGTTTTAATTTGCACGCTGTCTTTTACGTGATTATCGTAAATTTTAACTGTGGCATTTTCCGCATCTTTTTTTAGATAAGATATTAAAACGTCTTGCTTTTTAGGTGGCTCGCCAACAACCGTTGCATGATATTTTTTTATAAAAGTTCTATTTTTGAAACCGTCAAGGAGTAATGCCTCGCTCCCATTATTAAGAGCAAAAATCATTATACCATCAGTATTTCTATCTAAGCGATGAATAAATTTTGCCGTGCTGTTTTTAGATAAAATATCTTCATAAACACTTTCTGAAGTATAACCTTTTTTCTTGTTTATTACAACAACGTTTTCATCAGCAAATAACACGTTGTATTTATCGACTTTTTGTGCAACGTAATACACTTCAACAACGTCGCCAATATTTAGCGTAACGTCTTCAGCAACACGCTTTCCATTAACCTTTATATCTTTTTTTCTAAGCGCTTTCATAAAGGCGGAAAAAGATAAATCTTCAATATGGTATAAAGCAAGTTTACTTAACTTGCGGTTTTTATCTGCAATAAAACTTTTCATTTATAATCCTAAAAAAACAAGACTTCGGATAATTCCGAAGTCCTGTGATTTTTAACTTATATTAGTTAGAACCGGTTTCATCCTTAGGTTTAATAAACAACAACACGATGATGCCGATTAAACAAAGAGTACCAACTGAAAGGAAAACAACTGACCAAACGTTATCACGGAGCCAATAGTTAGGAACTTCTACAAAAGTAGGATTAGAATTAACTTCGTCAACTGATAAAATCGTGTAATCACTACCAGTTCTGGTCGTGTAATCTGAAGTTGCAACACATTCAATCATGTATGAACCATATTTGGTGGGAACAAAGGTTAAACCGCCATCATACCCTACTGCTTTAACAGATTCATAAGTGTTGCCATAGTTATCAACGTAAGATTCGCTGGTAACTTTAGATGCTGCGGGGATAACTATCCAACCAGAATCATCTTTTTCTGCACCAACTTTTTCATTGTAGTAAAGAGTATAAGTGGTTTTACAACCCTCTGCTTGAACCTTAAACTTAGACGCTTTATATTTGATACCCTTAAAGCCTACGCCTTCTGCACTTGATTTTTCAATAGAGATAGGAGCGTTGTCTTCAATAGCAAATCTGAAAATGTACTTGCTGTACTTACCGTCAACGTAAGCATTTTCATCTTTATCGTCTTCAACTCTAAAGTCGCTATCTTCCATAGCGTTGCCAGCATTATCAGTGAACTTAGCAAAGTATTCATAATTACCAGCGGTGGTAATTTTGAACTTCATTGAAGTTGCAGTTGATGCGCTAACGTCATCGTTAGAATATACCAAAGATAAATCTAATTCATCGTAAGAAGTATATTCATCATAAACTAAATCTCTCATTGAAGGGAGAGTAGGAGTAGAACCTAAAGCAACGCTTGTATTAACAAGAACGCTACCTTCAAGGGTTTCAATGTTAATAATGCTTTCAAGTTTTTTGTTGTAAGCATCAAACGCTTGTGCATCGTTTACGTAAACAGGTGCTTGCTTATCAGTATCTTTATCAATAACGGTTACTTTATAAGTTTCAAGAGAAACTGTTTTATCACCGTCTTTCATAGCAACGTCGAAAGAAGAAGTGCCACCGTTGTCTACTTGACCGAAAGCAATTACTCTGGGTTTGTCTTCATTTGCAACCCACGCATCTGATTCGTTAGAAGTTACAAAAGCATTTACGTTTTGAGTTTTATTCATGATTGAGCAAACGTTCATTGAATATGCTCTTTGTGCGTTTGCAATCATAACTAATTTATCAAACTTACCAGTTGATTGATTTTTAATGAAATAACTGTCGTTAACGGTTACGCGGGGATATGCGTTTTTAACGATAACGCCGTTTTCATCAGTTTCAAAAGTTTGTTTATAAGCACCGCTTGCATCGCTTACCTTTTGGTCAACGCTTACCAACTTAACAACTTGTACGCTTTCACCACCTGCTGCAACATCAACAAGTTTGAAAGAAATTACTGCAGTTGCCTTGTCAATGCGTTCAATAGCATCAGCGCCCTTTTGACCTACTGCATTACCCATGCCGTTTACGTTAGCAACTAAAAGATTATTTGCATCAACGGTTACCTTAATCTTAACCAAACGAGCGTTAGCATTTACACTGATTGCAGAACCTTTAACTTTTGCGTTTGAATTGTCGTTAATACTATATTCGGTTGCAGTATCGCTAAACTTAATATTAAGAACGTTTGCAACTTCAGTCTTAAACTTAATCTTGCCATCAGCAGCGGTATACATATTACCGTTTGCAGAATATGCATCAGAAGTAAATTTTACTGAAAATTCAGCAACGTCTTTAGGAACTTCAAAAACAAGTTCCATATCTTCAACAACTAATTCGTTATAGATAACTACTTCGTTGTTTTCTTTCATATCAGCAACGAGTTTATCGTCTTCAAAAGAAAGAACTGCGCCACCGCCAAAATACTTGGTGGGGTCAGATGCTTGTGTTGCTGCACTTACAGGTGAAAAAGTCATTGCGCAAAACGCTGCAACAACACACATAATAAACGCAGTCAATAATACTGAAATTTTATAGGATTTAGCCGAATTCATATAAGCCTAATACTCCTTGTTATACACTATATCCCCCATATTTTACACAAAATATCATCTTTTGTCAATCCACTTTAGCACCTTTTTAAAAATTATATATAATTTATTATATATTTCTTACTATTTTTACAATTTCTAAACTAATTTAACCTTTTATCCATCGTTTACATAGAATAAATAGAAAGCCTTTTTTGGGGATATACCAATGATATACTTTATGATTATGACCGCATTTACCGTGAGCATTGACTCTTTTATATGCGGGCTTTCACTTTCCCTTTCCACAAAGAAAAAACTACCCGTTATTTTTGGCATTGTTACAACGGTTTTTATAATGTGCTGTGCGGTCAATTATTTAACGACTTTTTTTGCCGATAAATTAACCGAAACACACGCATGTTTAGGCGGTGTCGTATTAATAGCAGTAGGCATTTTCAACATGATAAAAAGCACAAATAAATCATCTATAAATGAAAAAAGCGCGCTTGGTATTTCAATAATTACGGGCTTTGCCGTTGGGCTTGACGGCGCGTTAGCAAACCTTTCTTTATCACTTATGGGACTAAACGATTTTTTCGTACCCTTAACCATAGCGTTTTTCCATGGATTGATGATAGGCTTAGGATTATTATTAACGACAAAATTCAACAATGAAAAACTTGCAAAAATCGAGTTTTTACCACCCGTTATCTTAATACTTTTAGGGTGCTATAAATTGCTCGGTTTAATCATATAAAAAGTGGCAGGATATCCTGCCACTTTTACTTTTAATTATATACTGGGTTTAATAATTTTAACAGACCTTTCGGTTTCAAAATTATTCCACGGATTATTTTCTTTTGGGGGTTGAACCCTAAACACCATTTTTTCTTTGCTTACGGGGTGTGTAAATGAAAGATAATATGCCCAAAGTGCAAGATAACCTTTCTTTGCCTTTTCTCCGCCGTAACGCATATCACCGTAAACTGGTGTACCTATTGCGTTCATTTGCACGCGGATTTGATGGCTTCTGCCCGTATGAAGTCTTATATCAGCAAGTGATAAGCCTGCTTTTTTATCAACGATTTCATACTCAAGTTCAGCAAACTTTGCACCAGTAACCGTAGGGGGACAAACGTAAACCATGTTGTTTACAGCATTCTTTTTCATATAATGCGTAAGCGTTGCTTTATCTTCTTTAGGTTCGCCAACTAAAACAGCCATATAGCGCTTTTCAAAGTCGCCTTCACGCATTTGTTCAGAAAGCCTTGATGCTGCCTTAGAACTCTTTGCAAACACCATTACGCCACCAGTAGGTCTATCCAAGCGGTGAACAAGCCCTAAATATACGTTACCTTGTTTATTGTAAGTAACCTTTATGTACTCTTTGATAATAGAGAGCATATCAGCATCCTTACTTTCATCTTCACAAGAAGGTACGTTTTGGGGTTTTAACACCACAATAATATGATTGTCTTCATGTAAAATAATTAAATCTTCCATTTTATTTACCGTTTATCCAAATACCGCTGTTTCCGCAAGGGAGAATAACGCCGTCTTGTTCGGTTTTAAGACCTACTTCATAAGCGTCTACTTTTCCACCCCTACCCTTTGCAACCGTTAATTGTAATATGTTTTTTAAAACCTGAGGTTGAAGCCCCGTTGTATAACTGTTTATAAGCACGAAAAGCGGATTATCGCTTAACACTTGTGCGCAAAGTTCCACAAAAGAGTAAAGTTCGTTTTCCAACTTCCACATTTCGCCGTTAGGTCCTCTGCCGTAACTCGGTGGGTCCATAATAATGGCGTCATACTTTCTTCCGCGACGAATTTCACGCTCTACAAACTTTTTACAGTCGTCTATAATATATCTAACTTTTCCATCACCTACGTTAGATAAACGAACGTTTTCGCCCGCACGCTCCACCATGCCTTTTGCGGCATCTACGTGGCAAACTTTAGCGCCCGCTTTTGCACACGCAACGGTTGCACCGCCCGTGTAAGCAAATAAGTTAAGTACGTTAATTTCTCTATCTGCACCTTTGATAAGTTCCGTCATCAAATCCCAGTTTACCGCTTGTTCGGGGAAAAGCCCTGTATGCTTAAAGCCCATAGGTTTGATTTTGAACTTCAAATCTTTATACCCAACAGTCCATTCTTGAGGCATTTTGCCTTTAATAAGCCACTTACCGCCACCCGTTTCACTTCTAACGTACTTAGCAGCAAGCCCCTTATAACCGTTCATATCCATTGACGGTTTCCATATGACTTGTGGGTCGGGACGGAGCAGAACAACGTCTGCCCAGCGCTCCAACTTATATCCGTCACCCGTTGCGATAACGGAATAATCTTTCCATTCAGCCGCTCTCATTATTTAGCAACCTTATTGATAACGATAGTGCATTTTGCACCGTTGATGTCAAGTTCTTTCTTAAAGCCGTCAACTTCACCTTCGGTGATAGCATCAGCAAGAACTACACTCTTGATTTCATCACCGTTAGCAAGTGTATTTTTTAAGCCTGCATCTTCGGTAACGAAGTTTACGGTAATTCTATCAACTACTTCAAAACCAGCCTCTTTACGCATGGTTTGAATTTTAGAAATTAATTCTCTTTGAACGCCTTCGGCCTTCAATTCTTCGGTAACGTTAGTATCCATAACTACCGTCATACCCATATCGCTTGCGGCGATAAAGCCTTCAACGCTGTTGGTTGAAATCAAAAGGTCATCAAGTGCAAATTCAAAGGTATCACCTTCAAATTCAGTCTTGTAAACTTCACCACCCTTAACGGTTGATACAACTTCAGCAGCATCACAAACTTCAAAGAACTTTCTAACCTTGCCGAGTTTTGCACCGTACTTAGGTCCTAAGGTCTTGAGTTGGGGTTTAATGGTGTATGAAACGAAACGACCTGCGTCTTTAAGATATTCTACTTCTTTAACGTTAAGTTCGTCTTTTGCGATATCGAGCAAACCTTCAGTAAGAACAGTTTTTCTTTCAGAACATACGAAAATCTTTTGTAAAGGTTGACGGTTCTTGATGTTTGCAGTATTTCTACATGAACGGCCAAGAACAACGATATCAAGAACGTTTTGCATGCCTTCTTCAAGTTCAGCGTCAATCAAACTTTCATCAACCGACGGGAAAGCACAAAGATGAACTGACTTAGGTGCATCTTTATAGAAGTTGGGAACGAGATTTTGATAGATTGATTCCGCCATAAACGGAGTGAACGGTGCTGATAATTTTGCCATAGTTACAAGCACGGTATAAAGCGTGGTGTAAGCAGCAATCTTATCTTCGTCCATATCGTGTCCCCAATATCTTTCTCTGCCACGGCGAACGTACCAGTTAGAAAGATCGTCGGTGAACGCTTGAAGCGCTCTTGCACTATCGAAAATGTTATAACTTTCAAGACCTTTATCAACAGTCTTAACAAGCGTATTTAATTTAGAAAGCACCCACTTATCCATAAGGGTAAGTTTGCAATCTTCTAATTTATAATTTGCGGGATTATACTTGTCAATATCCGCATAGAGTACGAAGAACGCATAAGTGTTCCAAAGCGTACCCATAAACTTTCTTTGAGCCTCAGAAACGGCTTCTTCATAGAATCTTGACGGGAGCCAAGGTGCAGAACCGGTATAGAAATACCATCTAACTGCATCGGCGCCTTGTTTATCAAGAATAGTCCAAGGATCAACTACGTTACCCTTGTGCTTGCTCATTTTGATACCGTTCTTATCGTTAACGTGTCCTAAAACGATACAGTTCTTAAAGGGCGCTTTATCGAAAAGCAAGGTTGAAATTGCAAGCAAAGTATAGAACCAACCACGAGTTTGGTCAATTGCTTCACTAATGAAGTCTGCCGGGAAATGACTTTCGAAAAGTTCTTTATTTTCAAAGGGATAGTGATATTGAGCGAAAGGCATTGAACCAGAGTCAAACCAACAGTCGATAACTTCTTTTTCACGGATATATTCACCACCGCATTCGCAAGCGAATTTGCAGTTGTCAATATAAGGACGGTGAAGTTCAATATCACCTTCAATACCGCATTTTTCTTTTAATTCTTGTTTGCTACCAATAACGTGGATTTTACCACACTTATTACATACCCAAACAGGAAGCGGTGTACCCCAATAACGTTCACGAGATAAGCCCCAGTCAATAACGTTTTCTAAGAAGTTACCCATACGACCGTTCTTAATGGTTTCAGGCATCCAGTTGATAGAATCGTTTGCGGCAAGAAGTCTGTCTTTTACAGCAGTCATCTTGATAAACCAGCTTGAACGAGCGTAGTAAAGGAGCGGAGTATCACAACGCCAGCAGAACGGATAACTGTGTTCAAAGGGAAGTTCCTTAAACAAAAGTCCGTTTTCTTTAAGCATTTTGATAACAATCTTATCAGCATCCTTAACAAACTTGCCAGCAAGAACACCCGTGCAATCGAGCATATTACCTCTATCGTCAACGAGTTTAACGAAAGGCAAGTTGTATCTTCTACCAACGTTTGCGTCGTCTTCACCGAATGCGGGTGCAATATGAACGATACCACTACCGTCGGTAAGAGTTACGTAACCGTCGCATACAACGTAGTAAGCCTTTTCTTTGAAAGAACCAAGCGCGTAATCAAACAAGGGTTCGTATTCAGTATATTCGTATTCGATACCTTTCTTAACGCTGATGGTTTCAAAGTTTTCAAAAAGCGTAGGAGCAAGCGCTTCAGCCAAAATATAGGTTGCGCCGTCTTCTGACTTGATTTCAACGTAATTTTCCTTGGGGTTCATACAGAGTGCTACGTTAGACGGTAACGTCCAAGGCGTAGTTGTCCACGCAAGGAAGTAAGCGTTATCTCTACCCTTAATCTTAAAGCGCACGAAAACTGAAACGTCTTTAACGTCTTTATAGCCTTGTGCTACTTCGTGAGAAGAAAGTGCAGTTCCGCAACGCGGGCAGTAAGGCACGATTTTATGACCTTTGTATAAAAGACCTTTTTCAGCAATAGTCTTAATTGCCCACCAAACAGATTCAATATAGTTATCGTCGTAAGTAACGTATGGGTTTTCCATGTCCGCCCAATAACCTACGCGGTCACTCATCTTTTCCCATTCGCCTTTATATTTCCAAACGCTTTCTTTGCACTTTTGGATAAAGGGTTCAATACCGTACTGTTCAATTTCTTTCTTACCGTCAATACCAAGAAGTTTTTCAACTTCAAGTTCAACGGGAAGACCGTGGGTATCCCAACCAGCCTTTCTCAAGCAGTGATCCCCTTTCATAACGTGGTAACGAGGAATAATATCTTTGATAACACGGGTTAAAATATGACCGATGTGAGGTTTGCCGTTAGCGGTAGGCGGACCGTCGTAAAAAGTAAATTCACGATTGCCTTCATTAGCGCTTACGTTTTGTTCAAAAATTTTGTTTTCTTTCCAAAATTCTAAAACTTCTTTTTCTCTGTCAAGAAAGTTAAGTGTTGTGTCAACCTTTTTATACATGATAGCCTTCTCCTAAAATTTACGAAAAGTGTTTTATTTAAAATATATCTAATAAATTATAACTATAAACCGACAAAAAGTAAAGTTAATTTTAAGGAATTTGAAAATTTTAATTAAAAATTACTTGCTAATTTAACTTTTTTAGGTTAGAATATTATAGCCGTGCTATGCGGGGAGTTAGCGATGCCCTGTAATCCGCAATTCGCTTAGCGGAGCAGAACACTGTTTGAGGCTTATATTGTGGAAGGTTGCGCGTGGCAAGGGGCGTTGATATTAAGGTCTTGTGCAACGTGCCCCCGCGAACCGTGTCAGAGTAGGAATACAGCAGCACTAAACGGTTAGGCGCGTGTGATATAAGGTTGCTTTGAAGGAGTTACCTACCACGTTACCACTTCGGCAATATCTGTCGATTTCAGCGCACGGCTTTTTTGAATGTAAAAACGGCTTGTAGTTTACAAGCCGTTTTTTGTTTTTTTATTAGTCTTTTTTATTGTCGATACCAAGTTCTAAACCTTCGTACAAATAGTCGTTCCACGGGAAGTTTTTATAGAAGTTTACGTGGTAACGGTGCATTTCTTCAACGATAAGATAGAACTTCCAAACAGTTTGATGTTTGGGGAAAATATCAAAATATTCGCCGTTAAGATAGAAGTTAAAATAACTCATATCAACTTCTGTAATCAATGTGTAAAGATGCTCGTAATCGTAGTGGAATTCGTAAGGCTGACCTTTTCTTGTGCCTTTATAGTGCATACCTTTATGGTCAACCCAAATTTTACCCTCACCCACTATAAAACTGGTCTTGTTTTTACCAACCGTTTTATACTCATCAAGATTACCGATAGTGCACTCGTCTTCAAAATAAAAATCAGGGTTAGCGCGGATTTCTTTTATGATATCCATTCTTTCTTGTTCCGACCACTTCAAAGGTGATTCAGGGATAACTGCATTTTCAAACGGATGGAACTGATAATAATCATCCATCGTTGCGCCGTTACCACAATTAGAACAAGTAATTTTATTTCCTTCACCCTTCATTGTAAATTCTTGACCGCATTTTGGGCATTTATAGCAAAGATCTTCTAAGCGGTGGCAAATTCTACCTTTAGTTTTCCACTTGATTTTCTTTTCTTTATTCCAAGCATATTCATCACGACGGAACTTTTCATTGATGATATCGTCCATTTCTTCAACTGATAGACGGGCTACGTCATCTTTAGTGAATAAAAGCGACATCGTAGCATAAGTTTCGCCATAACGCTCATCAAGACAAACCTTGGTATTTTGTAAATATTGCCCTTCTAAATAGCAAAGGTATACGGGTGCCTTAAAATGTTTGAACATTTTACTTGTACCGGGAACGATTGGTTTATTTCCACCAAAGTCACTAGCAAGTCCTTCGGGAGCAAAGGTTACGCAACCACCTTGCTTAATAATTTGACTTACCGCACGGATAGTTGACATATCTGCCGTGTATTGTTTTTTGGGAATAACCTTATTAAGCCCGAAAATAAACGAGAATTTACTTCTATAAAACTCGTTATTGCCCGCAATCATGTTTGTAACTCTAGGATAAGTTGCGCCCATAACGTAAGCGTGGTCTATTCTTGACAAATGGTTAAAGATTACAAAGCAAGGACCATCACAATCATTTACGTCATCAATAATGTTGAATTTAATATTGTATTTTTTAGAAACCAAATCAAGCATTACAAACTTATAAACACCGTAAATAAAACGATTAGGCTTTTTGTACTTTCTTTTAGATAATTTTTCAGAAATTGATAACTTTTTTCCCATGTTTTTCCCTTTTGTTAAATCAAAAAAATGAATTTAACCCAACATTTTCTTATTATACATTATACACTAAATTATAAACTATATATTAAATATTTGCATTTTTTTATGTATTATAACAAAAAAAGGCTTAATTTTACCACAAAAACATTATTAAGCAAGAAAAAAAATTATTTTAAGGATTTATAAAAATTATATCGTTTAATTATTATACTGCAAGTTATTATTGATTTTTCATTTGCCTAAGAAAGCAAACTACAGCAACTAGCATTGTTATAACGCCATATATTAAAATTGGAAACAAGCAAGTTATTGCAAGACTAATATCCCCGCTAAACAACGCCTTTTCCATTTCCGCTGCGTGATAAAACGGCAAAATATTTGCTATTTTTTCAAAAAAACCGCCTAAATGTTTTAGATCTATCCATACGCCTGAAAAATATGCAGAAAGATTGGTGAGTAATGCACCACAAATGCCCCCTACTTGCTTTACGCTAAAGATACTACCACACAATAACCCAAGCGAAATATTGAATACAGCCATAGGGATTATACCGATTATACAATACAAAATATTTACACTTACCGTAAGCCCTAAAAATATAGAAAAAACAAAGCAGATAATCGTTTGTCCAATAGCAATTGGCAAAAGCGGTAGCACGTATCCCGCAATAAAGTCAAAAGCGGTAAAAGGCGTTGTATACAATCTTTGCAAAAACGCACTTTCACGATCTTTAGCCACCAGTGTTGCTGAAAACAAAGTCATAAACGAAAGTCCAAAAACGGTTATTCCAGGGGTTAACTTATCAATTTCAAACAAACTTACGGGGATATTTGCTTGTATTGAACTTAAAAGCAATAATAAAACCAATGGAAAACCTAAACCAAAACCAAGGTTTATAGGATCTCGCAAAATTTCTTTTGTACATCTTTTAGCAAAAGTAATCATTCTCATAATACGCCCTCTTTTACGATAGAAATAAATGCTTTTTCAAAATCATTTGTATTTGCACTCAATTTTAATTCTTCTACAGTTCCCACCGCAAGAAGTTTACCTTCTTTCATAATACCGATACGATCGGAAAGTGCCTCTGCCTCTTCTAAATAGTGCGTTGTTAAAATAATAGTTGCCTTCCCCTTTAACGATCTAATAATCCCCCACAGTTCTTGTCGTGCAAGAACGTCAAGTCCAAGCGTTGGCTCATCTAAAAATAAAATTTTTGGATCACTTATTAATGCCATTGCAACGCTGACACGGCGTTTCCAACCTCCTGATAACTTACCTGCCTTTCTGCCAAGAACTTCTGCCAATGAAAATTGCATTGAAAGTTCTTCAATCTTAGCCAAAGTTTTTTCTTTTGAAAATCCATGCGCACCACAAATAAACTCTAAATTTTCTTTTACAGAAAGATTAGACGCAACGGCAGTTTCTTGCGGTGATACACCGATAAGTTCTTTTACTTTTTTAGATTGATTAATAATGCTATACCCCCCAACAACAGCATCTCCAGCAGTAGGTCTGGTCAAGCAAGAAAGCATTTTAATAGTTGTTGTTTTGCCAGAGCCATTTACGCCAAGCAAGGCAAATAATTCACCTTCAAATATTTCCAAATCAAGTTTATCAACTGCCGTTATATCTTTATACTGTTTAATAAGTTTATCAGTTTTAATTGCTTTCATATATTTATTTCCCTTTATTTTTTATTCTGCAGTTATTATATCAAACAAGAATTAAAGGATGTGAACTTTTCAGTATTCGGTTGTTTTTTTCAATTAAGCGGTTTTTAATATAAATTACTCGATCATAAAACTCTTTTACCAACGCTATTTCTTGCTTTTATAAAAAAACATATAAAAAAACGGCTTAAAATTTTAAGCCGTCTTTTTTATATAATTTTAATAAACATCTTTAATTTTTTACCGCGAGAACTTAAAAAATCTTGAACGTATTCAAAACCTAAACTCTCGTGTAAGCGTATACTTGCAACGTTGTCTTCTTTTATGCCAGCATAAACTAACTTATACCCTAACCCTTTTGCGTAATCGTAAGATAACAAAAGCGCCTCTTTTGCATACCCTTTTCCCCTATGATTTTCTTTAATTTCCGGGGCAACCCTTACCACACTTTTAGAGCAGGAGTACATATTGATAACACCGACTGTTTCGTTTAAATTTTCGACAAGAAAAAACTTAAAAAAATTGCCTTGGTGATTTTCTTCATTTGACTCTAAAATCATTTGAATTTTCTTTTCAATAGGCATATCCGCATACGAAGTATTATTAAGTTCATCAATATCGGTTTTTGATATAGGTTTAAGTTTAATCATTTATTACCCTTTATCGATTCAATAATGAAAGCAAGTTCAGTTTCAAACACGTTTAACACACTCAAACTTGCATTCTCTATATAGTTTTTTATATCGCTTAAATTGTTTTGGTAAATTTCAACTTGACGCGTTCCATAGTCAAGAATTTTATCTTGATTTTTTGTTATAGATAGAACAAATTTACCTTTATCATTTAATAAAGAATAAATTTTATTTATTGCTTTTTTCTTATCTTTTATATGCATAAAGGTTAGAGAACTATAAATAACGTCAAACTTTTGAGAAAATTTATAATTTAAAAAATCAGCGCAAATAAGTGAACAATCGATTTCTTTCAAGTTTTCTTTTGCCCTTTCAATTGTTTTTTGTGAAATGTCAATACCTGTAAACTCACAACATTGCGGAGCATAAATTTTGGCAAGTCTACCTGTCCCGACACCAATTTCTAAAACAGTTTTTTCTTCTAATGGAAGTAAAGCGTGCTTAAAACACTCCCCATCAAATTTATTCATATAGGTTTTCAACTTTACGTTATCATAAACGGGGTCATTATTTTCTTCTATTAACAAATCATAATGAGTTTTAACGTCAACTTTCATAATAACTTAACATACAATATTTTTTATCATTAACATTATATCATGTTGCAAAGAAAAAAGCAATATAAAACAAAGAACAATACATATCGTCATTGCGAAAGAATATACAACCAACGGTTGATAATATGCACCTTCGGTGGTGATATACACGCTAAAGCGTGATGATATACCAACCCTGTGGTTTGGATAAAAAAACACTGCAAAAATATTTTTGCAGTGTTTTTTGGTGGAGTAGCGGAGACTTGCACTCCGGTCTTAAATGACTATAAAAAACCTTCTACATACTTATCCTACGCTTGATTTTAGTGATAATCTTGGTCATAGGCTACCATAAATTATCCTTTGATTTCTAAAAGCCGAATTCAAGGCGAAATCAAACCTTAAATTCGGTTCTCGCCTAGTTGACGCCCTAACCTTTCCGACGAGAGAAAAAGGCAGGACGTACGCTTAAATTAAGCAGCGTATGCTAATTCTTGATTGTTAGCATTTAAATTTAAGTTTCCGTTTTTACGAAGCCGAGCCTTCGGTATGCTTATATTCTTTATAAGTTCACCCAATCGAATCTAAAACTACCCCGTATAATTTAGCCCGACAAAATATCGGGCTAAACATTAGATTTCATCAATTTCGTAAGGTGTTAATTGATATACGTAGTGGTTGAGCCAGTTCATATAGATAAGGTTTGCTGTTGAAACCCAACTCATTTTAATTTCGCCCTTATTGCCTTCTACGTAATAATTTTCAGGCGGGTCGATATCCATACCCTTATCTAAATCTCTAAGATATTCTTTTTCCAAAGTATCTCTATCGTATTCCGCGTGACCTGTAATAAAGATAAACTTATTATCCTTTGAACGGATAATTGCAGCGCCCGCTTGTTTTGAAGACGCCAAAATAACAAGGTCTTTACAAGCCTTTATATCTTCTTCATACACGGTAGTATGGCGCGAATGAGGCATAAAAAATCTATCGTCAGTACCCTTTAACAATCTATCGTATTTAATAAGTTTTTTATGCTTATATACACCGAAAAGCTTTTTGGGTAAAATGTGTTTTTCAATACCGTAATAATAGTGAAGTGCTGCTTGCGCGCCCCAACAAATAAAGAGCGTACTGGTTACGTTATGCTTTGCAAATTCTAAAATATCTTCAAGTTCTTTCCAGTACTTAACTTCGGTAAATTCTTTTTCTTCAACGGGTGCACCCGTGATAATCATACCGTCGAACTTTCTATTTTTAATTTCAGAAAAAGATTTATAAAATCTATCTAAATGTTCAAGCGAAGTATTTTTACCGATATAAGTTTCCGTACTGATAAGTGTAATATTTACTTGTAATGGAGAGTTAGAAAGCAAGCGCATAAGTTGAGTTTCCGTAACCACTTTAGTAGGCATCAAATTAACGATTGCAATCTCTAACGGACGGATATCTTGTTGCATTGCGCGTTTTTCATTCATTACAAAAATATTTTCATCTTGCAAAATTTTTGCAGCGGGTATATCTTTGGGTACTATAATGGGCATTTTGCCACCCCCTTTTGTGCTAAATTAAATTTTTTCAAGTGCTTGTGCGATATCTTCAATTAAATCATCAGCATTTTCAATACCGCAAGAGTATCTAATAAGTGTCGGCGGAATTCCTGCAGCCTCTAATTGTGCATCGCTCATTTGACGGTGAGTTGCGTTTGCAGGGTGCAAACAGCAAGTTCTTGCATCTGCAACGTGCGTTTCAATAGCAGCAACTTTTAAGTTTTTCATAAAGGTTTCCGCTTGTTTTCTGCCACCCTTAACTGAGAAACTTACTACACCACAAGAACCGTTAGGCAAATATTTTTGACCGAGTTCATAATACTTATCTCCAGGTAAACCGCAGTATCTTACCCATTCAATTTTATCACTCTTTTGTAAGAATTCCGCTACCTTTTGACCGTTTTCACAATGGCGTTTCATTCTTACGTGTAAACTTTCTAAACCAAGGTTTATATAGAAAGCGTGTTGCGGTGATTGAATTGAACCAAAGTCACGCATGAGTTGTGCGGTACACTTAGTGATAAACGCACCTTCTTTACCAAACTTTTCAGCATAAACAACGCCGTGATAACTATCGTCAGGAGTAGTTAAACCAGGGAACTTATCAGCATGTGCCATCCAGTCAAACTTCCCAGCGTCAATGATTGCGCCACCTACTGAAGTACCGTGTCCGTCAATATATTTGGTGGTTGAGTGGGTTACGATATCTGCACCCCATTCGATAGGTCTACAATTGATAGGTGTTGCAAAAGTGTTATCGATAATAAACGGAACACCGTGTTCATGTGCAACGCGTGCAAACATTTCGATATCCAAAACAGCAAGAGCGGGGTTTGCGATAGTTTCACCGAAAACTGCCTTGGTGTTAGGTCTAAATTCTTTATGGAGTTCTTCTTCCGTAATATCAGGAGAAACGAAAGTGAAGTCGATACCCATCTTCTTCATGGTAACGGCAAAAAGATTAAAAGTTCCACCGTAGATTGCCGAACTTGAAATTATATGGTCACCACAATTAGCAATGTTGAATACTGCGTAGAAATTTGCTGCTTGACCTGATGAAGTAAGCATGCCTGCAGAACCACCTTCTAATTGGCAAAGTTTATTTGCAACCAAGTCGTTAGTGGGGTTTTGAAGTCTTGTGTAAAAATATCCGCTTGCTTCCAAGTCGAAAAGTTTACCCATATCTTCGCTGGTGTCATACTTAAAAGTTGTGCTTTGATAAATGGGGATTTGTCTGGGTTCGCCGTTCTTAGGGGTATAACCGCCTTGCACACAAACCGTTTCAATTCTTTTGTCTTTTGCCATAATGTTCTCCTTATAGTATCGGCTAACCGATTATTTGTAATTTTTAATCTCGCGCTCTTTCTCACGCTTGATATCTCTTTCCATGATAGAACGCTTTTTATCGTAAGTATGTTTACCTTGGCAAACGCCAAGTTCCATCTTAAGCAACGCTTGTTTAAAATAAATCTTAAGCGGTACTAACGTTAACCCTTTTTGCGCAATCTTTGCTCCAACCTTTAAGATTTCTTCTTTTCTTAAAAGAAGTTTTCTATCTCTACGGCTGTCTTTAGAGTTAAACGCGCCCGATTTATCATAGATAGCAACGTGCATGTTTTTAATAAACAATTCCCCGTTATGTATAACGCAAAAACTGTCTTTTAAGTTTACGTTGCCAGCCCTAATGGACTTGACTTCCGCACCTTCTAAAACCATACCGGCTTCTAACTTATCCAGTATAAAATATTCGTGACTTGCACTTCTATTAGTGCATACGATTTTTCCTTCCATAATAATTGCCTTAAGAATTATTTTACTACTTTTTACAAAATTTTGCAATAGGTTTATTCATTTTCTATAACAAATTCTGCCTTGCGTTCGCCAAAATTTACGCCCGCCACTTTAATTCTTACCTTTTGACCGAGTTTAAAGGTTCTTTTGCCATCGGAAAGCGTGTAATTTTTTTCATCGTGAACAAATCTTTTTCTTCCTCGCAAGGTTTCCATTTTAACAAGTCCTTCCACCCCGCAATCAAGTTCTACAAACACACCAAAACCCGTTACGCCACTAACTATTCCGTCAAATTCTTCACCGACAAAATTGCTAATGTATAAAATCTTATAATAATCATCAATAGCGCGCTCTGCTTCGCTTGCGTTTCTTTCCTTTTCAGATGACTGTTTTGATGCTGAATAAACAAAACCACCAAACTTTTCTTCAACGTTAGTTTTGCCCGCCAAAAACTCTTTAATTATTCTATGAATAACAAGGTCGGGATAACGGCGGATAGGCGAAGTAAAGTGGCAATAGTGCACTTTAGATAATCCAAAATGTCCAACGTCATCTGGCGAATATTTTGCCTTTTGCATTGAACGGAGCATTACCCTATTTATAAGCGTGTATTGAGGGGTGTTTTCCGCATCTTTTAATATGGTTTGAAAATCTTTTGGGAAAACTTCATCTTTTTTTCTTCTGTATCTCACGCCTAATCCGTTCAAGAAAGTATAGAAATTTTCTAACTTTTCTTCAGACGGGGTTTCATGAATACGATAAATAAAGGGTTGCTCTAAATAATACATATATTCCGCAACCGTAACGTTAGCAAGAATCATAAATTCTTCAATAATTCTATGTGCCTTATCACGAGGTGCGGGCTTAACCACTATTTCCCCTTGATTATCCACGTAAATAGCACTCTCTTTAACGTCTAAATCAATACTGCCTTCTTCATCTCTACGAGCAATTAAAATGTCGGCAAGTTCATTCATTAAAGTTATGCTCTTTATTAAAGGTTTATACTGTTTAATTAGTTTTTCATCACCATCAATAATCTTTTGAACTTTTGTATAAGTCATTCTTGCTGAACTTCTTATAACTGCAGGGGTTATTTCATAATCGGTAACCTTTCCGCTTTTTGAAACTTTCATCATGCAAGAAAGCGTAAGTCTATCAACACCTTCCCTTAGCGAACATAAATCGTTACATAATTTTTCAGGCAACATCGGTATTACTTGTTCAGGGAAATATACACTTGTTGCGCGCTCGAAAGCCTCTTTATCTATAATGCTGTTATGCGTGACATAATGGCTTACGTCTGCAATATGAACACCAAGTAAATAACTGCCGTTTTTAAGTTTTTCAATAGAGATAGCGTCGTCAAAATCTTTTGCATCTTCACCATCTATTGTCATCGTTAATAAGTTTCTAAAATCCGCCCTATTTTCAAAGTCTTTTTCAGTTGGTGCTCTTAATTCTTTAGACGCGCTCTTTACTTCTTTAGGAAAATCTTCCGGAAGTTTATAGGTGTACAAAATAGATTTTATTTCGGTTTCTTTATTAAACTGTCTACCTAAAACTTTAGTAACAATCCCCTCTGGGTTTTGCTTTTTAGGGTATGACAAAATCTTGCAAACAACTTTATCCCCTGCCTTTGCCCTTACGCCTTTTCCAAAAGGAATAAATATATCATTATAATATTTTCTTTCATCAGGCGTAACGAACCCACCGCTTTTACAACTAAAATAAGTTCCGACAAGTTCAGTTATTCCGCGTTCTAAAATCTTCAATACGCGGGCGGTAGTTCTTGCGCCTTCACCACGAGTGGTTTCTGCTAAAACTAAGTCCCCGTGCATTGCGCCCCTTAAATCTGAGTGCGGAATAAAATAATCTTCTTTTCTTCCGTCACTTGCAATCAAAAAGGCGTAACCGCGCTCGTTTCCTTGAAGTTTACCCTCTATAATTTCTCTTTTTGACATAAAATCCTTATAAAATTAAAAAAATAAAAGCGGTTTTGACGAGCAAAACCGCTTAAGAAAAATCTTCTTTTATTACGCTGCAAGAAGTGCAACGATAGCAAAAACAATACATAAAACAGCAAAAACGACACTGCTAGTTACAGTAAGCATTTTCATTCTGTGTTCAAAAGTCTTACTCTTGTTTTTACCTAAAAAGGTTTCGGTTTGCCCACCGAGTGCACCGATACCAGAGGTGTTACCCGGTTGGAATAATACTACTAAAATGATAAAGATAGCGCAGATTGCCATAATTACCAAGAATATAGGTTTAATTACATCGTGCCATACGCCCCATCCAGCAGCGCCTTCAACTGCCATAAGCATATTTAACATATCGTATTTCATAAAATTATCTCCTTAAACGCCATTTTTCAAACGTTCACGCTGAATATTATAACATAGTTAGGCGTTTTTTACAACTGTTTTTAATACTTTTTTTAACCGATAATTAAAGTTTTACCCGTCATTTCATTAGGAACGGGCACACCCATCATATCAAGGAGTGTGGGCGCAACGTCTGCCAAAATACCGCCGTCACGAAGTTTTGCGTTTACAAAATCTTTACCTGCAACGATAAACGGTACAAGGTTAGTGGTGTGTGCGGTAAATGGAGAACCGTCTTCAGCAAGCATTTTATCAGCGTTGCCATGGTCTGCCGTAATGATTGCAGCACCGCCCATTTCAACGATTTTATCTACAACCTTACCAACGCATTCATCAACCGTTTGAACAGCTTTAACTGCAGCGTTAAAGTCGCCAGTATGACCAACCATATCGCAGTTAGCAAAGTTCAAAATAACAACGTCATATTCGTTACTATCAAGTTTAGCAAGCATCTTTTCAGTAACTTCTAAAGCGCTCATTTCCGGTTGCATATCATAAGTTGCAACCTTGGGTGATGCAATAAGTTCTCTATCTTCGTTTGCATTGGGTTTTTCCACACCGCCGTTAAAGAAGAAAGTTACGTGCGCATACTTTTCAGTTTCAGCAATACGGAGTTGCTTTAAGCCGAGTGATGCGATATATTCACCTAAAGTATTGGTTAAAACTTGAGGCTTAAATGCAATACGAACGTTTGTAAAACTTGCATCGTATCTAGTAAAGCATACGTATGCAGGATTGATAAAGCCACTCTTTCTTTCAAAACCATCAAATTCCTTTTCACTCATAGCGCGGGTAATTTGACGCGCTCTATCAGGACGGAAGTTAAAGAAAATAATACTGTCGCCCTGTTCGATAAGACCAACCTTTTTGCCGTCTTTAACAACGTGTGCGGGAACAACGAATTCATCGGTAACGCCGTTTTCATAAGAAGAACGAACGTAACTTTCTGCATCTTCCGTTTGTTCACCCTCACCTAAAGTCATCATATCATAAGCCTTTTCAACTCTATCCCAACGGTTATCTCTATCCATTACGAAATATCTACCGCCAACTGATGCGATAGTACCGAAAGAGAGTTCTTTCATTTTTTCTTTAAGCGCTTTAATATAGTCCGCGCCACTTGTGGGAGAAACGTCTCTACCATCTAAGAAACAATGAACGAAAACGTCTTCTAAACCTTGACGCTTAGCAAGTTCGATAAGTGCGTAAAGATGAGTGATATGACTGTGAACGCCACCGTCTGACAAAAGTCCGTAAAGGTGAAGTTTTTTGCCATTTTTCTTAGCGTTATCTATAGCGTATAAAAATTCTTCATTTTCAAAGAAGTCGCCGTCTTTTATTGATTTTGTAATACGGGTAAGTTCTTGGTATACAATTCTACCAGCACCCATATTGAGATGCCCTACTTCACTATTACCCATTTGACCTTCGGGAAGGCCAACGTCCATACCGCTTGCACCGATAAGTGTTGACGGATACTTTTGCATAAGTTCGTTAACCTTAGCGCTGTTTGCACATGCGATTGCGTTACCTTTCTTTTCACAACTTGCACCGTAGCCGTCCATAATAATTATACAATTAGGTCTTTGTTTCATAATTCTACCTTTATTAAAGTTTTTGGCTCTGCCAAAGTTTCCTTTACGACAGAGCCTAAATAATTAGCCTTTATAATTTACGATTGCAGCAAAGTCAGTAGCCTTCAAAGCAGCACCGCCGATAAGACCGCCGTCGATGTTTCTCATCGCCATAAGTTCTTTTGCGTTAGCGGGTTTCATACTGCCACCGTATTGGATACGAAGTGCTTTTGCAACATCTGCGCCCCAAGTTTTCTTAACCAAACTTCTGATATAACCAATAGTTTTGTTAGCGTCTTCAGCAGTAGCGGTTTTGCCTGTGCCGATTGCCCAAACGGGTTCGTAAGCGATTACGATATTTGAAAAATCAGTTACGTCCTTAAAGCCTTCAAGAATTTGCTTTTTCAAAACTTTTTTAGTCTTGTTCTTTTCTCTTTCAGTAAGAGTTTCACCAACGCAAACGATAGGCTTTAAGTCCTTTTTCAACGCTTGATGTAAACGAGCGTTTACGGTTTGGTCAGTTTCGCCAAAGTATTGACGACGTTCGCTGTGACCGATAATAACGTATTCAACGCCGATTTCTTTTAACATGTCAGCAGAAATTTCACCAGTAAAAGCACCGTTATCTGCCCATGCAACGTTTTCAGCGCCAAGTTTAATCTTGCTACCAGCGATTGCATCTTTTACAGCCCACAAATCGGTATAAGGTACACATACAACAACTTCGGGCTTTGATTTAGCAACCAAAGGTTTCAATTCGTTTATAAGTTCAACCGCTTCTGCAACGGTCTTGTTCATTTTCCAGTTACCTGCAATAATAGGTTTTCTCATGTCAGTCTCCTAATTTTAGTGTAATAAACAGATTATTTGTTGTTTAAGCATTCAATACCGGGGAGTTTTTTACCTTCGAAGAGTTCCAAAGATGCACCGCCACCGGTAGAAATGTGAGTCATTTTATCAGCAAAGCCAAGTTGAGTTACTGCTGCAGCAGAGTCGCCACCACCGATAATAGTGGTTGCTTCAGTTTCAGCAAGTGCCTTAGCAACAGCGATAGTACCCTTTGCGAAGATGGGGTTTTCAAATACGCCCATAGGTCCGTTCCAAATAACAGTCTTAGCGTTCTTAACTTCTTCAGCAAACATAGCAGCGGTTTTAGAACCGATATCAAGACCTTGTTGATCAGCAGGGATAGCATCGATTGCGTATTCTTTGCATTCTACAACAGCGTCGATAGGATTGGGGAATTCTTTAGTAACGTTTGCGTCAACAGGAAGAAGAAGTTTTTTGCCAAGATCTTTTGCTTTTTGCATCATTTCTTTGCAGTAACCGATTTGTTCATCGTCAACGAGTGAAGTACCAACTTCATAACCTTGAGCCTTTAAGAAGGTGTAAGCCATACCACCACCGATAATGAGAGTATCACATTTTTCTAAAAGATTAGAAATAACTTTCAACTTATCAGCAACCTTTGCACCACCCAAAATAGCAACGAAAGGTCTAACGGGGTTTTCTAAAGCATCAGCCATAACTGAAAGTTCTTTTTCAATAAGGAAACCGCAAACAGCAGTATCAACGAAACCATATTCTGCAATAGCAGCGGTGGTTGCGTGTGAACGGTGTGCAGTACCGAAAGCATCGTTTACGTAAATATCACAGTATGATGCAAGTTTTTTGCAAAGCGCTTCATCTCTCTTTTCTTCACCTGCTTCAAAACGGGTGTTTTCCAAAAGAACTACGTCACCATCTTTCATGTTAGCAACTGCTCTGTCAGCATAAGCGCCAACTACGTCTGCAGCAAACTTAACTTCTTTACCAAGTTTTTCTGAAAGTTTTTCAGCAACGGGACGGAGTGAATATTTTTCTTTATCTTTAAGTGCTTCTTGGTGGAAATGACAACGAAGTTCTGCTTTAGCGCTGTTAGTTTCTTGCGCTTCAACTTGTTTCATTTCTTTTTTATTCAAAGCAAATCCAACGGTTAAAACGTTGTGGGGCTTGCCCATGTGTGAGCAAAGAATAACCTTTGCGCCGTTATCAATAAGATATTGAATAGTGGGAAGTGCGCCGTTGATACGAGTTTCATCGGTAATCTTGCCGTTTTTCATAGGAACGTTAAAGTCCACTCTAACAAGACATCTTTTGCCTCTTACGTCTACGTCTCTAATAGATTTTTTGTTCATAATAATCTCCTTGCGGTGTTTAGAATTTTACCCCAAACTACCCTATTTTATCATTTTGTATTTATTATATAAATAAATCCGCCGTTTGTCAAACATTTAACGGCGGATATTATCCATATATTTCCTATAATTTATAAACTTACGCTTTACCTTCGCCTCTATAGCGTTTAATACTTAAAGCAACGTTGGTGATGTGGTCGCCAACTCTTTCTAAGTTAGAAACGGTTTGTAAGTAAATTGAACCAACTTGCGCATTGCAAAGACCTTTCTTAACTCTATCAATGTGGTATTCTTCAAGTTGAGCGGTTTCATCATCGATTTGGTCTTCAATTTCATTGACCTTATCTAAGATATCAACGTTTCTATCATCAAACGCGGTGATAGCATAATCGTAAAGACTATTGATTTTTGCGGTAAGATCTTTAAGTTCAACCTTAGCCTCTTCACTCATTACAAGCCCGTCTTCACGGAGTTTAAGCGCATATTCTAAAACGTTTTCAGCATAGTCACCCACTCTTTCTACGTCAGAAACAACGCGGAAATACGAACTGACTTTCTTATCATCTTCATCAGACAAATCTTTACCCATAAGTTTGGTAAGGTATTTGGTGATGTCTTTGTTTAAGTGATTGATAACTTCTTCATTACTGCGGATAGTGGGTTCAACGTTTACATCGTTATCAAGCAACATATCAACTGCACCGTTGATGTTAGCCTTTGCAAGTTCAGCCATTCTAACAATTTCTTTCTTGGTGTTACCAGCAGCAATCGGCGGAGTTGAAAGTAAGCGTTCGTCGATAAATTGGAACTTAAAGCGTTCGTCAACGGGTGCTTTTCTATCGGGAACGATTGCGCAAGCAAGTTTAACAACGAGTTTTGTGAACGGGAATAAAATTATAGTGGTAACAACGTTAAACAAGGTGTGGAAGATTGCAATTTGTTGACCAACGTCATCAGACATTGCTGCAAAAACACCACTAACTTGATCTTTCCAAATCCAAAGCGGTACAATAAACAATAAACAACCGAAAGTGTTAAACAATAAGTGCACCACTGCTGTTCTCTTTGCGTTTACGCTTGTACCTGCAGATGACATGATTGAAGTGATACAAGTACCGATATTTGAGCCAAGCGCAAGGAAAAGCGCATTATCAAAAGAAAGTACCTCAATTGATGCAAGTACAACCATAAGTGAAGTAATGGTTGAAGAACTGTGTACAAGCGCCGTTAATACTATACCTATTAAGATAAGCAACAACGGGAAATGGCCTTCTCTGAAAATCATTGCAACCCATTCGTATGGTTGTTTTTTACCCTCGGCATCTAATATAAATGAACCGGCTTCATTTTGGAACATGATAAGTTTTGCGTAAGTTGAAATAAATTCCAAACCAACGAAGATAAGACCTAAACCAGCCAAAATGTTGCCGATATTTACGATCTTTTCATTTTTAATAAGCATTGCCATTAAGATACCGATACAGCCAATCATTGCAGCGATTGCACCGATATCAATTTCGCCTACCCCTGAGAGTGAAACGATGTGCGCGGTAACGGTAGTACCGATGTTTGCACCCATAATTACGTTTGTTGCTTGAACGAGCGACATAAGCCCGATATTAACAAAACCAACCAACATAACCGTAGTAGCGGTTGAACTTTGAATAATACTCGTTACAGCCAAACCTACGCCAACACCGGCGAAACGGTTTGAAGTAACTTTGCCGAGCATCTTTTTCATTCCGCCACCGGCAACTTGTTCGAGCGCGCCACCCATGGTCTTCATACCAAGCATCATCGCGGCAACACCACCGAACATGAAGAATATGTTCCACAACATATTAATATCCATTTTTTCCTTTTATTCTCCTTGAATAAGTTTTCTTTTGTCTATTTCAAATTTTTCCACAATAATTTTAACTTAAACTTTAAGGTTGTGTCAAGTAAATTATCCACGCTGAAAATAAAAAAATAAAAACGCGCTGAAAAACTTTAGCGCGTCAAAATTATCTTTTAGGTATTTCCCCTTCAGTTTTAAAATTTGGATAGCCTAACTGTCTAAGTCCTTCGTATACGCCTACGCACACGCTATTAGAAAGGTTAAGTGAACGCACTTCGCCAAGCATAGGAAGGCGTACACACTCATCGTAATGTTTTTCTAAAAGCGGTTCGGGGAGCCCTTTAGTTTCTTTACCAAACACAAAAAAATCACCGTCTTTATACTGTACGTCAGAATGGATATTTTTTGCTTTTGTTGAGAAAAACCAAAAGTTAGAACCGTTATAAAACTTGTCCATAACTTCTTCAATACTGTCATAATAATAAATTTCAACCAAATTCCAATAGTCCAGCCCCGCCCTTTTTAAGTACTTATCCGACACTTCAAATCCAAGCGGACGAACAAGGTGAAGTTTTGCCCCAGTAACTGCACAAGTTCTTGCAATATTACCCGCATTTTGTGGAATTTCTGGTTCAACTAAAACAACGTTAAAAGCCATATTTTCTCCTTTGTCAATACCCACCACCGAACTCTCGGTAAAGTCCGCGCCGACGCGAACTTATAAGGTGATAATCTTTTTCAATTTTAATATTTGCGCTCACGATATCTGCGCTTGATGCTAAATTTATGTTTCCGCGAATATCCGCGATACAAGTATAGTTTTTTGAGCATAACGCCATTGCAACCCCGTTGGAAAGCGCGCCGGCACGGAGCATTATTTGTGGCATAAAATCATTTAATTTCTTAAATAAACACACAATAAAATCAGCATCGCACAAAGTCAAAACTCTTGCGCTTTCTGGAAAGAATAAATCTTCTGCAATGATTAAGCCTATCTTACCCGCTTTAGTATCGTACACCCTAAAATTTCCGCCAGGGGAAAACTCGCTTTCATCAACGGTATGAACCATATCAGTTACGCCTAAAATTTTACCCCTTTCAGCGATAACTGCCGAGTGCTTAAACACGCCGTAAGTATCGGTATCACAACCGCAAATTATTACGGAAGATAGTTGTTTTGAAAGTTTTGCAACGTCTTGAAAATATTCGGTTTCTCCACTTAGTTCTTTCTTGTAACTAACAAGCCCCAAGCCGTTAAAAGCAAACACGATAAGGTCATGATTATCAAGCGTAGAAATTCTATCTTGCCAAATAGAATTAAGCGAATCTTTAGCGACAAAACATACGCGCATAGACACCCCCAAAACGCAATATATATTATTCTATTTTGGCGGTGCTTTTTTTGTTAAAGCCCTTTATCTATTAAATCTATAATTTGCGCGGTACTTTCCGCTTGAACTAACGCGAGTTTTAATTCTTTTACCCCCGTCATACCCTTAAAATAATAAGGCGTAAATTTTCTAAATTCAAGTGCAGCCCTTCTATCCGCATATATTTCCGTCATCAAAGAAACGTGTTTTTTTATGTATTCTTTTAAGGTTAAATCAGTATTCAACCCTAAAAGTTCACATATCAAAAAGGGGTTTGCTATTGCGCCACGGGCAAGCATAACGCCGTCCGCACCCGTTTTGTCTATCATACTTTCAGCATCTTCTTTCGTGAAAATTCCGCCGTTTGCTATAACTGGTATTTTAACCGCTTTTTTTGCCTTTTCAATAGCGTTAAAATCAGGCTCACCCGAATAATAATCTTCCCTAACTCTACCGTGTATAGTTATTAGGCTTGCACCTGCATTTTCTGCCATTTTAGCAAAGTCTGTGGCAATATCGTCGCCCTTTTTTTGCCCCGTGCGAATTTTTACGGTAATAGTTTTGCCACTCTTTACGCACTCTTTTATAATATTTTCCGCCCTATTTATATCAGTTAATAGTGCACTTCCCTCACCATTCTTAAACACTTTAGGCACTGGGCAACCCATATTGATATCAACTATATCAAAAGGTGCTAAATACTCGCTTTCACATGCAGACCTAAGGTAATACGGGTCAGAGCCGAAAATTTGCACGGAAGTATCTTTTTCATCCCCTTTAGAGTATAGCAAAATTTGGTTTGACTTTTTACTTCCGTACATAAGACCTTTGGCGCTTACGAGTTCAGTAAAAGCCAACCCTATACCTAAAGATAACTGCAACTTTCTAATAGAATAATCGGTATACCCCGCCATAGGCGCTAAAAATATGTTGTTTTTAACTTGCGTATTCCCTACGGTAAGTGCTTTTAACTGCATTTTTCACCTTTAACTTAAATATCATAGTTAAGTTTATCAAACAAGCAAAAAAATAGCAAGCATTTAGCGACACACCGCTACCGTAAATATTAATTTTTGGATTTTTAAGCAACAAAACTTCAAGTATTATTTTTATAATTACCCCTACGCCTAAACTAAAAGTAGGCGCGTAAAGTCTACCTTTACCTATCAAAACGCCGTTCATCGTTTGTAAAAGCGCTAACAACACCACACACGGTGAAGTAAGTCTTAAAAGATTTATTGCCGTTTGCCTTTCTTCACCGATTAAAGAACGGAACAAAATTTTTATGATTAGCGGTGCAAAAATCACGCACACGATAGCGCACGGCAAAGCAACTGACAAAGTAAGAAAAACAGATTTTAACGCGCTTTTGTTTTGTTTTGCAATCTCTTTTTCTTTTGAAACGGCTGGTATTGCAACCGTTGCAATACCGTGGCATACGGAAACGGGTAAATTCACAACAGTTAGCGCAACACCGCTATAAAGTCCAAAAAGCGCAGTTGCATTGTCAGTATATCCGCTTAAAATATTTACTGTTAAAAAACTGTCTATAACCTGTGAGAACGGTAATATTAACCCAGTTAAAGTTATAGGGAGCGTAGTTTTTGTAAGAAGTTTTAGTATCGGTTTACTTTCCGTTTTATTTAATGGCAATAATACGCTTTTTTGCTTGATAAACTTGGTTCGCAAATATATAAACGCTACTACTTCTGAAACGGTTATTGCAAAAGTTGCACCAGCGACCGCTTCTGGCAAGTTAGGTAATAACAGTTTTATTAACACTATCCCTAAAACTAATTTTACAGTTTGCTCTAAAACTTGAGAAAACGCGGTGGGCGCCATATTCATTAAGCCTTGAAAATATCCGCGATAACAAGATATAAGCGAAACAAAAAACACCGCTGGCGCTAAAAATAAATACGGTAAAAAAGCGCTTTGGTTGCCTTGCAATCTTGCCAACGGCTTAGCAAGAATTGCCATTAAAATTGATAATATAAGCCCTAAAATTGATAAAAACTTTATTGATACCGATAAAATTTCTATACCTTTTTGCTCTTTATCATTTACGCTTGCAATAATTTTTGACATTCCACTTGGCACGGCACAGCCAGAAAAGTCAAGAAGTAACGCGTATACGGGAAAAACCATTTGATATAGTCCTATACCAACCCCACCTAAAAGATTAGTAAGCGGTATACGATAAACTGCACCTAAAACCTTGCTGATAAACGCGCCTAAACCTAAAATTGACGCGCCTTTTAATAACGACTTATCTTTAATTTTTTGCATATATGTAAAGCCACGGAAAATCCGTGGCTTTTAATGACGAATAATCATTCAAGTTGAGAGGACAAAAAAGACGAACCGAGTTGGACTAACTTAACATCGCTTGATGAAAAGCGTGAAGATTTGTCCTTGTCGTATAAAATTACCGAACCGAAACAATCTCCGCCGGTAATCATAGGAACTATAATTTGATTTTCAGATTGCATGTCTTCGCCTGAAATAACGGGAATAATAGTTCCTCCGTCAGCGCGTGATAACACAACGCTTTTTCTCTCTTTTAATATCTTTTCCATCTCTGTGGAAATGTTTTTACCGAGAATATCTTTATTCTTACCGCTGGATACGTAAATAACAGTATCGCAATCGGTTATAATGCAAGTTTTTTCTGTAAGATTTTCTATTCCGTCAGCAACGGCTGAGGAAATTTCTTTAAGCGATGATATGGGCGAATATTTTTTCAAAACCAATTCATCTTTACTTGCATAAATCTCTAAGGGATCGCCCTCCCTAATACGCAAAGTTTTGCGCAGTTCTTTAGGAATAACCAATCTCCCTAATTCGTCTATTCTTCTAACAATGCCCTGTTCTTGCATACTGACCTCCGTCTAAGGTTAGTATGGTCGTTTTTTTAGAGTTTATGCAAAATTAATTCCAAGTTCTGTTTGCTTTGAACCAAGTTGTGTCTTTTAATACGGCTTTTTCACCCGAGCAGTCAACCGTTATGCCATTTTCCGCATCTGATGAAACTACGATATTACCGTTTATCGCCGTATAGCCATTTTCAGTTGCCACGGCAGTCATATAAACTGTTGAAGTATATTTCGCAATACGATTTATAAACAGTTGATTAGGGAAACCGTATTTATCGCCTAAATCTTTATTGTTTGCAACGCCCGTAACAACACAAATCTCTGGCTTTATTACGGACAGCAAAACATCATGAGAGGCTGTTTTTGAACCGTGATGACCAGCCTTAAAAAGTTTAACTTTTGTCAAGTCGTTGTTTCTTACTAAAAGTTCTTCACCGTCTTCTTCCAAATCACCAGTAAACAAAAACAATCTTTCACTACCGTGAGAAAACTGAACGCATACCGAGTAATCGTTTTCATTAGAGGTTTTTTGTTCATAATAAGGATTGTATAAAATTTCCATTTTGACGTTGCCGTCGTCAGTCAATTCATAAACCCTTTTAGCACCGTTTTGATTATTATAACACTCAAGCGCAGTATAGTGTACTGCGCCTTTTTCAACTTCAGCATCGCGCTCTTCTAAATAGCGATTGTAAACGGCTGTGGTTGCGTTAGTTAAAGGGAAGTCTATAATAGTATCCACTTGATACTCGTCAAAAAGGCTGTTTTCTCCTTTCTTACCGGCAAAGCACGCAATATGGTCAAGGTGGGCGTGGGTTGCAATAACAAATTCAAACTTGTCGTCGGTCATATAATCATCAACGTAATTCATTATGTTGTCAATGCTGTCGTAATCACTACCCGCGTCAATTAAAATATCGTTATCACCCGCTTTAATGTAAGTACAGTCGCCAGAATCATCGTTACCGAGCATCATAAAGTGAAAAGAAATTTCACCCTTAGCATCTATAACAGGGTCAGTTTGCTTAAAGAACTTGTTGTAAACATAGTATCCGCAAACCGCAAGCACAATTATAACTATTGCTAAAATTATTGCGGTTGGCGAAGTTTTTCTCAAGCGTTTTACTGCCTTTTTAACCTGCTTTGTGCGAGACATAATCTCCCCCTTTTTTGTTAGTGTATTACAAAAGGTGCGCTCTTAACTCATCATTAGAAAACGGTGATAAGTATCTAAGCGGAATATCGTATACGGTAACACAACCCGTTGCACCTTCTTTTGCCAATCTTGCAACTGCCCTACCGTACGCGGTTAACACGCTACCAGTAAATTCAGGATTGCTGTCAAGTTTAAGCGAAAGTTCAAGAAGATGTGAATTTTCTTCCGTAGTATTGCCCGAACGGAACACGAAACCACCGTGTGATAATTTTTGCTGTCTTTCTTTTACTTCTTCTTCGGTAACGAAGTTTACTATAGTTTCGTAATCCGCAAAATAGTTGGGCATCTCTTTTATAGTCTTTTCAATAAGCGTTTTATCAGCACCGTCGTTAACGGCAACGAAACATTCTCTAAGATGTTTATCCCCTGTTTTAAGTTCTGGATTTTCACCGTTTCTTACCCTTAAAAGCGCATCTTCTTTCGGGATAGTGTATTGAATAGCATTTTTAACGCCGTCAATTCTTCTTATAGCGTCGCTGTGCCCTTGCGAAACGCCCTTACCCCAAAAAGTATAATCGTTACCATCAGGCAAAACTGCACCGAAAAGCATTCTTGCAATAGAAAAAACACCAGGATCCCAACCGATACTAATTGCTGAAAGCTTGCCGTATTCTTTACCAACTTTTTCAAGTTTATTAAAATATTCTGGAATTTTTGCGTGAGTATCGAATGAGTCCACCGTGTTAAAATCTTTTAAGATTTCCGCAGTAGTATTAGGAAGATCGGTTGCACTACCACCGCAAAGTAAAAGCACGTCTACTTTACCTTTAAAGTCTTGCAATTTATCCATTGAATATACAGGGAAATTTACCGCGGGGGTTAAACTTTCAGGGTTTCTTCTTGTAAAGATACCAACGCATTCCATATCGGGTGCTTTAGACACCGCAAGGGTAACACCCCTACCTAAATTACCGTAGCCAACAATACCAACTTTTATCATATTTCACCTTTTATATAAGTTTTTTATAATTATATTTTACAATTAAATTATACTCAAATCAACAAAAACGATAATAGTATTTTTTATAATCAATATTAAATTTTATTAAGTATTTTATTAGACCTTATACGCTAAATTCTTACAAAATTACTTATCATACATAGTATACAATGAATTTAACAATCAGTCAATAGCAAGGAGATAAATTTTGAAGCGTTCGTTTAATTCTTTAGACTATTTAACGGTCATAAAATACTTAACGGTGTTCTTTTGTTTTTTGGTTTTTTCCAAACTTGAAACTACCGTTCAACCATATTCCGCATCAATTTACATAAGCGCGCTAAGTTCTGGGTTATCAATTATACCAACCACCCTATTATACTTTGCATCTACCCTAATTTTAGGCGCAACAGGGCTTTTAGGCACGCAAGCGATAATTTGCTTTGTAACTATTATAATCGCTCTAATATACAAAAATAAGCGTGCAAAAATTCGCCTTGAGTTTACAGCATGTGCATTACTTGGTATGCTCGGTTACGTATTTTTAGGCGACACGATTAATAAAGTGCTGTTAGAAAAAAGAATATTCGTTTCAATTCTAACGGTAATTTTAACTTTTATATGTTTAATAAGCACAAAAGCCGTATGTGAAAAGGGTTTAAAATTCAAACTCGGCTTTGAAGAATTTGCGTCGCTTATAGTTGTAGTATCAATTTTTGGAATAGGTATTTGCAACCTTATTTCGCCATATTTTTGGCGCGCAGTTGCCGTGCTTATGATTTTAATAGTGTGTTACCTTTACCGCACGGGTATTGCTACTATAACTTCCGCGGTGTTTGGAATAAGTTTTGCAATTTATTTTAACAACCTAATTTTTGTTGCGGTGTTTTTATGCCTTGCCCTTAGCGCTGAAAGTCTTATGAGCGTTTCAAGATATTTATCCGCCGTTGCTGTTGTTATGTGCGACTACCTTATTCAACTAATATTCGGTGTGTACGGCGAATACTCGCTTGTTCATTTAATTTCTATCCTATCAGGCGTGGCTATTTTTTGCATTATCCCCACTAAGCCCCTCAAAAACTTAAAAGAAACGCTATATTCTTTTAGAGAAAAACAGTTGACAAGGCAAACGATAAATAGAAGTAGACTTATGCTTTCAGGTAAATTATACGATTTATCTGGAGTATTCCAAGAAATGTCGGTTGCGTTTACCGCTTTTGAGAAAAAGGCTCTGACTGAAGAAAAAGCAAAAGAGCTAATGCAAAAACAAGTTCTAAGCGGTGTATGTTCTGAGTGTGAACACGTAGAAAAGTGCAAGCAAAACGAACTTTATATCAACTATGGTTTAAGCAAAATGATTGATATAGGCTTAGCAAAAGGTAAGCTTTCGCTAATAGACTTGCCCAAAGAACTTGGAGATACTTGTATTCGCCCTAATAATATTTTATACGCGCTAAACAAACTTCTTGCCGATTTTAGAGCGCATTGTTTAGAACATGCAAACTTAAAAAGCGGTAGAGATATTATCGCATCACAAGCGCAAGGCGTTGCTGAAATATTAAAAGCACTTGCGCTGGAGACTGGCTCTCAATTAAAATATCAATCACGCTTAGAACGGACTTTGGCTGATAAACTATTTAAGGGCGGAATATTCGTTAGCGAACTGCTTATTTACGGCGAAGAAGATAGATTTTCTGTAAATATGATTGTTACCATGAAAGAGTTATTGGTTGATAGAATTCAAAGAATAGTAAGCCAAGCGCTATCGCTTGATATGATAATAATTGACAGCGCAAAAATTGCTGAAGATAAATGCTTTATATCACTAAAATGTGCAACCGAATACGACGCTGTTTACGGCTTATCGCACGCTAAAAAGGACGGCTCGGAAATGTGTGGCGACACGCACTCGGTTACCCGTGTTGCTGGCGACAGATTACTTGTTGCACTATCCGACGGTATGGGTAGCGGAAAAACGGCTGAGAGTATTTCTTCCACTTCACTATCGCTTATAGAAAGTTTTTATAAGGCGGGCATATCTTCCCCACTAATACTAAACACGGTCAATAAACTTTTAGCAATCAATACTGAAGACACTTTTACCGCACTTGATATGAGCGTTATCGACCTTAAAAACTGCACGGCAGACTTTATCAAGTACGGTGCACCTTACGGGTTTATTATCGGGGATAACGGCGTAAGAATAGTTGAAGGTAACACACTACCGCTTGGTATTTTAGATGAACTTAAGCCTTCCGTTTGCTCTACTGAACTAAACGACGGCGACATGGTGGTTTTAGTTACCGACGGCATTTCCGACGCATTTTCATCTTCAAGTGAAATTTTAGATTTCTTAAGCGCTCAACCCGCAAAAAATCCGCAGACTTTAACTGATGATTTACTTAGCCACGCAATTAAACTTACTAACGGCGAAAAACGCGACGATATGACCGCACTTGCCGTTAGAATTTATAAGCGAAAAACCGCTTAAAAAAACTTGTTAAAGATAAAAGCCACGCTAAACAGCGTGGCTTTTAATAGTTGATTTTTAATTATATTAGTTTTTTCTAAATTCGTAGTACGGATAATCTGCAATACAATTAGCAAGCGTTCCAAATTTCCCCTCTACGTCATGCCAATCACTATCACTGGAACTATAATATTGCCAGCCGTCAGGGTCTTTTACTGTGATATTTTCTACTTTTAACGCATCGCAACTAGAGAACGCAGCATGACCTATGCTTGTTACGCTGTCGCCTATTACTACGCTTGTTAATGAAGTGCAATCTCTGAACGCCTCTTGACCTATACTTGTTACGCTGTTTGGTATTTCAATTGAATATAATCTTGAACATTCATAGAATGCCCAATCAGCAATTATTTTTGTGTTGCTATTAATTGTATAAGTGGTTAAGTTCTTGTTAGTAGCCTCTATAAGCGCAAAATAGGGGTTATCTTTTGAACCTAAATATTTGCAATTATCATATTCGTTAAATTGTAATTTATTGCAATCAGAGAACGCACCATAACCTATACTTGTTACACTTTCGGGGATTTCTACGCTTGTTAATGAATCGCAATTTTCGAACGCAAAATCACCTATACTTGTTACGCTGTTTCCTATTACTATACTCTTTAATGAAGTACAGCCTCTGAACGCCTCTTGACCTATACTTGTTACGCTGTCACCGATTACTACGCTCGTTAATGAATCGCAATTATTGAACGATTCCTCTCCTATACTTGTTACGCTGTTGGGGATTTCTATATAAGTGATATCAGTATCCTTAAAAGCATTGTCATAAATACCGGTTACGGGTTTACCTTGATAAGTGTCTGCAATTTTTACCTTTGTTGCGCTGCCTGTGTAACCGATAACTTCAGCATAGGTGCCGTCAGCAGATAAATCATAGGTTACCCCCTCGATGGGCTTAAACGGATATTCACAAGTGGGGCAAATATCTCCGCCCGTGGTGTGTGCTTCTTTTATAGGTTCAAGAACACAACCGCAAGTTGCTTCATACCAGTGGTGTGTTTTATCAAAACTATATTCATCATCATAAATATGGGGTGCAAAATCGCCAAATTCCGTGTTACAATATAGGCAAACTGCTTTCTTGGTGCAGGTTGCCTCATTTCTCCAATCTGCGTAGCAATCATCAGTATAAATATGGCTATTATCGCGTGAACAAGTTTGGGTATGCGTGCCGTCGCCGTTAGAAACATACTCACCGTAATTGTGCCCCAATCTTGACCATTCGTCATAATCATTATAACTATCACCACAAGAGCAAGTGTAAACGGTGTAACCGTCATCTTCACAAGTGGGTTCAACCGTTTCACCTGCTTTATAGTCACAGTAATGTTCTTCTTCAACGGTTCTATCTATTCCGCAACCGTTTGCGCATACTGCGGTTTTAGTACCGTCACCGTTAGATACGAAATCACCGTAATTATGACCTATTGCAACACCATTTTCAAAAGTTTCAGTGCCCTTTTCACCACATTTGCATGATAAATAATATAAGGCTTTATTTACGCAGTCCGCCTTTGACTTCAAATAATCTTCATGGATAACTTGTCTATCAAAAACATGAGTGTGCCCGTCAGTTTTTTCGTAACCACAAATACATTTACCATTTTCAAAGGTATGTTGGGTCGAACCTTTCTTTTCACCACATTCACACTCTAACCAGTGAAACTCACTATCAAAAGTATAAGTCACAGGATAAGCGTGTTCATGCCCTTGCTCACCATTATTACAAGCACTAAATAGCGCAAGCAAAACACAAGCTGCCATTAAAACTGTTAAAATTTTAATAAATCTACTTTTCATAACCATCCTTTTACAATAAAAAACATATTTTGACATTTAGTAGATGTCAATATTTTAATATTATCATATTATAATTGATTTTGTCAAGCACTAAATGTCAAAACTAATTGTAAAAGGGTAAGTTATGTTCAAAAATAAAGCGCAAAACGGGCGCAATAATATCTGCGGTAAAAAAATTGAAATTTTACGAAAAAACTTCAAACCAAAAATGTCTCAACGAATATTAGCGGAAAAATGCCAACTGTTTGGCGTTGACGTGGATAAAAACGCTATTCAGCGAATTGAAAGTGGGCAAAGATTCATAACTGACATTGAAGTTAAGTGCTTTTGTGAAATTTTTAACGTAACTGCTGATGAATTATTAAACGAAAACTATTAAAAAAAGACTTCTCTAAAAAGAGAAGTCTTTTTTGTTTAGTTAGAATAATTTAATTACCTTTTCGGGGTGGCGTTTTTTGTTTTCA
The DNA here is from genome assembly GCA_045614185.1 of Christensenellaceae bacterium. Taxonomy (GTDB): domain Bacteria; phylum Bacillota; class Clostridia; order Christensenellales; family Borkfalkiaceae; genus UBA1259. The sequence goes on along the minus strand of JAZLCJ010000014.1, from coordinate 70,913 downwards.
TTCTTTAACGTTTTGCCTTTTGTAGTTCTACCTTCAATGCTAAGGTCTTCCGTATTAACGGTAAAGGCTACGCTTAAACTATCGAATACTGCAAAGTCGAAAGGTTCTTTAACGATATCGGCGTAAACGACCTTACCACCTTTACCAAGTTCAACTATTTTTATACCCTTTCTATATCTTGCCATAGGTTCGATTTCCGCCGAGATAACTCTCTTATAGAAACCAGCGTCGGTTACGATAACGAATTCGCCTTCTTCGTCTATTTGTGAAACAAACACGATTTTATCGCCCTTGTTAAGATTTACACCCTTAACACCGCCAGCAACTCTGCCTTGGACTGGGATATCATCCTTTAGAGCATTTAACGCTAAACCACCTTCAGTTACGAAAGCAATAGTCGTTTCGGGTAAATCTTGTTGAACACCTATAAGTTCATCGCCGTCTTTTAACTTAATCGCTTGATAATACGGTTTAATCAAGCCGTACTCACTCCACTCGGTTTTCTTAATCAAGCCGTCTTTAGTAAAGAACAATAAACTGCCTTCGGGGAGTTTTTGTTCATCAACAGCAAAGAACGCAACTGGGTATTCGTTTCTTGCTGCGTCTTTACAAACGGCGTTGAACTTGCTACCTTTATCACGGAAACGACACTCTGGTGCAATTTCCATATCGATTTTACAGCAGTTACCAAGGTTGGTAAACGCAAGTAAAGTTTGGTTACTCTTTGCCTTTGCGGTAAACTTTATTAAATCTTCAGCAATAGCGTTTTCTTTAACCGATTTATCGCTTGCTTTGAAGTTCTTTTCGGTCATCTTCTTAAAGCACTTGCCTTCGGTCATGCCAACAACGAAGTCGTCAATTTGTTTAAGTTCTTTTTCAACGCTTTCAATCTCTTGTTCTTTACCACCGATAATAAGGTTTGAACGGCGGTCGTCACCGTATTTTTTCTTGATAGCAACAAGTTCGCTCTTAACAACTTCCATTTGTTTTGCTTTGCTACCGATAATAACGGTTAGTTCCGCAATAAGTTTTTTAAGTTCAGCAAGTTCTTCTTGCAACTTATAAACTTCAAGTTTGGTAAGGCGAGCAAGTCTTAAATCTAAAATAGCGTTTGCTTGTACTTCTGAAAGCTTAAATCTTTCACGAAGTTTACTTCTTGCATCGGCGGTGTTTTCCGCACTCTTAATAATCTTGATTACTTCATCAATGTTTTTAACGGCAATAATCAAGCCTTCTAAGATGTGTGCACGCTCTTTTGCGCGTTCTAAATCAAACTTACTACGGCGTAAAATAACTTCTCTTTGATAATTTACGTAATAAGAAATTATATCTAATAGACCGAGTTGACAAGGCTTGCCGTTAGCGATTGCCACCATGTTTATACCAAAAGTGGTTTCCAAATCGGTATTCTTATAAAGATATGCTAAAATCGCCTTTGCGTCAGCATCTTTTCTAAGTTTAATAACCGCGCGCATACCGTTTCTATCAGATTCATCAACGACTTCCGCAATACCGCCCAAAAGGTCTTTTTTGTCTTCTTTAAGGTCGTAAATCTTCTTTAAAAGGTTAGCCTTATTTACTTGATAAGGAAGTTCTGATATTACTAAGTTTTGCTTTTCGCCCGTATCCTTTTCAATGTTTACACGAGCGCGAATTTTAATCTTACCCCTACCTGTTTTATAAGCCTCTTCCAATTCTTCACCAACGATTATATAACCGCCGGTAGGAAAGTCGGGGGCTTTGATGTGTTTCATCATTTCTTTTAAAGAAATTTTTGGGTTATCGATATACGCAATAGTACCGTTGATAACTTCAACGAGGTTATGCGTGGGAATATTAGTTGCCAAACCTACCGCTATGCCCGTTGCACCGTTTACCAAAAGGTTGGGGTATCTTCCAGGGAGCGTTTCAGGTTCTTCTTGCGTATCATCAAAGTTAAGGTTAAATTCAACCGTATTCTTTTCAATATCTCTAACGAGTTCAAGTGCAAGCGCTTCTAATCTTGCTTCGGTATACCTATACGCCGCCGCCGAGTCGCCGTCGACAGTACCGAAGTTACCTTGCCCGTCAACGAGAGGCATACGCATATTAAAGTCTTGCGCCATATGAACGAGCGCGCCGTATACAGAACTATCGCCGTGGGGGTGATATTTACCCAAAACTTCACCGACGATTTTTGCGCATTTTTTATGCGGTTTATCTGGCGTTAAGCCCATTTCGTACATAGCGTAGATAATTCTTCTTTGAACGGGCTTTAAGCCGTCTTCTACGCGCGGAAGCGCTCTATCTAAAATAACGTTTTCCGCATACGGTATCATTGAATTTTTCAAAACTTCGTCAAGCGAAGAAAAAATTATACCCTTTTCGTTTTCCATACCGTACTCCTATTATGAACGCTTCATCTTTGCAAACTTATCTTCTTTATTAAAGTTTGCGTGTTCAAAAATGTATTTTTTTCTTTCGCTTACTTCATCACCCATAAGCACGGTGATAAGTTTTTCAGCCTCTGCCGCGTCTTCAATGGTTACTTGCATAAGCGAACGGGTTTCAGGGTTAAGCGTGGTTTCCCAAAGTTGTGAAGGGTTCATTTCACCAAGCCCTTTATAGCGTTGGATAAGCGCGCCCCTGCCCACTTTTGCTTTCTTCTTTTCAAGCTCGTTATCGTCGTAAGCGTATTCTTCAACGCTTCCTTTATGAACTTTATAAAGTGGTGGCATGCCAATATAAACGTGCCCTTCGTTAATGAGTTCACGCATGTATCTAAAGAAGAACGTTAAAAGTATTGCTCTAATGTGCGCACCGTCTTGGTCGGCATCGGATAAAATAATAACTTTATGGAATTTAAGACTACTTAAGTCAAATTCCGAACCGATACCCGTGCCAAGCGCAGATATTATAGTTCTAATTTCTTCGTTTTGAAGAATTTGGTCAAGTTTCTTTTTTTCTACGTTTAAAGGCTTACCACGGAGCGGAAGTATTGCTTGATATTGCCTTACCCTTGCTTGTTTTGCACTACCGCCTGCTGAATCACCTTCGACTATAAAAAGTTCGTTAAGTTCAGGTTTTCTGCCCGAGCAAGATGCAAGTTTACCCACTAAGTTTTGCGCTTCAATACTCTTAGATGCTCTTGCAATTTCTTTTGCCTTTTTAGCAGCAAGTCTAACCTTTGCGGCGTTCATTGCCTTAGCGATAATGGCATCGAAAACCTTTTGTAATTTCTTGTTTTTCATCAAAGTGTCAAGTTCGTTTACCGTTACGCTTTCAACCGCGGGGCGTGCCTCTGGATTGCCAAGTTTGGTTTTCGTTTGACCTTCAAACTGAACGTTTTGCATTTTGATAGATACGATAGCAGTTAAACCTTCCTTAAAGTCATCTCCAAGGAAGTTATCGTCTTTTTCTTTCAACAAGTTGCGTTCTCTTGCATAGTCGTTAAGCGAACGAGTAATACCTGAACGGAAACCTGTTTCATGCATACCGCCCTCGCCAGTAGGAATGTTATTCACATAAGAATACACGCCGTCCACGTAAGCATCAGTATGTTGAATTGCAAACTCAACAGCAATGCCGTCTTTCGTTGCGCTTGCGTATAAAGGTTCGTTATATAGGGTAGATTTTCCTTCGTTTAAGTATTTAACAAAGTCAACTATACCGCCGTCAAACTTATAAGTTCTGCTATAATCGGTATTTTCATCATAGAATTTTATTTCTAAGCCCTTGTTTAAGAACGCAAGTTCTCTTAATCTCTTTAAGATAGTTTCAGGGTTAAACACAACCGTTTCAAAAACGGTGGCATCGGGTTTAAACCTAATGAAAGACCCTTTCTTTTTAGTTTTAACCTTTGTGTTTTTTAACGGTGCTTTAGGTACGCCGGATTTTACTTTACCAGTAGCCTTATCTAAATAACTATGAAATTCCATTTCATAAACGGTGTCTTTATAAACTTCAACCCTAAGCCATTCAGAAAGTGCGTTGGTAACCGATGCGCCTACACCGTGAAGACCGCCTGAATAATTATAATTTTCAGAGTTAAACTTACCGCCAGCGTGGAGTTGAGTAAATACTACTTCTACACCAGAAACGCCTGCCTTTGAGTGAATATCCGTAGGAATACCACGCCCGTTGTCTTCAACCGACGCACTGCCGTCTTTATAAAGTTTTATTTCAATTTTATTTGCAAATCCGTTTGCCGCTTCGTCAACGGCGTTATCAACGATTTCCCAAAGAATATGGTGAAGACCTTTTACACTCGTTGTACCGATATACATACCTGGACGCATTCTAACGGCGTCAAGCCCTTCGAGTATTTTTATGTCTTCCGCTTTATAACTTGTTTTTGCCATCTGTTATCTCCTACAATTTACAGACTTTTGATATTTATACTCTATTAGTATACAATATATTGTGTTTTTTTTCAAGTTCTAAACGCAATTTTTTGATTTTTATATAAAAAAACCCGAAAAATCATTTTCGGGTTTATAAACTTATTTCTTTGACGGTTGAGAATTTCTTTCCCAAAACACACCGTTATGATAGCCTTGAATACTTTTATCTTCTTGAGCGTCTTGCAATCGCTTTTCCGCCCACGCACAGTACAAGGGGTTTTGCTCTATGCCTATATAATTTCTATTCAACTTCTTTGCAACAACAGCCGTTGTTCCACTACCCGCAAACGGGTCTAAAACCAAGTCGTTTTCGTTTGAACTTGCCAAAATAAGTTTAGCAATAAGTTTTTCTGGTTTTTGGGTGGGGTGAGCGGTATTTTCAGCCATTGACCAGTAAGGCACGGCGATATCATCCCAAAAGTTTGATGGGCAAGTATTTCTAAACTTGCCGTCAGCAGTTTCTTCCCAATCCTTAGGCACTCCGTTTTCTTTATACGGTGCAATTACCTTTTTTCTTTGCTTTACCGCATCAAGATTAAAAGTAAAATCTTCACTAACCGTAGCATAGAAAATATCTTCCATAGAGTTTTTCCAATTCGCTTTTGCCCCTCTACCCTTTTCTCTTTGCCAGGTTATACGGTTTTTTAGCACAAAATGTTCTTCCATAAGCGGGCCTATAACGAGAGCACTTCGCCAATCACAACAAACGTAAATACTTGCCGTAGATTTTAGTTTTTTCTTTACCGCTTTTATCCAACTTTCAGTATATTCTCTATACTTTTCGTTTGCAGACTTTTTAAAGCCATTGCCGTGAAAATCTTTATCAAGATTATACGGTGGGTCTACTATAAGCAAATCGATAGAGCCGTCTTTTATCTTATTTAACGCGCTAAAAGTATCGCCTATCACCGTACAATTTGGCTCTATTATAGAAATATTTTCTTCCCTTTTACAACGCGCAAGATATTCGCCTGCTTGCTCTAATGGAAAGTCAATGGTTTTGTTTTTTTGTGATTTCATATTATTTACCGTAAATTTTAAGCCATTCATCAAGTTTTGCTATTAAATCTTGATTGTTTTTAGTCTTTTTCATCATTTCAAGAAGATTTTCCGTGCTATCTTCACTCTCGGATAATATTCTGCGGAGTTTATATGATGCACTTAATTCTTCTTCATTAAGAAGTCTTTGTTCTTCACGAGTGCCAGATTTATAAAAATCTATAGCAGGGAAAATTCTTTTTTCACTAAGTTCTCTTGAAAGATAAATTTCCATATTACCCCTGCCCTTAAATTCTTCGTAAATTACGTCATCCATACGACTACCCGTTTCAATAAGCGCAGTTGATAAAATGGTAAGCGAACCACCTTCTTCAGTATTTCTTGCAGAGCAGAAGAAACTTTTAGGACCTTCAAGCGCAACTGGATCAATACCACCTGAAAGCGTTTTACCAGAAGATTCCACTTTTGTATTATACGCCCTTGTAAGCCTTGTGATTGAATCCATCAAAACTATAACGTCTTCACCTATTTCTACAAGGCGTTTTGCCCTATTCATAACAAGTTCTGCAATTTTTACGTGATGTTCAGCACTTTTATCAAAAGTAGAATATACCACTTCTCCGTTGATTGAACGCTTAATATCCGTAACTTCTTCAGGTCGTTCATCTATAAGAAGAACTATAAGTTTTGCCTTAGGATAATTTTCTTCTATTGACTTTGCAATCATTTTCAAAAGTGTGGTTTTTCCCGTTTTTGGCGGAGCAACTATCAACCCTCTTTGACCGAACCCTAACGGACACAAAAGATCAACCGCACGCATAGAAAGTGAATTATCCGTTTGACTTTCAAGTTTTATTCTTTTATCAGGATGACAAGCAGTATAATCATCAAACTTCTTTCTATGCATCATAGAATCCGCAGGATAGTCGTTTATAGCGTAAACACTTTGGAGGGCCGCTGAACCAGTTTCTCTAACAGGCTTTGCATAACCCTTCACTTTATCCCCTGCGCGAAGTCTTAATTTAGCAATCATTTCTTGAGAAACGAAAGCGTCCCCATCAGATGCACTATAATTTTTAACGCGAATAAACCCATATTTTAAATGCGGTTCAAAAACACCGTCAATCTCAAAATCTTCTTCATTTAAAATAAGACTTTCATACGGTTGCTCATCGTAAACAAAATCATCTAAATCATCTTTTACTAAATACGGCGTGATGTCAACTGAAATCTTTACGGGCGCGCCGCGTTTGCTGATTTCAATAGGATCTAATTCACCCTTTTGGATTGCCAATATCTCTGTTATAATTTGTTCTTTTTTCTTTGTTGTAGGCGCTTTTACACCTATTCTACGCCCTATCTCACGAACGATATCCGTATGAGCGTTATCTAACATTTCTTGTGTGAATTTTTTAAATTTTTCCATATGTATAACCCCTAAATATTACACGCCTTTTATTGCGCGGGCTGCCGATATTGCAGAAGAAAATGCAAAAGTTATATTATATCCACCGCAATCGCCGTCAACATCAATCATTTCACCAATAATATAAACACCTTTTGCAAGTTTACTTTCATAAGTTTTATTATTGATATCTTTAGTTATAATTCCACCTTTTGTTACTTGCGCGTAATTAAAACCAACGTTGCCAGTAACCTTTAACTTAAAGTTTTTTAGCGCGTGCGCAACGCTTTCCGCAGTAATTTCTTTTACCGTTTTAAGCACCGCTTGTCCTATACGCTTATTGAGTATACCAACTAAAATATCTGCTTTTGGTATATATCCGCAATTCAATCTATTTTTTAACAATATAGTTACTTCTTCTTGCGTCATTTCGGGCAAAAACCCAATATTTAAATATTCGTTTTCTTTGCCGCTTAAATATGCTGAAACTTGAAAAACGGCTGAGCCTGAAACACCGTAATCGGTAAAGAGTAAATCCCCCGTTGAAGAAGTTAAAATCTTTCCCCCAACTATTGCACTAACAGTTGCAACTTCTTTTAATCCTTTAAGTCCGCGTATTAAATCCGTTTGTGTTTTAAGTTGAACAAGCGACGGATAAAGCTCACTCATTCTATGCCCAAAATTTTGCGCTAATCCGTATGAAGAACCATCTGTGCCAAATTGCTTTTGAGCACAGCCACCAACCGCTAAAACGACCGATTTTGCCGTGTATTCCCCATTTAAACATTTAATGGTATAATACTCGCCTTTTTTCATCACTTTAGTAACAAAAGAATCGGTTTTAGTTACGCAACCCTTGCTTTCTAAGTAAGCCCTTATAATATCCAAAACCGATGAGGCTTGGCGTGATAACGGATACATCTTTCCGTCTTTTAAGGTACAAAGCGGAATGCCTAATTCTGTTAAGTAATTTTCTAAATCAATATTTATAGTATTAGCAATAAAAGCGTCGATAAAATCTTTATCGCCGTGATAAAATTGTGCGCCAAAGTTACGGTTCATAAGATTGCCTTGACCGTTACCCGTTGCAATTAGTTTTTTGCCAACTCTATCCATGCGCTCCAAAATAAGCACTTCATCACCAGATAAAGCACCTTTTCCGCGCGTGAGTTCAACGGCAGTCATTAAGCCTGCCGCTCCTCCGCCAACTATTGCGGTATGATATATTTTTTGCAAAATATTACTCCTTGCAAATTATTTTGTACGAAAAGAATGGAATTTTGAAAAATAATAAAAAATAAATAAAAATTTGAAAGTAGCCTTACGGCTTTTTGAAAAAAATTAAAAAAAAGAAAATTATAAAATATTTAATAAATCTAAAGGGCTATCCACAAAAACGGTTGCTCCAGCATCTTGCAACTCTTTTTTACTTCTATATCCCCACAAAACGGCAACACCGTTAATCCCTGCGTTGATTGCGGTTATAACGTCCGTTTCACCATCACCTATAAAGTAAGCGTTTTGTTTTTCAACGCCGTACTTTTCCAAAATTGAATTTGTAACGGTTGGATCGGGTTTAATCTTTACGCCGTCACGCTGACCGATAACTAAATCGATAGGCATATCCGACATATATTCGTTAAAAATAGCGTCGGTGGTCATTTGCGGTTTGTTGGTAAGTATTGCCATTTTATAACCGCGGTTTGCCAATTCTTTAACCACTTGTTTTACGCCGTCAAAAAGTTTAGTTTTGGGACTACCGCTGTTGGTGTAAATATCGTTATAATACGTAAGCAAACGGTCAATTTCTTCATCACAAGTGCCTTGGGGTAAGCCTTTTTTAACAAGGTTTCTTGCACCCGTACCGATAAAGCCCATTACCGCACTTTTATCGTGCGTTTTATAACCGAACTTTTCAAGCGTTTTATTTAAGCAATCTTGTATATCGGGAAGACTGTCAAGCAGAGTTCCGTCAAGGTCGAAAATTATAAGTTTTTGCATAATTACATTTGTTCTACGGTTTCAATACCTAAAAGTGTCAATGCGTTGGTCAAAGTGATTTGTACTGCCTTTGTAATCGCTAAACGGAAGTTTTTAACCTTTTCATCATCACAAACGATTTTGCAACCCATATAGAACTTATTGAACGCGGTTGCAAGATCGATTGCATAGCGCGTTACTAAAGACGGTTCATACTTTTCAGCAGCCGCTTTAATGGTTTCTTCAAACTTGCCGAGTGTTGAGATAACTTGATATTCATCAGCGTTCATTTCAACGCCACTATAATCACCAAGTTCGCCACACTTTGCAATAACAGAATTACAACGCGCAACGGTATATTGTACGTAAGGACAGGTTTCACCTTCAAAAGATAAAACTCTATCGTAACTGAATACTATATCTTTAATTTTATTATTGCAGAGAGCACCGAAGATAACAGCGCCCGTACCAACCGCTTTTGCGATTTGTTCTTTATTTTCTAAAGAGGGGTTTTTATCTTCGATAACTTTGTATGCCTTTTCAATGGTCTTATTGATAACGTCTTCTAAAAGCACAACGTTACCAGAACGCGTACTCATAGAACCGCTCTCAAGCGATACCATACCGTAAGCAACGTGGATAAGGTCTTTTGCCCAGTCCTTGCCCATAAGTTCCAACACCTTAAAGAATTGCTTAAAGTGTAAATTTTGTTGGTAAGCAACTACGTATAAGCACTTATCGAAGTCGTAAGTGTTTTTGCGGTATACTGCAGCCGCCATATCACGCGTTGCGTAAAGTGAAGAGCCGTCTGACTTTAAGATTAAGCAGGGAGGCATACCGTATTCTTCTAAGTCAACGATAGATGCACCTTCAGACATCTTGATTAAACCCTTATCTTTAAGTTCGTTTACGACGGGTGCCATTTTATCGTTATAAAAACTTTCCCCAGCGTAAGAATCAAACTCTACGTTTAAGAGTTTGTAAATTTTATCAACTTCTTCCAAAGTAATCTTTTTGAACATTTCAAAAAGTTGATTGCTTTCTTTGTCGCCGTCTTCAATAAGTTTAAAGTAATGGCGAGCCTCGTCATCCATTGACGGGTCGAGTTTAGCCTCGTCATGATATTTAACGTAAATTCTTGTAAGTTCTTTTAATCTACCCTCTTCAACAGCCTCAAAACTACTCCAACGCTTAAACGCTACTATAAGTTTACCAAACTGTGTGCCGTAATCGCCAAGGTGGTTGATACCTACTACTTTATAACCCAAAAATCTAAAGATTTTACAAAGCGCGCTACCTATTACCGTTGTTGATAAGTGCCCGATGTGGAAAGGCTTTGCAATATTGATTGAAGAATAGTCAATACAAATAGTTTTGCCCTGTCCAATATCGCTTGCGCCAAAATTTTCACCTTTATTTAAAACGGTGTCAAGCAAAGAAAATGCAAAGTTTTGGCGGTTAATCTTAAAGTTGAGATAACCGTTTACCGCGGTGCATTCCCCTATGTGTTCATCTGTTACGAAAGCTGCTGCTAAATCCTCTGCAATCTTCACGGGTGATGAACGCAAAATTTTGCTAAGCTTAAAACACGGCAAGGCAAAGTCGCCCATGTCGTTGTTCGGGGGAATTTCTATAAATGATTTCAACGCGTCCTTTTCAACGCCTTCAATACTTAATTTTTCAGCAATATAATTTTTGTAATCCATATTTTTCTCCACTTTTAATTATAATACCACATATTTTATAAAAAAAGCAACCTAAAAACTTGTAATTTTCTTGATTTTAGATTATAATTGTTAGGATAATTATTCTACGGAGAAAATAAAAATGAAATTAGGCGTTGTAGGACTTCCTAACGTTGGTAAGTCAACTTTGTTTAATGCAATTACCCACGCGGGCGCAGAGTGTGCCAACTATCCTTTCTGCACCATTGAACCTAACGTTGGTATAGTTGCCGTGCCAGACGTTCGTCTTGACGTTTTGGGCAAAATGTATAACACCAAAAAAATCACCCCTGCCGTTGTTGAATTCGTTGATATTGCTGGGCTTGTTAAAGGCGCAAGCAAAGGCGAAGGCTTAGGCAATAAGTTCCTCGCTAATATTCGTGAAACGGACGCTATCGTGCACGTTGTTAGATGTTTTGAAGATGAAAACATCACCCACGTTGACGCTGATATCGACCCCTTGCGCGATATTGAAACCATTAACTTAGAACTTATTTTTGCTGATACTGATTCGGTTAAAAAACGTCTTGATAAAGCAATTTCAATGACCAAAACAGGCGACAAAAAGTATAAAATTGAGGCGGAATTTTTACAAAGACTTTTCGACCACTTGTCTGAAATGAAACCCGCAAGAACTCTTGCTGTAACGGAAGACGAAAGCGAATACTTAAAAACACTTTTCTTGCTCACCGCAAAACCTGTTATTTACACCGCAAATATCGGTGAAAAAGATATGGGTAAAGATGAAAAAGACCTCCCCTTAGTACAAAAACTTATTGAATTTGCTAACAGTGAAAACGCTGAACATATGGTTATTTGTGCTAAGATTGAAGAAGAACTTTCTATGTTAGAACCCGAAGAACAAGCAATGTTTTTAGAAGAATACGGCTTGAAAGAAAGCGGTCTTGATAGACTTGTTAAAACTTCTTATAAACTCTTAGGACTTCTTAGTTACTTGACCGCGGGCGAAAAAGAAGTACGCGCTTGGACTATTGAACAAGGCACTAAAGCACCGCAAGCGGCGGGTAAAATTCACTCTGACTTTGAAAAAGGCTTTATTAGAGCGGAAATAGTTGACTATGACGTTTTAGTTGAACTTGGCAGTTTCAACGCCGCAAAAGAAAAAGGCAAAGTTCGTTCGGAAGGTAAAGAATACGTCATCAAAGACGGCGACGTTGTACTCTTTAGATTCAACGTTTAATACTTAAAAAAACTTAAAAGGACTTATCGATTTGATAAGTCCTTTTTTTGATTTAGAAATAAAATTCCTTAGCACATTATTAATACATAGATAAGTGCTTAAAGATAGTTTTAAGGGTTTAGATGCAAGCAGTTCAAGGCTCGCAACGGGTTTTGGATGAGATTAACCTTTTTGGTTATCGAAGTCAAAACCCAAAGCAGTAACGCAGAAATGCGTAGCATATAAGCCCTTAAAATTAATATAATTTTGTATATTCCCAACCCTCTTCAATGCCAAGATCACGCATAGCCTTTTCTTTGCGCTCTGCAATCTTTTCATCAAGTTGGTCAAAGAAGTTATTGCCTTCACAGTCGATATCTACGATAAACGGACCGATATCGTTTAACTTAAAGAACCAAGCGGCTTCAATACGGCCGAGTTCATCATATAAGTGAACGGTTTCAACTTCGATTGAATCAATCCAAAGGTTAGGGCTAACTGAACGGGGAGAAACGTGAACGCACTTCTTTTCTTTCATCATTTTTGCAGTTTCTTTACCCATAGTGGTTTTACCAACAATCATCTTTAAGCCCCATTCATCAACGCTCTTTGCGCCCCATTTTTCAAATCTAATACTTGAAGTGGGCATGAAAGACATAAGTTTCCACTTGCCGTTTTCTTTTACGATTACGGGGCCGTTGTGGATAAGTACGTTTCTGCCTTCAGTTGAAAAAGGTAAAACGTTCTTTTCATCAAAGATGTATTTTTGAAGTCTTGATCTGCAAGTGAAAGCAGGTCCGCTTATGTAAACTATATCACCGATTTTTAATTGCTTAACGTCTTCATCGGTCAAAGGCGCGGTTAAATGATATTCTGCCATTTTTTTATCCCCCTTTTATCTATCGCCAAACCACATCGGGCTCTTCATTCTGCTAACGGTGCCGTCAGCATCAATTCTGCTTGACGCACGGCGTGCTATCATACAGTTGGTACTTGTTGCGCAAGCAATACCTGCGATATGAGTGTAAGCATATTCTACGTTTACTGCGAGAACTGAAGTATCACCGCCAGCACCCAAAATACCTATACCAAGGCTGTTAAGTGCTTTGTATAAATCTTCTTCAATCTTAGCGAACATCGGGTCGGGGTGTTTTGAACCAACCGTTCTTAAGCACGCTGCTTCTTTAGCAAGGTTTGCAGCAACGTTTGCAGTACCACCGATACCGATACCAAGAACTGACGGCGGACAAACTGCGCCTGCTCTTGCAGATGCTACGAAACTTTCAATAACGAACTTTTCAATACCCTTAATACCGTCCGCAAATGCAACTATTCTGTGTCTTGTTCCGCCAAAGCATTCACTTCCGCCACCTTTTGCAGCGTAAGAAATTTCAATACCGTCGCCATCAACGAACTTATAAGTAAAGTCAGGGATATTCATACCGATATTGTTACCGGGGTCGTAACCGGTTAAGGGGTGTTTCATAGTTGCTCTAAGATAGCCCTTTTCAGTTGCTCTTGCAACGGCTCTGCGAGCAGCGTTTTCAAGTTCAACGAAACCGCCTTCTAATTCACACTTATTACCAACCTTAAAGTAGAAAATAGGCCAGCCGGTGTCTACACACAAGGGGTTTTCCCTTTTTGCTGACATTTCCATACTCTCTAAAGTGGTGCGAAGACCTTTTTTAGCGTCTTCATTAGTTTCTCTTGCAATAGCATTTTCAAACGCTTCCTTTACGTCGTCTGAAATTTCAGTCGCACCACGCTTTATCGTTTGAAACAACGCTTCTTCATAAACTTCTGTTTTAATCATAATTTCTTACCTCAAATATATTGTTTATAAGGTCAAGGGTTTCTTTTACAAGCAGTTCGCCACCTTCGTGACCAACTTGACCGCCTGAAACAAACGCGCTGTAATGACCTCCTTTTTCTGCCTTTTCCGTGGGTAAATATCCTTCACCACCATTTGCCAGTTGAATCAAAAACGTCTGCTCCGCCTTACTTCTTGCCTTAATCTTATTGCCATAATTAAGAAAAAGTTCAAACGGATTTGTCGCAAAAACAAGATTTCCAAGTCTTACAATATGAACTTCTGTATTCAAAGTGTTTTGATACTCCTGAACCTCTGCGCGCTTCAAGATTCCCATATGAACCTGTAATTTTGCCGCATCGATATAATCCACGTCACCTTCTTTATTTTCAAGATACTCTTTTATTGCTTTTTTCGCTTTATCTACGTCAGAAAGTGTTACGCGTCTTATCGGCAACTTCATAACCGTTATATCATGTTCGAACGTGCCCTCATCCAACGGCTTATCAAGTTCATTTTCAAACACTTCAATAATTTCTTTTGCTATTCTTTTGCCCGCTTTTTTCATACCGCTAATGTCAAACATAGAAGGGTCTGCTTTTCGTTTTAGGGGCGATTGTCTTTCTATATTTGGGTCGTTTACACAACTTTCCGGCTCTACCCATCTTATAAGGTCTACCGGGCATTGGTCACCTGCTGCACTGCATTGTGCCAAGAGATAAATATTCGCTCCAAAGCGTTCTCTCAAAAGAACTTTAACTTCTCCCCAAAAATCGGGTGAGATAAAATGTCTGTGCTGAACGCACTGTGCAGGACAAGCAAGATTTGCAATAATTCCAGTCAAATTTTCGTTTTTATCGAATATATACAAAAGTTCGATACCTGTATCACTACCACCTTCAAGTTCCTCAAAGGTTGCCGTGTCAGTATTTCCCCACATCTGAGCGCTTCCGTCATTGTATACGGCGCGGCGACACATACCAACAGCCGCTCTACCAAAGCCGTTTGCAAAAGTTCCTTCGCTAAGATTTTCCCACGATGAAGTTATCGCTTTAACAATCTTATCTACAAGAAATACAAACGTTTCCTCTGGTGTGCTTATTTCAGGATTTTCTGAAACGTTTTCTTTTTCGATATATCTTTTACCTTTAGGTAGAAGCGATTTTATTATTTTTTTCGGCGTACTGGATAAAAATGGCATTTTTGAACGCTGAGTACGTGGAAATTCTGGACCTGTGTGAGTGTGAATAGCGTTAAGAACTATTTTCATCGGGTCTATCCCCAATGTGTTTGCTTTAAGTTTTTCTCTTACTGCATCTATTAGATTTGCAGGGGCGCCCACAAGGTCACAACTTACAAATACAGCATGGTCTTTTTTGTTTGATATTGATAGGGCAGTAACCATAATAGGCTTTTCTACCCCCTCTGAAATTCTTTCTGCAAATTGCCCCGAGAGTGCCACTTTCTTTTGGGGCGTAATGTCCTCTTCCGCCCAACCAAACAATATTTTACTCATAATTCTTTTGCTGTTTTATACAATAATATTTGCCAAGGGCATGTGTTGTTGACAGCCGTAAACGTCATCATCTAAAACACAACCGCTTACGTGCTTTCTGGGGAAAGTGATTTTGATTGACTTAACGATTTCATAAGGGATAACTGTAATTTGATTTACGTCTGTATCGTAAGCCTTTGCAACGTCTTCAATCTTTAAGTTTTGAAGAACGTAATTCATCTTGTCCATATCTTCAAAGATAAGGTCGAAAGTAATATACAAAGGTCCTGCGTTTTTACTACGCAAAATTTTGGTTAAATCTATAAGTTTCATTTTACTTAACCTCCATTAATTCTACTTTAACGGTTTCATCTAAAGAATCAACTTTTGCCAAGTGGAATACTGAGAACTCGTAAACTTCGCCAACGTGGATATCTGACGGAGAGAACGGGAAAGCAACGTTGCCCGCGCTTGACTTTCTTCCAACGTAGTCGCAGTGGAGCATTCTTGAACGAGCAAGTGAGCAGATTGTGTCTGCAATTTCTTGCGTTTTACCAACTGCATCGATAACTACGCAAAGGCTTGATTCCGGACCGCCGTAACGACGGAAGTTAACAGTATATTCATCAGGCTTGCAAGTAGTTGCGTTTGCAATAAATTCTTTAACCGTTTTTTCGATATAGTCGAACTTTTCAATGGTCAACGGGTCAAAAATACCGCCTACGCAAACCGTTCTATAACCTACCCTTTTTACACCTTCAAGTTTAAGGGTTTTTTCTTCAGCCTCGGTAAAGGTTGCGCCTGAAATTCTAACAGTTCTATCATCGATTTGCTCGAAAGTGCAATCTTTAAGGTCGATAACGCCATCGGGTTCGTAAATTAAGTACGGGTTAGTTTGTTCATAAAGAGTGTGTGCAGCAACTCTATCAACCGTACAACGGCGAATGGGGTTTGCGGGGCAAAGTTCAAAATAATCGTCATACATATAACTTTGCATAACGTCTGCCGCAGCAACGGGTTCTGAACACATTGCACCACATTCCATAATCTTTGCCATGTGGAACGCCAAACCTTCTTTATAACCTTCGTAAATACAGGGTGCTGCATAAATAGCGGTATCACATGCACGACCTGAAACGATTACGTCTACCTTTTTCTCTAAGAGTTCAATAATGGGCTTAACGCCGATTTGACTAACGATTCTTTCGCTATCTTCAATCATTTGTTCAGTAAGCGGAAACTCTGAACACATATCAACGATTTTGCCGTCTTTATACTTATTCAAAACGTATTCTTTGGTTACGTCGCTATAAATTACGCCCATCTTGAAAGACAAGCCCTTTTCTTTAGCGATTTCTTTGATAATTTCCACAAGCCAATCGGTGTGCGGTTTTGCACCTGCGCCACCTGCAGTACCGATAATAAACGGTGCTTTTTGTTCTAACGCTTTAGGAAGTGCTAAAGATAAGTCACGCTTAACTGCGCCTCTGTCGGTAAAAGACTTACCGCTACCAAGATAGTAAGGGCCAGGGTCGGTTGAGCCAGCGTCTACACCTACGTAATCTACCTTTTCAGAAAAGGCAATGTTTAAGGCTTCTTCGCTGTAACCGTAACCGAGCAATCCGCAAAGTGATACGATTTTCATTTTTGTTACCTCTTTTGGTTTTTTATTTATCTATATTGTAACACCTTATCACACAAAAGTTATTGCAAATTGTATTTTTCATATTGCATTTTGTCTAAACTTGTGTTATAATAATTATATGGATATTAAAAAATTTGTTTTATCATACTATAAGAACGCAAAAAACAACTTTCACGTTGAAAAATTATCTAACCCTACTGAGGCGCAAAAACTACACGAGCACCCTTATTTTCAAGTATACTATATGCTTAAAGGTAGTATTGCACACTTTGTTGAAAACGGTAAGGCAACGCTTGTTGCGGGCGACGTTTTTATTCTTCCCCCGTCCGTTCCACATTATATAAAAGTAAGCGATAATAATGCGGAATTTTATTCAATTTCTTTCATGCAAGAATTCTTAAAAAGCGGTGAAGGTGAAAATAAACTCATATCCGATTTTTTGTATTATTTGACCACAGCAACCGAGGGTAATATTCAGCCAAAGTTTGCAATTCCGCATGCGGATACCCTATTTTGTCAGACAATATTTAACCGAATAAACCTAGAGTTTTACGAAGGAAAATCAGGATCAGAAGAACTTATTAGAGAGTGCTTGAACGCACTTCTCACTCTCTTTGCAAGAATATACTTTGAGCAAAAACAAGTAAGCATTGACTTTGAGGCAAACACCAGTTCCGTTCTCCATTGTTTAGAGTATATTAAAAACCATTTAGATGAAGATGTTTCCCTAAACGACATGGCAAAAAAATCGGCAATGTCAAAGTCAAATTTTTGCAAAGTCTTCTATTCGGTTGCGGGCAAGTCTTTTAAGGACTTTGTAAACAGCAGTAGAATTGAAAAGGCAACAGAACTTATTGAAAGAGGCGAAAACTTTACTTCGGTTTGTAGAATTTGTGGGTATAACGACTTTTCCACTTTTTTTAGAAACTTCCGTAAATACACCGGACTTTCCCCCACCGAATTTAAGAAAAGGTTAAAATAAAAAATAAAGGCTTGACCACTTGGTCAAGCCTTTTTGATTTAATCTAATTACCAGCCGAGTTTATCGGTGATTTCTTTCATTTCTTTCCAAATAACGTCAACGCACCACCAGTGACCCTTTTCAGTTTCAACAAGTTTGCAGTTATCAGGAACGCCTGCTTTTTCAAACACTTTCTTAACTGTTTCATATCCACGGCGTACGCCTTCAATACGGAAAGCGGTATCATACTTACCAGCAACAATAATCAAGTTTCTGGGCGCGATTAGGCAAGATAAATCTTGCATATCAAAGTATCTATACGCACGGGGTACGTAGTTACAAGAACAGTGATAAAATTTAAGTATTGAACCAGGGTAATCACAGAATGCGCAAGACGGCATTGAAACCTTAATTCTTTCATCATAGCACGCAGCGTAATAAGACATTGTGCCACCGCCAGAGTTACCCGTGATTGCAATCTTATCCAAATCACAGCAATCAAAGTGAGAAAGCATATCGATTGCGGTGCTGATATCATGGCATCTTTCACCAAGTAAGGTTCTACCTAAAGTCAAAGCGGTCATAGCCTCATAATAGCAACCGCCGTTATTTAATGAAACGCGTCTTTCAAAGGTGTTTACAGCCTTTCTTTCGCCCATACCGCGTTGTTCAATAGCAAGTGCGATATAGCCTGTTCTAACCGCTTGGATAGCAAATTGACCACGACCAGTATCGTAATCAAGCGTTTCATGACACAAGATATTACCGATTGAACTGTGGAAACCTTGTTGGTTATGACCTTGCAAGGTAATAACTACGGGGAGTTTGCCTTTAGCGTTATCGGGAACTAAAAGATAGCAAGGAACGTAAGCGCCAACTTCACTAAAGAATGAAAAGCGGATACGCTTATAG
Organism: Christensenellaceae bacterium; assembly: GCA_045614185.1. Classification (GTDB taxonomy): domain Bacteria; phylum Bacillota; class Clostridia; order Christensenellales; family Borkfalkiaceae; genus UBA1259. Next base: position 52,420 of record JAZLCJ010000014.1, on the reverse strand, counting down.
CCATCCATTTGAACTTCTTCTTCAATCTTGAATTCTGGATCGCAAACGTTTTCTTTAATAACGTCAATACCAAAAAGTTCAATGAATTTATCTTTAACTTGTGCGCGCCATTCGTTATAGTCAACGCATTTATCAAAGCCTAATTTTTGTTTAGTAGTTTTTACTAATTCGTCGTGGCAAATTGCGCCGTTGTAAGCCATTTTTCTTTCTCCTTATTTCATATCAAAGTATTTGATAGAGTTGTTGTAAGAAATATCTTGAACAACCTTACCCACGATTGCGATATCTTGAGTCATTTGACTGTTTTCCATCATAGTGCCAAGGTAGTTGCAAAGAATTCTTCTAAAGTAGTGGTGTCTGGGATATGAGAGAAGTGAACGGCTATCGGTAAGCATACCAACGAAAGTTGCAATATGACCAGTTGCGGTTAAATCTTCAAGGTGTTTTTCCATACCTACTTTGTTATCTAAGAACCACCATGCGGGACCGTATTGAATCTTACCCTTTGCGCTACTGTCTTGGAAACAACCAAGAAGCGTCATAATTTCAGTATTCATCTTGGGGTTAAGGTTGAAGATTACGGTCTTGGGAAGAGAATCTTCATTGTTAAGACGGTCAAATAATCTTGACATCAGTCTAATACTGTTATCTTCAGCAATGCTATCATAACCAGTGTCTAAACCTAATTTAGCAAGCATTTTTGAGTTATTGTTTCTCATTGCACCAACGTGAAGTTCAGTTCTGATATCGTATTTAGCATAGAGTTTGAACAAGAAGTAAGTGAAGTAGCCTTTGAATACTTTTGCTTGTTCTTCGCTAATGGCTTCGCCTTTAATAGCAGACTTTAATACTTTGTCTGCATCTTCTTTTTCAGCAATTTCATATACGCATTGAAGTGCGATATCTGATGCGGTAGTACCAACTTTAATAAACGCTTGAAGTCTATTTTCAATTGCCTTTTCTAAATCTTCAATACTGTTGATTTTGCCTACGATACCTTCTAATTTTTCAATGGTCTTATCATAGCCAACAGCATCAATATTCATAATCTTATCAGCGCGGAATGCGGGGATAACTTTGAACTTATAGTCCTTTTTAGCAATCTTTTCAAAAGTAGAAGTATCGTCAAAAATTTCATTAGTAGTGAAAATGTGTGAAACGTTTGACTTTTCAATAAGGCTTTGGGGAGTGATGTTGTTGAGTTTGATATAATCATTACACCAATTCCAAATGGTTTCAGCGTTATCTTCGTTAATTTCAATTTCACAGTTGAAGAATTCTTTAAGTTCTACTTGTGACCAGTGATATAAGGGATTGCCAAAAGCAGTACCCAAAGTTTTGCAGTATGCGGTAAACTTTTCTTTATTGCTTGCACTACCGGTGATGCATTCTTCATCAATGCCATAGTTTCTCATCAAACGCCATTTATAGTGGTCACCTTTAAGCCAAATTTCAAAAACGTCATTAAAAGGTTCGTTTGCTAAAATTTGAGCTTCGGGAAGATGGCAGTGATAGTCGAAAATAGGCATATCTTTTGCGTAATCGTTATAAAGTTTTTCTGCAGTTTTGTTAGTTAACAAAAAGTTATCTTTTAAGTAGGTCATTTTAATCCTCTCCTTAATATTTTACAATTATTCTCGGATGCCCGATTACATTAATTATACAACAAACAAATGATAATATCAATAAGATTTAGTAAATTTTAATTAAATTTTTACATATTTATTAAAGCATTAAAAAAGAACTGATATAATATCAGTTCTTTTCCTTTTATTTTTCATTAATCTTTTTTTGCTAATACGGTGATAAGCCATTTCCAATAATCTTCAGTTTCATCAAGCAAAATATGTTCTTCTGTTGTATGCGCGCCTCTTGCCGTGGGGGCAATACCAACCGCGTCCATATCTGGAATTTGAGCGGTGATTATGCCAGTTTCTATCCCGCCGCTTACCCTTTCAAGTTCGGGTGCATACCCAAAAACTTCTTTATGAGTATCAATAAATTTTTTTCTAAACAAAGAGTTTGAAACTTCTTTCCACCCAGAGTAACTGTCGCCTATTTGAACTTCAAAGCCAAGTTCGTTTGCTTGTCTTAAAAATCCGTTAAAAACTTTATCACAGTCAGCGTCGTTAGTTGAACGGATATGAAATTCAAAGGCCAAATCTTTATCGCTTAAAACCGCTTTTAATAGCACGCCTAAAGTTATTAAAATAGAACTATCATTTTCATCTACTTTATAAGGTGCAGTTTTAATTAAACTTAAAAGTTTTGCTACCCTAACCGTATCTTGTTTTTCCAAAGCGAGTTTTGGCAAGTTTGTTTCACTTAAAGAAAGCGTTAAATCAGGGTCGGCAACACTATAAGCCGATTTTATATCGTTAAAGCAGTCGTTAAGTTTTTTCTTAACTTCTTCTAAAAGTTCGCTTGGGAATACTATAACCGCCGTTAAGCCCTTTAAGATAGCAACGCCATGCGTTTGCAAAGAACAAAGCCTTACGGGCATTGATGATAGCGCGGTTAAAAGTTTGCCTAAATTATTGCCGGCGCACGCTCTACCCTCTCTAATCATAAGCCCTGAATGACCGCCTTTGCCACCACCAAGTTTAATGGTTAGCGCACAACAATTTTTCTCCACTTCAAAAGTACTAAACTTTTTAGTGATGAAACAGTTGCGTTTACCCATGCTACTTACGGCAATAACGTGAGAATCACCACAGTCCATATTTATCATACGGCGAGCAGTAATTTTACTAATATCGAACGCGCGGATACCCAGCATACCTATTTCTTCTTCAACGGTAAACAAAAACTCTAAGGGCGGATGCAAAACTTCTTCACTATCAGCAATGGCAAGCATAGTAGCAACGCCAACGCCGTTATCTGCACCGAGTGAAGTGCCGTCTGCGTGAAGTTTATTGCCAGTAATCTTGAGTCTTATTGCATCTTTATTAAAATCAAAGTTACAACCGTCATCTTTTACGCACACCATATCGATATGCGCTTGAAAAAGAATAGGCTTTTCATTTTCATAACCCTTACTTGGCGGAACTTTCATAAACACGTTGCCTTTTTGGTCAACCGAACACTTAAGCGAACGCTTTTTAGCAAAGTCAACCAAAAAATCAGCAAGCGCTTTTTCATTTTTAGAGCCGTGTGGAATTTTACAAATTTCATTAAACCATTTGAAAAATTCATAGGGTTTTAAGCCTTTAATCATAATAAACTTTTATTATTTGTTTAAGTCCTTAAATTCGCCCCACTTACCGCGACCGAGTTTTTTACGGAGACCAGTAAGCAAACATTCTCTATGCACTTCACATTCAGCAAAGTGGAAGAAACCGTTGCCCTTATAGTTTGCAAAGAATTCTTCTTCAGTCATTGCAGGGTCAATATAGCCTTTAATCATATTTTTAACGTATCTGCTATAAACGGTTTGTTCTGCCATTTCAGCAAAATTCTTTTCGATAAAGCCAGGTTCTAAAATTTGTTTACTGCGTTCTCTTAAACCGTCTAAAATTTCCGTGCTGTCGGTCATTTCAATACCAACTTCAGTTTTGTTGTAAGGAACGTATTCATATTTTACGCCGTCTTTAGTTACGTCTGCAATAACAACGAAACCATCGCCCCAAAGCGGGTTGTGAGCATAGTTTTTAGCAAAAACAAAGTTACCTTGACCGAAAATGATTTTACCGCCTGCGTGGTCCATTTCAGTACCTACACAGTGGGTGTGTTGACAAAGAACGATATCTGCGCCTTTTTCAACGATTTTTCTACATACCTTATGAAGATAAGGTGACGGATATTGATAGTGTTCTTTACCACCGTGGTATAAAACGATACAGTAATCAACTTGTTTTTTAAGTTCGGTGATATGATCTAAACTCTCTAAAGCGTCGAAACCGTTTGCGCCAAAGCCATAGTCTTCAACCCAAGAGAATTCGTGTTCACAGCAAGCATAAATACCAACCTTAATGCCGTCTTTTTCAAAGATATAAGGTTTAGATGCTTCTTCTTTATTGATACCGCAACCGCAATGTGCAATACCAGCGTCATCAAGCGTTTTCATGGTAGAAACAAAGCCTTCATAACCGTGGTCTAAAACGTGGTTATTTGAAACGCCTAAAAAGTCTACGCCAAGAGCCTTGTAACCTTTAACACATTCGGTGGGTGCGCCGATGTTAGGACCAGCCTTTACGATAGGGGTTTCTTTATCGGTAAGAGCAAGTTCTAAGTTAAAAATTCTATAGTCGCAATCTTGCATAACTTTAAGGAATCTTTCACCTACGATAGTTTTAGCATCGCCTTGCTTAAAAAGTTCAATGTTAGTGGGTGTGGGCACTAAATCTGCCCCAATCATAATTTTCATAATAAGTTCTCCTTATTCTTAAATTTCTTCTTCATTATCAACGGTAATAGTTTTTATACCGATTTCTTCTACAGGAAAGTCTGTAAACATAGGATGAGGTGCGCAAGTGGGCATTTTAGAAACTTCTAAAACAGCTTGATCACTTTCTTCATCAACCGTTTTACCAAATGCAGCGTATTCCCCATCAAGCCACGGGCAAGTTGCTGAGCAAATAAAGAACTGTGATGTTGCTGAGTTTTTATCCATAGTTCTTGCCATTGATATTACGCCAAGTTCGTGTGAAATTGTGTTGCCTTTATAGCCGTTTGATGCAAATTCGCCTTCGATTGCATCTACTTTAGGAAGTTCACTTAAAGAGTTTTCTTCTAATTTATATCCACCCGTTTGAATCATAAAGTTATCGATTATACGGTGGAAAATAGTTCCGTCATAATAATTCTTTTTAACGAGAGAAACAAACTGTTCTACGCTTTTGGGTGCAACTGCACCGTCAAGACGAAGTTTAATGTTTTTACCGTTAGAAAGTTCAATTGTAACAAAATAAATTTTTGCCATTATATTCTCCAAAAAATATGTTATTTGTTTTTTTGTAATCTTGGGAAAATTTTATTAAAATACTTAATGTTTGTGATAGCAACCACAAGTAAAACACCAACGACTGCACAGCACGCACCTTGCAAGGTATTGCCTAAAAGCGCAAGCGCACCACCCGCGAAACCGTACAATATACTTTCGTATAAAAAGTATCCTGCAATCATAACTATTTCACCAACGATTGCAGAAATAAGTCTATTCAAAAAATCAAGTTTATTGTTTTTAATAACACTTTTGAAAAGATACCAAACCAAGTACGCACATAAACTAACCAACGCTTTAACTACAAAAGTTACGGGAGCATACATAGCGTAACCTGAAACGATATCCGCAATCATACTACCTATTCCCGCAGCAATTGGCCCAAAAACTGGACCTAAGCACCAGCCAGAAAGTAATACGAAAACGTCACCAAGATTTACGTATCCATTGGGCAATGGTATTATTATAACCATAGTTGCCACAAAACAAAGAGCCGCAAACACCGCAGTAAATGCAATTGTTTTTACACTAAATTTCATAAAACTCACCTTAATATAATCATCTTACTTTAATTATATAAAAGAGATTTTCCCTTGTCAACCTTATGCATTAAAAAGTTTTAAAACCCCAAGGAGAAACTTGGGGTTTTATAATCTAAATTATTCAAATTCGATTAAACGAACTTCATTGGGTGCCATCTTAAGTCTAATAGGACCGTCAAACCACATGCTTCTTACGATTGCAAGGCTTCTTCTCTCCTCTGCAGTCATGTTTTCAACGTCAAGTTCTTTAATGATAGTTGCCACGCCCTTATTCTTAGGAACGTCGATAGTGCTTATAGCAACTTCTTTTTCTTCATCAGAACAGTTAGAAACTAAAACTGCAACCTTATTTGCATCAGCGCCCGCAACAGCGTAAACTTGCGCATCATCACTAATTGCTTCAACTTGGAAACCGAGTTTATAGAGTTTGTTGAACGCTTGCATTACGTAATAGCCGTATGAAGGAACACTTGCTGAGCCAACGGTAGGTCCAAAAAGACCGCCCTTGCCACCAGCAATACCAGAGAACATAGCCTTGTCTACGCAAGAATTTTGCCAACTTGCAAGGTTTGCGCCGATAACTGATGCGCATTTAATATTGCCAGGGTCAACAACGTTAGTTTTCCAGCAACCACAAATGTTTTCACATTCGGTAAGACCTGCACCATCAAGGGTATCACGAACGTATTGAGCAACTTTTGCGTTTGTTTCAGGACATGCCGTAGTAGCGTTCCAAGTGAAGAAGTCAAAGGGTGCTTTGGTTTCTTCTGCAGTTACAAACTTTATAAAATCTTCAAAGAATTCTTTTGAATAGTTGTCTTTATCTTCTAAATCAAAACCAGTTGCGCCGTAGCCACCAAACTTCCAGCCTTTACCAGCAAAACATTCACTTAAATAATTTGCAACTACTCTATAGAATTCAAAGTAATCTTCTTTAGTACCCTTCCAGCAAGCGTTATCTTTAACAGCCTTTGCGTTATCGGGACCGTCCCAAATTTCCCAGTACTTAATACCAGCCTTAAAACCGTTATTCCAACCGATGTTGTAGTGAAGGATAATGTGTTCACAAATTCTTGCAAACTTTTCATAATCCTTGGGGGGATCAATGTTGTAATATTTCAACCAATGGTCAGGTTCTTTACCAACGCCAAGACGGAAGATAGGTTTAACACCGTGAAGTTGGCATTCCCAAATAACCCAATCGGTAAACGCAAAGTCGTAACTTGATTCTGCAAATTCATCAGCATCAAAATCTCTAAAGATATTTGTAACATCAATAAATACGTTAGAGCCGTAACGACCGCCTACGCCGTTTAATCTTGCATAAGGCATACCGATTTGATCAATATGAGATAAAACGTTTCTATTCCATCTAATTTCGCCTCTTACAGAAGTTGATATGAAGCCCATTGCTGAGTGAACGGGTTTAATTCTACCTAAAACTTTATTGTTATTAATGGTAACTATACTCATTTTCTTTTCTCCTTATCCTTTTATTTTTCAAAAGTGAGCAAGTAAACTGCGTGTTTAGGAAGTGCAATGGTTAAATTATCTTTACCTTCTAATGCAACTTCTTCATACCACTTGTCGGCGTCAATGCAGTTCATTTTAGCCTTAGTTGCGCCAAAGCCTTTGATATCAACTTCAACTTCAGTATCACCACCGTCGTAGTTAGAAATCATTAAGCAAAGTTTGTTATCGTTCTTTGCAGCGCCAACGAAAATGTTTTCATTTGAACAAGAAGATTGTAATTCGTTTTCTAAACGATAAAGTTGGTTAAAGCCCTTAAATACGTAATAAGTTTTAAGGCGTTCACCCGTATAGGGATGATACCAACCGTTATAGTTTGAACTTAAACGACTTAATGCATAATAAGTTGCCATATCAAGCATGTTCTTTTGATATGAAAGCATGTTTGCCGCAACGTTAGCACAGTCTTGAAGTTTACCACGAAGTGTTATGTTGGGGTTCCATTCGTCGTTAATGTTTTCACATTCGGGATAACCGTAAATGCCAAGTTGAGTTTTAATATAAACTGACATGGTTGAGTTATCTTTAGGGCTGGTATGATATGAGTGCCATGTGAAGAAATCAAGCGGAACTTTCTTTTCACCTTTTGTGATATATTTTAAGAAACCGTGGAAACAGTTAAACAACTTATTAGGTGCGTGGTCTACGTTTTGACTGGGTGAAATACCCGCTTTTACAACGTGATAAAGACCGATACTTGAATAGCCACCTACCTTAATGTCAGGAAAGCGTTCTTTCAAGTGGGTTGCAGCAACGCTGTAGAGTTCCCAATATTGTTCATCGGTACCGTTCCACATTTGTTCGTCGCCACTTCTTGCGAATTTAGAACGAACTTCAGGTTCATTCCAAATTTCCCAGTATTTAATATTATACTTAAAGCCGTTTGCCCAACCTTCGTTGTAGTGTGCGATAATATGTTCACAAATACGCGCCCACTTATTGTAATCCTTAGGCGGATCAGTATGATAATGCTTTAAGAAGTTATCGTTTTCAATAGTGATACCCAAACGGTATAATACTTGTACACCGTGTTCCATAAGACGGGTAGTTAAGAAATCAGTAAAGGTAAAGTCATAATTTGCAGGATCGTTTTCGTCAGCATCAAAATCTCTAAAAATATTAGGGATATCTACGTATGCACCGCCACCGTATCTGCCACCTTGGTCATGGTAACGGCAAATAGGAACACCTGCTTCTTCATAATCTTTAACGTAATTTCTCTGTAATTCTTCTGTTACAGAGTCCCAAGGAACGTTACATACACCGTGCAACGGGCGAATTTTACCTGTTACAACACTACTGTCTACAACTATCTTTTCCATAAGATTCTCCTTATAAAAACGTTCTTTATTACACCCTGCATCTATATTATTTTGGTGCAAGAACTATTCTTATTTGTTTTATTATACTACAAATAATTTGTCAATACTATATAAAAAAACTCTAAAAAAGCCCTTAATTACATATATATAACATTTTTTGAAATTTCATTATATGTAAAAAGTTTCGCTTTGATAGAGTTTTGCTTAAGTATTTTGTTGTTTAGTTTTCTTGATCTTTATCAGTTTTAAGTTTTATTTCAAGACTTTTTCTTTGCTGTCTTTCTTTCAGTTTATCAAGTTCACCTTGCTCATCTTTTGCCCAGTCAAAATTACCCTTTACACCCATTACGTCTACGTAATAAGCAAACGTGTTTTTGTGTGAAGATATGATGTTTAAAAAGTCCGCAAGTTGATAGTAATTTATTACTACAACGATAACTGATTTTTCTTGTTCAGAGAACACACCTTGTCCTTTAATAAGAGTTGCGCCGTGTCTTAAATTGTTTATAATTTCTTCACAAATTTCTTCGGGCTCATCGGTTACAACTTCAAACTTAACCGCACTTCTGCTACTTCTAAGAACAGATGCTGAAACTTGTTCGCAAATGAAAACTTCAATTGCAGATAATAAAACAGCCTCTAATTCCCAAAACACTACGTAAGTAAGTGCAACAACTAAGTAACTTAACACAGCAATAATTCTTTCAACTTTTACGTGGCGCATTTTTGTTTGAATCATACAACCCACAACATCTACACCGCCAGAAGATCCGCCTATCTTTAACATAAGTGCCGTTCCGCCCTGTGCTACACCAGCAAAAATTGTTGGAATAAGCACGTTCGTAATTTCTGGTACAGGAACGTTTAATATATGCAACAAGTTGATTAAAAGCGAACTAAACGCCATATAAATGCCCGTATAAATTACGTAACGCTTTTTCAAAACAAACCACGCAATAATAAGTAGCGGAGTGTTAATCGCAATATTAAATATACCCACGTTAATTTTATCCCCTGTAAGTTGACGGAGCATTGCTGAAATACCGTCTACCCCACTTGGGGCAAAGTTATAAGGTTCTACAAAAAAATAAATACCAACGGCTGAAATAACGCTTGCAACAAGCGCTATCAAAACGTTGGTTATCTCTTTTTTAGTACTAAATTTATTCATAAAACACCTCCTATTTATGGCAGTGCTTTTTTTTCGTTAAATCTATTGTACCATATTAAACTTTAATGTCAACTAAAAAATAAGACAAACGGGTAAATTTTACCAGTTTGTCTTTGTCCTTTTCTATTTGTTTACCTGTATTACAGGAACTATTCCGCAACTTGTTGAATTTGCACCGTGAAAATAATAATCGAAATGCCCTTCCGCGGTAACGTGCCAAGCGCTGTCTATATGCCACCCAGTAGGCGAACGCAACCACCAACAACTTTTATCATTAGTGTAAGACAATATACCTTGACTTTTTGCGTATTCCGTAGGTAATTTTTCACGTCTAATGTCATCTACATAATACGCTTGCATCTGTTCATAGCTTAATAAATATACTTTATCAAAAGTGTTTTCACACGCGTACTTGTTATTTGCAAGCCCTGTAGTTGACGCGCTGTTATCAACTTCTACTGTTAAAATTTTTGCTTGCTCTTCATCGCTAAACGCAGTATTGTAAAAATCTTCGTTCAGCCACGTGCGTACAGTACTTTTATTATAGTATACCGAAACTTGTTTACTTGTTTCTAAGTTGAATTGTTGACTATCGATAACTACCTTTGCAACCAAAATTTTATATTGCTCTTTCTCTATGTATTCCCACTCAATAGGCTCAAACTTAAACCAATACACACCGCCTTGAAAATAACCGTTTATATTTTGATAAGTGGTACTTTGATCTCCTATACAATAAGTCCAAAAAGGTCTATACTTTACTATGTAAACACCCCTATACTTTTCACCGTTCAAAAAAACGTCTTTATAGTACATACCGTCTGTAATAACGTTGTTATAATAGTAGTTATAACTGTTCCAACCATCAAGTGTAACCGTAGGATTACCAGCCTCGTTCATAAGTGCAGTAATTAAATTTTCATCAATAACTTTACTTTGCGGATAAGTACCGAAAGTCATAACCTTACTTTCAACTAAAACGTCAGAAAAATCACATACTACACATTTATCTATTGCTATAGCATGTTTTTCTTCATATTGCTGTCCACATTCACATTTTAATAAATGTTTTGATAAATTATAATCTGCAACAGAATAACTATGAGAGTGCGCGCCATTGCAAGCAGAAAAGGTTGTTAAAATTAAAATACTTACTAAAATTAACGCAAAAATTTTACAATAAAACTTTTTCATTTTAGCCTCCCACTTGTTTTTCATATACATTTTATCATATATCACAATTAAATAATACACCAAAAAGTACAATATTTATAAAGTTTTTACATAAATAGTAAATTTTTAGCACAAAAAAACGACGGCAACATAAGCCGTCGTTTAATATTTAGATTTTAGTCGTTTGCTTTTGATTCACAGTAAATGCAACGATAAGTTCTTGTTTCTTTATCAACAAGGTTAAATACGTGGTCAATGCCGTGTTCAACACTAGTTATGCAACGCGGGTTTTTACACTTGATTGCGTTTTTAACCGTTTGGGGAAGTTCCACTTTACGCTTTGAAACAAGTTTACCTTCCTTAATAAAATTTACCGTTGTTTCTGGTGCAATATAACCTAAAACGTCAAGATCTAAAGCAATATCTGCATCGATTTTAATAATATCTTTCTTGCCCGTTTTTTTGCTGGGCACGTTCTTAATTAATGCAACCGTGCATTCTAATTCGCTAAGGTTTAAGAAATTATAAATTTCCATACCCTTACCCGCTTCAATATGGTCTATTACTATTCCGTTTTTGATAGGATTGATTTCCATAATTTGCCCCCTTACTCTATTCCAAGAAGTTTTAAGATAAGTGCCATTCTAACGAACTTACCGTTTTTAACTTGCTTAAAGTAACACGCGCGCGGATCAGCGTCCACGTCAACAGCAATTTCATTTACTCTGGGCAACGGGTGAAGTACGCACATATCTTTCTTTGCTTTTTCCAACTTTTCAAGCGTTAAAATATAACTATCGCGAAGTCTTAAATAATCGTCTTCATTGAAAAATCTTTCTTGTTGAACTCTGGTCATATAAAGCACGTCGAGTGAAGGCATTGCATCTTCTAAACTAGTTGTTTCAACGTAGTCCATACCGAACTTGTCCATAACGTCGTTCTTAACGTAATCTGGAACTTTTAATTCTTCGGGAGAGATAAGCACAAGTTTAATGCCTTTATGTCTTGAAAGGGCTTGAATAAGTGAGTGTACTGTTCTACCGAATTTTAAGTCGCCACAAAAACCTACGGTCAAATTGTCAAGTCTGCCCATTTCTCTCTTAATGGTCAATAAGTCGGTAAGCGTCTGGGTTGGGTGGTTATGCCCGCCGTCCCCTGCGTTGATAATGGGAACGTCTGAAACGAAAGACGCTACGAGCGGTGCCCCTTCTTTGGGGTGGCGCATTGCAATAATATCTGAATAGCAACTAACTACTTTGATAGTATCAGAAACGCTTTCACCTTTAGAAGAAGATGAGTTTGCCGCGTCTGAAAAACCAAGTGTTTTACCGCCGAGTGATAAAAAAGCTGATTCAAAACTCAATCTTGTTCTAGTTGACGGTTCAAAGAAAAGGGTTGCTAAAATCTTGTTTTTACACTTTTCCGTATAATTTTCAGGATGTGCAATAATATCGTTAGCCTTATCTAAAACCGATTCTATTTCTTCAACTGAAAAATCAGTTATTGAAAGTAAATTTCTCATTTTTATCCCCTTAAAATTAACCTTTAATCCAACTTTCGTCAGAGGGATTATCTCTGAACGCTTTAAGTCTTTCAACGTCACCTTGTTTGATGTAACCAATTTCAGCAGCAACTGCAATAGTAGTATCAAAATCGGTAAGGCTTACGTTCTTAACGTCAGCAGCGGCAAGTCTTTCTAAGCCTTTCTTCATGCCGTAAGTATAGATGCTTACGATACCTAAAACGATTGCGCCTGCTTCTCTTAATGAGTCAACTACGTCGATAACGCTACCACCAGTTGAAATAAGGTCTTCAATAACTACAACCTTAGTGCCAGGTTCTAACTTGCCTTCAATTTTATTGTTTCTGCCGTGGTCTTTGCTACTGCCACGAACGTAACCCATAGGCATACCTAAAATATGACCTGCGATTGCAGCGTGCGCAATACCAGCGGTACTAGTACCAAAAAGCGCCTCTGCTTCGGGGTATTCTTTTTTAACGGTTTCAGCAATAGCATTTTCTACAACGTCTCTTGCTTCGGGTGAAGTTAAGATAAGTCTATTATCACAGTAAATTGGGCTTTTAATTCCGCTTGCCCAAGTAAAAGGTTCATCGGGTCTTAAAAACACCGCTTTGATTTTGAGTAAATTTTCCGCAACTTTTCTTGCTGTATCCATAATTATTTCTCCTTATAAATTAACCTAAAAATTCTTTAACGCATTGTCTGTACGCTTTAACAGGGTCTTCTGCGCCCGTGATAGAACGACCTACAACGATATAATCAGAGCCGATTTCTTTTGCTAAAGCAGGGGTTGTTACGCGCTTTTGATCGCCAACAGCATCGCCCGCAAGTCTAATACCAGGGGTAATAGTTAAGAACTTACCACCGCAAACTTCGTGTACTTTGCCTGCTTCTAAGGGTGAGCATACAACGCCGTCAAGACCTGAATTTTTAGCGTTCAACGCATAACTCATAACAACTTCATCAATGGGTTTTTCAATGAGAAGTTCGCTTTCCATCATTTCTTGACTGGTTGAAGTGAGTTGGGTTACGGCGATAAGAATAGGTCTTGTGCCGTCCGCTCTCGTTAAGCCTTCAATTGCACCTTTCATCATAGCAGAACCACCTGCTGCGTGAAGGTTAACCATATCTACGTCAAAAGCGGATAAAACTGCCATTGCCTTTTTTACGGTATTAGGAATATCGTGAAGTTTAAGGTCAAGGAAAATTTTATGTCCACGGCGTTTGATTTCTTTTACGATTTCAATTCCGCCCGCATAAAAGAGTTCCATACCTACTTTTAAGTAAGGTTTTTCTTCTTGAAACTTATCAAGAAAAGTAAAGAGTTGTTCTTTAGAATTAAAGTCACATGCAATAATTACGTCTTTGTTCATTTGTGTGCCTCCCCTATAATTTCGCTTAAATCGTTAATTTTATATTTTGCCATAACCGCGGGCAAGTTATCAATAATATCTCTGCACGCGTACGGGTTAACCAAGTTTTCCGCTCCGACTTGAACAGCCGTTGCACCCGCCATCATCATTTCAATAACGTCTTCAGCCGTAGCAACACCACCGATACCCATGATGGGAAGTTTAACAGCCTCATAAACCTGCCATACCATTCTTAATGCTATCGGGAAAATTGCTCTACCAGAAAAACCGCCAATTTTATTTGCTATTACGGGTTTTCTTTTATTCAAGTTAATTCTTAAACCTTGCGCGGTGTTAATCAAACTGATACCGTCCGCACCACCTTGTTCACACGCTTTTGCGATTGAAACGATGTCGGTTACGTTGGGCGTAAGTTTAATAAACACGGGCTTTGTGGTAACTTTCTTTACCGCTTTGGTTACAGCCTCTGCATTTTCGGGCTGAGTTCCAAAACTCATACCGCCGTTATGAACGTTAGGACAACTAATATTTACTTCAATGATGTCAACGTCGTCTACGGCGTTAATTTTTTCACAACATTCAACGTATTCGTCGATTGAAAAACCGCTTATGTTAGATATAATCGGTTGCGAATACACTTGTCTAAGCCTAGGGATTTCCTTTTCGATAACCGCATCAATTCCAGGGTTTTGTAAGCCTACTGAATTGATAAGACCTGAAGTACATTCAGCAATTCTTGGAGTGGGGTTACCAAAGCGATTATCCCTTGTAGTTCCTTTGATAGAGATTGCGCCGAGTACGTTAATATCATAAATATCGCTAAACTCATAGCCAAAGCCAAAAGTTCCGCTTGCGGGAACTACTGGGTTTTGAAGTTCTACACCGCAAAGGTTGACGTTTGTTTTTACCATATAATTTCCTCCTTTACGAGAACGGGGCCGTCTTTACAAATACGCTTGTTGCCGTATTTGGTTTTACAAGTACAACCCATGCACGCACCAAAACCACAACCCATTCTTTCTTCAAAAGAATATTGACCACTAGTAGTGGTTGCATTATATACCGCCTTAAGCATAGGTTCAGGTCCGCATGTAAACACGTAAGAATATTCTTCCACGTCCTTAATGGCGTCGGTTACAAAACCTTTAATACCGTAACTACCGTCTGCAGTTGCAACTAATACTTTTACACCAAGCGCCTTAAATTCACTTTCGTAAAAGATTTCAGCCTTAGTGTTAAAACCTAAAATAACAGTTGGGGTTTTACCTTCTTTAAGTAATTCTTTGCACAACTTATACATTGGCGGAACACCTACGCCACCGCCGATTAAAAGGGGCTTATCCCCTGACAAATCGGTAAAATAGCCGTTGCCTAAACCTGAAAGAATATCGAGAATTTCTCCACCTTTCATTCTTGACAACTGTTCCGTGCCCTTACCCACCACTTTATAAATAATGGTAAGTTCTTTATCGTTAGTATCACAAACTGATATAGGGCGACGAAGAAAAAGTCCGTCAAGTGCAATATTTACAAACTGACCTGGGCGTTCAATAGCGCTTTGGTCGCCCCAAAGCACCATTTTACAAACGCTGTCAGTAAGTTTTTCATTTGATAACACTTTCAAATAAACTTGTTTCAAAATTTATCTCCTTTTTAAGCGTCGATAGTTGAAATGCTCAAAGTAATTTCTTCCAATACGTCGAGAAGAACTTTTACGGTATCGAGCGCGGTAAACATTGTTACGTTGTTTTCTACTGCGGCACGGCGGATTTTGAAACCATCACTTGCCTCACCGAGAGAGTTAACGTCTCTTGTGCTGATTACGTAAGTTACGTAACCACGGCGGATTGCATCTAAGATTTCTTCACTACCTTCGCTTATTTTTGCTTTAACTCTGGTCTTAATACCGTTTGCTTTCAAGAACTTAGCGGTGCCTGAAGTTGCTTCGATATTAAAGCCGAGATTATAAAATCTTCTAACCAACGGAAGAGCCTCTGCCTTGTCAGCATCAGCAATTGATACGAAAAGCGTACCGTAATTCATAACGTTCATGCCTGATGCTTGAAGTGCCTTATATAGAGCGCGGTTAAACTTATCATCATAACCGATTGCTTCACCAGTTGACTTCATTTCAGGTGAAAGATAAGCGTCGATACCACGGAGTTTGCTGAATGAGAAAGCAGGTGCTTTTACGTACCAACGTTTCTTTTCTGCAGGATAAAGTTCGGTTATGCCTTGTTCTTTAAGGCTTTGACCTAAGATAACCTTAGTACCGATATCTGCAAGTGAATATCCCGTTGCTTTTGAAAGGAACGGTACGGTTCTTGAAGATCTGGGGTTTACTTCGATTACGTAAACGTTTTCTTCTTTATCAAC
The DNA here is from genome assembly GCA_045614185.1 of Christensenellaceae bacterium. Classification (GTDB taxonomy): domain Bacteria; phylum Bacillota; class Clostridia; order Christensenellales; family Borkfalkiaceae; genus UBA1259. The sequence continues at coordinate 36,469 of JAZLCJ010000014.1, read as the reverse complement.
GATAAATTGAATATTGTAAAGACCTACGATACCGATGCCAAGACCTAACTTTTTGCCGTATTCTAAGATGGTTTTCTTAGCCTTTTCACTTACTGAGAACGTGGGATATACGCTGATTGAGTCGCCAGAGTGTACGCCCGTTCTATCAATAAGATCCATAATACCAGGAACGAATACGTCCGTGCCGTCACATACAGCGTCGATTTCAAGTTCTTTACCGATAATATATTTATCAACTAAGATAGGATGATCTTCGCTGATGTCTACTGCGTTTTGAAGATATGCTCTTAAGCCTTCTTCATTACCTACGATTTGCATTGCTCTACCGCCCAATACGTAAGAGGGACGAACGAGCACGGGATAACCGATTTCTTGAGCAACTTTAACACCGTCTTCAACGCTGAATACCGCTTGACCTTTAGGTTGCGGGATTTGGAGTTTTTCCATAATCTTTTCAAAAGCGTCTCTATCTTCTGCATTATCGATTGCTTCACAATCAGTACCGATAATCTTTGCCCCGCGTGAACGGATAGGTTCAGCAAGGTTAATTGCAGTTTGACCACCGAGTGATGCCACAACGCCCATCGGGTTTTCAAACTCGATAACGTTCATAACGTCTTCAGCGGTTAACGGTTCAAAATAAAGTTTATCACTTACAGTATAGTCGGATGAAACGGTTTCGGGGTTATTGTTGATGATGATTGCCTCATAACCGCTTTCTTTAATAGTTTTTACAGCGTGAACGGTTGAATAGTCGAATTCTACGCCTTGACCTATTCTAATAGGACCGCTACCTAATACTATTGCCTTTTCCTTTTCGGTTACGATCGAATCGCCTGTGCCAGTATAGGTTGAGTAGAAGTAAGGAATATATGCTCCGCTGTGAAGTGTGTCAACCATTTTGAATACGGGTTTGATGCCGTTTTCTTTTCTAAGTGCGTTAACTTCAACTTCTTTCATTCCCCAAAGTTTACCGATAAACGCATCGCTAAAGCCCATGGTCTTTGCAGCGCCTAAAGCCTTAATATCGCCTTTCTTTTCTTTTAAGACGTTTTCCATCTTAACAATTCTTTCAAGACATTCTAAGAAAAGTTCGGTAATTTTGGTTGCTTTATGAAGATTTTCAATAGTTTCGCCACGTCTAATAAGTTCAGTAATAGCAAAGATATTGTCAGACTTAAATTCTTTTAAGTAATCGTAAAGCTTTTCAGTTGAATAAGCATCAAACTTTGCAAGGTAGAAATGGTTTACGCCAATTTCGAGTGAGCGAACAGACTTAAGCATACACTCGTCAAGCGTTGCACCGATACCCATAACTTCACCAGTCGCTTTCATTTGAGTGCCTAAAACGTTTGATGCTGAAGTAAATTTATCAAACGGGAAGCGCGGGAATTTTGCTACGATATAATCAAGAACGGGTTCATTGATTGCGGTGGTGCCTGAAACTTGAATTTCATCAAGGTTCATACCAACAGCAACCTTTGCTGTAACCTTAGCGATAGGATATCCACTTGCTTTACTTGCAAGCGCTGATGAGCGTGATACTCTGGGATTTACTTCGATAAGGTAATATTCGCTTGTGGTGGGATGAAGTGCAAATTGAACGTTACAACCGCCTTCAATCTTTAATTCGCGGATAATTTTAATAGCCGCGTCGTTGAGCATCTTTAAGTCCTTATCGCTAAGTGAAAGAATAGGTGCAACAACGATTGAGTCGCCTGTGTGAACGCCTACGGGGTCAACGTTTTCCATACCGCAAATGGTGATGGCGTTATCCTGAGTGTCACGCATAACTTCAAACTCAATTTCTTTATAACCTTTAACGCTCTTTTCAACCAATACTTGATGCACGGGTGAAAGTTTAAGCGCATTTTTCATAATTTCTTCAAGTTCTGCTTCATTATCAGCAAAACCGCCGCCCGTACCGCCGAGAGTAAACGCAGGGCGAAGTACTACGGGGTAACCGATTTTTTCCGCACTCTTCTTAGCCTCTTCAATGCTATAAGTGATTTCTGATTGAATAACCGGTTGACCGATTGATTCACACATTTCTTTAAAGAGTTCTCTATCTTCAGCGCGTTCAATACTCTTTGCGTTAGTACCTAAAAGTTCTACGCCACATTCTTCTAACACGCCTTTTTTAGCAAGTTGCATTGCAAGGTTTAAGCCTGTTTGACCGCCAAGACCAGGGATAATTGCGTCGGGGCGTTCGTAACGAAGAATTTTTGCAACGTATTCTAAGGTTAAGGGTTCCATATAAACCTTATCTGCAATAGTCGTGTCCGTCATAATAGTTGCAGGGTTACTGTTGCACAAAATAACTTCATAGCCTTCTTCTTTCAAAGCAAGACAAGCTTGTGTGCCTGCGTAGTCGAATTCGGCGGCTTGACCTATAATGATAGGACCGCTACCGATTACCAAAACTTTTTTAATGTCTGTTCTTTTAGGCATATAATTTCTCCTTAAAAATGTATAGTAAATTATTATTTATCTAAATTGTTAAAAATAGGTTGTCCGTTATGGAAGTTTGCAAGGCACTTACCGTTTACCTTAAAACCTTCAAACGGTGAACTCTTACCCATTGATAAGAATTCTTCAGGGTTAATAGTGTATTCTTTATCCAAGTCGAACACGCTTAAGTTTGCAACCTTACCCTCTGCAATTTCAACGTCTAAATCAAAACGCTTTGCGGGGTTTTCACTCATAATTTGAATAGCCTTTTCCAAAGTGATTTCCCCTTTCTTTACAAGGTAAGTATAAATTATCGGGAAAGCAGTTTCAATACCAACAACGCCGTTCATACTGAGCAAGCCTTTGCTCTTTTCTTCTTTTGAGTGGGGCGCGTGGTCGGTTGCGAGCATTTCTAAAGTGCCGTCTTTAATACCTTCAATAAGCGCAAGGCGGTCTTCTTCCGCACGAATAGGCGGGTTCATTTTGAAGTTACCGCTCTCTTTAATCATCATATCGTTAAGCACGAGATAGTGTGGGCCCGTTTCAGCCGTTACGTTAACTCCCCTTGCCTTTGCTTTTCTTATAGCATCAACGCTCTCTTTTGCAGAAACGTGGCATACGTGGTATTTAACACCGATTTTTTCAACAAGTTCAAGGTCGCGTTCGATTTGCTTATATTCACTTGCAGAACAAATACCTTTATGACCGTGAAGTCGTGCATATTCACCATCGTGTATATAACCGCCGTTAAGAAGACTTTCATCTTCACAATGCGCTACTATAAACTTGCCTTTTTCTTTAGCAATCTTCATAGCAGTTTCCATCATCTCAGTATTTTGAACGCCCTTACCATCATCAGAAAAACCGATTACTTTTTCAGATAATTCTTCTAAGTCTGATAGTTCTAACCCCTTTTCACCCTTAGTGATTGACGCCAAGGGATAAACGGAAATAACAGCGTCTTTATCAATTATGTCTTGCTGAACTTTCAAAGTTTCTAAACTGTCTGGCACGGGGTTTAAGTTAGGCATTGTAAACACCGCGCTGTACCCTGCGTGCGCCGCTGCGGTAGTACCCGTTTTAACAGTTTCTTTATATGAAAAACCCGGTTCACGAAGGTGCACGTGCACGTCAATGAAACCGGGAAAAATAAACAAATTATCACAATCAATAACTTTTAAAGAATTTAAACACTCGGGCTTTAAAAAGGAAACTTTACCCCCTACAATTGTCAAATCGGTTTTGACAAACTTACCGCCCGTATAAACTGTTCCGTTTTTGAGTAAAAAGTCCATAATTTCTCCTTAAAACAAGAAAAAAAGCCATGCAAAAAGCAAGGCCAAGATATCACAAAATACGGGAAGCCCCGCTATGAATATAAAACCTTGCCGGTCTCTCTGTACCGAATTAAAGATTTATCCTATATAGAATACCATTTAAATTTTTAGTTGTCAACAAAATATATAAATTGTTTAAATTTAAATATTATAATTATAAACAATATATGTACACGCTTGTTTTAAGCGTGTGCGTTTTTTATTAAAACCCCTTTTTTCTACCCAAATCCGTATTGTCCACCGTTCTATCCCTAAGCGTTTTTTCATGGTTGGGTTTTTGCTCAAAACGATAATCTTCACCATACTTTTTAATATACTTATCAATTACCGCGTGAGATGCAACTTTGGATACGGAAGAATTTACTTGGCTTTGATACTTAAAAAATTCCGCATTTTGTGGCATATCGTCAACCTTTACTATGCTTTCTTTATAAGCGGTGTTTCTAACCGTGCCGATAACTTCCCTTATATAACCAATATTTGATTTTAATCTTATAAGCGACGGAAAGTCTGCTCCGCCAACGAATAACTGTTGCCAATCCCTTCCCTCGTATTTTTTTAGCATCTCAGAAGCAATTTTTAAGTGGGTTAACTCTTCTTCAAAATGTTCAAGCCATATCTTTTTAATTTGCGGATGCGTTTCGTCTTGATAGCAAGAATAATACAGATAACACTCGGTATACTCGTGCATAACCCAACTTTCAAACCAAGTAGACGATGGGTCTAAAAGTGCGCCGTAACCCGTTACGTGCTGTTCTTCAATCATAGCTATTTCACTAAATAATTTTCTACCTAAATCATTGTGGTAAAAACCGCTTATATTCATATAGTAGTTCATTGTTTGTTGTTCGGCTGCGGTTATAATGTTGGTGTGAAGTCTTGTAATAAGCGCATCTTGCCAACAGTTTATATAATTGCGGACGTCATCGTTGGGGTGGCGATGTTCAGATATAGTAGGACGCGCCGGAGTAAGTTCAGTATATCCCCCAACCAACCTTTCCGCGTGAACGCCCTCATCCATATCTAATAGGTTTGCATATCTATAAAGGTGGTCAAAGTCTTCAAGCAATGCAAAATCCAACTGCGCTTTAACAACAGGGTTAGGTTCTTTTTGCGCCATTTCTGCAGTTAAATCTACTGCTAATTGTTCATACCCGATTGTGTGCTCTAAAATGCTTTCATCAAGCGGTTTTAGCGCGCAAATTCGTTTTTGTTGTTGCTGTTCTTGACGGCGAACTTGTGCTAAAACTCTACGAACTTCATTGTTTAAGCAATGCCTGTTGAACTGGTGTAAAAACCAGTTAGACTCAAACTCCGTGCCGTTCATCAAAATAACGCGCGTTTTTGTGTAAGGGTCGGTGGTGTTCTTGTCATAAGGTTTTACGGCAAGCGCCGTCCAGTTTGCGTAAGAAATCTTACTGTCTTTAGGTAATTCTTTAAATGGATTCATATCAATCTCCTTTTTTATTAGGCTTTATTAAACTTGAATTGATTATGACCATTTTATATTTTTTTATACTAAAAAAGACGGAAGAAAACTTCCGCCTTTAATTTACTTGTTTTTAATTCTTCTAATCTTGCCCGTATGCATAAGCGACCAAACGCCTATAATTAACATATAAATCGCGCTAAAACACATTGCAATAATAAATAACACTCTATAATTTGTAAATTCAACAACTTTTGCCGCTAAAAACGGTGTAACACCCGCAGCAACTGCTGCAAAAGCATTAGTATATGCAAGATATCCACCAGAACTAATTTGAGTCCTCATCTTAAACGCTAAAATTCCGCTAAACACTTGTCTTGCCCCCATACTTAACGCCGTATACGCCACCATACAAATTAGTGTTAAAACAATGTTTAAGTCATGCACGAATAACATGGGAATAAAAATCACTATAGAACTTACCATAAGCCAAAAACTTACGGCTATAATATTAACGTACTTTTCGCAAAGATTTACTACCCAAATAGAAGTTATTGCTTGTACTACGGGGAACAAAAGCGTTAGCAAAATAGAAACACTTTCGCCTTGATGGAACACTTCTTTTATAAGGCTTGGCACCCAGTTAAAAGTGCCGTAATAAGTTGCGTTACTAATCAATGTTAAGAACGCCATCATTGCAAAGAAACCTATCTTTTTGCCATTGCTTTGTAAATTAATAAATGGCTTTTCATCAGTTGTAGAAACTGTTTTACCTGCAACGGTTTGGATTACGGGTGGATAGCGTCTTATCTTATTATACGCTATAACGAAAAACATAACCGACGCAAAGAAAAGCGCGCCTAAAACAAAGAAAGGATAATTCCATTTATCAAGCGCAACGAAAAGAGCGGGGACTGCATACGCAGCAATACTTGCAACTGAACTTCCAAACGCCATAACTTTATTTGCAACAGGAAGAAGTTTTTTATCTAGATGGCGTGATAAACATTGCATGCAACCTGAGTATATACCCGCTTGCAAAGCACCGTTCACCGCACAGAGCACGTAGATAGGCTGTAAAATTTTCATTAAGCCTATCATTATGGTCAATATTGAAGAAACACCAGCCGTTATGCTCAAATAGATTTTAAGGTTGATTTTACCCATGCAAAACGAAAGCACGATTTGAGCGATTGCGTAAGTTATAAAATAATAAGTCATCGCAAGACTTACGTCTGGTTTAGTGGAATTAAATACTTCAATTAATTCTACCATTTCCGCTGTGTAAGAGTTCTTTGAACTCATCATAAACACGTATAGGAAAAAGCACGACCAAATGAACATATAAGAAATTATATTCTTTTTCTTGTTATCTAATGGTTGGTTATCCATTGCACCCACTGTTTGTGTCGCCATAATAAACTCCAAGTTATAATCTATTGATTATTATATTACCTTCCGCTTTTTAACGCAAGTTTTTTTAAGTTGATTGCAAACGATTTTTTAAAATCGTGCGTACTAAATCTTACCGACCAGTTTTGGTTCTTTACTGTACCCGGTTCATTTATTCTGTACTCACTACCCAAAAGTAATAAATCTTGCATTGGCATAATGAAAAGTTTTGCTTTTGACTTATACCCCAAAAGTATCATTGCTTTTGCTAAATCTTCATCATTATTAACATCGGCAGTTATATTCATCTTACATAAACTGTTTTTTACGCCGTGATAAAGATTGTTTTTATCCCACTCGCTTGCGCTTGTTATCAAGCCCATGAGCGTATCGTTATCGTGCGTACCCGTATAACAAACAGAATTTTCAGGCAATGATTCTGGAAGATATAAATTATTTTCTTCGCCGTTAAATGCAAAAGATAAAATCTTCATACCAGGATATCCAACGCTCTTTAATAATTCACGAACGCCGTCATCAATAATGCCTAAATCTTCAGCGATAATTCTTGACTTGTCAACACTCTTATGAACGGCTGTAAAAAGTTCGGTTGACGGAACTTCTATCCACTCACCCACGATAGCGTCTTGTCTATCCGCGTCGATTTCATAATAGCGGTCAAATGCGCGGAAGTGATCTATTCTAACCAAGTCATAAACGGAAAGCGCTTTTTTAATGCGTGCCGTCCACCAAGCAAAATTATCTTTTTGATGTTCCGCATAATCGTACACGGGGTTGCCCCAAAGTTGACCTGTTTTTGAAAAGTAATCGGGCGGAACACCCGCAACTTTTTTAGGCTTAAACTTCTCATCAAGTTTGAATAGTTCGGGATTTTTCCACACGTCAACGCTGTCTAAGGCAACGTATAAGGGCATATCGCCAAGAATAGAAATTCCTTTACCGTTTGCATAAGACTTTAACTCAAACCATTCTTTTCTTGCCAGATATTGAACGAATTGCCAAAAAAGAAGTTCTTCCCCATTATCTTTAATAAATTTGTTTAATGCCTTTTTATCGCGCTTTTTCAAAGGCTCGTCCCACTCGTAAAAGTGTTTTTGCCCAGATGCGTTTTTTATTGCCATAAATAGCGCGTAATCAAGCGCTTCTTTACTCTTTACAAATTTTTGGAAACCTTTATCTTGTTTATCAAAGCGACTGAACGCCTTTCTAAGTAACGGATATCTTACGGCGTAAAGGTTGCCGTAATCTATAAGCGAGCCGTCAACTTGTGCGAACTTTGCCTCTGCTTTAGTAATTAACCCCCTTTCAATCAAACCATCAACGCTGATATAGTAAGGGTTAAAAGAAGTAGAAGATACGGATGAGTAAGGAGAATCTCCATACCCCGTTTGTACCAAGGGCAAAATTTGCCATACTTTTTGTCCAGCGCTCTCTAAATAATCTACAAATTTATAACTTTCTTTACCAAAACTACCTATTCCATACTTACTAGGAAGTGAAAAAATAGGCACAAGTAAACCGCTACATCTTTCCATAATTAGTTTAATAGGGTAGACTTTTGCCTACCCTTTTCCTTTTATAAAGTAAATCCACCGTCTACGGTGATTATTTGACCTGTAATAAAACTTGACTGCTCTTGACTTAAAAACCATACGATATTTGCTATATCTATAGGTTCACCAAGTCTACCCAACGGTGTTTCGCTAATAAGTTCTTCCATTTCTTCTTTTGAAAACCTTGCGTTCATAGGAGTATTAATAACTCCAGGGCAAACGCAGTTTACGGTTATATTACTGGGCGCAAGTTCTTTTGCAAGCGCCTTGGTGTAACCTATAAGCGCAGATTTTGACGCTGAATATGCAACTTCCATACTTGCGCCAACACTCCCCCACATAGAAGAAATATTGATAATTCTACCTTGTCCTTTTGAAACCATACCGCCGAGGAACGCGTTGTTGATTTGATACGCACTTTTGATATTTACGGCAAAAAGTTTATCCCACTCGCTCTCGGTTGTGTCGGTTATAAGTTTATAAAGCCCAACACCCGCGTTGTTTACGACAACATCTATACTCTTAAAAGATTTTGTTAAACTTTCAAGCATAGATGAAACTTGCTTGCTTTTAGACAAGTCTGCTTGCACGGAAAAAATACGCTCCAAAGCGTTTTGGCTTTTTGCGTAATCGATAAGCGCGTCAATACCTGCTTTATCGGTATTATAATGTGCAATTACGGTATAACCGTTATCAAGAAATTTTTTTGCAATAGCGCCACCTATAGCACCGCTTGCACCACTAATAAATACTTTTTTCAAGATTATTACCCGTTTGTAATAAAACCCACAAAAAGATCATTTTGTGGGTTTTAATTTGTTTTTAAGTTAATTTTTATTTTGGGTTTTAAGGGTGAATAAACAAGTTAAGAAAAACTCGTTTCCACTATTTTAAGACATAGTTACAAGCAAGACAAGGAAAGAAACATTTGACGAAGTGCGTGTACTTTCCGTACACAATCAAGTCAAATTTTTCTTGACACAGTATTGCAAAGTAAATATGGCTTAAAATTAGCCTTTAACACGCTCCATGTATTCGCCAGTTCTAGTATCAACTCTGATGAGTTCGCCTTGTTCAACGAACATAGGAACTTGAATGCTTACGCCAGTTTCAAGGATTGCTTCTTTGGTTGCGTTGGTTGCAGTGTTACCTTTAACTGAAGGATCTGCTTGGGTAACGCGAAGGGTTACGAAGTTTTCACATTCAACGCTGAATGCTACGCCCTTATATGATCTTACGATAACGGGATCGTTTTCTTTGATGTATTTAAGAGCATCTTCAACTTGATCATAGTTAAGCGGGGTAAGGTTGAATTCTTGGTCCATGAAATAGTAAAGTTCGCCATCGGTGTAAGAATAAGTCATGTTTCTGGTTTCGATGGTTGCATCTTGTAATTTTTCGGTGGGGTTCCAAGTTCTTTCCAAAACTTTGCCGTCGATAACGTTCTTCATTTTGGTTCTAACGAACGCTGCGCCTTTACCGGGCTTAACGTGTTGGAAGTCCACGATAGTCCATACTGAACCTTCGTATTCGAAAGTTGAACCTTTTCTAAAATCGCCTGCTAACATAATTAATTTTCTCCTTAATTGTTATCTATATTTTTTTATTTTTTTAGAATTAAAAGTTTTTTATCATCGGTGAATAATCTTTTTACCTTGCCGTTTTCTAAAAGCACGGTATCTTCTATCCTTATACCGAACTCACCGTTAAAATATACGCCCGGCTCTACCGTAAACACCATTCCGTTTTCTAAAACAGCGTCGCTCTTAGGTGATAAGCGGGGATATTCGTGTATTTCTTGCCCGACGCCGTGCCCTAACGAGTGGGTAAAAAACGCGTCGAGATTTTTTTCTTTTAAGTAATTTCTTGCAAACGCATCCCCGTCAAAAGCGGTGGTTTTATCAGCAATATTTTCTTCCGCGATAAGGTTTGCATTTAAAACCGCCTCATAGCACTCTAAAAACTTCTTATCGGGAGTACCGAAAAACACCGTGCGTGTTATATCCGAACAGTATCCGTTATAAACACAACCCATATCCACTAAAACAACTGAATTTTCTTTTAGTTTAGTGTTGCCCGTTTCGTGATGCGGAACGGCGGAATTTTCTCCAAACGCAACTATCGTGTCAAACGAAGTTTTAGTAGCACCCATTGACAGCATTGCACTTTCAAGTTTTTCTTTTAACTCAAGTTCAGTTATGCCTGCCTTTAAGGTTTTTATAACCGAATGATATGCGCTTTGAGCAATTTCACAAGCCTTTTCTATATTTACAATTTCTTTAGCCGTTTTAACTGCTTTGAATTTTTGAAGTTTTTGCGAAAAGTCTTTAACTTCTGCCCCGAACTTTTGATAATCAAAATATTCTTTTACGGTTGACTTTTCAAAGTCGATATATAAAACGCAAGCGCCAACTTCTTTTACAAATGAAGAAAGGTCGTCTTCACTTTTATAAATTCTACACTCAACCCCAACTTTACTTAAAGTTTGTTGTGCGGAATAAAAATATCTTGCGTCGGTAAAATACACTTTTGTTTTAGACAAAAACAAAAAACCTTCCGCTATATCAACGCCCGTAAAATATTCACGCGTAATTCTATCCGTAATTAGATAGACCGCGTTAGTTTCAACTTCAAAATTCTTCATTTAACTATTTTATTTTACCAAAAATTTATATATAAGTCAATAATATAACTCAATTAAAGTATATTTGCTTCATTTTTACGGCGTCAATATCTTGTGTTCCAGCCGACTCGCAAATAATATACGGTTCTAATTTAAGTTTTTTAAGTGCTAAAGCAAGCGGTTCAAAGTTAGGTCCGTAATGATTATCTTCAAAAGTTAAGTGTCTTACTTCGCCCTTAGCAGAGTACTCTATTTTAGAAAAATGGATATGGAAGTGTTTCATTTTTTCATATCCGAGTTCAGCAACCATATACTCTAACCTATCAAGAAAATCTTTTTCAGTTTTCAAACTTCCACATTCTCTTGCATTGATATGCCCAAAATCAACCGCGGGAACATAAATCTTATCTATTTTACAAAATCTTGTAATTTCTTCAACCGTACCGATTTGACCGATTTTACCCATAGTTTCAGGGCAGAAAATCAAGTTATCAAAACCGTTTTCATAAATCTTATCACGAAGAATTTTTAAGCGTTCTTCGGTCAATTCAACGGCTTGTTCGCGTTTCATTTTGCCTTGGCTTGCAGGGTGAAAAACAACCCTTTTTCCGCCCATAATCTTCACCTTTTGAGCAGACTGTAAAATATAACCAAAAGACTTTTCAGCCATCTCGTCGTCGGGGTTAGCAAAGTTAATGTAATACGGTGCGTGAACGCTGATTTCTACACCTGCATCACTAAACGCTCTACCGATAGAAATTGCCCTTTCATCACTTAGGCTTACACCCCTGCCGAAAGAATATTCAAAGCAATTAAGCCCTTTATCTTTTACCCATACGGCAGAGTCTTCACTCTTAGAAAAACCAGCCTCGTTAAAGGCTACTGAATTGCCACTTGGTCCAAACTTTATCATTTAGTATACTCCTTGACGATTTGCTTGTCAATTTCTAATTGTTTTTTGAGTTCTTCCGCACTATCAAAACGCTTTATGTCACGCATAAAGAAGTCAAATTCCAAAGTAATTTCCTTACCATAAAGCATTCCATCAAAATCGACAAAATGCGCCTCTATCAATTTTTTATCAAGGTCGAAAGTAGGGCGCGCACCATAATTAATTATAGCCAAATACTCTACGTTTTCAATCGTTACCCTACCACCGTAAACGCCGTTTTTAAGGCGGTGCTTGTCTTTTTCAATTTCAATATTTACGGTTGGAAAACCAAGTTTACTACCCACTTTTCTATCGGCAAAAACTGTGCCCGTAACCGAATATGCTCTACCTAAAAACTGGTTAGCCTTTTCTATATTTCCGCTCGTTAAAAACTCTTTTATAGCGGTAGTTGATATCCTTAAATCGCCATCTTTTAATAGACCTAAAGTTATACATTCTTGACCGTTATGCTTAGCGTAATTACTAAGGTCAACAACAGTACCGCTACCGTTTTTACCAAACTTATAATCTTGTCCGCTAACAAACCCCAACACAGTATATTTTCGGTTTAAAAATTCTAAAAATTCTTGCTTACTTAAAGCCAAAAATTCTTTGGTAGACGGTGCAAAATAAATTTCATCAACGCCTAAGTTTTTTATAAACACTTCCCTTTCTGCTTTACTAAAAACACTTTTAGAAGTGCCGTCGCCAAGGACTGCGCGAAGGTTACCGTCAAAGGTTACGACAACGGTTTTTGCATTAAGTTTTTTTGCAAGTTCTTTTGCTTTGGTTATGACCGCTTGATGCCCTAAATGCACGCTGTCAAAATATCCAAGTGCTAAAACTGCGCCAACTTTATTTCTATCTAACATATGCTTTAATTCTTAAAACGCCGTCTTGAGCCTCACCTACACCCCAAAACTCAGCGCCGTTATATACCCTATAAGTTCCGTCGTTAAAGCCGTAATTTTCAAAAACACCATTTAAAATTTTTTCGGCTTGCTTAGAAGTAAGCACAAGTTTTTCAAAACTAACAGCCTCGTCTGCAGGGATAATATATTTGCTTGCATCAGTTGACGCCTTTAATTCTTCAACCGACACACCGTTTTCATAATTAAAAATTCCGCAAGCGGTTCTATCAAGTGCGCTCATTACACCTATCGTTCCGCAAGATAAAGCGATATCTCTTGCGAGTGAACGAATATAAGTTCCACCCTTGCAACGGAATTCAAAACTAAATTCATCTTCCGCCGTTTGCCCTAAACACTTAGCGTCTAAAATGCATACTTTTTTAGGGGCAAGTTCAAACTCTACGCCTTTTCTTGCAAGTTCATAACCCCTTTTACCGTCAATGCATTTTGCCGAGTATTTTGGCGGAATTTGGTCAATTTCACCTATAAAGTTAGGTAAAACTTCATTGATTTTTTCAAGTGTAGGAATAGAACCCCCGTCAAGTTCAGTTTTACCCGTTACGTCTAAAGTATCGGTTGAAAACCCAAACTTAAAGCGTGCAACGTAAACCTTTTCTTTATCTAAAAGGTATTGAAAAAGCCTTGACGCTTTTCCTAAGCCTACGGGAAGTACACCCGACGCCATAGGGTCAAGCGTGCCCATATGCCCACACGGAATATTAAATTTTTTCTTAACAGCACCAACCGCATAAGCCGAACTCATGCCTTGGGGCTTAATAAGATTTATAAAACCTTTCATTTTAATCTATAAGTTCTCTTTTTACCGCAAACGCAATTTTATCAATAACTTCTTCGTATTCGCCTTGAATTTGGCAACCGCTTGCAAGAATATGTCCGCCACCGCCAAAAGCACTTGCAACAGCGTTTACGTTTGCACCTTTTGAACGGAAACTGATTTTATACTTGTTTACACCGATTTCCATAACACATGCGCCAACTTCAATACAGTCGATGCCCATAACAAAATCAATAAAACCCTCGGTTTCATCAGGTTTTGCACCGCTTTTTTCGATATCACTTAAAGTAACGGTTGCAACCGCAAATCTATCATCATGGAAGTATCTAATCTTACTCATTACCACACCGAAAAGTTTTGCCCTTTCTTTTGATTGCGCAGTAAACATATGGTAATAAATTGAATTTATATCAGCGCCTTTTACTTTTAAACTTGATGCAACGGCAAGCGTTTCCGCAGTAACGTTTTTGTGCTTAAATCCACCCGTATCGGTCATAACGCCAAGCATTAAGTGGTTTGCAATATCTTGAGTAATTTCCACACCCATTTCTATAAGGAGCGCGTAAATATTTTCACAATTACTTGCTAAATCAACAACGTAATTAACCTTAGCATACCTATCGTTTGAAATATGATGGTCAATATTATAGGTGTTTTTACATTTAGAAAAATCAAGCGCAAAACTACCTAAGCGGTTAATATCCCCACAGTCGATAGCAACGAACGCGGAATAATCGTTAAAGTCAATTTTGTTTTTGATGTTTTTTGGTTCATTTAAAAAGAAAAATCTCGACGGGATTTGATCGTCGCAAAAAACGTCTACCCTTTTGCCGAGATTTTTAAGCGCAAGGCTTAAAGCAAGCGCCGACCCGATAGAATCGCCGTCGGGTCGGATATGGCAAAAAAGCGCGAGCGTTCTTTCGCTTTTTAACTTTTCCGAAAGTTCGCGTAAACTAATCACGTTTTTCTCCTTCGCTGATACTTTTAAATAATTTTTCCATTTTATCACCGTATTCCATAGAATCGTCTAAAATAAAATGGAGTTCTGGAACGGTGCGCGCACGGATAACCTGCGCAAGTTCATAACGAATTTTTTTAGCGTCCCCCGCAATCGCGTTAAACGTTGCGTTCTTCTTTTCTTCGTTAGTTGAATAAATGCTGATGTAAACTTTAGCGTGTGATAAATCACGGCTGGCATCCACCCTTAGTACCGAAAACATTTCGGTAACTAACGGGTTTTTGAGTTTTCTTGAGATAATTTCATAAATCTCTTTTTGGAATTCGCCGTTTAATCTATCGTTCCTGCTTATTTTAGAAGTCTTTCTCATTATTCTTTATTCTCTTCTACTTGATAACTTTCAATAAAGTCGCCGACTTTAATATCATTGAACTTTTCAATAGACATACCACATTCAAAGCCTTGTGAAACTTCTTTTACGTCGTCCTTAAAGCGCTTTAATTGTAATACGTTTCCTTCACAAATCATTACGTCATCACGGTAAATACGGAGTTTACCACTTCTAATAATCTTACCTTCAGTAACGTAACAACCAGCAACTTGACCAACACCTGAAATCTTGAACACTTCACGAACTTCTGCTTTACCCATGTAAATTTCAGTAAACTTGGGTGCAAGCATACCCTTAAGCGCTCTTTCAACGTCTTCAATTGCTTCGTAAATTACGCGGTAAAGTTTGATATCTACACCACTTCTTTCAGCAATTTGTTTTGCGTTAGAATCAGGACGAACGTTAAAGCCGATAATGATTGCTTTTGAAGATTCCGCAAGCATAATATCTGATTCTTTAATTGCGCCTGCTGCCGCGTGGATAACGTTAACCCTAACTTCTTCGTTAGAGAGTTTTTCAAGTGATGCTTTAACCGCTTCAACTGAACCTTGAACGTCTGCTTTAACGATAATGGGAAGAACTTTCATTTCGCCTTCCGCAATCTTATTAAATACGTCGTCAAGCGTAACCATTTGAGACGCCTTAAGCATATTTTCTTTTTCTTTGTTCTTTCTTTCTTCAGCAACTTTTTTGGTGAGTTTTTCATCAACCGCAAACAAGATGTCGCCAGAGTTAGGAACTTCATCTAAGCCCATGATTGATACAGGCATTGAAGGACCAGCCGCGGTAACGCGTCTACCCTTATCGTCAACCATTGCTCTAATCTTACCGATAACAGTACCAACAACTACGCTGTCTGAAATGCGGAGAGTACCGTTTTGAACCAAGATAGTAGCGATAGGGCCTTTACTTTGGTCAAGTTTTGCTTCGATTACTACACCTTTTGCCTTTCTATCGGGGTTAGCCTTTAATTCTTTCATTTCAGCAAGAAGAAGTACGTTTTCTAAAAGGTTATCAAAACCTTCGCCAGTCTTTGCTGATACGGGGCACAAAATTGTATCTCCACCCCATTCTTCAGGAAGAAGTCCGTGTTCGGTAAGTTGAGTTTTAATTCTATCGATATTTGCTTCAGGCTTATCGATTTTATTGATTGCGACTAAAATAGGAACTTCTGCTGCTTTTGCGTGGTTAATTGCCTCAATAGTTTGGGGCATAATACCGTCGTCTGCGGCAACTACTAAAATTGCAATATCGGTTGCTTGTGCACCACGAGCACGCATAGCGGTAAACGCAGCGTGTCCAGGAGTATCAAGGAAGGTAATAGTTTCGCCGTTAACTGATACTTGATATGCACCGATATGTTGGGTAATACCACCCGCTTCACCCGCGGTAACGTTAGTCTTTCTAATTCTATCAAGAAGTGAAGTTTTACCGTGGTCAACGTGTCCCATAACGGTAACAACGGGCGGGCGTTTCTTTAAGAGTGCAACGTCTTCCGTTTCGGTATCGAAACCTTCGGTCAAAACGTCTTCTGCAGTCTTGTCGAGTTTAAGTTCAAGTTCAACACCAAGATCTGCTGCGATAAACGCTGCGGTATCAAAGTCGATTGAATCGTTAATCGTCTTCATAATACCTTCTTTGAACAATCTCTTGGTAATTTCAGCAGCGGTAATACCGATTTTTTCGCTGAGTACTTTGAGTGCGATAACTTCAGTATTAATAACTGCCTTTTCAATTTTGATTACGTTTACTTCCGCTTGTTCTTTTGCCTTTTTAGCAGGACGGAACTTTCTGTAACCACTCTTGTTTTCATCAAAGTCATCAATATCGACTTGATTTCTAATTAGAGCGCGCTTATTGATAGCGTGCTTATCTTCATATTGTTTTTCTCCGCCTTGTTTTTTCTTGGCGAAGTTTCTCTTTGCATTATCGGTAGGGATAATAGGCGGAGCAATATAAGTTCCACCTTGAGGTTTTTTAGCACCACCTTGGCGATTGAAGTCAGGCTTTGCAGGGCGGTTATTATTAAATCCGCCTTGACCACCTTGTCCTTGTTGCTTGTTAAAGCCTTCCTTTCTATCATTTTGATTAGGCTTAAACTCGCCACGCGGACGGCGTTCTTCTCTCTTTTCAACGGGTTTTTCACGCTGAATAGGTCCTTCGCGTCTAACGATAAAAGAAGGTCTTGCAGGAACAAATTCCACACGCTTTTCAGGTGCAGGGGTTTCAACGGGTTTTTCCGCTTTTACTTCCGCAGGTTTTTCAGCCTCTACCTTAACTTCAGGTATTGATTCAACCTTCTTTTCTTCCTTAATTTCCTTAACTTCTTTTACTTCTTCCGCTTTCTTAACTTCCACTTCCTTCTTTTCGGGGGCGGGTTTTTCTTCAATAGGTGCAGGTGCTTTTTCAGCAGTTTCCTTTTCCTTTCTTGCAGCGGAGAGCGCCTTTAATTTTTCTTCTAATTTAGACTTTGCACCGGCAACTTCACCCTCTAATTTACGGGTGTCTTTAACCAAGGTTTCTAATTTGCCGTCTTTGAAAAGTTCGCTTATCTTTTTGATATTGTCAATACGCATTTCTTTCTTTTCAGCCATTATTTATTATTCTCCTGATTTCTCGCAATAAATTCTTTTTCCGAATTGATTAAAATTGCTTTCGATAGGTCTTTATCCGCTATCGCCATAACTTTTGCATTTTCCCTATGAGTAATTTCTTCAAGGGTTGCATCTATCGGTTCGATTATAGGACAATGAAATTTACGCGCAAGTTTTTCTGCTTCTTTTTTTGTATTATCACTTGCCGTCCCACACACTATAACCAAGTATGCACGCTTTAACGTTGCACACGCGTTTGCACCGATACGGAACTTGCCCGTTCTCATTGCAAACCCGATAAATGTTTGCGCTTTACTTTTATTTTCCAAGGAATTCCTCCATAATCGCGTCGTAAGTTTCATCAGATACCTGACACGAAAATGCGCGATTTAGCATTTTTCCTTTCTTTAACTTTTTAATACACTCTACGTCGCCACAAACGTACGCGCCACGCCCGTTAGCCTTGCCCGTTAAATCAAGTTTAATTTCATCATTAAACTTAACTACGCGGATAAGTTCTTTCTTAGGCTTTGACTGTCTGCAAGCGATACAAGTGCGCATAGGTACCTTTTTATCCATTTTATACCGCCAAAGATTATTCTTCAATTGCCTCTTCTTCAGTAGCGATATCTGCAGTAAGTTCCGCGCCAACGGTGCTTTCACTCTTAACGTCAATCTTCCAACCGGTAAGTCTTACAGCAAGTCTTGCGTTTTGACCGCTTCTGCCGATTGCAAGTGAAAGTTTATCATCGGGAACGATTGCCATTGCACTTTCATCACCAGTTTGAACAACTTTCAATACGCGTGCGGGTGACAATGCTCTTGAAATGTATTCCAAGGGGTTTTCACTCCATTGAATAATATCAATCTTTTCACCGCCGAGTTCTGAAACGATTGCGTTAACTCTTGCGCCCTTATTACCTACGCAAGCACCAACTGCATCAACCATAGGATCTTCTGAAGCGATGGCGATTTTGGTTCTTTGACCAGCATCACGAGCAATACCTTTTACCAAAACAATGCCTTGCTTAATTTCAGGAACTTCATTTTCAAAAAGGCGTTTAACTAAACCAGTTGCAGTTCTTGAAACTACGATTTGAGCCATCTTACCGCTATTCTTTACGCGCTTAACGTAAACGTTAAGTTTTTGGTTGAGTTCATATTTTTCACCGGGAACTTGATCTTTAGGCATAAGTACGCCTTCAATTTGATTTCCACCAAGTTCAACGTAAACGTTGCCTTCTTCAATACGGCGAACGGTACAAGCCATAAGTTCGCCTTCTTTATCTTCGAATTCACTAACAGTGTTGTCGCGTTCAATTTCACGAAGTTTTTGCATCAAAATTTGTTTTGCAGTTTGAGCAGCGATTCTGCCGAAGTTCTTTGAGATAATTTCGGTGTTGATAACGTCGCCTGCTTTATAACTCTTTTTGATGGTTTGTGCTTCTTCAACACTAATTTCCTTTTCGGGATCGATAACTTCTTCTACTACCGCTCTGGTGCTGTAAATCTTAATAGATTTTTTTTCGGGGTTGAGTCTTACTTCAACGCCACCAGAAGTACCCGTACTCTTTTTGTAAGCGATTACGAGAGCGTTTTCAAGTGCAGCGATAAATTCTGCTTGTGAAATGCCTTTTTCTCTTTCTAAATCTTCAAGCGCTAAAAAGAAATCTTGGTTAATCATTATTTTTCTCCTTGTAAACTTTGTTTACTATATAAAATATATTTTTTTCTGTTTATTAAAAATCAATGTATTCGTTTACCTTTACGCAATTTTTAAGGTCGATTGTAAAGGTGTTTTTTTCATCAACTTTTAAGGTTATTACTTGACCGTTATAAGAAGTCAAGATGCCGTCGTAAAACTTCTTTCCACGAATAGAGTTAATAAGTTTTACTTCAACCCTTTCGCCGATGTGTGAATTAAAATCTTCATCGGTCTTAAAAGGTCTATCAGCACCAAGGCTTGAAACGTTTAAGGTGTATGCTACACCAAAAGTAGGATCAAGTTCATCAATAGGTTCATCTATTGCGCGGTGAAAAAGTTCGCAAGTGTCAAGGTCTACGCCACCCACCTTATCAATATAAATGGTAAGCGCGGGGTTTTTGCCTTGCTTAAACTCAACTTCCGCAACCCTTATACCTAAGGGTTCAGCCACTTTTTGGCAAAATTCTTGAATTTCTAAGTTAGATTTAACTTTCATATTTGCTCCTATCTTTATTAGGTGAAGTGAAAAAGCCAAAGGCTTTGTAACTGAGAGTGATTGATTTAGCAAAAACTTGTTTTTGCGATTGATGAGAAAAATACAAGAAAGACGAGTGTTTTATGAGAGCGCATACCCTTTGCGGTCTGCAACCGAGAAAAACGCGAAGTATTTCACAGTAGTTTTCCGTCAAAAATCAATTAATAGAAGTGAAAAAGCCTTCTATAAAAAAGATATGAGAACGGACAAGTCCGTTCTCATAGCAAGTAATCATCTATAAGCATATTTATTTTAACACACTTTTATTACAAAAGCAAGCATTTTACACTTTATTTTTGATTTTCATCAGTTCTATAAAGGCTTCTGCGGTGCAATAAGCGTCATCTAAAGCCCTATGGTGATGAAAAATTATGCCAAAGTGTTCTGCAATGGTAGCCAAATCGTGTCTACGGAGTTGCGGTAAATTTTCTCTTGCTAAAATCATAGTGTCTAAAACTTGATTTTTTACTTCGTAATCTTCCGCGCCAGCAAAGCGTTTTATAAACTTCAAATCAAACTCCGCGTTTTGTGCAACCAAGATTGAACCTTCGATAAACTTCATAAAGTCAGGAATAACTGAACTAATTTTGGGTGCATCTTTTACCATTTCTTCAGATATACCCGTAATCTTTTCATTTTCTTCTGAAATTCTATAATCAGGTTTAACAAGCGTTGTAAACTGTTCGGTAATCTTACCGTTTTTAATCTTAACCGCACCTACTTCAGTTATACCGTTACTCATAACGTCAAGCCCTGTAGTTTCAAGGTCGAAAACCACGTATTCTTTTTCAGTAAGTTCTTTGGGCAAAATATCTTCCGCATCAAATACGGTTTTAACTTTAACAACAGTTGCAGGTGCTGGGAATATATTTTTATACTCTTTAGGCGCCGTCTTTTTATACTTATCCTTTTTTACAAAATCCGTTGGGAAAGTACAGCGGTTAATCTTATCAAACGTAAAAGAGCGTCTGCCGTTATACTCACCTATATTTCCGCGCGCAATAATAGCATCACCCACCACAAGTTCTTTTATCTTATGGTAAGTGTTTTTCTTAGAAAAATACACACCACTAGTTTTACCCGTGGTATCATCAAGGTGAATAATTAAAAATGGTTTGCCATTTTTAGTTTCTCGCTCGGTAATTTCCGTGATAGTTCCACAAACGGTTACGTCGCCACTAATAGCATCTTCAATATAAAGGGCAATATCCCCCATATTAAAGTCATCTATAACTATTACGTCTTTAACTTTTATAGTTCTATGCTCTATCTTTTGAAGTTCACTTTCATACACTTCATCGCTTAGCAAACTTATGCTTTCTTCAGCTTCTTTAATTTCAGTTCCGCCAGCAAATTCCGAACAAAAACACTTGGATAAATGTTCGTTAAGTCTTGTTAACGCACCATTTTTGGTAACGTATTCAGCACCGTCTTTAGTAAGCCTTAAAACGTATTTAACCACGTTGCCCACAACCGAACAAATTATATCGGTTGGCTTTAAAAATATGGATACGGATGGGTATTTTTCTGACAAATAACGATAAATTTCCGTATTGATAAGTTCATCGTTACTAACGATTTTCTTAACTGAAATTTCAACTTGCGTAAAAGCTGGATGGGTTATTTTTTCCGTTTCTTTTAAGATGCGTTTTTGAAGTTCTTCATCAACAGCAACATCGCATATGAAGTTGTAACGGATTTTGCTTTTTTCACGCTCAATTTCAATTGAATTGATTTTTATATTCTTTAACTTATCATCAATCGAGCGTATGTCTGCAATAAATTCCGCATGGTTTTTTACTGTAAACATCTATCAATTTCTCCAAAAAACACACTTTCTACTTGGTCTTTTTTTACTTTTTTAACAATTTTACCTTTAACAAAAATTACGCACTCATCTTTTCCGCCAGCAATACCAATATCCGCGTCAGACGCTTCGCCAGGACCGTTTACAACACAGCCCATAACGGCAATTTTTAATGGTTTTCTTATATTAGAAGTGTAATCTTCAACCTTTTTTGCAAAGTTCATACAGTCCCACTCACATCTACCACAAGTGGGGCAAGCAATAATTTTAACCTTGTCATCAAGAAGATTTACTGCAGATAAAATTTCACGCGCGGCAATAACTTCACGCGCGGTGTCAGCCGATAAACTTACCCTTAAAGTGTCGCCTATGCCCTTTAATAAAAGCGCGCCGATGCCAATAGAATTTTTAACTACACCGCTATATTCCGTACCAGCCTCGGTTACCCCCAAATGCAAAGGATAATCAGTCTTTTTTGCAATATATTCGTACGCTTTTACCATTAAAGAAACGTCGCTTGCCTTTACTGAAATTACGATATTATCCACACCGTATTTTTCTAAAATAGCAACGTTTTTTAAAGCACTTTCACCCAAAGAAACTTCATTTTTTCCGTATTTTCTTAAAAATTCTTTTTCAATACTGCCAGTATTTGAACCAACTCTAACGGGGATTTTGTTTGCTTTTAACGCATCAGCAACTGCCTTTATATTTTCTTCCGCACCGATATTACCAGGGTTAATACGGATTTTATCCGCACCACCGTCAATGGCTTTTAGAGCCAACTTATAATCAAAGTGAATATCCGCAACAAGTGGAACGCCTGCGCTCTTTTTAACGATGCCAAACGCTTTTGCGTCCGTTTCATCAGTTACGGAAAAGCGCATAATATCAAGCCCCAAAGATTTCAATCTTTGACACTCATCAATAGCGCGCGCGGTATCGCTAATCTTAAAGGTTGCCATTGATTGAACTGCAACCTTTTCCCCACCGCCTATATTAAGTTTTCCAATGCTAACTTTCTTACTCATATTAAACATTGTAACATAAATATATAAAAATGTAAAGTGCTAATATAAAAAACCCCGACTGCTTTTATCAGTCGGGGTTTTAAGTTTTATTAAACTATTAAATAATTTCAATACCTGCAATGTTGCAGAAGTCCTTGATAAGTTTAGAGTTATCACCGTAAGAGATGATATAGTGTTGACACATAACCTTATCAGCAAAGTCTTCAGTATCCTTTAAGAGAACCTTAAGAGCAGGGAGTTGCGGAGCGGGTTGAGCCCAACCTGCTTCTTCCCATTTTTGCGGAGTGGTACCTTCACCAACAACCATATGCATAACGTACTTGCCATCTTCTACAGCCAAACGGCACATTGTGAGAACGCCAGTTTTAACTTTTGATACGTTGAGAACGCCTTGTGATAAAAGACCGAACGCTTCGGGGCTAACGGTAACTTGTCCGTCAACGATTTCAGCAGGAACGTAGTCAGGAACGCCAGCGAGAACGCCTTCTTCAAAAAATTCATAGAATTCTAAGTAAGCAGCGATTTGACCAGTAAGTGATTTGATAAGCGCTTGGGTAACGTTACCTAAGCAGTCGTTTTCAGGAATAGTGCAAAGACCTTCTCTATCAGCAAGGAGCATAAAAATCATTGCGGGCGGGAAACCGAGCAATTTCTTCATACCGTCAACGTCTTTAAGTGAGATTGCAGCGTACTTTCTTTCATCAATAATTTGCTTTAATGCAAGATAATAAGCTACACCGCGACGAACGATGCTCATATCGGGTTCTTTTTTGAAGTTCCATTCTTTCAAAGTAGTATTGATAACGCCGTCGATTGCTTCATCAGTAACCTTTTCAGCGCGTTGAACAACTTCAAGCATTTCAAAGCATTCAATTTCGGGACCAACAACTCTCTTTAATGACGGACCATCAAACAAAGTGCCGTAAAGATGCATATCTCTAAAGCCCATTTGACCGATCTTAGCAGAACGGAGTTCTTTAAATGCTGATGCAGCCTTGCAGAAAGATAATACTTCAGTAACTCTTGAAGGTTTGCCGATAATATCGTAAACGTACTTAAACTTATAGCCTAAATCTTTCATAGTCTTGCGGAGAGCAGTAGTACCTGCTTGGTCAGCAGTAGTGATAATTCTGCAGTCTTCAATCCAACCACAAAGACCCCAAAGCACCATAGGAATATGACGGAATTTTTCAGCAACTTTGATTACCGCGTGGGTAGGAATCCAACCTGCTACGCAAAGAACTAAACAGTCAAAATCTTTACCAGTAAAGTAGTCAATTGCTTTGTTTACGTCTTTTTCTTCATAATCGTCGGTGATAGGATAGCAAGAATAAACTTCCGCACCTGATGCCTTTACGTCTGCAAGAGCAGCCGCACACTTTCTTTCAATGATTTCGATAGGCGTATTAACTTCGCCAAATCCAGCAAATGCAATTTTCATTATTTAAAAATCTCCATTAATTTTTTTTCTTTAATTTTATAATCTGCATAAACTTCTTCATACGCAGGGTTGTCCACTTTATAAGACTTTTCTAATGCTACGATTTCATCAGTAGCGGTAATTTCATTTTCAAAAACACCGATACCTACGCCAGCAAAGATTGCTGAGCCCAAGCATGCGGTTTCATTTTGTTTTAAGGTAACAATTTCTTTACCCAAAACACCGCTTTTGATTTCGCACCAAAGTTTACTGTTTGCACCACCGCCCATTGAACGAATTTGTTCAACAGATACACCCATGAACTCTACGTATTCTTTAATCATATACGCAACTGATTCCATAATTGCGCGGACGAAGTGTCCTCTTTCATGCTTTAATTCAACGCCAAAGAACACGCCTTTTGCATTGGGTTGGTTTTCCGGCATAACCGTTCCGCAAAGGTGCGGAAGTGCTATTAAACCTTCACAGCCTGCGGGAACTTTTTCAGCAATTTCATTGAGTTCTTTATAGCCTAAGCCTTCACAAAGATTACGCTTAAACCATTCTAAAACTGCGCCAGCCGTGGGTGCCCACATTAAAAGACAATATACACCGCGTCTTACGTAATAGATTGAAACCTTTAATCCATCATAATACGGGGGGAATTCTTCAGTCAAAGCACATACTGCCAAAGCAGTACCTGTGGTTTCACTCATAACACCCGTCTTAACAACGCCAGCACCAGTTGCACCTGCAATTTGGTCAAGCGCACTTGTTACAACGGTAATTCCGTTATATTCGCCAACAACTTCCCCACTTTCTTTAAGTTCGGGTAATTGTTCTTTAGTGATGCCCAAATATTCAAGCATTTCCGGAATATATTCGCCCGTTTTGATATCCATCAAAAGTGATGAAGAATAAAGTGAACGAGATGCCGCAAACTTACCTGTTAAACGATATATAATATAGTCTTCTAAAAGCAAGAATTTTGCAGCCTTACTAAAGAGTTCGGGTTTATTATCCTTAAGCCATTCAATCTTAGGCGCGGGATACCCTGCAGGGATTTCTGCTTGACCAGTAAGATTATAAATCTTTTCTAAGCCAAACTTTTCTTCCATACGCTTTGCTTGAACTTCTGCTCTGTTATCAAGCCAAATGATAGCGTTCATCAAAGGATTTCCGTCCTTATCCAACACAATCATTGTTTCGCCTTGAGTATCGAGTGCAAGTGCGTCTACGGGGAATTTATCTGTAATTTTTTTAACCGTATCAGAGAAAACCTTAAAGAATTCTTCTGCGGGAAATTCGATAAATTCGCCTTCGGTTATAAGTTTATATTGCGCGGACTCTGACGCTAAGATATTACCCTTTTCATCAAAAAGGCAAGCCTTAAGCGCTGTTGTTCCAAAGTCAACGCCGAGTAAGTTTTTACCCATTATAATCTCCTAAATTAAAACTTTTTATTGATACGTTCTAAAGTTTCACGAACAAGCATATCGCCACCGATATGGCCAACCGTACCAGAAGATACGTATGCTGAATAGTGGCTACCCTTTTCAGCGGCTTCGGTAGGAAGATAACCAGCAGTACCACAAGCAAGTTGGATAATGAAGGTTTGTTTTGCTTTTGAACGCGCTCTAATTTGGTTACCGTAATCAAGGAAGAGTTCGAAGGGGTTAGTACAAATTGCAACGTCACCGAAACGCACGATATGTACTTCCATTTCTACGGTATTAGTGAGTTGTTGTTGACGGTAACGAGTGATTGCACCAGAGTGTACGTGCATTGCTGCGGTATCTTCGAAAGATGCGCGTCTACCACGGTTCTTTTCAATGAAGTTATCGATTGCGGCTTTTGCCTTTTCGTATTCTTCAATGGTAACCTTTCTTAAAGGTAATGAAAGTTCAATGGTTTCGTGATTGAGTAACCCTTCATCCTTAAAGTCATCACCGAGTTCTTCAAATACAGAAATGATTTCGTTAGAAATTCTTCTACCAACAACCTTTAAGCCTGAAATATCGAACATTGACGGATCTGCTCTTCTTTCTAAAAGATAATTTCTCTTAATGTTAGGATCGTCAATGGGGGTTTCAGGTTCTACCCAACGGATAATATCTCTGGGACATTGATCGCCTGCCGCTGAACAAAGTCCTAAAACCTTAACGTCATAACCAAATTTGTTGCGGAGATTTTCTCTAACCTTTCCCCAATAGTCTGAAGAAATGAAACTTCTGTGTTCAACTACTTGTGAGGGGCATGCAATGTTTGCAATTACACCAGAGAGTTCTTTGTTTTCATCATAAGTATAGATAAGTTCAATACCACTATCGTTACCTGCTTCTAAGTGTGAGAAGTTTGCCATGTTGGTTTCGCCCCACATCTTAGCAGAGCCGTCATCATAAACTGCACGGCGGTTCATACCAACTACTGCACGACCGAAAGCGTTTTGATAGAAAGCGGGTTTTCTGTTAGCCCAAGCGGTGATTGCTGCCTCACTAATTTTTTCAATAAGCATTTGAAGAACTTCTTCACCAGCCATGCACTTTTCATTACTTACTAAGGGCTTATATTCCATATCCGGGGGAAGATTTTCTTGCAAATATGAACGAGCAGTAGTTCCGTCTTGGTTTCTTAATTTCCACGCAAGAACGTTAGGTCTGGGGAAAACGTAAGAAGTATGAGTGTGGATTGCACTTATAATAACCTTATCGGGCGAAATGGGAAGTTTGTCTTTAAGATTTTCTTTAACCATTGCGTTAAGGTTTGCGGGGATACCAATAAGGTCGCAACCGCAAATAATCATTTGATCATCACCACTTTCTAATGCAAAAGCGGTAATTCCTAAAGGACTTTCTACTTCATCAGTAATTCTTTCAAAGAATTGACCAGCAAGGCTGATTTTTGTTCCTTTTTTCGGGGTAATATCAACTTCTGACCAACCGATTTTAATTTTAGACATAATTTTTCTCCTTAATTTTATATCATATTATATTCTAACACATTTTTTATCTTTTGTGTTAATTTTTACTAAATTTATTTATTAGAACTTAGCGTTAATTCTTTCTAAAGTTTCACGAACGAGCATATCTCCGCCAACGTGTCCCACACAACCAGAAGAAACGTAAGCCGAATAGTGACTTCCCTTTTCTGCTGTTTCGGTGGGAAGATATCCTGCAGATCCACAAGCAAGTTGAATAATAAAGGTTTGTTTTGCTTTTGAACGCGCTCTAATTTGGTTACCGTAATCAAGGAAGAGTTCGAAGGGGTTTGTACAAATTGCAACGTCACCAAAACGAATTATATGAGTTTCTATTTCTACGGTGTTAATGATTTGTTGCTGTTTATAACGAGCAATAGTACCTGCGTGTACGTGCATAGCGGCGCTATCTTCAAAAGAAATTCTTTTTCCACGATTCTTTTCAATAAAGTTATTGATCGTTTCTTTTGCTTTTTCGTGTTCTTCGATGGTAACCTTTCTTAAGGGAAGTGAAAGTTTGATAGTTTCGTGCTTGAGCAAGCCTTCATCCTTAAAGTCATCACCAAGTTCTTCAAATACAGAAATGATTTCGTTAGAAATTCTTCTACCTACAACCTTTAAGCCTGAAACGTCAAACATTGACGGATCTGCTCTTCTTTCTAAAAGATAATTTCTTTTAATGTTAGGATCGTCAATAGGGGTTTCAGGTTGTACCCAACGGATAATATCTCTGGGACATTGATCGCCTGCTGCTGAGCAAAGACCTAAAACGAAAATTTTTCTTCCAAACTCTTTTTCAAGATTTTCTCTAACCTTTCCCCAGTAATCTGAAGACATGTAACTTCTGTGTTCAACTACTTGTGAGGGGCATGCAATGTTTGCAATTACACCTGAGAGTTCTTTGTTTTCATTATAAGTATAGATAAGTTCAATACCACTATCGTTACCTGCTTCTAAGTGTGAGAAGTTTGCCATGTTGGTTTCACCCCACATCTTAGCAGAGCCGTCATCATAAACCGCACGGCGGTTCATGCCTACTGCTGCACGACCAAATGCGTTTTGATAGAAAGCATCACTTCTATTGTTCCAAGCGGAAACGATTGCCTCGGTAACCTTTTCTACAATCATATCAAAGGCTTCATCTGCGGACATACACTTTTCATTGCTTACCAATGGCTTATATTCCATATCTTCTGGAAGAATTGCTCTTAAACTGTGGAGATTGCTTGCTTGATCTTGACCTTTTAAGTTCCAAGCAAGAGTTCCAACTTGTGTATAAACGTACGAAGTGTGCGTGTGAATTGCACTCAAGATTACCTTATCGGGAGAAACAGGGATTTTTCCTTTAAGATTTTCTTTAACCATTGCGTTAAGGTTTTCGCCTATCGAAACAAGGTCGCAAGAACACATAATCAACTGTTCATCACCGCTATCTAACGCGAAAGCGGTAACGGTCAACGGAGATTCCACTTCATCAGTAATTCTTTCAAAAAATTGACCTGAAAGACTGATTTTAACCCCTTTTTCGGGTGTTATATCAACTTCTGACCAACCGATTTTAATTTTAGACATAACCTTTTAACCACCTACTATTAAAACTTTTTATTGATTTTTTCCAAAGTATTGCGAACGAGAATTTCACCGCCGATATGACCTGTTGTACCAGAAGAAACGTACGCTGAATAGTGACTTCCCTTTTCAGCCGTTTCAGTAGGCAAATATCCACCGGCCCCACAAGCAAGTTGGATAATAAAGGTTTGTTTTGCCTTTGACCTTGCTCTAATTTGGTTACCGTAATCAAGGAAGAGTTCATATGGGTTTGTACAGATTGCAATATCATCAAAACGGATAATATGAATTTCTTCATTAAAGGTGTTTACCGTTTGTTGAATACCATATCTATCCATAATACCTGAATAAATATAGAGTTTTGCGTTTTCTTCATAAGTTACACGCTTGCCACGGTTGTTTGCAATAAAGTCGTCAATTTGCTTTTTAGCATCTTCATACTCTGCAATCGTAACCTTTCTAAGCGGGAAAGTCATATTGACAGTTTCGTGCATTAAAACTGCCTCGTCTTTCATTTGAGATAAGTCAAGTTCTTCTAATACGCTGATAATTTCATTAGAAATTCTTCTGCCCACAACCTTTAAACCTGAAATATCATACATAGACGGGTCTTGTCTTCTTTCTACGGGATAGATGTGGTTGATGTTAGGATCTTCAACGGGGGTTTCGGGTTCTACCCAACGGATTAAATCTCTTGGGCATTGATCCCCTGCTGCTGAGCAAAGTCCTAAAACGAAAATTCTTCTGCCAAACTTCTTTTCAAGATTTTCTTTAACCTTTCCCCAATAATCTGATGAAATAAAATATCTTTGTTCAACTACTTGCGCGGGGCATGCGATATTTGCAACTACGCCGTTAACTTGTTTATTTTCATCAAAGGTGTAAATAAGTTCGATACCGCTATCGTTACCAGCCTCTAAATGTGAGAAGTTTGCCATGTTGGTTTCACCCCACATCTTAGCAGAGCCGTCATCGTATACCGCACGACGGCACATACCTACGGGTGCACGACCGAAAGCGCATTGGAAATAACCTTCCGTTCTATTTTCCCAAGCAAGAAGTACGGCTTCGGTAATCTTTTCCGCCAAATAGTTAAGTGCGTCTACGGGGTCCATAGCCTTTTGACCACTCGTTTTAGAAAGGTACGCCATATCTTCGGGGAGCGCGGTTTTTAAATAATTCATTGCCATGGGCAAAGTTCTCTTGCCCGCATAAGTATATGAAGTGTGAGTATGTATTGCACTTAAAATTACCTTATCGGGTGAAATGGGAAGTTTACCTTTAAGGTTTTCTTTAACCATAGCGTTAAGGTTTTGAGCAACTGACGCTAAGTCACATGAACAAATAATCATTTGGTCTTCGCCGTTGTCAATAGCGAGCGCCGTTACGTAAAGACGGCTTTCAACCACGTCTGAAACTCTTTCATAAAATTGACCTTGAAGGTTAATTTTTTCGTTGGGGGTAATGTCTACTTCAGCCCAACCCATTTTAAGTTTTGCCATAATTTTCTCCTAAAATTTTTTGATTAGACATAAACCGCTGTACGGTTTAGTTTTCTATTTTTATATGCTTGCGCCTATTTGATTTTGTTACCGCAATGTTAACTATGATAAGCATTGCCGTAAATACAAGTGCAACTATAAAGGTTACAAGGTAAGATAACTGCCAACCAGCAAAGTCGATAAGTGCCCCAACCACTACTGGCATAACCCCTGCTGCAATAGATGCAACTGCGTTTGAAATTGCACTATACGCGCTTACGTTGAATTGCTTTCTCATCTTAAAGGTTATAATGCTTATTGCAATAGCCTTTACGCCATTGGTTAAAATAACGTAGATTATAGTGAGTGGCAACGCAATAAACACGCTCGTTTTGTAAAAGAACATCAAAAGTAGCGGTATAGGAAGAACGATTAACATAAATTTAATCGCTTGGCGAATAAAGTTTTTATCTTTATTACAAGCAGAAATTGTCATCATAGGTCCAATCGCAATAGTTACGGGAGCAAGCACGCTTACGTAAATTGAAATATCGTCGGGAAGTCCGTGCTCATTTTTAAGAAGAAGGGTAACGTTATTCATTATGCAATAGTAAAGCGCCGTAATTATAAAAGTAAACGACAATACTATTACGTAAAATAAAACTTGCTTTTTCTTTGTTTCAATAGTAAAGATAGGTTCATCGTCATCATCGACTTTTGCCGTAACAGTTTCAGTTTCTTTCTTGTGGAAAATATCGTTAATATTCTTAATTTTCCACGCCAAACCTGAAATAATTACGAAAATTATAAATGATATAAGAAACAAAATGCCGAACACAAAGTAAGGTATTCTCCACCCGCCGTTTGAAACACACAGCCCGCAAAGCGCATACGCTAAAACCGTACCCGATGCGTACCCTAAGTTCATAAAACGGTTACCTTTGGATAATAATGATGACGGTAAGCACGCTGTAAGCGTTGAATTACAGCCAGAAAATAGCCCCGCTTGAAACGCACCCATTAGTCCGTAAAATGCCCACATTTGCACGATATTATTGCTTACACCCATTAAAATTGCGCAAATTGCGGATATCGGTATTGTTACAATCAAGTATTTTCTTATATTTATCTTCTTCATAAAGATAAACAAACCTATTTGTACAAGTCCGTATATAACGAAGTAAAAGGCGTTAGACATACTCGTTTGCGTATAAGTTAAACTCCACATTTCTTGCAAGAAACCCATTTCCGCAGCGACTATACCCTTTACCGACATACTCATCATATAAGCAAAAAAGCAAGAATATATCAACAGGTTGCCTATCTTTTTACGCTTTTCGTGTACGTTACTTTCTGTTACGTCCTGCGCAAAAGCGTCTAAGTTAAATCTAAAGTGTGCCATTTTTTATCCTAAAGTTAAATTAACCGTTTTATTTTTTGTAGTCTAAAGTAATAGTGCCGTCCTCATTTATAATAACGGTATCTTTTTCCATGTTGATTGAACGTTTATGCGCCAAAAACTCATCAACGCTATTAAACGTAGGCTTAAATTTAGCAATTACTTCTTTTGCCCTTTCCGCATTGTTTTCAAGAAGTTTTACGATTAAACCAAATTCTGCTTTAGCACCGTTTACACAACACTTATAGGGATCTGCAATTTGGAAGTCTATGCCGTGGCTTGTTCCCTTTGCACCCACAGAGTAAATATGGATTGCGGGGAAAAGTGTACTTATGTCGCCCATATCGGTTGAAGATGCCGCCCATGTATCATCATATTTATAACCGTCTTTACCAGCGATTTCTTCAAATACTTCTAAAGCAACTTCTCTTAAATTTGCGTCTTCGGTAAGTGCCTCACTACCAGCAATATCTTCAATTCTAACCGTACAGCCGATTGCTGCAGCCGCTGCTGAAATTGCTCTGTTTACGCTATCGTTAACTAACTTATGTGCATTAGGTTCTGCGCATCTAACATAACTTTCAATTACAACTTCGTTAGGAACAGCGTTTACAGCGTCGCCCCCCTTGGTAATGATAGAGTGAACTCTTGCATAGTAACTTTCTTTGAAAGTTTCTCTTAAAGAGTTAACTGCAACGATAATGAGTGATGCCGCGTTGAGCGCGTTAATGCCTTCGTGCGGGCGTGCGCCAGCGTGTGCAGACTTGCCCTTTACGATGGTGCGTTTTCTAATAACGCCGTTATGACCTTTTGTTAAAACAAAGTTAATTTTTTCATTATCATTTGAACTAGAGTGCATCATAAATGCAATATCTACGTCGTCAAAATATCTTCTTGAAATAAATTCGGGTTTACCTGAAGTAAATTCAATTTGACCTTTATCAATAAGACCTTTTCTATAACCGATTTCGATACCTTCTTCAGCAGGAACAACGCAAAGTTTAATTTTGCCACAAAGTCCGTCAAGTGCACCTTCTTCTTTTAACGCCGCCGCTACACCAAGCATTGCTGCGCATTGAGCGTGGTGTCCACAGTTATGAACTGCACCCGTTTCTTTATCGCATTCGGGGTGAAGTCTGTTGATAAGAGAGTCAAGTTCTGACATTACTAAAACGGTAGGACCTTCTCTACCCGTATCAACTACGGTATAAAAACCTGTGCAGTTTTCAGCCTCAACGATATCGGTGTAACCAAGTTTTTTGAATTGTTCAAGCATATATGCATGAGTTTTGAATTCTTTATAACCAGGTTCGGGGTTTGCCCAAATATATCTTTCAGCATCTAAAACAAGTTGCTTATTCTTTTCAACTAATTCGTAACATTTTTTCATATTATCACCTCTTGTTTCTTATTTGTAATTTAATGTTATCGTTCCGTCGTCGTTCATTATTACAGTCTGCTTATCCTTGTTGATAGATTTCTTATGAGCTACGTATTCTTCCACTGAATTAAACACGGGAGTAAAATTAGCTATGATATGTTTTGCCTTCATAGCGTTATTTTCAAGTAATTTACGTATTAAACCAAACTCAAACTTAGCGCCGTTCACACAAACGTTATACACGTCATCAATATAAAAATCTATACCGTGGGGTTCACCTATTGCCCCCATAGTATACGCGTGTATTGATGGGAAAAGCGTGCTTATATCTCCCATATCGGTTGAAGACGCCATCCATTTTCCATTGTACTCATATCCGTCCTTACCAGCAAGTTCTTCAAACACTTCTAAAGCAACTTCTCTTAAGTTTGCGTCTTCATTAAGCGCTTCACTACCTGCCATATCTTCAATATGAACGGTACAGCCGATTGCTGCGGCAGCAGCCGAAATTGCTCTGTTTACGCTGTCGTTTACTAACTTATGCGCTTTAGGTTCTGCGCAACGAACGTAACTTTCAATTACAACTTCGTTAGGAACGGCGTTAACTGCATCGCCACCTTTAGTTATAATTGAGTGAACTCTTGCATAATAACTTTCTTTGAAAGTTTCTCTTAAAGAGTTAACTGCAACTATAATAAGTGATGCTGCATTCAAAGCGTTAATGCCTTCGTGCGGGCGTGCGCCTGCGTGTGAAGATTTACCCCTTACGATAGTGCGCTTTCTTATTACGCCGTTATGACCTTTGGTTAAACCAAATAAAATATTTGGTGCAGGTTTTTTTATAACGTGCATCATAAACGCGATATCAACGTCGTTAAAATATCCTCTTGAAATAAATTCTGCTTTACCCGAGGTAAACGAAACGTGTCCTTTTTCAATAAGTTCTTTTCTAAAACCAAGTTCTATTCCCTCTTCAGCGGGAACTAAACAAAGCTTAATTTTTCCACAAAGTCCGTCAAGCGCGCCTTCTTCTTTTAACGCGGCTGCTACGCCTAATATTGCGGCGCATTGAGCGTGATGCCCGCAAGTATGAACTGCGCCCGTATCCGGTTTGTGTTCTGGGTGCCCCCAAGTTATCAAAGAATCAAGTTCGGCAAGAAGTAAAACCATTGGACCAGGTCTACCCGTATCCACTACGGTATAAAAACCCGTGCAATTTTCAGGCACTACAAATTCCGTATACCCAAGCGCCTTAAACTGTTCCATTAAATATTGTGTCGTTTTAACTTCTCTATACCCCGTTTCAGGATTGTTCCAAATATGTTTTTCGGCATCTAAAATTAGTTGTTTATACTTTTCAACCAAATAGTAATACTTTTCCATTTTTTACCCTTATAAAATAACTTTAAGCATATCGCCGTCTTTAACGATTTTAGTGCCGTAAGGAGTTGAAAGTCTATCGAGAACGCTGAAAATTTCTTCAGTTTCTTCCGCCTTAGTATGATAAGGTAGACCGTCTAACTTACCTTCTTTCTTAAAGCCTGCAACGATAGGCATCATCTCGAGTGATACGAGTTTGCCGTCTTCAAATTCCATTTTGGGAAGAACGGTCATAAAGTTATATTTGTGTACTTGTAAACCGATAGTGTTGTTCTTTGAACGAGCCATTAAACCTTCCCAAGCGGTTGCATCTTTATCACAGCCGTATTTTGCCATAAAGTCCGCGGGGAGATGTTTAACTCTCATACCTTGGTAAATAAAGTCGCCGAGTGAGTAGAAAATCGGGCAACCGTTATAAATTTCGATAGGTCTAAGTTGGTGTGCGCCACCGCCGATTACTGCTGAAACGCCAGCGTCAATACAAGCATGCGCTAAATCTTCATAATAATCGGGAACGTTTTCATGGCTTAAGCCCTTACTGTCATGACAATGAATCATAATGAACACGTAATCGTTTTCTTTCTTAGCCTCTTTAATTGCGTTGATAATTCTTTCTTTATCTTTCTTATTGCATTCAGTTTCTTTCTTAGAACCATCACAGCAGAACTTAAGTTCGCCAAAACTGAAAACCCCTTCGGGATCAGGAAGTGCAAAACCACCAGCGATACTTCTATTTCTTGAAACGTTAATTTGAGTTTTTTCTGCAATTTCTTTTAACTTTTCAAGGTCTTCTTTTTCAATCTTTCTATAAGCGGTATAGCCCAAATAGTTTACGCCAGGGCGACCTTTCATAGTTTTAGTGGTAACACCTGCTCTTGATGCGGTGTGAATAGTTGAGTATTCACAAGCAAGCGCTAAAATTGCAACCTTTTGACCGTTAACGTTAAGAAGTGCGGGTGCGCCTGCTTCTTCTAAACATCTGCCAGTACCAGCGTGTGCAAGGTTTCTCTTGTCAAGTTCTTCTAAAGTTGAAAGAAGTCCGTGGTAAGAATAGTCCATGCAGTGGTTATTTGCAGTACCGTAGAAGTTAAAGCCAAACTTAACCAAATCATCAAAATCTTTGGGTTCGGTATTGAGCCAAGTACCACCACTATAAGCGCCAGGGAAATCACCAAATTCACCAACGTTGGTTTCTAGGTTTGTCATCTTTACGTCGCAAGAATTGATGTAATCATAAACGGGCTTAAAGTCGCCGTCAAAATATTCTTGGGGTACGTCTGCGGTGAAAAGTGCATCACCTGTTCCTGTTGCAATAAGTTTTTTACTCATAATCTTCTCCTTGAAGTTTAATTTTCTATTTTTAAGGCTAAACTGCCTCTTTTTCTAATTCTTGTAAAATTTGTTTTTGTTCTTGTAATTGCTTTTCCCTTTCTTTCTTAAAACGCTTTTTAACTACGATTATAGTGAATATAGCCAACAAAATAGCATCTACCGCCCACGAAATCGGGTATACCCAGTAAAACATTTCAAGCGTAGGATTAAACGGGAAAACTAACTTTATCCAAGCAATTCTTAATACTACCGAACAAATGAAAGATGCGAGCATTGCAAGCGTTGGTTTACCAAACGAACGGAGCGTTCCAGAAAAAACGTTGCCCATACCCGTCATAAAATACATCGGGCACATAATTGCAAGCCTTGTCATTGCCAAATCTATAACTTCTTCTGAAGTTGTCATAAGTCCACTTAACGGTCTACCAAAACCATACATAATTCCGCCCGATAAAAGCCCTATTGATATAACAACCGCTAAACTTGTTGAAATAACTTTTTTAATGCGTTTAAAGTTCTTTGCACCCAAGTTTTGGCTTACGAAAGCCGTTGTAGCAACAGCAAAAGATGCGGTTACGTCGTGAACTATTGCGCTAAATTGATATGCTATGGTGTTTGCCGTAACAACGTTATCGGGGAAAGTGTTGAGCGTTGATCTTAAAACTACGTTAGATAAACTAAAAACACTTCTTTGTAGCCCAGTAGGGATACCTAACTTTAATATTTCAATAAGTTCACGCTTATCAATTTTTAAGCACTTAACGTTTATTCTTGCAAAACCTTTGCCCTTCAAAAGAACTACTATACACAATATCGCTGAAACCGCTTGAGATGAAACGGTTGCAATCGCAACGGCTTCAACGTCCTTACCTAAAACAAAAATAAGAAAAATATTAAGAAAAATATTGAGCACGCCACCTATTACTAAAAATATGAACGGCCTAACCGTGTCACCTACTGCACGCATTACTGACGACGTAAAGTGATAAAGCAATACGAGTGGTACACCGAGAAAATATATTTGCATATATTTAGTTGCCATATCTAAAAAGTTTTCCTTACAAC